>NZ_JAPVBP010000002.1:0-766216 GCF_026968025.1 Modestobacter sp. VKM Ac-2978 | reverse complement strand
GGCCTCGGGCGGGATCTGCCCGGGCTCCACCAGCCGCTCGACCTCGGCGATGGTGATCGCCGCGGCCATGCCGCACAACGGGTTGAAGTTGCGGGCCGACTCGCGGAAGACCAGGTTGCCGTGCCGGTCACCGACCGCCGCGCGGACCAGGCCGAAGTCGGCGGTCAGTGCCGTCTCCAGCACGAAGTCCTGGTCGCCGAACCGACGGACCTCCTTGGGCTCGCTGGTGGCCACCACGTTGCCCTCGGCGTCGTAGCGCACCGGGATGCCGCCGTCGGCCACCAGGGTGCCCACCCCGGTCGGGGTGTAGAAGGCGGGGATCCCGGTGCCCCCGGCGCGCAGCCGCTCGGCCAGCGACCCCTGCGGGGTCAGCTCGACCTCCAGCTCCCCGGAGAGGTACAGCCGGGCCAGCTCCTTGTTGCCACCCACGAAGGAGCTGATCGTCTTGGCGATCCGCCCGGCGTAGAGCAGCACCCCCAGCGCCTGATCGGCGGCCCCGCAGTTGTTGGTGATCGTGGTGAGCCCGGACGCCCCCTGGGCCAGCAACGCGTCGATCAGGCACACGGGCACCCCGCACAACCCGAAGCCACCCACGGCCAAGGTCGTCCCGTCGCTGACGTCGGCCACCGCATCAGCAGCGGAACGGACGACCTTGTCCATCGCACCTCCCGATCTCAGGCAGTCCTCTCCCCCGCGCCATCGGCGGGGAGGTCTCTCGTCGCGGCGACCGGCGCGGTCAGCGCACCCGCTCGAACACGGCGGCCAGCCCCTGCCCACCGCCGATGCACATCGTCTCCAGGCCGTAGCGGGCCTCCCGGCGGCGCATCTCGTGGGCCAGGGTCGCCAGGATGCGCGCGCCGGTCGCGCCCACGGGGTGGCCCAGGGAGATGCCCGAGCCGTTCACGTTGACCCGTTCCCGGTCGTCCACGCCCAGGCCCCACAGGTCCAGGCACGCCAGCACCTGGCTGGCGAAGGCCTCGTTGAGCTCGATCAGGTCCAGGTCGGCGAAGGTGAGCCCGGTCCGGGCCAGCACCGCAGCGGTGGCCGGGACCGGCCCGATGCCCATCGTCTCCGGTGGCACGCCGGCCACCGCCCAACCGGCGATCCGCAGGAACGGGTCCCAGCCGCGGCGGTCGGCCTCGGCCCGGGTGGTGACCAGGCACACCGCCGCGCCGTCGTTCTGCCCGGAGGCGTTTCCCGCGGTCACCGTGGCGTGCGGGTCGACCGCGCCCATCACCGGCCGCAATCGGGCCAGGTCCGCCATCGTGGTGTCCGGGCGGGGGTGCTCGTCGGTGGTGACCACGTGGGCGGGGACCTTCCGGGTGCCGGGCACCTCGACGCCGATGATCTCCTCGGCGAACCGGCCCTCGCGGATGGCCGCGCCGGCGGCCTGCTGCGAGCGCAGCGCCCACGCGTCCTGCGCCAGCCGGTCGACCGAGTGCTCGCGGCGCACGTTCTCCGCCGTCTCCAGCATCCCGCCGGGAACCGGGTGGTCGACGCCACCGGCGGTCTCCCGGGCTCGGGCCAGGCGGTCGTGCAGCATCACCCCGTCGCCGCGCACCCCGGTGCGCAGGCCCAGCGCGTAGTGCTCCACCGAGCTCATCGACTCCACGCCGCCGGCCACCACGGTGGTCGCCGCGCCCGATCCGACGGTCATCGCGGCGTACAGCACCGCTTGCAGGCCCGAGCCGCACCGCCGGTCGACCTGCAGGCCAGGCACCTGCACACCCAGCCCGGCGTCCAAGGCCGCGATCCGGCCGATCGCCGGGTTCTCTCCGCTGGGGCTGCAGTGCCCGAGCACCACGTCGTCGACCTGCCCCTCGCCCAGGCCGGCACGCTCGGCCAGGGCGCGGATCGCGGTGGCGGCGAGCTCGTTGGCGGACAGCCCGGCGAAGACGCCGCCCATCCGGCCGATGGGGGTGCGTACCGGGCTGCATATGACGACGTCGTCCACCGGGCCACCGTGTCAGCGCGGACGTGCCGGACCAAGGCAACCGTCCCACCCACCGGAAATCCATCCCACTTCTCCGATGCGGGTGTCGTCCGCCCGCCGCCGTCCCGCAGGCCCGCCCCGAGCTCGACCGGACGCCGGGCGGGCCGCCGGAGCAGCGGTGCGCCATCCTCACCCAGGTGTGCATCGCCGGAGCGTGCCGCCGCCGCGACACCGCCCAGCCGGTCCTTCCGCAGGACCGACGTGGTCAGCGGGCCTGCTCCGCGGCACCCACCGCCCGGCCGATGCCACGTGCGGCGACCTGGAGCAACGGTGCGAGGCGACCGAGGTCCCGGCGGTGCGCGGGGACGACGATGCCCAGCGCCGCCACCACCACCAGCCCACCGGCGCGCTCGACGGTGACCGGGACCGCCACCGCCGCCGCACCCAGCGACATCTGCTCCGCGGTCCGAGCCCAGCCGCTACGCCGGACGTCGACCAAGTCGCGGGTCAGCCGCCGGGGGTCGACCACGGTGTAGGGCGTCTCCCGGGTGGGTGCGCGCAGCACCCGGTGCACGACGTCGTCCGGGGCCGAGGCCAGCAGCACCTTCCCGACCGCGGTGGCGTGCAGCGGCAGCCGGCTGCCGACCTGGCTGACGGTCGGCACGGCGCGCTTCCCGGAGATGCGTTCCACATAGAGCGCCGTGGTGTCCTCCCGCACCGCCAGGTGGACGGCGTCCCGGGTGGCGGTGTGCACGTCGAGCAGGAAGGGAGCGGCGACCTGGCGCAGCTCCAGGTGCACCGGCGCGAGCAGGCCGAGTTCCCAGAGCCGCTGGCCGATCTCGTAGCGGCCGTCGTCACGGCGGGCGAGCGCGCCCCAGGCGACCAGCTCGGCGAGCAGTCGGTGAGCGGTGGTCACCGGAGTACCGGAGCGCGCCGCCACCTCCGACAAGGACAGTCGCGGGTGCCCGGTGTCGAAGGCGCCCAGCACGTCGAGCGCCCGGGAGGTCACCGAACGACCCGCTACCAACGCACGCCCGGACACGTCACGCACCCCTCCCGCCGCTGATCGTCACTCGACGGACGCCGTGGTGACGGGCCGGACCCGACCGGACGGCCGAGGTCAGTGGTCGAGGCGGTTGACGTCGTGGGACCAGAAGACGACGCGCCGGCCCACGAGCACGACCACGAAGTGGAGCGTGAGCCCGATGACCGAGAGCATCACCAGGACGGCGAAGGTGCGGGAGACGTCGAGGGTGAAGTTCGTGGCCTGGATGACGTAACCCAGCCCCTCCGTCGAACCCACGAACTCGGCGACGATGGCACCGGTGACCGCGAAGACCGCGGCGACGTCGAGACCGGCGAAGATGCTCGGCAGCGCGCTGGGGAACTGCAGCCGCCGGAACACCTGGGAACGCGTCGCCCCGAACGCCCGGAACATGGCGATCTGGTCGGGGTCGGTGGACCGCAGTCCGTGGATGGCGTTGACCAGGAGCGGGAAGAACGCCAGCAGGGCTGTCGTGACCACCTTGGAGGTCAGCCCGGTGCCGAACCAGATGATCAAGACCGGGGCGATGGCCACCTTGGGGATGGTCTGGGTGGCCACGACGAGCGGGTAGACCGCCTTGTCCACCAGCCGGGACTGGGTGACCAGGAAGGCCACGCCGAGCGCAGTCACGACGGCGACCCCGAAGCCGAGGAAGATCTCCTTGAGGGTGACCCAGCCGTTGCGGACCAGGCTGCCGTCGGCCAGTCCCGAGTAGAGCGACTCGGCCACCGCGGTGGGCGCCGGGAAGATGATCGGTGACACGTCGAAGGCCACGACGACCGCCTGCCAGACGGCCACGGCGAACACGGCGAGCATCAGCGACAGCGCCCAGCCGGGTAGGTCGGACAGGCGCCGTCGCGCCGCCCGCTCGGCGGTCTTCGGCGCAGCCTGGTCGGGCGTGGCAGCCCCGGCGGGGCGCGCTCCGGGTTGTGACGTCGTCGTCATGGTCGATCCCTCGCGTCTGGTCGGTTCGGGTGTGGCCGGCGGGCAGCCACGGTCAGTGAGCGCTGGTCGTGATGTTCAGCAGCCGCCGGATCCGCAGGACGTACTCGCCGAACTCGGGGGTGTTGACCGACTCGAGTCGTCGGGGCCGCGGGATGTCGATGTCGATGATCTCGGCGATGCGACCCGGTCGCGGGGTCATCACGACGACCCGGTCGGAGAGCAGCACCGACTCGGGGACGCTGTGGGTGACGAACAGGACCGTCTTGCGGTCGCGCTCCCAGATGTCGAGCAGCTCCATGCCGAGCTGGTCGCGGGTGAGCGCGTCCAGCGCCCCGAAGGGCTCGTCCATCATCAGGATCTGCGGGTCGTGCACCAGCGCGCGGCCGATGCCGACCCGCTGCTGCATGCCACCGGACAGCTCGTTCGGGTACTTGTCGGCGAAGTCCGCCAGCCCCAGCGTGGTCAGCATCGCGTCGGCGGTCGCGTCGGACCCCCCGGCCGGTGCGCCGTTCAGGTCGTGGGACAGCAGCAGGTTCTGCCGCACCGTGCGCCAGGGCAGCAGCAACGCCTGTTGGAAGACCATGCCGAGCCGGTGCCGGCCGGCCGGGAGCTCGCCCCCGAAGGTGACGGTGCCCCGCGTCGGGCGACTCTGCCCCAGGACGATCTTCAGCAGCGAGCTCTTGCCGCACCCGCTGGGGCCCACGAGGGACACGAACTCTCCCTGCCCCACCGTGAGGTGGATGTCGTCCAGGGCCGTGACCTCGCCGCTCCGCCGGCTGGAGTAGGTCTTGTGCACGCCGTCCAGGTGGAGGGCAGCGGTCGTGGTCATCGTCATCGTCGGTTCCTCGTGGCTCGGGATCGGTCCGGTCAGGCGGTGTCGTACTCGGGGTCCGACTGCGGGCGAGGGAGCGGCCAGGCGCCACCCATCCGGTCGGTGAAGGCGTGGGCGGTGCGGAGCAGCAGTTCCTCGGCCAGCGTGGAGCGGCCCGCCGGCAGGACGGTCGACGTCCCGACCACGGCGAGGGTCGCCGCGAGCCCCTGCGCACCGAAGACCGGTGCGGCGATGATCCGCACGCCCTCCGGGGTGGTCGCCAGGCCCAACCCGGTCGCCTCGGTCGCGCGCATCCGTTCGTCGACGCCGTCGCGCTGCTGCCCGGGCACGGTGCCGGCCAGGCGTTCGACGGCGAAGCGGTCGGGGTGGAAGGCCAGGAAGACCTGGGTCTGCGCAGCATCGATGCCGAGCTGGTGGCCGACCCGCACGGTCACCGTGGCACCCCACGTCACGTACTGCTCGACGTGCACCACCACGGGCCCGGACGCCCCCCACAACGCCATGGAGACGGTGAGTCGCGCCTCGGCCGCCAGGTCCCGCATGAGCGGTGGGCCGACCTCCAGCACGTGCTGCCTGCCCAGCGCGAAGGCGCCCAGCTGGTAGATCAGGCGGGAAGGCTGGAACGCCGCAGCGTGCTCGGGGCTCCGCTCCAGGAGCCCGACGCTCTCCATGGACATGAAGTAGCGATTCGTCGTGGTGCGGTTGAGGCCCAGCAACGCCGCTGCCTGCGCGACCGTGACGGTCGGACGACGCGGACCGAAGAGGGCGAGGACCTGAGCAGTCCGCGCCACGGCCTGGATGTCACCCGACGAGCCGGCCCCGGCCCCTGGCAACGACATCATCTCGGCATCCATGCACCACTCCTGTTGTTCACATGACGATCAGAGCGTCGCTGCTGACTGTGTCCGGCAGTGTTGCACCTCACAGCCATCACGGTCTAGTGCGGGTTCAGCCCAGGACGCTGCCGACAATTTGGTGTGTTGACACTGAACGTGATCCACCCCATAGTCCGTATCGCGATCACATAGATCGCCAAGCGGACTAGTCGAAGCGAGCTCGTCGAAGCGGCTCACGTCCGAGTGCGATCACCCGACCGACCCCCTCGCGGGGAGTCGTCCCCCTCCCACGAAGGCAGGTACCAGATGTTGCGTGGTCCTCTCGGTCGACGCTTCGGCGTCACCGCCGCGATCCTCGGGGTCGTCGTCGGCCTCACCGGATGCGGGAGCTCCGACGACGACGCGGCCGGCGGCACGGACGACGTCACCGTCGCGCTGACCGCCCCGTCCTGGTCGACGGAGACCGCCGTCTTCCTGCTCGCGGACCGGCTCGGGTACTTCGAGCAGGAGGGGCTGTCCGTCGAGTTCAACCTGGCCAAGTCCGGCACCGAGGCGGTCCAGCAGCTGATCGGCGGCAACGCCGACGTCGCGGTGGCGACCGGGGAACCGATCGTCATCGCGGCCCAGCAGCAGACCGAGGTGCAGTACTTCATGCCCAACTACGGGCACTTCATCTACGAGCTCCGGGCGCTGGACGGCTCGGGGATCGAGACGGTGGAGGACCTGGTGGGCAAGCGCATCGGCCTCACGAACACCAACAGCACCGGCGCCACGATCGTGCGCACCGCGCTGCGCAACGCCGGCCTGCAGGAGAGCGACGTCACGTTGGTCCCGATCGGCGTCGGCGCGCAACTGGTCACGGCTGTGCAGAACGGCGACGTCGACGCGCTGGCCCTCTTCGACACGCTCTACCTGACCCTGGAGAGCCAGGGCATCGAGACCTCGGTGATCCCGGTGCCCGAGATCGAGGGCCTCTTCGGCGGCGGCCTCGCGGCGCTCGCCGAGGACCTGGAGGACGACCCGGACCTGTACGCCCGCTTCGGCAGGGCCGTCGCCAAGGGGCTGGCGTGGGCACGGCTGCACCCGGAGGAGGCCGTTCGCGAGGAGTGGGAGGCGTTGCCGGAGTTGCGGCCGGGGACCGGCCAGGACGAGGCCACCGTCCTCGCCACCCAGGTCACCTACATCAACAACCGGCTGAACTTCCTCATCCCGGACCCGGAGTCCACCGACTGGACCACCATGGACGAGGAGTCGATGTCCCGGTTCATCAGCTGGGCCGCCGACAGCGAGTTGATCACCGAGGAGCCCTCGGTGGACGCGGTGCTCACCAACTCCCTCGCCGACCAGATCGGCGACTTCGAGCCGACCGAGCTGGAGCCGACCAGCTAGCAGCGCCCGCCACCCCGGCGGTTGCGGTCCGCCGACCGCCACCGCCCGGCTCCGTCTCGAGAGGATCGACACCCCGATGTCCGACGCCATCGTCAAGGCCCTCGACGGCCTCATCGACATGCACGTGCACTCCGGGCCCAGCCCGTTCCCGCGCCGAGTCCTGCACTACGAGGCGGCCCAGGACGGCTGGGACCGGCTCCGGATGCGGGCCATGGTGGTCAAGTCCCACCACCACAACACCGTCATGGACGTCCTGGCCCAAGCACACCACCTCGCTGCCATCCCGACCGAGGTCTTCGGCGGCATAGCGCTGAACAGCACGGTGGGCGGGGTGAACCCCTTCGCCGTCCGGATGTCGCTCAACATGGGCGGCAGGGTCGTCTGGTTCCCCACCATCAGCTCCGGAAGGCACATCGACTGCCACCCCGAGGGTGGGAAGTTCCCGACCGCCAGCATCTCGGTCCCGGTCGAGCGCATCGACGTGGTCGCCGAGGACGGCGAGCTGGTGGCCGCGGCCCGGGAGGTGCTCCACCTGGTGCACGAGGCCGGCGCCGTCCTCAACGCCGGGCACATGTACCCCGAGCAGATCCGGGCGCTGTTCACCGAGGCGCACGCCCGGGGGATGGACCGGATGGTCATCAGCCACCCGAACTTCGTCATCGGCGCCGATCCCGCGCTGTGCGACGAGTTCATCGCGCTCGGGGCGCACGTCGAGCACGAGGTCGGCATGTACAACCCCGACCGCGAGGACCGGCACTTCGAGCCCGACGTCCTGATGGAGTGGATCTCCCGGCACGGGCCGGAGCACATCGTGCTCGCCTCCGACATGGGGCAGCGCAACAACCCGCTCCCGGTCGATGCATGGCTGGGCACCTGTGGCGCCCTGCTCGACCTGGGCCTGCCCGAGTCCGACCTCCGGCAGATGGCCGTGCACAACCCCGCGACCCTGCTCGGGCTGACGGGATGACCATCCCGCACGCGACGGCCGGGCCGGTCCCGACCCACACGGTCATCGACCCCGCGACGCTCGACGCGGCAGCCGCCTACCGGCTGCTCACCGGCATCGTGGTCCCCCGCCCCATCGCCTGGATCACCAGCGTGGGTCGCTCCGGACACGTCAACCTGGCGCCGTTCAGCGCCTTCACGATGGTCGCCAACGACCCCCCGATGGTGGGCGTGAACATCGGCCTGCGGGCCGGAGTGCCGAAGGACACGGCGCGCAACATCGCCGAGACCGGCGAGTACGTCGTGCACGTCGCCGTGTGGGCCGATCGGGAGACGGTGCACGAGAGCTCCCGTGCCCACGGCTACGAGGTGGACGAGGCCGGTGAGCTCGGCCTGGCGACCGTCCCAGGTGACCTCGTCGCGGTTCCACGGCTGGCCGACGCTCCGGTCGCCCTGGAGTGCCGGCTGAGCCAGCAGGTCGAGTTCGGGCGGGCCGGGGCGCTGTTCACCGTCGGTGAGGTGGTCCGCCTCCACGTCCGCACGGACCTGCTCCAGCACGGCAACAAGATCGACACGGTGGCCCTCGACCCGCTGATGCGGCTCGCCGGACCGACCTATGCCCGGATCGGCACGACCGAGACCCTCGCGCCGATCGGTGGAGCCGTCTCCTCCCGGCACGAGCTCCAGGAGCGCGGATGACCGCGGCGCGCACCTCGACGACGGGCGGGACAGCGCGCCGCGCACCCGTCGACCACGAGAACCACTGACCCAGGAGGCCCGATGTACGACACGACCGACCCGCGTTCCTCACTCGGCACCACAGCCACCGCACCCAAGCCCAGCCCCGCTGGTGGCACTGCGGGCATCGCCGCGCCCGGCTTCCACGACGTCGGTGCGCTCGGCGCGGCGGACGGGGGCTCCACCGTCGCCGTCCGCGCGCAGAACGTCGTCACCATCTTCAGCCGGCTGGCCGCCGGTGACGAGCTCGACCTGGGCACGCTGTGCAGCGAGGCGGCGATCGTCGTCACCGACGAAGCGCTGTCGTTCGACCTGCTGACCGACCGGGGCACGACGCAGGTGTGCGCCCCCGGGCTCGTCGTGGTGCCCCCCGGTGCCGCCCGGGTGGTGGCCCGCTCGGCGGGCTGGCTGTTCTGCCTCGTCGAGGCCGGGGAGGAGGCCTGGGCCACCGCTGCCGTCAACACGACCGACTACGCCGTCGACCATCCACAGGTGGCACTGCTGGAGCCCTGGCCCGAGCCGGCCGGCGGTCACCAGGTGCGGGTCTACCCGCTGGCGGACGTACCGGTGGACCCCCAGCGATTCGGCCGGATCTTCCGCACCCGCTCGTTCATGGTCAACTTCCTGACCCCGTACGACGGGCCCCGGGACCCGGCCAAGCTCTCACCGCACACGCACGACGACTTCGAGCAGCTCTCCGTGGTGGTTGCGGGCGAGTACGTGCACCACGTCCGGACTCCGTGGCTCAAGGACTCCACGGTCTGGCGCGAGGACGACCACGTCCGCATCGGAGCGCCGTCGGTGACGATCATCCCGCCGCCGACCGTGCACACGTCGCAGGCGGTGGGAGAGGGCCACAACGCCATGATCGACGTCTTCAGCCCGCCGCGGACCGACTTCTCGGCCAAGCCGGGGTGGGTGCTCAACGCCGACGACTACCCGATGGCATGAGCACCCAGACCCAGCGCCGCACCGGAGGCCTCTTCACCGAGGAGCACCGGACCGTGCCCCTCGGGACGTGGCTGAAGGCCGCGGCCGCCGAGCCGGTGGAGATCATGGCCTGGGCCGGCTTCGACTTCGTCGTGGTCGACCTGGAGCACGCCCCGCTGGGGCTGGAGACCGCCTACCGGTTGTCCAGCTCGGCGACCGCGCGGGGGATGGTCCCCCTGGTCCGGGTCCCGGAGATCAACCCTTCGCTGGTCCAGAAGCTGCTCGACGCCGGAGCCGGCGGGATCCTCTTCCCGCACGTGGACACCGTCGAGCAGGCCGCCGCGGCCGGCCGCGCCTGCCGCTTCCCGCCGCACGGGACCCGCGGATCGGGGGGCACGAGCAAGGCGGGTCTGTGGGGCGCGTTGCCGACGGCGGCCTACCGGACGACGGGGAACGACCAGGTGCTGTGCATCGTCCAGCTGGAGAGCGAGCAGGCGGTGCACGCGGCCGCGGAGATGCTGGCACTCGATCAGGTGGACGCGGTCTTCGTCGGCGCGGCGGACCTCGCCCTCTCCATGGGTCTCCCGGCCGGCGCCCCGGCGGTCACGGCGCTCACCCAGCACGTCCTGGACGCCGCCCAGGCCGCCGGCAAGCCGTGCGGCCTCGCCTTCGGCTCGGTGCCGGACAAGGCGGCCGCGGCCGCCCGGGCCGGCGCCGGGTTCCTGGTGGTCGCCAACGACCTGTCGCTGCTCGCCGAGGCGGCGCGCGGGCTGGTCGAGGCACTCGACGAGCGCCGCTGACTGGTCGCCACCACGTTGCCGACGGCCAGGGCCAACGAGCCCCGGGCGCCGGCAACGTGGCGTCGGAAGCGGTGGGATCGGGGCGTCACCGCGCCGAGGTCCGCTGCCAGGTGGACCGCCTCGGTACGCAGCCGCCGCTCGCTCGGCCGGGTGGCTGCTGCGGCTCGCCGACACGCTCACGGGGTCGGCCAGACTGACCCCGTGCTGCCGCCGACCGGGACGCCGGGGACCGAGCTCCCCGTCCGCTCGGTCCTCCCCGCTCTCGCCGCCGCCCTCGACGGCGGCGGCGGCGCCGTCCTGGTCGCCCCGCCCGGTACGGGCAAGACGACGCTCGTCCCGCTCGCGCTGGCCGGCCGGCTGCCCGGTCGGGTGCTGGTGGCCGAGCCGCGGCGGGTGGCCGCCCGGGCCGCGGCCCGCCGGATGGCGTCGCTGCTGGGCGAGCCGGTGGGCCGTTCGGTGGGCTACAGCGTGCGCGGTGACAGCCGGCGCAGCGACGCCACCCGCGTCGAGGTGGTCACCACCGGACTGCTCGTCCGCCGGCTGCAGGCCGACCCGGAGCTGCCCGGGGTGTCGGCCGTGGTGCTCGACGAGTGCCACGAACGGCAGCTGGACACCGACCTCGCACTGGCCTTCACCCTCGACGTCCGGGCCGCGCTGCGCCCGGAGCTGGAGCTGCTGGCCATGTCGGCGACCGCCGCAGCCGACCGGCTGGCCGAGCTGATGGGCGGCGCGCCGGTCATCGAGGCGACCGGCTCGCTGCACGACGTCGAGCCGGTGTGGTGCCCGCCGAGCCCACCGGTCGCCCCGCCGCACGGTCCGTCCGTGGACCCGCGGCTGCTGGCCGCGGTCGCCGACACCGTGCGCCGGGCGCTGGCCGAGCAGACCGGTGACGTGCTGGTCTTCCTCCCGGGCGCCGCCGAGATCGGCCGGGTCGCCGGGCTGCTGAGCGGGGTGGACGCCGACGTCCGGCCGCTGCACGGCCGGTTGCCGCCCGACCAGCAGGACGCCGCGCTCACCCCGGGCCCCCGGCGCCGGGTGGTGCTGTCGACCGACGTCGCCGAGACCAGCCTGACCGTGCCCGGGGTGCGCACCGTGGTCGACGCAGGCCTGGCGCGGGTGCCGCGGTTCGACGTGGCCCGCGGGATGGGCGCACTGGTCACCGTCCGGGTCTCCCGCGCCTCGGCGGTGCAGCGGGCCGGCCGGGCCGGGCGGGAGGCGCCCGGGCGGGTGTACCGGCTGTGGTCGGCCGCCGAGCACGACCGGCTGCCCGCCTCGGGCGAACCGGAGATCGCCCTGGCCGACCTGACCGGGCTGGCGTTGGAGCTGGCGGTCTGGGGCGCCCCGGAGGGCGCCGGCCTCGCGCTGCCGGACGCACCGCCGGAGGCCGCGTTCACCGTCGCCCGGTCGACGCTGCGCCAGCTGGGCGCGGTGGACGACGACGGCCGGGTCACCCCGCGCGGCCGGGCGCTGACGGCGGTCGGGGCACACCCGCGGCTGGCCCGGGCGCTGCTCGACGGCGCCGCGCAGGTGGGCCGGCGACGCGCGGCGGAGGTCGTGGCGCTGCTGTCGGCCGACGTCGCGCCGCGCTCCGACGACCTGGTCGCCGAGTGGCGGGCGCTGCGCGGTCAGTCCGGCGGACCGGCCGCCCGCTGGCGGGAGGAGGTAGCGCGGCTGTCCCGGGCGGCGCCGGCGGCTCCGGACACGGGCCTGCCGGACGACACCGCCGCGGGGCTGCTCGTCGGGCTGGCGCACCCGGAGTGGCTGGCCCGCCGCCGTCCCGGCACCGAACGCACTTACCTGTTGGCCGCCGGCACGGGTGCGGAGCTGGCGCCCGGCACCGCGCTGTCCGGCGCCGGCTGGCTGGCTGTGGCCGCCGCCGACCGCGCGCCGGGGCGGCGCGACGCCCGGGTGCGCGCCGCGGTCGCGGTGGACGAGGCGACCGCCCTGGCGGCCGGTGCGGCCGCGCACACCGACGGGCCGGAGGTGACCTGGCGGGACGGCGACGTCCGGGCGGCCCGGGTCGAGCGGCTGGGCGCCATCGTGCTCACCGAGCGCCCGCTGCCCGACCCAGACCCGGCGGCGGTGACCGCGGCGCTCGCCGAGGGCCTCCGCCGGGACGGGCTGACCCTGCTGACCTGGACGCCGGCCGCCCGGGCGCTGCGCGAACGGCTGGCCGCCGCGCACGCCGGGCTGGGCGAGCCGTGGCCGGCGGTGGACGACGAGGCGCTGCTCGCCGCGCTGGCCGACGGCGCGGCGCTGTTCGGCGCCCGCAGCCGCCGGGATCTTGCCCGGATCGACCTGGTCGCCGCGGTGCGCGGACTGCTGCCCTGGCAGCTGGCCGGGCGGCTGGACGAGCTGGTGCCCGAACGGGTCGAGGTGCCCACCGGCTCGAACCTGCGGGTCGACTACGCCGATCCCACGGTGCCGACCCTGTCGGTGCGGGTGCAGGAGGTGTTCGGCTGGGCGACAGCACCGGTGGTGGCCGGCCGGCCGCTGCGCCTGCAGCTGCTCTCCCCCGCGTCCCGGGTGGTCGCGACGACCGCGGACCTGGCCGGCTTCTGGGTCACCGGGTACCCGGCGGTCCGCAGCGAGCTGCGCGGCCGCTACCCCCGGCACCCGTGGCCGGAGGACCCGGCCACCGCCGTCCCGACCCGACGGGCCAAGCCCCGCAGCTGACCGGGACCGCGCAGGATCCCCTTGCCAAGCGCGAATGAGGCGTTCACTGTTCGCCCATGCTCATCGCTGCGCAGGAGTACCGCAGGTGGGACGGGGTGGAGATGGCCCGCCTGGTCCGCGCGGGAGAGGTGTCCCCCGCCGACCTGGCCGAGACCGCCCGCGGCCTGATCGCCGACCTCCCCGCCCTGAACGCGGTCGCCGACACCGTCGCGGAGGCACCCGCCGAGCCCACCGTGGAGGGTCCGCTGGCCGGCGTCCCGTTCGCCGTCAAGGAGCTGCTGGCCTGGCCCGGGCTGCCGTGGACGATGGGCTCACGGCTGATGTCCACGAACCCGGCACCCGGCGTCTCCCCTTACGCCGCCCGGCTCCAGGAAGCCGGACTCGCCGTCCTCTGCTCGACCACCAGCTCGGAGTTCGGGCTGCTGGGCAGCACCGAGTCCGCGCTCCGCGGACCGACGCTGAACCCGTGGGGTGAGGGACTGTCGGCCGGCGGCTCCTCGGGCGGCTCGGCCGCCCTGGTGGCCGCCGGCTTCGTGCCGCTGGCCCACGGCAACGACGCCGGGGGCTCGCTGCGGGTGCCGGCCAGCCTCACCGGCCTGTTCGGCTTCAAGCCCTCGAACCTGCGGACCGTCCCGTCCGGACCGGAGCTGCCCGGACTGCCGGCCCTGGTGGTCGAGCACTGCATCAGCCGCAGCGTGCGGGACAGCGCCCACCTCCTGGCCGCGACCGAGCGCACCGGCCCCGACGCGGTCCACCCGCCGGTCGGGCTGGTCACCGGACCGGACGGCGCGCGGCTCCGGATCGCCGTGCTCACGCAGACCCTCACCGGGCGCGAACCGGAAGACGCCGTGGCCCGGGAGGTCGCCCGCGCCGCCGAGCTGTGCGCGGCGCTGGGGCACCACGTCGAGGCGGCTCCGGCGCAGGACGTGGACGGCGACGCGCTCAGCCGCGCCTTCTTCTCCGCGGCGGCCCGGACCATGACCGACGTCGCGGCGATGGTGACGCCCCTGCTCGGCCGCCCGCCGGGGCCCGCGGAGCTGGAGCCGTTCACGCTCGAGCTGATCGACTGGGCAGCGGGGCTGGGCCCCACGGCCCGGGCCGACGGCGAGCGGGCGTTCACCGACGCGACCCGGGCCCGGCTCGCCCTGTTCGAGCACTGCGACGTGGTCCTCAGCCCCACCCTGGCCCGGGTCTGCTGGCCACTGGGCCACCTGTCGCCGGCAGCCGGCCGGGAGACGCTGATCCGCCGCACCGAGGAGGCCGTCGGCTACACGCCGATGGACAACATCGCCGGGTGCCCGGCGATGTCGGTGCCGCTGGGTCGCTCGGGCGGGTTGCCGGTGGGCGTCCACTTCGCCGCCCGGCCGGGGGCGGACCGGCTCCTGCTGGCCCTGGCCCACGAGCTCGAGGCCGCCGCACCGTGGGCCGACGTGCAGCCCGACGTCGCCTGGCTGGCGGGGCGCAGCTGATGGCGCAGGTCCTCAAGGAGGCGGTGCGCGCCCGCATCCGGGCCGCCGCGCTGCGGTGCTTCGCCGACCAGGGTTACGCGGGGACCTCGATGGCCGGCATCGCCACCGTCGCCGGCACGGCCCCGGGGAACGTCTACCGGTACTTCCCGTCCAAGGAGGCGCTGTTCGCCGAGGTGGTGCCCCCCGAGCTCGCCGCCCGCCACGACGAGCTGCTGGACGGCCGGATCGCAGCCCTCGCCGAGGGGAGCGGCAACCGCGCCGCCGCCGCGGAGCTGCTGGACTTCTGGCTCGCGCACCGGCTGGCCGTCAGCGTGCTGCTGGACCGTGCCGACGGCACGCCCGTGGCCGGGTACCCCACCGCCTTCGTGCAGCGCCTGGTCGACCACACCGTGCGCGCGCTGCCGGGCACCCCCCGGCCCGTGCACCGGGACCTGCTCCACCTCGTCTTCGACAACACCCGGCGTGCGGTGGCGCGGATCCTGTCGACCGCCACGGACGACGAGCACGCGCGCGCACTGGTCACCGGGTTCTGGAGCTACCAGCTGCCCGGGCTGGACGGCCTGCTCGCCGGGATCGCGGCGGACCTGTCGGCCGACCCGGTCCGCGAGTGACCCGCCGCCCACACCCGGATGTGTACGCGCGTACACAGTGATGTGTACGCTCGTACACATGACGGACGACCCGCGCTCGATGCGCGACCGGATGCTCGCCGGCGACCCGTACATCGCCGACGACCCGCAGCTGGCGGCGGAGAGCACCCGGGCGCAGTCGCTCACCCACCGCTACAACACGATGGACCCCACCGACGGGACCGCCCGGCGTGCCGTGCTCGAGGAGCTGCTCGGCGCCTTCGGCCCGGGCAGTGAGATCCGCGCACCGTTCCACTGCGACTACGGCTCCCAGACCACGGTCGGCGCGCGCACCTTCGCGAACTTCGGGCTGGTCTGCCTCGACGTCGCCCGGATCACCATCGGCGACGACGTGCAGATGGGCCCGAACGTCCAACTGCTCACCGCGACCCACCCGCTGGAGCCTGGCCCGCGCCGGGACAAGTGGGAGTCCGCCGAACCGATCGTCGTCGAGGACAACGTCTGGCTCGGCGGCGGTGTGATCGTCTGCCCCGGCGTCACGATCGGCGCCAACACGGTGGTCGGCGCCGGCTCGGTGGTCACCCGGGACCTGCCCGCCGACGTCGTCGCGGTCGGCAGCCCGGCCCGCGTCGTCCGACCGCTCCCGTGAGCCAGGCCCCCGACTCCGAGATGGGCGACCGGCCGGTGCGGCGGCACGACCCCGACCGGGCGGCGCGGATCGTCGAGGCGACCGTCGACGTCATCGCCGAGCACGGCGTCGCCGGCACCACCCACCGGCTGATCGCCGCGGCCGCCGACGTCCCGCTGGGCTCGCTGACCTACCACTTCACCGGCCTGGAGGACCTGCGCGCGCAGGCCTTCGCCCTGCACGCCGAGCGGATGGCGGTCAAGTACGAGGCGCACTTCGCCGAGGTCGCCAGCACCGCAGACGTCGTGGACGCCGTCACCGAGCTGGTGCACGCCGACGCCGATGCCGACGACCGCGACTGGGCGGTGGCCTACGAGCTCTTCCTCGCTGCGCTGCGCGACCCGGCGCTGCGGTCGGTCACCGAGTCGTGGATGCGCCGCAGCCGCGGGGTGCTCGAGCGGTTCGTCGACCCGACCACCTCACGGGGGCTCGACGCGCTGGTCGAGGGCCTGGTCATGCACAAGGTCCTCTCCACCCGGCCGGTCTCCCGTGCCGAGACCCACGAGATCATCGCCCGGGCCGTTCGGCCCACCGACTCCCAGGAGCTCCCGCGTTGACCAGCACCGACGTCCGCCGGTCGCCCGACCCGGCCCAGGTGACCACGGCCATGCGGGCGGTCTACGTGGCCTTCATCGGCGCGGGGTTCGCCTTCGCCAGCTGGGCCAGCCGGATCCCGCAGGTCCGCGACCGGCTCGACCTCGACCCGGCCGCGCTGGGCCTGGTGCTGCTGGCCATCGCCGCCGGGTCGGTGATCGCCCTGCCGCTGGCCGGCACCCTGATCGGGCGGATCGGCTCTCGCGCGACGGTGATCGTGATGGCGCTCGTGCTCGCCGCGGCGACGGGCGTCATCGCCATCGGCTCGGTCACCTCGGTGGCCGTGCTGACGGCCGGGCTGTTCGTCATGGGCCTGTCCAACGGCGCCTGGGACGTCGGGATGAACGTCCAGGGCGCCGTCGTCGAGCGGCACCTGGGCCGGGTCGTCATGTCCCGCTTCCACGCCGGCTTCAGCCTGGGCACGGTCATCGGGGCGCTCCTGGGGACGGCGATGGTCGCCCTCGACGTACCCGTGCCGGTCCACCTGGCCGGGGTCGCCGTGCTGGTCGCGGTGGTCGTGCCGCTCACCACGCGGGGGTTCGTCCCCGACGTCGACACCGACCCCGACGGGGTCCCGGCCGAGCGGTTCAGCGCGCTGGCCGCCTGGCGGGAGCCGCGCACGCTGGTGATCGGGGTGGTCGTGCTGGCCTTCTCCTTCGCCGAGGGCACCGCCAACGACTGGCTGGCGGTGGCGCTGATCGACGACCACGGCACGTCGGAGACGACCGGCACGCTGGGCTTCGCGCTGTTCCTCACCGCCATGACCCTGGCCCGCTGGTTCGGCGGCTCGCTGCTGGACCGGTACGGCCGGGTCCCGGTGATCCGGCTGCTGGCCGGGCTGGCCGTCGTCGGCCTGCTGCTGTTCGTGTTCGGGTCCCCGCCGGTCGCCTTCCTCGGCGCCCTGCTCTGGGGTGCCGGCGCCTCGCTCGGCTTCCCGACCGGGATGAGCGCCGCGGCCGACGACCCGGCGGGGGCAGCCGCCAGGGTCAGCGTCGTCGCCTCCATCGGCTACTGCGCCTTCCTGGCCGGGCCGCCGCTGATCGGGCTGCTCGGGCAGCAGGTGACCGTGCTGCGTGCGCTGACCGTCGTCGCCGTCCTGCTGGGCGTGGCCGTGCTGGTCGCCGGGTCGCTGCGCCCGCCGGTCCGGACACCGGCGGACCGGGTGTGACCACCTCCGCAGCCACCCCACTCGGCAGAGCCGGCCCCGACCGGTGAGGATCGGGGGGTGACGAGCTCCGCCCCGAACCCCGTGACCGGCGCCCCGACGACGGACGCATGGGGCATCGACGCCAGCTGGCTCGACGCCCTCGACGAGGAACACACGATCGCGCAGGCCACCATCGACCGGCTGCGGGAGGTGATCGGCACCCCGCCCGAGGACCTCCTCGACCGGGCGCCGATCGTGGCGCGGCCCGGGGACGCCCTGGAGGTCGACCGCGCCGACGTCGAGTGCGAGGACGGGCAGACCCGGCAGGTCGACGGCGAGCTCCCCGAGGACTTCCCGCTCGGCTACCACCGGCTGCGCACTCCCGACGGCCGGGAGCGGCGGCTGATCGTCTCCCCCGGCCGCTGCTGGCTGCCCGAGGGCTGGCGCGCCTGGGGCTGGGCGGTGCAGCTGTACGCCACCCGCGGGCGTGAGAGCTGGGGCATCGGCGACCTCGGCGACCTGCGCACCGTGCGCGAGTTCGCCCAGGCGCAGGGCGCGGGCTTCGTGCTGGTCAACCCGCTGCACGCGGTCGCCCCGACCCCGGGCCAGGAGGACAGCCCCTACCTGCCGGCCACCCGCCGCTTCCGCAACCCGGTCTACCTGCGGATCGCCGAGGTGCCCGGCGCCGACGCCGTCGACATCGAGGCCGACGCCGGCCGGGCGCTCAACGACGGCGAGCTCATCGACCGCGACGCCATCTGGGCGCTCAAGCGCCGGGTGCTCCAGCGGGTCTTCGACGCCGGGGTCGACGAGGGGCCCTTCCGCGACTGGTGGTGGCACCAGGGTCAGCCGCTGATGGACTGGGCGACCTGGTGCGCGATCGCCGACGAGCACGGCCCGGACTGGCACACCTGGCCCGAGCCGCTCCGCGACCCCCGCGGCGGTGCCGTGGCCGACTTCGTGGCCGGCCACGACCGGGAGATCGCCTTCCACGCCTGGCTGCAGTGGCTGCTGGACGTCCAGCTGCGGGCGGCCACCGAGGGCACCACCGTGATCCAGGACCTGCCGATCGGGGTGGCCGGCGGCGGCGCGGACGCCTGGGCCTGGCAGGACGTGCTGGCCCAGGGCGTGAGCGTCGGCGCCCCGCCGGACGCCTTCAACAGCCAGGGCCAGGACTGGGGCTCCCCGCCGCTGGTGCCCTGGCGGCTGCAGGCCGCCGACTACGAGCCGTTCATCCAGTCGATCCGGGCCACGATGGCCGGTGCGGGCGGCCTGCGGGTCGACCACGTGATGGGGCTGTTCCGGCTGTGGTGGGTGCCCTCGGACGGCAGCGCGGCCGAGGGCGCGTACGTCCGCTACCCGCACGAGGACCTGCTGGACATCGTCGCCCTGGAGAGCCACCGGGCGCAGGCCATCGTCGTCGGCGAGGACCTGGGCACCGTCGAGGACGGCGTCCGCGAGGCGATGGCCGAGCACGGGATCCTGTCCTACCGGCTGCTGTGGTTCGAGGACGACGAGCCCGCGCAGTGGCCCGCCGAGGCGATGGCCGCGATCACCACCCACGACCTGCCGACGGTCGCCGGGCTGTGGACCGGCTCCGACCTGGCCGAGCAGCGGGAACGCGGGCTGGGCACCGAGGAGGAGCTGCTGCGCGGCCGCACCTCGCTGCTCGGGCACCTGGACTTCGTCCCGGAGGGCGCCGACCCGGCCGAGGCGGTCGAGGCTGCCCACCGGCAGCTGGCCACCGCGCCCTCGACCCTGCTGTCGGCGACGCTGGACGACGCGCTCGCCGAGGAGCGCCGGCCCAACATGCCCGGGGCGAACGACCGGCCCAACTGGTGCCTACCGTTGCCGGTGCCCACCGAGGAGCTGGCCGCGCACCCCGGCGTCCAGGCCGTCGCGGGGGTGCTGGGCGCGGGGCTGCACCCGGTCACCACCAAGGGCAAGGTCAAGAGCGGCAAGCGGAGCAAGAGCACCGGCAAGAGCACCCGGACCAGGAGCAGGTGAGCACCGCGCCCCCCGTCGTGGGGCGAGACCGGGCTGGTGGCTGCCTGCGCCGTCGCGAGGCAGCCACCAGCCCGTGGTGATCACCGCCGGGGTGCCGGTCAGCACCCCGGCCGCCGTCAGCTTCGGATGAACTCCAGCAGGTCGGCGTTGATCGTGGCCGCCTCGGTGGTCGGCATGCCGTGCGGGAAGCCCGCGTAGGGCTTCAGCGTCCCGTTCGGCAGCAGCTCGACCGACAGCGGCGCCGAGTCCGCGTAGGGCACGACCTGGTCGTCGTCACCGTGCATGACCAGCACCGGCACCGTGATCTTCTTCAGGTCGTCGGTGAAGTCGGTCTGGGAGAAGGCGACGACGCCGTCGTAGTGGGCCTTGGCGCCGCCCATCATCCCCTGGCGCCACCAGTTCTGGATCAGCCCCTCGACCGGCTCCACGCCCGGCCGGTTGAAGCCGTAGAACGCGGTGGCCGGCAGGTCGCGGTAGAACTGCGCCCGGTTGGTGGCCACCTGCTCCTGGATGCCGTCGAAGACGCTCTTGGGCAGCCCGCCCGGGTTGGCGTCGGTCTGTACCATGATCGGCGGTACCGCGCTGATCAGCACCGCCTTGGCGACCCGGTCCTCGCCGTGCCGGGCGATGTAGTGGGCCACCTCGCCGCCACCGGTCGAGTGGCCCACGTGCACCGCGTCGCGCAGGTCCAGGTGGGCGGTGAGCGCCGCCAGGTCGTCGGCGTAGTGGTCCATGTCGTGGCCGTCGTCGGTCTGGGTGGAGCGGCCGTGGCCCCGGCGGTCATGGGCGATGACCCGGTAGCCGTGCTGCACGAAGAACATCAGCTGGGCGTCCCAGTCGTCCGACGACAGCGGCCAGCCGTGGCTGAACACGATCGGCTGACCGGTCCCCCAGTCCTTGTAGTAGGTCTCGATGCCGTCGTGGGCCAGGACGGGCATGGCGTCTCCTCCGTGGGTGCTGTGGGTGATGGCGCTGAGCACGCTAGGGACGACGCCGCCGCGGGACTGTGCCCTCGGTGCCCGGTGCTGGCCCCTGCGTGCCGACCACCCGGGACGGACGCCCTTCCGCACAGTCGGTCGGGGCGACAGGATGTCGGTGCTCGCGGCAGCGTCGCCGACCACCCGCACGGGGAGGCGCGATGGTCACGGTCCTGGACAGCCGGCAGCTCACCGGTGCCGACCGCCGTCCGGCCGCCGTCGTCGCGCGGCTACAGGCCGGGATGGGCTCCCGGGTGTGGCTGCGCGAGCCGGCGGCACCGGTGCAGGTGCGCCTGGACGCCTGGGAGCTCGGCGGGCTGCCGGTGCTGCGCGCCGACGTCGTGGGTCCCCTGGCCGTCGGCCGCCGCCGGCCGCCGCCGGACGCCCCGCCGGTGGTGTCGCTCTACGTCCAGGAGCACGGCACCGGCCGGCACGAGCAGGGCGGCCGGCAACGTGCCCTGACCCCTGGCACCCTCGCGGTCACCGACGTGACCTCCCCCTACTCCTTCGCCTGGGGGGACACCGAGGGCGCGGGCCGGGCCCTGCAGATCCCGGTCGCCCGGCTCGGGCTGTCGGTGGACGTCGTGCGCCGGGCGGCACCGCACGTGGCGGACAGCCCGCTGTACGAGCTGGTCCGGGCGCACGTCGCCCAGGTGACCCGCGACGCCGAGAGGCTGACCGCAGACCAGGGGTGGCCGGCGCTGTCCGTGGCCACCGTGGAGCTGGCGCGGGCCCTGGTCGTCTCCGCGGCGGATGCGCACGGCACGACCTCCGCCGTGCCGGGCGAGACCCTGCTGACCCGGATCCGCACCTGGGTCGACCAGCACCTGACCGACCCCGACCTCGACGCCGCCCGGGTCGCGGCCGAGCACGCGATCAGCGTCCGCCAGCTCTACCGGCTGTGCTCGGCAGCCGGGTTCAGCCTGGAGCAGTGGGTCATCGACCAGCGCCTGGAAGGCGCCCGGGCCGAGCTGGCGCGGCCCGGCGGCCGGCCGATCGCCGCGGTCGCCCGGTCATGGGGGTTCAGCGACCCGTCGCACTTCACCCGCCGGTTCCGAGCGGCCTTCGGGACGACGCCCCGGGAGTGGCGCGACCAGCGACCACCCCCGGTGACGCCCCCGCCCCCCGGCGCCGTCGCCAGCGCCAGCGCCCGCGCCCGCGTCGGCGCCCGCGTCGGCGCCGGCGTCGGCGCCGGCGCCGGCGCCGGCGTCGAGTGACAGCTGAGCAGGGATCCCGGGGCCGGGAAGCCCGCTCAGCTGTCACTCGACGGTGGTCCGGCCTGCTTCGAACGTGTGTTCGATCCGCGTGCGAGGATGTTCGGGTGGCCGGGGGGATGCAGCGGGGGCGGCACGCCGGCTCGTTGGCCGACCGCGCGGCCCGGTCCGGGTTCCCCGGGCCACCGCCGTCCGGGCCACCGCCGTCCGGGCCACCGCCGTCCGGGCCACCGCCGTCCGGGCCACCGACCCCGGCCGATGCGGTCCGCCGGCCGGCCGGCGGCCACGGACGGCACTGCTGGGTGCACGACCCACCCGATGCGCCGGGCACCTGGCCGGGCCTGCTGGTGGAGTGGCGACAGCGGGAGGACGGCTGGCACGGCCGGGTCGCCTACACCGTCGTCGGTGCGCACGGCCCGGTGCTGGTCGAGGCCTGGCTCCCCGCTGAGCAGCTGGCCCAGGGCTGACGGGGCCACCCCGGTTTGCGGGTGGCCCATCGCGGGATACCGAGGAGGGGATCCCGCCCGGAACCGCCGGGCCATGAGAGCGGAGGACGCGATGACTAGCCCGCACGACGAGCCGACGCTCGACGACGTGATGACCCCGCAGGAGCCGGCCCCCCGGGACCGCAGCGAGCACGCCAAGGACCCGCACCTGTCCGACGAGGCGCTCGAGCACCGCACCGAGCTGGAGCGCCAGGCGGTGCAGTCCGACGACGCCGACCCGGCTGGCGCCTACGAGCACGACGCCACCGAGGGCTGAGCCGACCGGCTCCGACGAGGGCGGCGCCCCTGGACCCCGGGGCGCCGCCCTCGTCGCGTCCGGTCAGGGCTGCAGGGAGCGGGTGCGGCCGAGCGCGCCGGTGAGCACCAGGGCCGCGAGCGCACACCCACCGGCGAGCAGCGCCACCCCGGGCCAGCCGGCGTCCTGCCAGGCCCGGCCGGCCAGCGTGCCGCCCACCGACGAGCCGACGTAGTACCAGAACGAGTAGAGCGAGGCCGCCTGCCCGACCGGCCGGCCGCCCAGCTGGGCCCGCGCCGCCACCCAGCCACTGGCCACACCGTGGGCGGCGAAGAACCCGACGGTCAGCACGCACAGCCCCAGGACGACGCACCACAGCGGCGTCGGCAGGGTCAGCGCGATGCCCACCGCCATCAGCGCCACCGCCCCCGGCACCACCACCCGCCGGCCCATCCGGTCGGCCAGCCAGCCGGCGGTCGGCGAGCTCGCCGAACCCAGCAGGTACGCCAGGAACACCAGCCCGGCCACCGCGGGCGTCAGCGAGTAGGGCGCGGACTCCAGCCGGAAGGTGCCGGCGTTGTAGACGGCGACGAACCCGCCCATCAGCAGCGCAGCCAGCCCGTACAGCGCCAGCAGCGCCGGGTCGGTGAACGCCGAGCCCAGCTGGCGCAGCAACCTCCCCTGCCCGGAGAGCGGGCTGAACCGGCGGGCCGGGGGCAGCAGCAGCCGGACGGCGACCGCACAGGCGACGGCGACCACCGCCGCCCCGCCCAGCGCCGTCCGCCAGCCGCCCAGCTCGGTCAGCACACCGGTGAGCAGCCGGCCGGACAGGCCACCGATCGCGGTGCCGCTGACGTAGAGCCCGATCGCCCGCGAGCTCATCGCCGGGTGCAGCTCCTCGCGCAGGTAGGCGACCGCGACGGCGGGCAGCCCGGCCAGGGCGAAGCCCTGCAGCCCGCGGAGCACCAGCAGCGCCTCCCACCCCGGCGCCAGCGCGATCAGCACCGCGAGCAGCGCGGCGGCGGCCAGGCTGGCGTGCAGGATGCCGGTGCGGCCGCGGCGGTCCGACAGCGGACCGAGCACCAGCAGCCCCACGGCGAGCGCGGCGGTGCTCACCGAGATGACCAGCGTCGAGGCCGCCGGGGTCACCTCGAAGGAGCGGCTGAACTCCGGCAGCAGGGCCTGCGGGGCGTACAGGCTGACGAACACGGCGATCCCGGCGAGGAAGACGGCGGTCGCGGCCCGCCGGAAGCCCGGCTCACCGGCCCGGTGGCCCGGCCACTCCCCCGTCGTCACGCCCGGGAGCCTGCCCGTGTGAGCCGCGGCACCCGCGGCGGGGTCAGGAGGCCTGCCCGGCCACCAACTCGTCGGCCCGGGAGTCCAGTGCCTCCTGCGCCACCTCGGCGTCGTCGAAGGGCACCGCGGCGCCGTCGTCGGTCAGCGTCGTCTCGTGGCCGCGCCCGACGACGAGCACCACGTCCCGGCTCCCGGCGGCCGCCACCGCAGCGGTGATCGCCTCCCGGCGGTCGAGCACGGTGTGCACGACCGCGCTGCTGCCGATCAGCCCGACCCGCAGCTCCTCGACGATCGCCTCGGGCCGCTCGCCGTGGCTGCCCTCGTTGGTCAGCCACACGGTGTCGGCGGCGCGGGCGGAGACACCGAGCCCCTGGCGCTTGTACCGGTCGCGGCGGCCGCGGGCGCCCAGCACCAGGTGCACCTCCCCGCCGGGACCGGTGAGGTCGCGGGCGGTCTGCACGGCGGCGGCCAGCGCCCGAGGGGTGTGGGCGTAGTCGACGACGACGAGCGGCCCACCCGGCTCGCGCAGCAGGGTGTTGCGCCCCGCCGGTGCCGCGGTCGTGGCCAGGCCCGCGGCGATGGTCTCCGGCGCCAGCCCGAGCGAGCGGCCGGTCGCCCAGGCGGCGGCGATGTTGCCCACGTGCACCCGGCCGACGAGCGGCGAGCAGATCCAGTGCCGCCCGCCGTCGTCCTCGACGACCAGGCTGGTGCCGTCCAGGCCGGTGCGCCAGCCCACCACCCGGACGTCGGCGGGCACCTCCGGCCGGGTGCTCACCCGGGTCACCGGCACCCGCGCCTGGTCGGCCAGCCGGCGGCCCCACGGGTCGTCCACCACGATGACGGCGCTGTCGGTGCGCTCGGGGGTGAACAGCAGCGCCTTGCTCGCCCAGTACTGCTCGATCGTGCCGTGGTGGTCGAGGTGGTCCTCCTCGAAGCCGGTGAAGACCGCCACCTCGACGTGCACGGCGTCGACCCGGCCGACGTCCAGGGCGATGGAGGAGGCCTCCACCACCGCGCTGGTGGCGCCCGCGTCGAGCATCCAGCGCAGCAGCCCGTGCAGCTCCGGCGCCTCGGGGGTGGTCAGCCGGGTGCCGCGGGTCTGACCGGCCACCCGTGCGCCGAGTGTGGTGACCACTCCGGCGCACTCACCGGCGGCCTCGAGCACGCCGCGCACCAGCGTGCTGGTCGTCGTCTTGCCGTTGCTCCCGGTCACGCCGACCAGCCGCAGGTGCTCGGCGGGGTCGCCGGTCAGCAGGGCGCCCAGCGGCCCGAGCAGCGCGCGGACCGACGGCACCAGCAGCTGCGGTGCGTCCAGCGGCAGCAGCCGGTCGACGAGGAGCGCCGCAGCCCCGGCGGCCAGGGCGGCCTCGGCGAACCGGTGGCCGTCGCTGCTCGCCCCGCGGACGCAGGCGAACAGGCAGCCGGGGGTCACCGCCCGCGAGTCGGTGACCAGGTCCCGCACCAGCAGGTCGTCGGCGCCACCGGAGCGGACGACGGGACCGGCGGCCACGCTGCGGGCACGGGACTCGACGGCAGCCCAGGGGACCGCGGGGAGCGACACCCGGTCGACGGTAGGCCAGCGGCGCGCACCCGGCAGTGCGAGATCCGGTGGCGCACGACCGTCCTGTCGCCGACGCGCCGCGCGGCTGGTTGGCTCGGGCCGTGCCGCAGCTGACCGCCGTCGACGTCGCCTGCTGGGTGCTCAAGAGCAACCGGCCGCCCGAGGCGCTGGCCCCCCGGTGGCGGCCGGGTGACGCTGTGGTGCTGGACCGGTGCGTGCGGCCCTCCTACCGGCTGAGCCTGATGGCGCCGGGCCAGCCGTGTCTGTTGTGGGTCAGCGGCCGCGACCGGCCCGGGGTGCACGCCCTGGGCGAGCTGGCCGGGCCGGTGGACGACGCTGCTCCGGGCGGGCCGGCGGTCGCCGTCCGGTGGACCCGGCTGGCCCACCCGGTCGACCGGGCCGAGCTGCTGGCCGATCCGGCGACCCGTGCGGCCGAGGTGCTGCGGATGCCCGCGGGGAGCAACCCGTCGTGGCTGTCGCCCGACCAGTACGCGGCCGTGCTCACCCACGCCGGGGCCACCGCCTGACCGAGCCGCTCAGGCGCCCCGGGGCGCGTACATGATCAGCGCGACGCCGAGCAGGCAGACCAGCGCACCGGCGACGTCCCAGCGGTCCGGCCGGAAGCCGTCGGCGGCCATCCCCCACAGCAGCGACCCGGCGACGAAGACCCCGCCGTAGGCGGCGAGCACCCGGCCGAAGGCGGCCTCCGGCTGCAGTGTGGCGACCATGCCGTAGAGCGCCAGCGACACCATCCCGATGCCCACCCAGAGCCAGCCGCGGTGCTCCCGCAGGCCCTGCCAGACCAGCCAGGCCCCGCCGATCTCCAGCAGAGCGGCGAGCACGAACAGGGCGATGGAGCGGATCGTCACACCGGCCAGTCTCCCGGTCGCACAGCCGGGGCTGGGACCATGGCTCACCGTGACGGACAGCCGGTACCGCTGGGGCGGGCTCGCGTGGGTGCTGACCCTGCAGTTCTTCGTCGTCGAGGCGATCGCCGCGCTGCAGTACGACGGCTACTCGTACTCGGCGGACGTGATCAGCGACCTCGGGACGGCGACCTCCCCGGCCCGGTTGCTGATGAACGCCTCCTTCGTCCTGCAGGGGGTGCTGATCATCGCCGGGGCGGTGCTGGTGCGACCCGGGCTGTCCGGCACCGGCGGCCGCCTGGCCGGCCCACTGCTGGCCCTGTCCGGGCTCGGGGTGCTGCTGGTCGGGCTCTTCCCCTCCGATGGCGACACCACGGTCCACACGGTTGCGGCGGGGGTGCACTTCGTCGCCGGGGCGATCGGGCTGATCGCCCTGGCCTACGGCGTGCGGCCCCGCTCGGAGGCGGTGGGCACCACGCTGGCCGTGCTGGGCCTCGTCGGGGTGATCGGCACGATCTTCTTCGCCTCTGCGGTGTTCATCGGGCTCGGCGAGGGCGGCATGGAGCGGGTGGCCGGGTACGTCGTGCCGCTGGGCCTCCCCCTGGCCGGTGCCCTGCTCTGGCGGCAGAAGGACGACTGGCTGGCGCTCACCAACCCCGACGGGACGCCGAGCCGCCGGCAGCTGCGGGAGGACGCCAGACTGGAGCGCGCACAGCGGGCCGCCGAGCGGGACGCCGCCCTGGAGGCAGCGACCCGCCACCCGGCCCCAGGCCCGGCGCGCCCGAGCACGGACGCCGTGGACGAGGCCGACGACTTCGACCCCGACGACCCCTGGGCCCCCCGGCGGCGCTGAGGCCGGGGCGCACCGCCGGTCAGGAGCAGCAGGCGTCGGCACCCTCGGGGGTCAGCGCCGCGAGCGTGGCCAGCGCCTTGACCGGCCCGGCGAGGGCCTCGCAGCAGAGCGCGTAGACGTTGCTGCGCCCCTTCGGCGTGCTCGTGACCAGCCCCTGGTCGCGCAGCGGCGCCAGGTGGTGGCTGACCAGGGTCTGGCTCATGCCCGCGGCGTCGGTCAGCTCCCGGACGGTGCGCGGCCCCTCGGCCAGCAGCAGGAGCAGGTGCAGCCGGTTGGGGTCGCCGAGCGCCTTCAGCTGCGGGGCGAGCAGGCGGGCACGATCGGCGGGAGAGGTCAGCTCGTCGACGTCGAGCAGTCGCACGTCCAGGTCCTGGCGCATGCCGGAGAGTTTGCCACACGGCGGTTGTTGTCAACAGTGTTCGCTGTTAACGTCACCCCGCGTTGGTCGACGAGCGAGGAGTGCGGATCGCATGAGCGCGTACACGACGGACGACCTGCCGGTCGTGGTGATCGGTGCCGGCCCGGTCGGGCTGGCCGCCGCGGCCCACCTACTGGAGCGCGGCCTGGAGCCCCTGGTGCTGGAGGCCGGCGACCAGCCCGCGTCCGCGGTGCGGGCCTGGGGGCACGTGCGGCTGTTCTCCCCCTGGGAGTACGACGTCGACGACGCCGCCGTCCGGCTGCTCGAGCAGACCGGCTGGGAGTCCCCCGACCGTGACGCGCTGCCCACCGGCGCCGAGCTCGCCGAGCGGTACCTGGCGCCGCTCGCCGCGACGCCGCAGCTGGCCGGCCGGATCCGCACCGGCACCCGGGTGGTCGCGGTGAGCCGGGCCGGCGTGGACAAGACCCGCTCCGTCGGCCGGGAGGGCCGGGCGTTCGTGGTGCGCACCGTCGTCGACGGCCGGGTGCAGGACCTGACCGCGCGCGCGGTCGTCGACGCCTCCGGCACCTGGGGCCAGCGCAACCCCCTGGGCGCTGCCGGTCTCCCCGCGATCGGTGAGGAGCAGGCCGGTGACTGGCTGGTCGGTCCGCTGCCCGACGTGCTCGGCCGGGACCGGGCCCGGTTCGCCGGGAAGCACACCCTGGTGGTCGGCATGGGGCACTCGGCGGCGAACACCCTGCTGGCGCTGGTCGAGCTGCAGGGCAGCGCGCCCGGCATGCAGATCAGCTGGGCCATCCGGGGCCGCTCCCCCGCCCGGCTCTACGGCGGCGGCGACTCCGACGGGCTGCCCGCCCGCGGGCTGCTCGGCTCGACCCTGAAGGCCGCCGTCCGGGCCGGGCACGTCGAGCTGCACCGCGAGGTCACGCTGACCGAGCTGGCACCGACCGGCGACGGCCGGCTCCGGGTGACCGGGACCGGCCGGGACGGCGCCCCGGTCGACCTGCAGGTCGACGCGGTGGCCGCCGCCACCGGCTTCCGCCCGGACCTGGACGTGCTGCGCGAGGTGCGGCTGGACCTGGACCCGGGCGTGGAGGCGCCGGCCCGGCTGGCCCCGCTGATCGACCCCGACTTCCACTCCTGCGGCACCGTGCCCCCGCACGGGCACCGCGAGCTCGCCCACCCCGACGAGGGCTTCTACCTGGTCGGCATGAAGTCCTACGGCCGCGCCCCCACGTTCCTGCTGGCCACCGGCTACGAGCAGGTGCGCTCGATCGCCGCCGCGCTCGCCGGGGACCTCGAGGCAGCCGGTCGAGTGCAGCTGCGGCTGCCCTCGACCGGGGTGTGCAGCACCGACCTGGGCGCCCGGGAGGCCGCCGAGACCGCGGGCGTCGGCTTCCCCACCGGCAGCGCGCACGGCCGGTCGGCGGAGGAGGCGGAGCCGGCGAGCTGTTGCGGCCCGGCGCCGCAGCCGGTGACCACCGGGGCCTCCGCCCTGGACTGATGAGCGGCTCCGCGGACGTCCAGCGGCGTCCGCCCCGGCACGTGCTGCCGGCGCTGTGTGCAACCGAGGTGGTCAGCTGGGGGGTTCTCTACTACGCCTTCCCGGTCGCGCTGGCCTCGATCACCGCCGACACCGGCTGGTCGGCGTCGGCGACCACGGCGGCGTTCTCCGCGGGGCTGGTGGTCTCTGCGCTGGCCGGGATCCCGGTCGGGCGGTGGCTGGACCGGGCCGGCCCCCGGCGGGTGATGACCACCGGCTCGCTGCTCGCCGTGCCCGCGACAGCGGGGATCGGGCTGGCACCCAGCCTGGCGTGGTTCGTCGTGGCCTGGCTGGTGGCCGGGGTCGCCATGGCCGCGGTCTTCTACCAGGCCGGCTTCGCCGCGCTCACCCGCTGGTACGGGCCGGGCCGGGTGCGGGCGCTGACCACGCTGACGCTGGTGGCGGGGCTCGCGAGCACGGTCTTCGCGCCACTGACCAGCCTGCTGCTGGCGCACCTCAGTTGGCGGGCCACCTACGTCGTCCTGGCCGGGGTGCTGGCCGTGGTGACGGTCCCGCTGCACGCCCTGGCGCTCACACCCCCGTGGACCCCGGCGCCCGAGCGCGGCTCCCCGGACGCCGCGCCGGCGTCGGTGCGCTCGATCGTGTCCAGCTCCGGCTTCCTGCTGCTGTCCGGGGCGCTCACGCTCACCGCCTTCGGCATGTACGCGGCCAGCCTGACGCTGATCCCGCTGCTCACCGGGCGGGGGATGTCGGCGTCCCTGGCGGCCACCACGCTCGGTCTGCTGGGCGCCGGCCAGCTGCTCGGCCGGATCGGCTACGCCCCGCTCACCGCCCGGACCACCCCCGGCACGCGGACGGTCGTCATCCTGGCCGCCTCCGCACTGGCGATCGGCCTGCTGGCCGCGGTCCCGGGGCCGGTCCCGCTGCTCGTCGGGCTGGCCGTGTTCGCGGGGGCGGCGCGCGGCGCCGCCACGCTGCTGCAGGCGACCGTCGTCGCCGACCGGTGGGGCAGCGCCCGGTACGGCGCCCTGTCCGGCTGGTTCGCCGCCCCGATCACCGCAGCCGCTGCGCTCGCCCCGTGGGCGGGCACCGCACTGGCGGAGTCCGTGGGCAGCTACCCGGCGACCTTCGCCGGGCTGGCGGTGCTGGTGGCCGTCGCGGCCGGTGCCGCGGCGTTCAGCGCCCGGCTGGAGCCGGGCGGCGGCCCGTCACGGGGTCACCGGCTCGCCAGCCGCAGCCGGGTGGCCCGGTAGGCGATCCCCACGGCGAAGACCGCGGTGCCGCCGACGACGGCCTGCCACGGCAGGGTCGCCACCAGGACCAGGCAGCCCACCAGGCCGAGGACCTGCAGCGCACGGGGGAACCGCCGATGCGGGCCGTCCTGGGTGAACGCCGCGGCGTTGGCGACGGCGTAGTAGAGCAGCACCCCGAAGGAGGAGAAGCCGATCGCGCCGCGCAGGTCGACGGTCAGCACCAGCAGGCAGACGACGAGCCCGACGGTGACCTCGGCGCGGTGCGGGACGGCGAACCGGGGGTGCACCGCGGCCAGGTACCGCGGCAGGTCGCCCTGCCGGCCCATCGCCAGGCTGGTCCGGCCGACGCCGGCGATCAGCGCGAGCAGTGCGCCGAGCGCGGCGGTGGCCGCGCCGATCCGCACGACCGGGCCGGCCCAGTCCCAGCTCCCGGCGGCCACGGCGGCGGCCAGCGGCTCGGCGGTGGCGGCGACGCCGTCGGCGCCCAGCGTCGTCAACAGGGACACCGCGACCACCAGGTACACCACGACGGTGAGGCCCAGTGCCAGCAGCACCGCGCGCGGGATGGTCCGCGCCGGGTCCCGGACCTCCTCGCCCATGGTCGCGATGCGCGCGTAGCCGGCGAAGGCGAAGAACAGCAGGCCGGCCGACTGCAGCACCCCGAGGACGCCGCCCTCGACCGCCCAGTTCCCCGGCGCCGTCCCGCCCGCCCCGCCGCCGAGCAGCATCGCGGCGACCGCGACGGTCAGTGCAGCCAGGACGACGGTGACGATGACCCGGGTGAGCCCGGCGGTGCGGGTCACGCCGCGGTAGTTCGTCGCGGTGAGCGCCAGCACGGCGGCCACGGCCACCGGGCGCTGCCAGCCGGCCGGCGCGGCGTACGCGGCGAAGGTGAGCGCCATCGCCGCACAGCTGGCCGTCTTGCCGATCACGAAGCCCCAGCCGGCGAGGAAGCCCCACCAGTGCCCGAGCCGCTCGCGCCCGTAGACGTAGGTGCCACCGGAGGCGGGATACTGCGCGGCCAGCTGGGCCGAGGCGGTCGCGTTGCACCACGCGACCACGGCCGCGATCGCCAACCCGATGAGCAGCCCGGCGCCGGCGGCCTGGGCGGCCGGGGCGAACGCGGCGAACACGCCGGCGCCGATCATCGACCCCAGGCCGATGACGACGGCGTCGCCGGTGCCGAGCCGGCGGGACAGGCCTGGTCCGACGGTCACAGCGACTCCTCGTTCCCGGTCTGCAGCTCGGCTCCGGCCCCCGCCCCCAGGTCGAGTCGGGTCCGGCCGCCGACATCGTCCCCCGGCACCCCTGGCGCACCACCGTGATCCGCGCCACGATGACGGCGTCTGCGGGTCACCGACCGAACCGGAGCACGAGCATGCGCCACTGCCTGATCGTCGCCAACCAGACCCTCACCACCGACACGCTCAGTGCCGCCGTGGAACAACGCATCGCCGCCGAACCGCACGAGTTCCACATCGTGGCCCCGGCCACGCCGCTGGACGACCAGCTGGACGGCCCCGGCGCCTACGCGAGCCTGGGCCCCTCGCCTGCCGACCGCGCCTATGCCGTGGCCGCCCAGCGCCTGGAGCAGGCGCTCGAACACCTCCGGACGCTGGGTGCCACGGTCGACGGCGAGGTCGGTGACCCGGACGTGCTGGAGGCGGTCCGCGGGGCCCTCCAGCACGTCGCGGCCGACGAGATCGTCGTCTCCACCCTGCCGCACGGGCTGTCGAAGTGGTTGCGCCGCGACCTCCCGGCCCGGCTGCGCAAGGCCACGGACGTCCCGGTCACCCAGCTCACGGCCGACCAGGACGCCGACGCCCGCACCTGACCGGAGGCCGCACCCGCGGTCGCGCCCCGGGCTCACCGCGGGCGCGGGTCGACGCCGAGCTCGGCGGCCAGCGACCGCACCTGCCGGGCGATGTCGTCCCGGACCAGCCGCATCCGGTCCATGCCCTCGACGCCGCGCGCGGAGGGCTCGTCGACGTCCCAGGTGAGGAGACGGGTGCCGGGCACCGGCTCGACCCGGGCCTCCCGGCCGAGGGTCACCACGACGTCGGCGTCCCGCACCAGCCGCTCGGAGACCGGCTTCGGGCGCTCGCCGCTGATGTCGATGCCCAGCTCGGCCAGGGACCGGACCGACTGCTCGTTCAGCGCGTCGCCGGGCGCCGTCCCGGCGGAGGCCACCTCGACGGCGTCCCCGGCGAGGTCCGCCATCAGCGCCGCGGCCAGCTGCGACTTCCCGGAGTTCCGCGCGCAGACGAACAGCACGCTCGGCCGGCCGGTCACGGGGTGACGGGCACCTGGAGCTCGGTGAGCAGCCCGCGGATGCGCGTCTCGATCTCGTCCCGGATCGGGCGCACGGAGTCCACGCCCTTGCCGGCCGGGTCCTCCAGCGCCCAGTCGAGGTACCGCTTGCCCGGGAACACCGGGCAGGCGTCCCCGCAGCCCATGGTGATGACGACGTCGGAGGCCTCGACGGCGTCGGTGGTGAGCACCTTGGGCCGCTGGTCGGAGATGTCGATGCCGACCTCGGCCATGGCCGCGACCGCGGACGGGTTCACCTGGTCGCCGGGCACCGAACCGGCCGAACGCACCTCGACGGCGCCGCCGGCCAGGTGCCGCAGCCAGCCGGCGGCCATCTGGGAACGGCCGGCGTTGTGCACGCAGACGAACAGGACGCTGGGGCGGTCGTTCACGGGGGTCTCCTCGTTCATGGGGCGGGTCACGCCAGGGCCGCGGATCGTGCGGCGCGGGCGGGGGGTCGGTGTTCCCTGGTCCACGCCTGGCCGGCCAGCTGGACCGCGTCCCAGGGTGAGCCCAGGGGCGGGGTGTACGCCAGGTCCAGGTCCGCCAGGTCCTCGACCGCCATGCCGTGGAACAGGGCGGTGGCCACGACGTCGGCGCGCCTGGCCACCTCGCTGCCCAGTCGGCCGACGAGCTGGGCACCGAGCAGCCGGCCCGTGTCGGCGTCGGCGGTGACCCGGATCGTGATGGGCCGGGCCCCCGGGTAGTAGGCCTTGTGGTCATCGGGGGTGGCCTGGGTGGTGACCGGGCGGAAGCCGGCGGCCCGCGCCTCGTGCTCGAGCAGGCCGGTACGGGCGACGACCAGGTCGAAGACCTTGACCACCTGGGTGCCGACACTGCCGGCGAAGCGGGCATGCCCGCCGACGGCGTTGGCACCGGCGACCCGGCCCTGCTTGTGCGCCGTGGTGCCCAGCGGCAGGTAGGTCACGTCCAGCAGCCGGTGGTGGGTGACCACGCAGTCCCCTGCCGCCCACACGTGCGGCAGCCCGGTGGCCATCGTCTCGTCCACCACCACTGCGCCGCCGGCACCGGTGCTGGCGCCCGCGTCGACCAGCAGCTGCACGTCGGGGCGGACCCCGGCGACCAGGACCACCAGGTCGAACGCACGCTCCAGGCGGCCGCCCGCGGCGGAGACCGCGATCCGAGCGTCGTCGGTACGGGCCAGCCCGGTGACGCTGGTGCCGGTGAGCACCTCGACCCCGTGGCCCTCCATCTCCGCGCGGACGAGGGCGCCCAGCTCGGCGTCCACGGTCGCCAGCACCTCGCTCGGGCGCTGGGCGACGGTGGTGGCGATGCCGCGGGCGACCAGCGCCTCGGACATCTCCACGCCGATGTAGCCGGCGCCCACGATCAGCGCGTTGCGCACCGTGCGCGCCTCGAGGCCTGCCATCAGGGCGTGCGTGTCGTCGATGGTGTGCAGCAGGTGCACGCCATCGGCCGCTGACAGGCCGTCCGGACCCCCGACCCCGGTCATGGCCGGGACCGCCGGGTGGGCGCCGGTCCCCACGACCAACCCGTCGTAGGCCAGCGTGTCCGTCGCCCCGTCCGCGGTGGTCACCGCGACGCGCTGCCCCACCACGTCGATCCCGGTCGCCCGGGTCTCGACCCGGAGGGTCAGCCCGGCGTCCTCCAGCTCGGCGTACGTGCGGTGCGCCAGCGACTGCCAGGCCGGCACGTCGCCGGACACGTGGTAGGGGATCCCGCAGATGGAGAAGTTGGGGTAGGCGTCGGCCACCACCACGGTGACCTCGGCGGTCGGGTCGACCTCCCGGGCACGCAGGCCGGCGGAGATGCCTGCGTCGCTGCCGCCGATGACCACCAGGCGGCGGCTCACGCGCCGAGCTCGGCCAGCAGTCCGACCATGGTGGGTTCCGCGCTGGTCATCAGCGGACTCCCTCGGGTGCGGTGGCGGGGACGGTGGGGTCGCCCGGGAACCAGCGGCGGGCGGCCCAGAGCGAGACGTAGACCAGCGCGACCAGCACCGGCACCTCGATCAGCGGGCCGACGACCCCGGCCAGCGCCTGCCCGGAGGTGACGCCGAAGGTGCCGATCGCCACCGCGATCGCGAGCTCGAAGTTGTTGCCGGCGGCGGTGAAGGCCAGCGTGGCGGTCTTGGCGTAGCCCAGCCGCAGCCGCATGCCGAGCAGGAACGACCCGCCGAACATGAGGAAGAAGTACGCCAGCAGCGGCAGCGCGATGCGGACGACGTCCCACGGGTTCGAGGTGATCGCATCGCCCTGGAGGGCGAAGAGCATGACGATGGTGAACAGCAGGCCGTAGAGGGCGACCGGGCCGATCTTCGGCAGGAAGCTCCCCTCGTACCAGTCCCGGCCCTTGGCGCGCTCGCCGATCGTGCGGGTCAGGAAGCCGGCGACCAGCGGGATGCCGAGGAAGACCAGCACCGAGACGACGATCGCCCAGAAGCTGAAGTCCGCCGACGTCGTCGACAGGCCCAGCCAGCCGGGCAGCACCTGCAGGTAGAACCAGCCGAGGACGGCGAAGGCGAGGATCTGGAAGACCGAGTTGATCGCCACCAGCACCGCCCCGGCCTCCCGGTCACCGCAGGACAGGTCGTTCCAGATCAGCACCATGGCGATGCACCGGGCCAGGCCGACGATGATCAGCCCGGTGCGGTACTCCGGCAGGTCCGGGAGCAGCAGCCAGGCCAGCGCGAACATCAGCGCCGGCCCGACCAGCCAGTTGAGCACCAGCGAGGCGACGAGCAGCGTGCGGTCGCCGGTGACCCGGTCCAGCTCGGAGTACCGGACCTTGGCCAGCACCGGGTACATCATCAGCAGCAACCCGATGGCGATCGGCAGGCTCACCTCACCGACCCGGACGGCGTCCAGCGCGTCGTCCAGCCCGGGGACGAACCGGCCGAGCAGCAGGCCGAGGACCATCGCGGCGACGATCCACACCGGCAGGAAGCGGTCCAGGGTGGACAACCGGGCCAGCACCGGGGTCTCGAGGTCGGTGCCGGAGCGGGGGGTCTCCGCGGCGAGATCGCTCATGGGGTGGGCTGCTCCTCTGCCCCCCGGCGAGGGAGGCTGTGCATCGACGTCGGTCTATCTGTCCCAGAGGATGCCGGGGGTATCGACAGCCGTCAATGCCCGGCCGATACTGGCCGGGTGAACAGCAGCCGAACGGCGGGGCTGGACCTCGAGCTGGTCGACGTGGGTGCGCCCGGATGCTCCCCGGCCGAGCTCGCCGGCGCGATGAGCGCCGAGCAGGCCGCCGACCTGGCCCGCACCCTCAAGGCGCTGGCGGACCCGGCGCGGCTCCGGGTGCTCGCCCTGGTGGCCGGCAACGAGGGCCGCGAGGTCTGCGTCTGCGACCTCACCGAACCGCTGGGCCTGTCCCAGCCGACCGTGTCCCACCACCTCAAGGTGCTGGTGGACGCCGGCTTCCTCGCCCGCGACAAGCGCGGGGTCTGGGCCTACTTCTCCCTGGTGCCCGGGGCGCTGGACGCGGTGGTGACCGCGCTGCCCGGCGTCCGTGGACGCAGCGGTCTCACCTGAGGAGAGGCCGCAGGTTCTCCGTCCAGACGTCCCAGCCGACCCGGCCGATCAACGCAGTGACGACGACCAGGAAGACGACCCGGATGAAGCGGCTGCCCCGGGCGGTCGCCGTCCGCGCACCCAGGTACGCCCCGAACGTGTTGGCCGCACCGAGGAGGAGACCCAGACCCCAGAAGACGGCGCCGTAGGGGGCGAAGAAGAGCAGGGCCCCCAGGTTGGTGGCGACGTTGACGATCTTGGCCTTGGCGCTGGCATGGAGGAAGTCGTACCCCAGCAGCGAGACCATGGCGAACACGAGGAACGACCCGGTGCCCGGACCGAGGATGCCGTCGTAGAAGCCGATCCCGGCGCCCGTCGCCGCGGCGACGCCGTGGTGGCGACGCCCGCTGTGGCGCAACGCGGTCACCTCCCCGAGGGAGGGACGCAGCACGGTGAACGCCGCGATCGCGATGAGCGCGACCACGATGACCGGTTTGAACACGCTGGCCGGCAGCGCTGCGGCCACCGAGGCCCCCGCGAAGCTGCACACCAGAGCGACCCCCGCCATCGGGAGGGCGGTCCGCAGGTCGGGGTGCACGCGGCGGTAGTAGGTGACGGCGCTCGTCGTGGTGCCGAAGATGGAGGCCAGTTTGTTGGTCGCGAGGGCCTGGACCGGGCTCATCCCCGGGACCAGCAACAACGCGGGCAGCTGCAGGAGGCCGCCGCCACCGACGACGGCGTCGATCCACCCGGCTGCCAGTGCGGCGACCAGCACGAGCGCGAGCACCTCGGGGGTCAGCCCCTCGGGGAGCAGTTCACCCGGGAACACGTGCGTCATCCCGGCCACGGACTCCTCTCCTCGGCCCGGTCGTCTCCCCGTCGACGGAACGGGACGGCACGGCCGCTCACCGAGAGTCTGCGTCCCGCCCACCGTTGGTCCGTGCGACGACGCGTGAGAGCTCGGCAACTCCCCGCCGCCGACCGCGGCTCACCCGCCGCGGGGAGCCGTTCAGACCGTCGAGGTCCCGGCCTCCTGCGGCACCGGCACCGGCCGGCGCACCCGGGTGCGCCGGCGGGAGAGGGCCACGCCCAGCAGGCAGACGCCGCCCCCGACGACGGCCAGCGCCGGCGGCACCTCGTCCAGCAGCCCCCAGCCCAGCAGCACGACGATCGGCGGCACCAGGTAGGTGGTCGCTCCCAGCCGGCCGGCGTCCATCCGGCGCAGCGCGTAGGCCCAGGTGCTGAAGGCCAGTGCGGTCGGCACCGCGCCGAGGTAGACGGTGCCGGCGATCGAGGACGCGGGCGCGGTGCCCAGCTCGTCGACGAGCACCCCGGCCCAGGGCAGGGTGCAGACCGCCCCCATGGCGCAGGCGGTGAAGGTCACCTGCAGGGCGGGCAGCCGGCGCAGCAACGGCTTCTGCGCCACGACGCCGGCGGCGTAGGTGACCGCCGCGACCACGCACAGCGCGACGCCCAGCAGGTCGGCACCGGCGCTGCGGGTGGCGAAGCCGATCAGCAGCACCCCGCAGAAGGCCACGCCCAGGCCGATGACCAGCCAGCGCGGGAAGCCCTCGCCCAGCAGCAGGCCGGCGAAGACGGCGATCAGCACCGGGCCGATGTTGACCAGCATCGCCGTGGTGCCGGCGTCCAGGTGCTGCTCGGCGGCGTTGAGCGCCACGTTGTAGATGCCGAACCAGCCGATCCCGCAGACGGCGAGCAGCCGCCACTCCCCCGCGGTCGGCGCCACCCAGCCGCGCCGGGCGAGCAGCGCACCGAGGACGGCGGTGCCGACGGCCAGCCGGCCGAGCGCCAGGGCCCCCGGTGAGAGGTCCTCGCCCACCGCCCGGATGCCGATGAACGCCGACGCCCAGGCCAGGACGGTGACGCTGACGGCGAGGAGGGTGAGCGGGTCGCGCGGAGCGGGGCTGGACACGCACCGGACGCTAGGCGGCGCCGACGACGGGATCCGGCGGTTTCCGGTCGTCGCACCCGCATTGGCCGTCCCGTCCCGGACGATGGCCGGATCGATGCGGTCAGACCCGGGACCCGGGGTCGGGGTGGTCGGCGAGGAACCGCTCCGCCCGCCGGGCCTGCCGCCACAGCAGGCCGGCCACGGCGAGCAGCACCACCGTCGCCAGCGCCGTGAAGGCCACGGTCCACTGTGTCGGTTCACCGATCGCGCGCCCCAGTTGCTGCACGAGGACGCCGACGAGCAGCAGGAGCTGGTCGCGCTGCAGCACCAGCCGTCGGGCCTGGGCCCTGGCCAGCGGCAGCCGCGCCGGGTCGACCGCCGACCGCCCGTGGACTTGGGCGAGCAGGCTGCGTCGCTGTGCCCAGCTGAGCACCGCGGTCGGCTGCCACCACGCGGCCTGGAACAGCCCGGTCAGCCACGCGACGAACCCGTAGCCGACCATCACCGCCAGGCCGGCGCCCTGGACGACGAGGCCGGCCGCCTCCCAGCCACCGGACGGTCCGGGGTCGGGCACCAGTGCGTCCGTGGACAGCACCGCCACGAGCAGCGCGCCGGCCAGCGCCAGCACCGTGAGGGCCAGCACCCACGACCAGGTGAGCAGCCGTGGGCGTGCTCTGGTGCCCGGCGCCCGTCCGGCCCTGGCCAGCGCCTGGGCCCAGCGGGGATCGTCGTCCGTCTCCGCAGGTCCGGTGCGCGCCGAGGTGGGGTCCACGGTGGGCAGGGTGTCGCAGGGGACCCCGCCGACGCCAGCCCGTGGCTGGCACGATGCCGGCATGAGCGAGTCCCGGCACCTCACCGTCTCCATCGACCGGCCCGCCGCCGACGTCTACGCCTGGGTCCGCGACCCGGCCCACCTGCCGCTGTGGGCCGCCGGCCTGGCCAGCGGCATCCGGCGGGAACGGGGCGAGTGGGTGGCGGACTCCCCGATGGGCCGCGTGCTCGTGCGGTTCGTGCCGGTCAACGAGTACGGGGTGCTCGACCACGACGTCGTCCTGCCCGACGGCACGACCACCACCAACCCGGTGCGGGTGCTCGCCGACGGCGCCGGCAGCGAGGTGGTCTTCACCCTCCGCCAAGCGGCGGGCGCCACGGCGGAGGAGTTCGACGCCGACACCGCGGCGGTGGCCGCCGACCTCGAGACCCTGAAGCGGGTGCTCGAGGCCGGCTGACCCCGACTGCTGGTCGGCCTGCGCTGCGAGTCTCAGCGCTCCTGGTCGGTGGGGCGCACCAGCACCTCGTTGACCGCCACGTGGGCCGGCTGGCTGACCACGTAGAGCACCGCCCGGGCGATGTCCTCGGCCTGCAGCCGGGTCATCCCCGCCGCCATCTCCTGCGACGCCCGCTTGGCGTCGGGCTGGGTGATGTGGTCGGTCAGCTCGGTGGCCACCGCACCCGGCTCGACCAGGCTGATCCGCACGCCGCGGCCGGTGACCTCCTGGCGCAGCGACTCGCTGAAGGCGTTCACCGCCCACTTGCTGGCGTTGTAGACCCCGGCGCCCTTGCGGGCGGTCCGGCCGGCGACGCTGGACATGTTCACGACGTCGCCCGACCCCTGCTCGACCATGCCCTCGATCGCGGCGTGGGTCATGTACAGCACGCCCAGCACGTTGGTGTCGATCATGCGGCGCCAGTCCTCCGGATCGGCGCCGACGATGGTGCCCAGCAGCATCACCCCGGCGTTGTTGACCAGGACGTCGAGCCCGCCGAGCTCCTCGCGGGTGCGGGTGACCGCCGCGGTGCAGGCCTGCTCGTCGGTGACGTCGAGGTCCAGCTGCAGCACCCGGGCACCGTCGTTCCGCAGCTTCGTGGCCAGCGCGTCGAGCCGGTCCTTGCGCCGGGCGCCGATGGCGACCGCCGCCCCCGCCTCGGCCAGCGCGATCGCGGTGGCCTCCCCGATCCCCGACGACGCCCCGGTGACCAGGGCGACCTTCCCCTGCAGCGGCCGGCTGTTCTCGGTCATGCGTCCCTCTCTCCCGGGCCGACCGGTGCGGCCCCGGAGCCCCAGTGCCCCGGGACGGGGTGCCTCACGCCCTCACGCCTCCCCGGAACGGATGCTCAGCCGAGGCCTGGTGGCTGGTGCACCGACCAGCCGTTGCCGTCCGGGTCGGAGAAGAAGCAGAAGCTCCCCCAGGGGTGCTCCTCGACGTCGGTGACCGCGACACCGCTGGCGCGCAGGGTGGCGTGTGCCGCGTGGACGTCGTCGACGTCGAGCTGCACGCCGCGCAACGAGCCAGGTTCGGCGTCGACGTAGCCGGCGGTCAGGGCGATCGAGCAGGCCGAGCCCGGTGGCACGAGCTCCACGAACCGGTGGGCCGCGTCGACCTCGATGTCCTGCTCGACCCGGAAGCCGATCTGGTCGACGTAGAACGCCTTCGCCCGGTCCACGTCCGTGACGGGGACCGTGACGAGCTGGAGTCGGAAGTCCACGTGGCCTCCTGGCTGGCCGTGCTGATCACGCGTCCGGCTGGTGTCGGCGGCCATCATCACGTGCCCCGGCAGGATCCGTACAGGCACGCCGTCGCGGCACGGTCCCGGACGTGCCACCGGCCCGGCTCCTCGCGAGGAGCCGGGCCGGTGGACGGACGGGTCAGCGGGTCCGGTTGACCCGGTCGACGTCGGAGGGGTCGGGCCCACCCGGGTCGGTGTTGTGACTGCCGGCGGCCCCCAGCGCCGGACCGGTGCCGGCGGCGAAGCCACCCTCCTGGTACAGCGCCGCCTTCATCTCCGCCGGGGCCAGCATCCGGGCGACATGCCAACCGACGACGGCGACGATCGTGCCGAGCGCGATGCCACCCAGGGAGAAGTCGTCGGTGAAGGACAGGTCGACGTTGCCGATCCCGATGATGATCCCGGCGGCCAGCGGCACCAGGTTGATCGGGTTGGCGAAGTCGACCCGGTTCTCCTTCCAGATCTTGGCGCCGAGCAGGCCGATCATCCCGTAGAGGACGACGGTGATCCCGCCGAGCACCGCACCGGGGGTGGCGTTGACGATCGCGCCGAACTTGGGCACCAGCCCCAACAGGATCGCCACCAGGGCGGCGACGTAGTAGGCCGCGGTCGAGTAGACCCGGGTCGCGGCCATGACGCCGATGTTCTCGGCGTACGTGGTCGTCGGCGACCCACCGACCGAGGTGGCCACCACGGTGCCGATGCCGTCGGCGAACACGGCCCGGCCGAGCACCGGGTCGAGGTCGCGCTTGGTCATCTCACCGACCGCCTTGACGTGCCCGGCGTTCTCCGCGACCAGGGCGATCACCGCGGGCAGCACCAGCAACGTGAAGTTGAGCGAGAACGACGGCCCGGTGAACGTGGGCAACCCGAACCAGTCGGCCGCACCGACGCCGTCCAGGTTGACCCGGTCGTGGGTGGTGACCTCACCGACCCCGGCGTCGAACGAGGTGATCTGACCGGTGGTGGCGTCCAGCAGCAGCGAGAGCAGGTAGCCGAACACCAGGCCCAGCAGGATGGAGATGCGGGCCCAGAAGCCGCGCAGCGCCAGCGAGGCGACGATGACGAAGGCCATGGTGGCCACCGCGACCCACTGGTCCTGCGGCCAGTACGTCTGCGCGGCGACCGGGGCCAGGTTGAAGCCGATCAGCAGCACGACGGCGCCGGTGACTGCCGGGGGCAGCACCTTGTTGACCATCCGCGGGCCGGCTGCCTGGATGAGCAGGCCGACGAGCGCGAGCACGATGCCGGCGACCAGGATCGCACCGACGACGTCGCTGCTGTCCCCGCCCTGTGCCCGGACGGCGGTCACGCCGCCGACGAAGGCGGCGCTGGTGCCCAGGTAGGAGGGCACCTTCCCCTGCACGATGAGCAGGAAGATGATCGTCGCGATCCCGCTCATCATGATCGCCAGGTTGGCGTCCAACCCCATGATCAGCGGGAAGACGAAGGTCGCCCCGAACATGGCGACGACGTGCTGCGCGCCGATGCCGACCGTCAGCGGCCACGACAGTCGTTCGTCGGGGGCCACCGCCTCACCCAGCGGCGGGGTCTTCCCGTCCCCGTAGAGCTTCCAGCCGAGCGCCATCAGTCCTCCTCGCAGCTCCGCCGAGCAAGTAGCTCAGCGCTGAGGTACCGGACAGTGGCAGAAGTCTGCGGATCACACCAGGGGGTCGTGGACACGTTCCCATCACGGAGCACCGGGTGAACACGGCCGTAACACTCCGGACGCGCGACCGCCTCAGACCAGGGACTCGAGCCCGTCGTCCAGGACCGCGGCGACCACGCTCTCCACCGGCGGCCGGTGCGGCTGGTCCAGTCCGCGGATGCGCGAGGCGTGCAGCGCGAGCAGCAGGTTCAGCCGCAGCGTGGGGTCGCTGGTGAAGGGGCCGAGAAGCCGCTCCAGCTTGCCGATCCGGTAGCGCATCGTGTTGTAGTGGAAGTGCAGCCGGCGGGCGGACTCCGCGACGTTGAGGTTGGTCTCCAGCAGCACCCGCAGCGTCTCCCGCAGGTCGACCGAGTCCGGGTCGGAGGAGTCGGCCAGCGTGCCGAGCACCTCGTCGACGTAGGAGCGCAGCTCGTTGCTGTCCGGGATCAGCGACAACAGCCGGAAGACGCCGAGCTGGTCGAAGTGCGTGACCGCGTGGCCGCCGTGGATCTCCTGACCGACCACCAGGGCCCGCTGCGACTGCTGGTAGGCCTCCCCCAGTGCCGACAGCGACTCGGCGGGGCGGCCGATCCCGGTGCCCAGCAGCCGGCCCACCCGGCGCAGCCGGGCGTTGACCCGGGCGGTCACCGAGGCGACCAGGCTGGAGAGCTCCTCGGGGGTGCGCCCGTCCAGCGGCAGCACGGTGACGATCTCCGTGGCTAGCCCGGCGACCGCCGCACCGGCGACCTCGCTGTCCACCGCCGCCCGCCAGCCGTCGGCCAGCCGGTCCAGCACGTCCAGTGCCCGGGTCGGGTCGGCCCCGGCGTCGGCCACCGTCTCCGTGGCGGTCACCAGGACGACGACCGGGCCGTCGAGCCGCCAGCCGAAGGAACGGGCGTAGGCCAGCGCCCGCTCGGTGTGCGCGAACGTCCCGCCGACCAGCCGGCGCACCATGTCGCCCTGGAACCGCAGCTCCACCGAGTGGACCGCCTGCGAACGGATCTCCGACAGCGCGGCGATGACGGCGGCCTGCTCGAGCACCGCGCCGGCGCCCAGCAGCATCGGGCCGTGCCGGTTCACCGCGACCAGCCAGCCGTGCCGCTGGTCACCGGCCATGATCGGCGCGACCGCGTACTCCCCCAGCCCGCCGGGCAGCTCGTGGTGCCCCGGCACCAGCAGGATGCCGTCGGCCGGTGAGAGGTCGGCGTCGGCGAGCACGTCGGCCGGGGTGACCACGCCCTGGTCGGCGCGGTTGCCCGACAGCCGGCGGGAGGGGGTGAGGTCGGCGAACGCGTCGTCGGCCGCGGCGTCGAGCAGCCACAGCCAGTCGCGGATCTCGGCGACCTCCTCCGCCGGGCCGGCATGGGTGGCCACCTCGCGGTCGGGGCCCAGGCCGAGCACGGCAGCCCCGGCGAGGAAGGTCGACACCTGCGTGGTGACCTCCGACAGTCCACCGCCGGACAGCGCCACGTCGATGAACTGGTTGTGCATCCGGTTGGCGAGGCTGAGGGCCTGGGTCTGCTTGTCGATGATGGCGCCGAGCACCTCGGCGACCACCTCGTCCAGCCGCGCGCGCGCGGGCAGCGCGAGCACCGGGAAGCCCCGGCGGTCGGCCTCGGCCAGCAGCTCGGCGGGGACGTCGCCGGCCGGGTTGCCCGAGCCGGCCTCCGAGCGGTACGCGAGCGCGCCACTGCCGGCCCGGTGCAGCCGCTCGATCAGCGCACGGCTCTGTGCCGGGTCGCCGCTGGGCAGCCGGGCGCCCAGCACGACCAGCAGGTCGGGGCCAGCACCGGCGAGCGGGTCGGCCGGGCCGTCGACGGCCACGTGCCGGACGATCCGGCGGGTGCCGGTGGCCCCGCCGACGACGAGCGTGCCGGCCAGCCCCGGCAGCTGCAGGAGCTGGTCGACGGTCAGGCCCATGCTGTCCTGGAGCGCGGTCCGATCCGACGGCGGGAGCTGGGAGAGCACCGGCTCGGAGGACGCCGGGATGGCACTGAAGGTAGCCATCCGGTCGCTGGGTGCAGCGTATGTCACAGATGCATCACGTTCAGTCACTGTACGTACCCCCAAAACACCGTGCACGAGCCTGCTGCGCAAGATTCTGTCAGACGTCTCTGGACGGCAGAAGGCACGCTTGGCGACAATCGCCATACAGGCACGGGGGACGCGCCACGTGGGTTCGGGCCCCGGTCCTGTGTCCCGGCTCGGATGGTAGGCGGCTTGGTCGATCGACGGGCGGCTCGGTGTCCCGGCCAGGAGATCCAGATCGGGACGGGCCCGCTGCCGGCGTCGCCCGCCGACCGCACGGGTGGAGGGCACATGCGCACCATCGACGAGAGCACTGGCGGCCACGGCCGGGACACGACCCACGACGACCCCCACACCGGGCAGGCCGCCCGGGCCGGCGTCCCGACCATCCCCCTGCCACGCGAGTCCGCCGCAGGCGGCGCCCGGACTCCCGGCACCTCGGTGCCCGCCCAGGCCAGCACGGGGATCGCCGACCTGCTGCGCGGGCCGGTCCGGTCGGCGCGGGTCCTGCTGTCGGTCCCTGCCGCGGTGTACCTGACGGTGCAGACCCCGCACGGCCCCGACGTGGTCGGCGTGCTCACCTCCGACGCGGCCCGGCTCCCGCTGGGCTGTGTGCTCTTCCGGCCCTCGAACGGCCGGCCGCTGGTCTCGGTCCCCAGCGGCGCCCCCGCCCGGCTGGGCGGCGGCCGGCTGACCGTCGGGGACCTGACCGTCAGCGCCGCCGCGTGGTGGGACCCCCGCCCCAAGCTGCCCACCGCGCGCCCGGCGCTGCTCCCCGAAGGGGTCCGCCAGCTGCGTTCGGCGCTCTACGGCGAGGGCGTGCCGCACAGCGCGTTCGTCCTCCCCGGCCTGCCCAGCGGGCCCAGCGGTCCGCTCGCCGCGCTGCGCGGCGCCGTCCGCCGGGCCGACGTCGACGCAGCGCTGCGCACCGCCACCCGGCTGATCGGCCTGGGCCCCGGCCTGACCCCCGCCGGGGACGACGTCCTCGCCGGCGTCACCGCCGGGCTGGTGCTGCTGGGGCACCCCGCCGCCGAACGGTTCGGCGCCGGGGTGACCGGGCTGGCCGCCGGGCGCACCACCGAGCTGTCCCGGGCGCTGCTGCGGCACGCGGCCGCCGGGCGGGTCAGCGGCGAGTTCGCCGCCGTGCTGCGGGGCCTGGTCGGGCACGGTGCGCTCGCACCGGCGATCGCCACGCTGCTGGCCACCGGCTCGACCAGTGGGCGGGCGATGGCACTGGGGCTGTGCACCGCGATCGACCTCGTCGACCGGACCAGCCGCCCGCGCTGAGCCCGGTCGGGGTCCGACCGATCAGCGGGCCGGGCCCGGGAGGAGCGGCCCGAGCCGGTCCCACTGCGAGATCCGGCAGCCGTCGGTCCGGGAGAGCTGGAGGTCGACCGGGTCGCCGCGCCAGACGCCGGTGACGCGTGCCGTCTGGGGTCCGCCGAACTGCTGGGTGCAGATCGCGTCGTCCGGCACCGGGGCGAAGGGCTCCTCGAGGCCCTCCAGGTGCTGACAGGCGGCCTCGGCGTCGGGCAGGTCGCCCTCGACGGAGCCGACGCAGGTGAGGGTGTAGCGCTCCACCGGTGCCCCGTCGCCGGGGTCGTACTCGATCACCAGGTCGTTGTCGGCGCGGCTGATGCCCCCGGAGCCGGGATCGGCCGCCGGGTCCGACGCGGTCGGGCCGGCCGCGGAACTCGTCGGGGGTGGCGTCGAGGAGCCCGCCGCCGTGCCGGTGTCGTCCCCGGTGCCACAGGCGGCGAGCAGCATCAGCGGGACGACCAGGGAGGAGAGGACGACGCGGCGCATGCCCGCCAGTGTGCCCGGGTCAGATGCGGGAGGCGGCGATGCTGGTGACCAGGATCGCCCGCGCGCCGAGCTCCCAGAGCTCGTCCATCACCCGGTTGGTGTCGTCCTTGAGGACCATCGCCCGCACGGCCGACCAGCCCGGCGTCTGCAGCGGGCTGACCGTGGGGCCCTCGAGCCCCGGGGTGCGGGCGGTGGCCCGGGCCAGCAGGTCGTTGGGGCAGTCGTAGTCGAGCATCACGTAGCGCCGGGCGACCAGGACGCCCTGCAGCCGGCGGCGCAACTGGGCCACGGCCGGCACCTCGTCGGCCCCGGCCCGGCCGACCAGGACGGCCTCGCTGGCCAGCACCGGGTCGCCGATGATCCGCAGGCCGGCCGCACGCAACGTCGTCCCGGTCTCCACCACGTCGCAGACGGCGTCGGCGACGCCGAGCCGGCAGGCGGTCTCCACGGCACCGTCGAGCTTGACCACGGCGGCCTTCATGCCCGTCTCGTCCAGGAAGCGCTGCAGCAGCCCCGGGTAGGCGGTGGCGATCCGCTTGCCCTCCAGCTTCGCCACCTCGTCGACCGGGGACTCCGCCGGGCTGGCGAAGCGGAACGACGACCGGCCGAAGCCCAGCGGCATCACCTCGGCCGCCACGTCGCCACCCTCGGGCGGCGTCGTCTCCAGCAGCATGTCCCGGCCGGTGATGCCGACGTCCAGCGTGCCGGCCGCGACGTAGATCGCGATGTCCCGCGGACGCAGGTAGAAGAACTCGGTGTCGTTCTCGGGGTCGTAGACCGCCAGCTCACTGGTGGTGCGCCGCTGCCGGTACCCGCTCTCGGCGAGCATCGCGGCCGCCGGCTCGCTGAGGACACCCTTGTTGGGCACGGCGACGCGCAGCACGGTGGAGCTCCTTCGATGAGAACGGTCGGACGGTCAGGCCCCGTCCCGAGGCTCGCCCCGAGCGTGCGAGGGGTGAGGAGGACGGGGTCCTTCCTCAGAGGTGAGCGTAGACGTCGTCCAGGCCGAGCCCGCGGGCCAGCATGAGCACCTGCACGCGGTAGAGGAGCTGGCTGATCTCCTCCGCCGTCCGCTCGGCGCCCTCGTGCTCGGCGGCCATCCAGGACTCGGCAGCCTCTTCCACGACCTTCTTGCCGGCGGCGTGCACGCCGTCCCGCACGGCGGTGACCGTGCCCGAGGCCGGGTCGCCGGCCTCGACCTTCTCGCTCAGCTCGGCGAACAGCTGGTCGAACGTCTTCATGCCGGGCCGACCACGAAGCCGGTGCTCTGCTTCGGGCTGCGCAGCTCGCGCAGCACCAGGGCGGTCTGCAGCGCCGCGGCGGTGGCCTCCCAGCCCTTGTCCTCGCCGGAGTCGTCCATGCCGGCGCGGTCGCGCGCCTGCTGCTCGCCCTCGGTGGTGAGGACGCCGTTGCCGACCGGCTTGCCGGAGTCCAGCGACACCCGGGTGAGGCCGGCGGTGAAGGAGTCGCAGACGTACTCGAAGTGCGGCGTGCCGCCGCGGACGACGACCCCCAGCGCCACGACTGCGTCGTGGGTGGCGGCCAGGGCCTGGGCGACGACGGGCAGCTCGATGGCGCCGGGCACCCGGACGACGGTCGGCTCCGCGATGCCGGCGGCCTTCGCGCAGGCGATCGACCGCTGCAGCAGCGACTCGGTGATGTCGCCGTGCCAGGTGGTCGCCACGATGCCCAGGGTCAGCCCCGCGGCGTCGATCGGCTCCTGCCCCGGTGCTCCGGACCCGCTCATGAGTTCTCCTCGGTGCTGTTCGTCGTCAGGTGGGACGGTGCAGTGTGCCGTGGGACGGGTCGCGACCCGGTCACAACGGCTGCTCGTCGGCGCGCCGCTCCGGCGCGGGCGGCTGGCCGCCGGCGACGGGGCCGTCGGGCTCGATGATCTCCAGCAGGTGTCCCATCCGGTCCCGCTTGGTGCGCAGGTAGCCGACGTTGTCGACGGTGACGTTGCTGGGCAGCGCGACCCGGCCGGTGATCTTGAGGCCGTAGCCCTCCAGCCCGGCGCGCTTGGCCGGGTTGTTGGTGAGCAGCCGCATGGTGTGGATGCCCAGGTCGACCAGGATCTGCGCACCGGTGCCGTAGTCGCGGGCGTCGGCGGGGAGCCCCAGGTCGAGGTTGGCGTCGACGGTGTCCACGCCGGTGTCCTGGAGCTGGTAGGCCTGCAGCTTGTGCAGCAGGCCGATGCCCCGGCCCTCGTGCCCGCGGATGTAGAGGACGACGCCGCGGCCCTCCTGGGCGACGGCGGCCAGCGCGGCGTCCAGCTGCGGGCCGCAGTCGCAGCGCAGCGAGCCGAACACGTCGCCGGTCAGGCACTCGGAGTGCACCCGCACCAGCACGTCCTCACCGTCGTTCGCGTTGATGTCGCCGTAGACGAAGGCCACGTGCTCGCGCTCGTCGTAGGAGCTGCGGTAGCCGACCGCGGTGAACTCCCCGGCGCGCAGCGGCACCCGGGCCTCGGCGACCCGCTCGACCAGCTTGTCGAAGCGCTTGCGGTAGGCGATCAGGTCGGCGATCGAGACCATCACCAGGTCGTGCTCGTCGGCGAAGACGCGCAGCTCGTCACCGCGGGCCATCCCGATCGGGTCCTTCTCGCTGACCACCTCGCACAGCGTCCCCGAGGGGCGCAGGCCGGCCAGGACGGCGAGGTCGACGGCGGCCTCGGTGTGGCCGGGGCGGCGCAGCACGCCGCCGTCCTTGGCGCGCAGCGGCACCACGTGCCCGGGGCGGGCCAGGTCGGCGGAGCCGGTGTCCGCGGCGGCCAGGGTGCGGATGGTGTGCGCCCGGTCGGCGGCGGAGATGCCGGTGGTGACGCCCTCGCGGGCGTCGACGGTGACGGTGTAGGCGGTGCCGCGGCGGTCCTGGTTCACCCGGAACATCGGGGGCAGGTCGAGCCGGTCGGCGTCCTCCTCGGTGACCGCCACGCAGATGTAGCCCGAGGTGTACCGGACCATGAAGGCCACCAGCTCGGGGGTGGCGAGCTCCGAGGCGAAGATCAGGTCGCCCTCGTTCTCGCGGTCCTCGTCGTCGATGACGACGACGGGCCGGCCGCTCTTGACCGCCGCGATCGCGCTCTCCACCGAGTCCAGCCGGAAGGCGGTCATCGTCGTGCTCCCAACAGTCGTTCGACGTACTTGGCGATGACGTCCACCTCCAGGTTGACCGGGTCACCGGGGGCTCGGTCGCCCAGGGTGGTCTCGCGCAGGGTGGTCGGGATGAGGCTGACCTCGAACCAGGGCTCGGGTGAGTCGGCGAGCGCGCTCACGGTCAGCGAGACGCCGTCGACGGTGATCGAGCCCTTCTCCACGACGTAGCGGGCCAGCTCGGGCGGGACGGCGATCCGCACGACCTCCCAGTCGTCGCCGGGGGTGCGGGAGACCACGGTGCCCACGCCGTCGACGTGACCCTGCACGATGTGGCCGCCCAGCCGGGTCTGCGGGGTGACGGCGCGCTCCAGGTTCACCCGGTCGCCGGAGCCGGTGGCGCCGAGGCTGCTGCGGCGCAGCGTCTCGGCCATCACGTCGGTGCTCCACACGCCGGTGCCGTCGGGCCCGGGCTCGACGCCGGTGACGGTCAGGCAGACGCCGTTGACCGCGATCGAGTCGCCCAGTGCGACGTCCTCCAGTGCCTTGCGGGCCCGGATGCGCAGCACCGCGCTGTCCGCGCCGTCCTCGCGCACGATCAGGGTGCCGAGCTCTTCCACGATGCCGGTGAACACCTCAGCTCCCTCCGCCGGTCGACGCTGTCCACCCAGTGTGCCGGGTGGGCCGCAACCGGATCTGCACGTCCCCGCCCATGCGGGTGACGTCGGTGACCTGCAGGTGCAGCGCCTCGGTGATCGTGCTGATTCCCAGCCCGCCCACCATGGCGGCGCCGGCCCCGAGCAGCGTGGGCGCGACGTGCACCACGGCCTCGTCGACCAGGCCGGCGGCGAGGAAGGCGGCGGCCAGCGTGGGGCCGCCCTCCAGCAGCACCCGGCGGACGTCGGAGTCGAACAGCTCGGCCAGCAGCGCGGCCGGGGTGGCGGCCCGGCTGACCAGCGTGGGCGCGGCGGCGTCGTGCACCCGGGCGGTGGCCGGCACCCGGTCGCGGCGGTCCAGCACCACCCGCAGCGGCTGCCGGTCGGCGGTGCGGCCGTCGGCGTCACGGACGGTGAGCTGGGGGTCGTCGGCGAGCGCCGTCCCGGAGCCGACGAGCACCGCGTCACAGGTGGCCCGCAGCTGGTGCACGGCGGCCCGCGCCTCGGGCCCGGTGATCCAGCGGCTGGTGCCGTCGGCGGCCGCGACCCGCCCGTCCAGGGTGGTGGCGACCTTCCAGATGACCTGCGGGCGGTGCGCGTGCACCCCGGTCAGCCAGCCGGCCAGGGCGCCCTCGGCGGCCGCGGCCTGCTCGGCGCCCAGCTCGACGTCGATGCCGGCCGCGCGCAGCCGGCCGGCGCCGCCGGTGGCCAGCCGGGTCGGCTCGGGGACGGCGACGACGACCCGGGCGACCCCGGCGGCGATCAGCGCGTCGGCGCAGGGGCCGGTGCGACCGGTGTGCGCGCACGGTTCGAGGGTCACGACGGCGGTGCCCCCGCGAGCGCGCTCCCCCGCAGAGGCGAGGGCGTGCACCTCCGCGTGCGGTCCACCCGGCGGGGAGGTCGCCCCCTCCCCCACGACGGCACCGGCGGCGTCGAGCACCACGGCACCGACCGGCGGGTTCGGGCTGGTGGTGCCCAGCACCCGCAGCCCCAGCTCCCGGGCCCGGGCCATCGCCGCCTGCTCGGCGGCGTTCACCGGGGGCGTGCGGCCTGGGCCCGCAGGGCGGCGATCGCCCGGGCGGGGTCGTCGGCGCCGTAGACGGCCGAGCCCGCGACGAAGACGTCGGCGCCGGCCTCGGCAGCCTGCTCGATGGTGTCGGCGTTGATGCCGCCGTCGACCTCCAGGAACAGCTGGAGGTGGCCGGCCTCGACCAGCCGCCGGGCCTCCCGGACCTTCGGCAGCACCTCCGGCATGAACGACTGCCCGCCGAAGCCGGGCTCCACCGTCATCACCAGCAGGGTGTCGAACTCGGGCAGCACGTCGAGGTAGGCCTCCAACGGCGTGCCCGGCTTGAGCGCCAGGCCGGCGAGCGCCCCGGCGGCCTTGAGGTCACGCGCGACGGCCCGCGGGTCGGTGCAGGCCTCGGCGTGCACGGTGACGTTGCGGGCGCCGGCCTCGGCGTAGCCCGGCGCCCAGCGCTCCGGGTCGTCGATCATCAGGTGGCAGTCCAGCGGGACCGGGCTGACCGCCTGGATCGCCTGGACCACCGGCAGGCCCAGGGTCAGGTTGGGCACGAAGTGGGCGTCCATGACGTCGACGTGCACCCAGTCGGCGTCGGCGATCCGCTGCACCTCGTCGGCGAGCCGGGCGAAGTCCGCGGACAGCAGACTGGGCGCGATCATGGGTTCCCGTGGCACCCGGTGATCGTAGGGGCCACCCCCGCCCGGCCGGACCGGCGACCGGAGTGCGCCGGCGTCCCGGGATCGGCCGGGCCTCCCCCAGGCTGCCGCCGTGTCGAGCAGCCAGGACGTCGAGAGGCCGCTCAGGCGCAGGCCGGCTCGAAGTCCGGGTCGGCGGGGCCGGTGCGCTGGGACAGCGCCTCCAGCACCCACTGGTGGACGACCGGGTCGTTGGGTGCCTGGTCGTGCTCGATCGGGTCCAGCGGGCACTTGTCCTGGAGCACGATGTTGGTGACCTGCTGCGGCGCTCCGTCCAACGCCTGACTGGTGTACGGGGTGACCACCTCGTCGTAGACGGTGGAGATGACCGTGTAGTACGGCCCGGCGACGGTGTCACCACCGGAGTTGAGCGTGGTGAGGAACGGCGAGCCGGCCTGCTGGTCGGTGCAGGCCGCGCAGAGCACGTTGTCGCCGCTGCTGCCGAGGCCCGACTCCGGGAACACCAGCCCCTGGGTGCCGTGGTTGGAAGGAGCGATGCCGACCAGGGCGTGCACGTGTCTCGCGCCCTTGAGGAAGGCCAGGTAGTGCCGCGGCATCATCCCGCCCTGGCTGTGTCCGACCAGGTCGACCTGCTTGGCCTTGGTGGCCTTCAGCACGCGGTCGACGAAGACCGCGAGCTCCTCCGCCGACTCGGCGATGGGCCCGGTGGCAGGGACGCCGTTGGTCACGCCGTAGTTCAGGGAGTAGACGCAGTAGCCGGCGGCCTTCAGCACCGGGGACAGCGTCGACCAGTTCTTCGCCATGCTCTCGAAGGTGCCCGGGACCAGGACGACCGGGTACGGGTGCGCCGCTGAGGGGCGGCACGACCAGTCGTTCGCCCCGGGGGGCGGCACGTCGAGGACGCCGGTCACGGTCACGGCCGGGGCGGCGACGGTCACGGCCGGGGCGGCCACGGCCACGGGTGCGCCGCCGAGGAAGGCTCCCAGCGCCAGGCTGAGAGCGACCGTGGTCATCCGGGACCTGCGACTGCGCACGACGTCCTCTTCTCCTCGGGAGCTGCGGAGCCGCCGACGCCGGTGTCCGCCGGAGGACGTACTGCCGCCGACGACCGCGACGCTGCGGCTACTGGGCAGTCTCCCCGTGATCAGCGGACCGGCAACTCGGACGACCGTCCGACCGGCGGTGTGCCCAGCTGAGGCAGCCGCCGACGGACCCGGGTGCTCGTCGGCCTCGCCGGACCAGCAGCGCGTCGACCGCCGACTCCTCGACGTCTGGCCCGGGCCGGAGACGTCGACAGCCCAGCACTCGACAGGCCAGCCGCCGACGTGTCCGTTGTGCACGTCCGGGTAGGCGTTCTGGCATGGCATCGGACAACTCAGCACCTGCCCGCTACGACGGCTTCGACCGGATGCCGATCGCCGGCACCTGGCGCGCCGGCCGGGCCGGGAAGACCGCGACCGACACCAACCCCTACACCGGCGAGACCCTGACCGAGATCCCGCTCGCCAACGCCGACGACCTCGACGAGGCCTACGCCCGGGCGAAGGAGGCCCAGCGGGACTGGGCCGCCCGACTGCCCAGCGAGCGCGCCGACGTGATGCGCCGCGCCGCCCGGATCATGGAGGACCGCAAGGACGAGATCGTCGACTGGCACATCAAGGAGAGCGGTGCTGCCGCCCCCGCCGCCGCGTTCGAGTACGCCATCACGCTGCGGGACTTCCACGAGGCGTCGTCCTATCCCTACCGCGTCGAGGGCCGGATCCTGCCCGCCGACATCGAGGGCAAGGAGAGCCGCGTCTACCGGCGTCCGGTCGGCGTGGTCGCGGTCATCAGCCCGTGGAACGTGCCGATGCACCTGTCCAACCGCTCGGTGGCACCTGCGCTGGCGACCGGCAACGCCGTCGTCCTCAAGCCCGCCGGCGACACCCCGGTGACCGGTGGGCTGCTGCTGGCCAAGGTCTACGAGGAAGCCGGGCTGCCCGAGGGGCTGCTGTCGGTGCTGATCGGCTCGGGCAGCGACATCGGCGACGCGATCGTCGCCCACCCGACGCCGCGGGTGGTCTCCTTCACCGGCTCGACCCCGGTGGGCAAGGGGATCGCGGAGAAGGCCGGGCTGAAGAAGCTCTCGCTGGAGCTCGGCGGCAACGGCCCGCTGGTGGTGCTGGACGACGCCGACGTCGGCTACGCGGTGGACGCCGCCGTGTTCGGCAAGTTCTTCCACCAGGGTCAGGTCTGCATGATCACCAACCGGATCATCGTGGACGACGCCGTGCACGACGAGTTCGTGGAGCGCTACGTCGAGCGGGTGCGCGGGCTCAAGGCCGGCGACCCGGCCGAGGAGGACACGGTGATCGGCCCGATCATCAACGCCAAGCAGCTCGAGGGCATCCAGGAGAAGGTCGCCCAGTCGATCGCCGACGGCGCCCAGCAGCTGCTCGGCGGCGACCCGACCGGCCCCATCGGGTCGGTGCTGCCCCCGCACGTGCTGCTCGGCAGCAACGCGGTGACCAGCGCCCGCACCGAGATGTTCGGGCCGGTCGCGACCATCATCCGGGCCCGGGACGAGGACGACGCCCTGGCGATCGCCAACGACACCGAGTACGGCCTGTCCAGCGCCGTGTTCACCGAGGACACCCTGCGCGGGGTGCAGTTCGCGCTGCGGGTGGAGGCCGGGATGACCCACGTCAACGACTCCCCCCTCAACGACGAGAACAACACCGCGTTCGGCGGGGAGAAGGACTCGGGGTTGGGCCGGTTCGGTGGCGACTGGGCGATCGAGGAGTTCACCACCGACCACTGGGTGAGCGTCCAGCACACGAAGCGCCAGTTCCCCTTCTGAGCCGTTCCCGCGTCCCCGGCCGCGCTGCCGACAACCGGCCGATGCCGACCCTCGCGGAGTGGCGGGTCACCGACACCGGCTGGGTCCAGGTGCACGTGGACGCCGACCGTGCCGGCCGGGCGCTGCTCAACCTCGCGGTCGACGACCTGGCTGTCCACCTCGACCAGCTGCGGAGCCGGGGGCTCTCGCCGGGTGAGGTGCAGACGGCGAGCAAGGGCGTGCAGCTGGCGTCGGTCACCGACCCGGACGACAACGTGGTGACGCTGATCGGCGGCTTCCGGGTCGTCTACTGAACCTCGGGCTCGGCGCAGGTCGGGCAGCGCCGGCCACCCGCTACCGTGCGCCGGTGGCCAGGGAGCGCAGCGCAGCGGACGACGCCGCGATCCGGCAGGGCGAGGCCGACCTGCACAGCTGGGACCACCGGCGCCGGCTCGTCGTCGAGGCCGTCGTCCTGGCGTTCGCCGCGCTCTACGCCTTCCTCGTGCTCGGCGGCGGAGAGGCTCCGGCCGTCGTCTCCTGGGGGTTCCTCGTGCTGGCGGTGCTGATCCGCACCGCCAGCTGGCACTGGGGCGACCGGGCAGCCCGCATCGACGGCGCCCGGGTCGACTTCGCGCTGCGCCACCACCGGCTGGTCGGCTGGACCCGCGCCGACGCGGTCCGGGCCCGGGCCCAGCAGCGGCTGCACCGGGCCGGCCTGGTCCGCGCCGTCTGGGTCACCGTGTCGGTGGTGCTCGCCGCCTGCGTCGTCGTACCGCTGGTCGCCGACCCGCCCAGGCCGCAGCTGGCGGTGGTCGCCGGCGTGGCGCTGGTGGCCTCCGGCGTCCAGCTCCGGCTGCACGAGCGGAGCCTGACCGAGGCACGCCGCTGGCTCGCCGACCCGCCGGCCTGACCGTCAGCGGGTGCGGCGGAGCAGCGCCATGAACATCGCGTCGGTGCCGTGCCGGTGCGGCCACAGCTGGGCGTGCTCGCCGCGCTCGATGCCGGGCACCTCGGGGAACAGCGGGGCCACGGGGAGCACCTCGACGTCGTCCCGGCCGGCGACCGCGTCGACCACGGCGACGGTCTCGGCGGCGTGCGGGGAGCAGGTCACGTAGGCGACCACTCCCCCGGGCCGCACCGAGGCCAGCGCGCTGTCCAGCAGCTGCCGCTGCAGCTCGGCCAGCGGCTCGACGTCTGCAGCCGTCCGGCGCCAGCGCACCTCCGGCCGACGGCGCAACGCGCCCAGACCCGTGCAGGGTGCGTCCAGCAGCACCCGGTCGAAGGACGCGGCCGGCCAGCTCGGCGCCGTCGCATCACTGACGAGCACCTCGACGTCGTCGGCGCCGGCCAGGGCGCCGCGCACCAGCTCGGCGCGGTGCTCGCTGCGGTCGGCGGCGGTCAGGTGCACCCCGGCCGGCCGGACGGCGGCCAGCAGGCCCGCCTTGCCGCCCGGGCCGGCGCACATGTCCAGCCAGCGCGCGTCCGGGCCCTCCAGCGGCGCCCGGACAAGGGCGAGCGCGGCCAGCTGGCTGCCCTCGTCCTGCACCGCGGCGGCGCCGGAGCGGATCGCGGCCAGCTTGCCGGGGTCACCGCCGTGCAGCCGGACGGCGTGCGGCGACCACGGCCCGGGCTCCCCACCGGAGTCGGCGGCCAGCTCGTCCCGGTCGACGTGCCGGGCGACCAGGTGCACCTCGGGTGCGGCGTCGTCGGCGAGCAGCGCGGCCTCCACCTCGGCGTCGTCGGCCAGCGCCGCACGCCACGCCTCGACGATCCAGCGCGGGTGGTCGGTGGTGAGGGTCAGCCGTTCGTCGTCGTCGGCCGGGGCGAGGGTGGCGACCCAGGCGGCCCGGTCGCCGCCGGCGGCGACCTTGCGCAGCACGGCGTTGACCAGCCCGGAGGCGCCGGTGCCGACGATCGCCCGGGTGAGGGCGACGGTGGTGTCGACCGCGGCGTGCGCCGGCACCCGCAGGTCGATCAGCTGGTAGGCGCCCAGCCGCAGCAGGTCCAGCACCTTGGGGTCGAGCTCGGCCAGCGGCCGGGACACCAGCGTGGTCAGGACGGCGTCCAGGGTGCCGGTGGCGCGCAGCGTGCCGTAGGCCAGCTGGGTGGCGAAGGCGGCGTCCCGGGGCTCCAGCTGCCGCTCGCGCAGCAGCTGGGGCAGCAGCAGGTTGGCGTAGGCCGCCCGGCTGGAGACGCCGTCGAGCACGTCGTAGGCGGTCAGCCGGGCCCCGTCCAGCGTCGGCCGGTGCCGCCGGGACTGGGGCCGCTGGTTGCCGGTGCCGGGGTCGTTGCGCCGCTTGTGGCCGGCCCGCTTCTCCGGGCCGGTCATGCGCCCACCTGCTCACCGAGTCGCTCGCCCGGTTCCAGGCGCGCACCGCGCGCCCAGTCGGCCGCCGGGAGCATCTTCTTGCCGGCCGGTTGCACCGACGACAGCCGGACGGCGCCGCGCCCGGCGCCCACCAGCACACCGGTCGACCCGATCGACAGCTCCCCGGGTTCGAGCGCCAGCGACGACGAGAGCGGCTCGACCGGCGCCAGCCGCAGCCGGTTCCCCCGCCACGTCGTCCAGGCGCCCGGGGCCGGTGTCACGCCGCGCACCCGCCGGTCGACGACGTGGGCCGGCAGGGTCCAGTCGACCTGGGCGTCCGCGGTCTCGATCCGCGGCGCCAGGCTGACCCCCTCGGCCGGCTGGGGCTCGGGCCGCAGCGAGCCGTCGGCGATGCCGTCCAGCGTCGCGACCAGCAGCCGGGCACCGCTGACCGCCAGCCGGTCCAGCAGGTCACCGGCGGTGTCGGTGGCCCCGATCGGCTCGGTGACGACGCCGAGGACCGGGCCGGTGTCCAGGCCGGCCTCCAGCTGGAAGGTGGCCGCGCCGGTGACCTCGTCGCCGGCCATGATCGCGTGCTGCACCGGTGCCGCACCGCGCCAGGCGGGCAGCAGCGAGAAGTGCAGGTTCACCCAGCCGTGCCGCGGGACCTGCAGGGCCGCCGGCGGCACCAGGGCGCCGTAGGCGACGACCGGGGCGCAGTCGACGGCGAGGTCGGCGAGCTGGGAGAGGAACTCCGGTTCCCGCGGCGAGCGGGGCTGCAGCACCGGGATGCCGGCGGCGTCGGCGCGCTCGGCGACCGGCGACCGGCTGGTGCGCCGGCCGCGGCCGGACGGCGCGTCGGGCCGGGTGAGGACGGCGACGACCTCGTGGGCGGAGTCCAGCAGCGCGTCGAGGGCGACGACGGCCGGCGCCGGGGTACCGGCGAACAGGAGCCTCAGTGGGGGCTCACCTTCACCACGGGTGCCGGCACCGGCGACCCGTCGGGCAGCCAGGCCTGCGCACCCTGCCACTCCGCGCCCTGCAGCACGTCCAGGGCGGCGGCGCGGGCCTCGGCGTCGAGCCGGTCGACGAAGAGCACGCCGTCGAGGTGGTCGGTCTCGTGCTGGATGGCCCGCGCCAGCTTGTGCGAGCCCTCCACCCGGATCGGCTCGCCGTGCATGTCCCAGCCCGTGGCGGCGACGTAGAGGTGCCGGCGGCAGTCGAACCGGAAGCCGGGGATGGACAGGCAGCCCTCGGCGTCCTCCTCGGTCTCCTCGCCCACCGGCGTCACGTCGGGGTTGACCAGGTGGCCGACCTCGCCGTCGACGTACCAAGTGAACACGCGCAGGCCGACGCCGATCTGCGGCGCCGCGATGCCGGCGCCGCCGGCCGCGTGCATGGTGTCGGTCAGGTCGGCGACGAGCTGACGCAGTTCGGCGTCGAAGTCGACGACGGGGGCGGCCGGGGTGCGGAGCACCGGGTCGCCCATGATCCGGATCGGGGTGACGCTCACCCGACGATCCTAGGTGCCGTGCGCAGCGGCGCCCGCAGGGTGATCTGGTTACGGTGCTGCAATGGCCTCACTCGCCTCGCACCGCGTCCACGCCGTGATCAGCACCCTCGTCGACGGCCTGACGGTCGGCGGTGCCGAGGCGGCCCTCGACCTGCCGCCTCGGTCCGCGGCCCGGGCACGGGTGTACCTGGCGCTGCTGGCCGCGGTCGCCGCCGACACGGTGGCCCACGACCTGCCCTCGCTGCGGCGCACCTTCCAGGGCATGCCGGTCGAGTCGGCGTCCCCCGCCGATCAGGCGGTGACCCGCCACCAGGCGCTCGCGACGGCCGGCTGGGGGCTGGCGGCGACGGCCGTGCACCGCCCGGCCGTCCGGGCGCTGCGCGGGCGCGGCCACCCGCGCCCGCACCTGCTGGTCGGGATCGTGGTCGGCGTGGGCGCCGCCGCCACGACGCTCCCGGTGCGCTGGCGCCGGGCCACCGAGCGCGCCATCGAGGACATGGCCGCCGCCCAGCTGGACGCCGAGCTGGCGCAGCTGCTGGACCAGCCGATCGACTGACCACCGGTGGCCCGGGCAGCAGGTGCAGGAGATCAGGCCGGGACGGCGAGCTCCTGCAGCCAGGCCTGCCAGGCCGGTTGCTCACGCCGCACGTGGTCCGCGGCGTCGGCGGAGAACAGGTATGCCCGCACGCCCGCCATCGCCGTGCCGTCGCCCTCGCCGTACGTGAAGACGCTGAGCATCCCGGGAACCGGTGCGGTGAGCCGGACCAGCGCCTGCCGCTCGCCGACCCGCTCGACCGTGCCGGTGGTGCCGCGCACCTCGACCGTCGCGCCTTCCTCACCCAGGCCGAGCGCGTCGCGCACGGTCGACCAGAGCGCTCCCGCGTCGCCGGGGTGGGAGGCGGTGGCCTCCAGCTGTGTGGCCTCCTGGCCGGGGAAGTGCGCCAGGTAGAGGCGCAGGTTGTCGAAGAAGGGCCGCCAGCTCGAGCCCATGTCGTCCCACCACTCCGACTCCCAGGCGGCGCCGGTCCCGAAGCCGCTGCTGGTGACCCGCACGACGCAGGTGCCGCCGGACTGCGCCTCGACGAGGAACTCCGACGTCAGCGGGCTCAGCGCATCCGGGTCCTTGCCCATGAGGGCGGCCCAGTCCTCTTCGTAGGCGATGCGGCGCGGCGGGTCCCAGCCGGTGACCCGGCCGTCCGAGCCCATCTCGGGGCCCATGGAGAAGTGCAGGGACCCGCCCTCGCGCTCCTCCAGCTCGGTCGGCAGGAACCAGGAGCTCATGCCCCGGGCGGTCGCGATGGCCTGCCAGACCTGTTCCGGGGTGCCCGGGACCTCGACGCTGAACTCCAGGCGGTACAGGACGTCCGTGGTCGTGCTCATGTTCTCTCCTCGGGAACGGGGTGGGCGGCGACGACGAGCCGGTGCGGGCGCCCGTCGTCGTGGTGGTACCGAGCGGCCAGGTCGAGCACCGCCGCGGTCAGGTCGTCGGCGAAGGCAGCCCGGTCGGCGGCCGACCGGAAGCCGATCGGCGTGTCGATGGTCAGCGTCGGCAGGCGCGTGCCGGACGCACCGGCCCGGCGCGCCAGGGCGCCGACCTCGCGCACCAGCCGGCCGGCCAGCGCGACGAGGTAGCCCGCCGACAGGTGGTCGGCGTTGGCGTCCGGATCGGCCGCGGACGCGCTGACGGCCGCCGGCGACACGACGTACGACGCCGCCGACGCCTGCAGCACCCGTTCGGTGATGCCCCCGTGCCGGCGCTCCTCGGCCAGCCTCACCAGGCCGTGCGCCTCCAGCGCCCTGAGGTGGTAGTTGACCTTCTGGCGCGCGATGCCGACCCGGGCGGCGAGCCCGGCGGCGGAGGCCGGGACGACCAGCTCGCCGAGCAGCTGGGCCCGGACCGGGTCGAGCGCGGCGGCCGCCGCCTCCGCGTCCTCGATGACCTCGACGTCCTGCACAACGTCACCGTGCTCCTGACAGGAAAAACTGTCAAGGCTCTCGGCGAGCTCCACACCGCCTGCCGCCGACGGGACGGCCGCGTGCACCTAGGCCAGTTCGAGCGGGTCCAGTTGCACGCGGACGTGTTCGGCGACCTTCTTGGCGCTGCGCACCCCCTGGACGTCGTGCAGCGCCCGCGCCAGGGCCGCCCCGTCGCTGCGCCGCACCCGGACCAGGTAGCGCTCCCGTTCGCCCTCCTGCCCCGGCCGTGGGGGCTCGGGGACCGGTCCCAGGACGTCGGCGCCCTCGGGCAGCCGCAGGGCCGCCAGGAAGTCCGCCAGCGCCGCCGGGGACGCCGACAGCGAGGCCATCCGGGTGACCGGCGGGAAGCCGAGCTCGCGGCGGTCGGCCAGCTCCCGGGTGGCCAGCCCGGCCGGGTCCCAGCGCACCAGCGCCTGCACGACCGGGTGCGCGGCGTCGGCGGCGACCACCACCTGGCCGCCGGCCCGCACCAGCCCCGCGGCGTTCATCCAGCGGCGCAGCGTCTCCTCCCCCGCCCGCAGGTCCGCCCGGCCCAGCAGCGCCCAGGAGTCCAGCAGCAGCGCCGCGCCGTAGCCGCCCTCGGCCACCGGCTCCGCCCCCGGCGTGGCCACCACGATCGCCGGGTCACCGGAGACCTCCGCCAGCACGCCGGAGCTGCGGCCGGAGACCCGCACGGCCGCGCCGGGGAACGCCCGGCCCAGCTCCTCCGCCGTGCGGGAGGCGCCGATGACGGCGGCCCGCAGCTTGGTGCCGTGACAGTGCGGGCAGTCGAAGGTCGCCGCCGGGCGGGCGCACCACCGGCAGGCCGCGATCCGCACCCCGTTCGGCCCGGGCGCCGGTGCGATCCCCAGCGGGCCGGCGCAGTGCGCGCAGCGGGCCGGCGCCCGGCAGCGGTCGCAGACCAGCGAGGGCACGTACCCGGAGCGCGGCACCTGGATCAGCACGGGGGCGCCGTCGGCCAGCGCGCGCCGGGCCACGGTGAAGCCGAGCGTGGGCAACCGGGCCGAGCGCGCGGCCGGGTCCCGGGCCAGCTCGAAGTCGCTGCCGAGGGCCTCCACCCGCGGCGCGGCGGCCCTCAGGGTGGCCCGGTCGGCGATCAGCTCGTGCGCCCACCCGGACTCCACCAGCAGCGCCGCCTCCGCGGTGCGCGCCGTACCGGCGACCACGGCCGCGCAGGAGGCCAGGTGCGCCCGGTGCACCAGCACGTCGCGGGCGTGCGGGTAGGGCGCCCGCGGCTCGGCGTGCAGGTCGTCGCCGTCGTCCCAGATCGCCACGAGGCCCAGCTCACGCACCGGCGCGAACACCGAGCCGCGGGTGCCGAGCACCACCTGGGCGGTGCCGCGGGAGGCGGCGAGGAAGCGCCCGTAGCGGGTGTCCGGCGAGGAGTCGGCGCGCAGCACCGCGACCGAACCGGCCGGCAGCAGCCGCTCGGCCGCGGCGGCCAGCCGGTCGAGGTCCTTGCCGTCGGGGACGACGACGAGCGCGCCGCGTCCGCCCGACAGCGCGGCCTGCGCCAGCTCGGCCAGCCGGGTCGGCCAGTCCTCCCCGGGCAGCGCCGTCCACACCGCGCGGGCCGCCCGCCCCTCGGCCACCGCGGTCAGCAGCTGCGGCCCGGTCGGATAGCGGGCGAAGCCCGCCGGATCGGGGGCCTCCGGCGGGGGCGGCGGGTCGAGCCGGGGCCGCTTCTCCGGAGCGCCGCGGCGCGGTGGCAGGGCCAGCCGCAGCACGTCGGTGAGCGACCCGGCGTAGCGGTCGGCGACCGAGCGGGCCAGCTCGGCGACCTCGGGGGTGAGCACCGGCTCGGCGGAGACCACCTTGGCCAGCGGGGCCAGCTTGCCGGTGTGGTCGGTGTCGCCGGCCAGCTCCAGGACGACGCCGTCCACCAGCTTGCCGGCGAACCGCACCCGGACCCGGCAGCCGGCCACCACCTGCTCGGCGAGCTCGTCGGGGACGGCGTAGTCGAAGGGCCGGTCCAGGTGTGCCAACGGCACATCGACGACGACCCGGGCGACCCGCTGTGTGCGGGTGCCCGGGTCGTCGTCGAACGGCCGTGCCGTGCTCAGGAGACGCCCACCGCCGACTTCAGCGCGTCGACGCGGTCCAGTCGCTCCCAGGGCAGCTCGACGTCGGTGCGCCCGAAGTGGCCGTAGGCCGCCGTCGGGGCGTAGATCGGCCGCAGCAGGTCCAGGTCCCGCACGATCGCACCGGGCCGCAGGTCGAACACCGAGGTGATCGCCTTCTCCAGCGCCTCCTCCGGCACCGTGTTGGTGCCGAAGGTCTCGACGAAGAGGCCGACCGGGTGCGCGGCACCGATCGCGTAGGCGACCTGCACCTCGCAGCGGCGGGCCAGCCCGGCGGCGACGACGTTCTTGGCCACCCAGCGCATCGCGTAGGCGCCGGACCGGTCGACCTTCGAGGGGTCCTTACCGGAGAAGGCGCCGCCGCCGTGCCGGGCCATGCCGCCGTAGGTGTCGACGATGATCTTGCGGCCGGTCAGCCCGGCGTCGCCCATCGGGCCACCGATGACGAACTTGCCGGTCGGGTTCACCAGCAGCCGGTAGCCGGTGGTCGGCAGGCCCAGCTCGCGCAGCGCGGGCTCGACCACCAGCTCCTGGACGTCGGGGGCCAGCAGCGTGTCGATGGAGATGTCCTCGGCGTGCTGGGAGGAGACCACCACGGTGTCCACGGCGACCGGGCGGTCGTCCTCGTAGACCACGGTGACCTGGGTCTTGCCGTCGGGACGCAGGTAGGGCACCGACCCGTCCTTGCGGACGGCCGACAGCCGCCGGGACAGCCGGTGCGCCAGCGCGATCGGCAGCGGCATCAGCTCGGGCGTCTCGTCGGTGGCGAACCCGAACATCAGCCCCTGGTCGCCGGCCCCCTGCCGCTCGATCAGGTCGTCGGCCACCGCGGCCCGGTGCTCGGCCGCGCTCAGCTCGGCCTTGCGCGCCTCGTAGCCGGTGTCCACGCCCTGGGCGATGTCCGGGGACTGGGCGCCGATGGAGACGCTGACGCCGCAGGAGGCGCCGTCGAAGCCCTTGCGGGAGGAGTCGTAGCCGATGCCGAGGATCGTCTTGCGCACGATGTCGGCGATGTCGACGTAGCCGGAGGTGGTGACCTCACCGGCGATGTGCACCTGGCCGGTGGTGATGAGGGTCTCGACGGCGACGCGGCTGCGCGGGTCCTGCGCGAGCATCGCGTCCAGGATCGAGTCGCTGATCTGGTCGGCGATCTTGTCGGGGTGGCCCTCGGTCACCGACTCGGACGTGAAGAGACGGCGTGGCACTCGGTTCTCCCTGCAGTCGGCTGCCGAGCGCGTTGTTCGCGGTCGGCGGGGCTGCACCACGGCAGTGGTCGGCCCGACGGCTGAGGCTACCGGCGGGAGCTGACGCCCGTTCGGTGAGGCGGTGGGTTCACGGCTGCGGGGCGACCCGGCCGGCCACCACGTCCCAGATCGCGGCGGCGACCGCGTCCTTGCGACCGGCCGGCACGGCGGTCGCCGTCCCGTCGGCGGCCAGCACCGTCACCTCGTTCTCCGACCGGCCGAAGACCCGGCCGGCGGAGACGTCGTTGACCACCAGCAGGTCGACGCCCTTGCGGGCCAGCTTGGCGCGGGCGTGGGTCAGCACGTCGCCCTCGGCGTCGCCGGTCTCCGCGGCGAAACCGACGACGAGCTGACCGGCCGGCCGGGCGCCCACGAGCTCGACCAGGACGTCGGGGTTGCGGACCAGCTCCAGCGAGCTGGGCTCGGTGGTCCCGCCCTTCTTCAGCTTGCTGCCGGCCACCGTGGTGGGCCGGAAGTCGGCGACGGCGGCGGCCATGACGACGACGTCGGCCGGGCGCCCCATCTCCCCACCGGACGACTCGGCGTGCATCGCGAGCCGCAGCTCCTCGGCGGTCTCGACCGGGACCACCCGCACCCCGAAGGGGGCCGGCAGCTCGACGTTGGCCGCGACCAGCACCACCTCGGCGCCCCGGGCGGCGGCGACCCGGGCCAGCGCCCAGCCCTGCAGCCCGGACGAGCGGTTGCCCAGGAACCGCACCGGGTCCAGCGGCTCCCGGGTGCCACCGGCGCTGATCACGACCCGGCGGCCGCTGAGGTCCGGGGCGAGCGCGCCGGCACCGGCGGACAGCACCAGCTCGGCCAGCGCCGCGACGTCGGCCGGCTCGGGCAGCCGTCCGGGGCCGGAGTCCGGGCCGGTGAGCCGCCCCACCGCGGGGGGCAGCACGACGGCTCCGCGGCGGCGCAGCGTCGCGACGTTGTCCTGGGTGGCCGGGTGCAACCACATCTCGGTGTGCATGGCCGGCACGAAGACGACCGGGCAGTGCGCGGTGAGCAGCGTCGCGGTGAGCAGGTCGTCGGCCCGGCCGGCCGCTGCCCGAGCCAGCAGGTCTGCGGTGGCCGGGTTGACCAGGACCAGGTCGGCGGTCTGCCCGATCCGGACGTGGGCGACCTCCGGCACGTCGTCCCAGACCTCGGTGGACACCGGGTTCCCGCTGAGCGCCTCGAACGTCGCGGCACCGACGAAGCGCAGCGCCGACGCGGTGGGCACCACCCGGACGTCGTGGCCGGACTCGGTGAGGGCGCGCAGCAGCAGCGCGGACTTGTAGGCCGCGACGCCGCCACCCACGCCCAGGACGATCTGGCTCATGAGGTCCATCCTCCACACACGACGAAGCCCCCGGCACCAGCCGGGGGCTCCCTCATCAGTTCGGGGGCCGTTCGGCCCCCTCGCAGGCTCCCGCCGCGAGCGTGCGAGCGGCGGGGGTCCTCCTAGTTCTCGCCGGCGGTGTGGGCCAGCAGGCCGTCGTTGATCTCGCGGAGCGCGATGGAGAGCGGCTTCTCCTGGGGCGCGGTGTCGACCAGCGGGCCGACGTACTCCAGCAGGCCCTCGGAGAGCTGGCTGTAGTAGGCGTTGATCTGACGCGCGCGCTTGGCGGCGTAGATGACCAGCCCGTACTTGCTGGTGGTCCGCTCGAGCAGCTCGTCGATCGGCGGGTTGGTGATGCCCTCAGGGGCAGGTGCGACTCCGGACACGGGCGGGCGTGCTCCTCAACTCGGTGTGCGGGCGGGCGGCGGATGACTCCGCTCGGTCGCCTCGGGTGCGCCCTCGGCCGCGGTCAGGGACCAGCGGGCGGAGACGCAGTCAGCAAGCCTACCAACTCGTCCGCGGCTCTGGCCACGTCGTCGTTCACGACGACCACGTCGAACTCCCCCGAGGCGTCCAGTTCGGCCTGGGCGAGCGCCAGCCGGCGGGACTGCACCTCGGGCTGCTCGGTGCCCCGGCCGGCCAGCCGGCTGACCAGTTCCGCCCAGGACGGCGGGGCCAGGAAGACCAGTTGCGCCTCGGGCGCGCGCTCGCGCACCTGCCGGGCGCCCTGCAGTTCGATCTCCAGCAGCGCCGGGGCCCCGGAGGCCAGCTGCTCCTGTACCGGCGCGACCGGGGTGCCGTAGCGGTTGCCCGCGTACTCGGCCCATTCCAGCAGGCCGTCGTGCTCGATCAGCCAGTCGAAGTACTCGGGGTCGACGAACCAGTAGTGCTCGCCGTCCACCTCGCCGGGGCGCGGGGCACGCGTGGTGACCGACACCGACACCCAGACCTCCGGGTGCCGGCGCCGGACCTCGGCGACGACCGTGCCCTTCCCCACCCCGGAGGGACCCGAGAGGACCGTCAGGCGGGCAGGGGTGCGGGCCACGCTCGGCGTCCTCGGGCTGGGGGTCTGCGTCGGTCGGGACAGGGACGTGCTCAGGGCTCGACGACCTCGCCGGCGAACTCGGCCTCCAGCGCCTTGCGCTGGTTGGCGCCGAGACCACGGACGCGACGGGTCGGGGAGATCTCGAGGCGCTCCATGATCTTGGCAGCACGCGCCTTGCCGACCCCGGGGAGGGACTCGAGCACCGCGGAGACGCGCATCTTGCCGATGACCTCGTCGGTCTCGCCCTGCTTGAGGACGTCGCCGACCGTCGCGCCCTTGGTCTTCAGCCGCTCACGCAGTTCGGCACGGGCCTTGCGGGCCGCGGCGGCCTTCTCCAGGGCAGCGGCGCGCTGTTCGGGGGTCAGTTCGGGAAGGGGCACGGAGCAACCCAATCGTGTTCGTGCCGGCGCTGCGACCGGCGGTGTCGTTCGGTGTGGAGTGTGCCTGGACGGCGGCCCTCGGTATGAGCCTGGGCGCCAACCTAGTCACCTCGAACCCGCTGGTCATCCTGGACCCCGTGTCATCTGCGCCGGGCCGGTGTGCTGCACGGACACGCGATCGGACCGGACGGTGCAGTAACCGTGCCGTCACCGCTGGTCAGGCGGCGCGTCGTCGGCCGGCCCGCCGCCGCCCCAGCAGCCACCCGGCCAGGCCGGACAGCACCAGCAGCCCGGCCACGACCAGCACGGCACCGACGACGTGGCCGGCGGTCCAGAGCACCGCCCAGCGGTCGTCGTCGAAGGAGAGGGTCAGCCGACTCTGGTACGCCGTCTCCACCGGCAGGGGCGTGTAGGCGGCCCAGCCGCCGTCGGCCGGTGGCCCCGGCCGGTTGGCCCGCCAGAACAGGCGCGACGCCCAGCGCGCACAGCACCGCCCCGAGGGCCAGCACCAGCCGGGGCGCCGCGCGCCTCACGCGGTGAGCTCTGCCGTCCAGCGGTCGGCGGCGGCCCGCAGCGCGGCGGCGTCCGGCCCGGCCTGCAGCACGTCGCGGGAGACGGTGGGGACGACGGCGCGCCCGGTCCCGAACAACCGGCGCAGGTCGGCGACCGACCCGCCCTGGGCGCCCAGGCCCGGGGCGAGCACCGGCCCACCGAGCCCGTCGAGGTCGACGTCCAGGTCGGCCAGGGTGGCGCCCACGACGACGCCGAACGAGCCCGTGGTCGGGCCCCACCGGCCCGCCAGGTCGCGCACCGCGGCCATGTCGGGCAGCGGGTCGCCCACCACCCACCCCGGGGTGTTCCAGCCGCGCACGGTGTCGATGACGACCTGGGCGGCGGTCCGCTCCCCCACCAGCGCGTGTTGCAGCGTGCCGGCGTCCGGGTTCGAGGTGCGGGCCAGCACGAACAGCCCGCCGCCGTGCAGGCGGGCGGTGTCCACGGCCGGCTGCAGGGAACCCGGGCCCAGGAACGGGCTGACGGTCAGGGCGTCGACGGCGAGCGGGTGCTCGGGGCGCAGGTAGTCGGCGTAGGCGTCCATCGTGGAGCCGATGTCGCCGCGCTTGGCGTCCAGCAGCACCAGCGCCCCCTCCGCCCGGGCCCGGGCGACGGCATCCTCGAGCACGGCCAGCCCGCGGGAGCCGTGCCGCTCGTAGAAGGCCAGCTGCGGTTTGAGCACCGCAACGTGCCCGGCCAGCGCGTCCACGACGGCGTCGGTGAACCGGGCCAGCCCGTCGGGGCTGTCCGGCAGCCCCCAACGCTCGAGCAGCGGCACGTGCGGGTCGATGCCGACGCACAGCGGGCCGCGCGCGGCGACGGCGTCGGCCAGCCGCTCGCCGAAGGTGCCGCTCACGCCGCTGCCCCGGCGAACTCGGTGACGCACGCCCGGGCGAGGAACGGGTCGGCGAAGGCGCCGGTGGCGGTCTGCACGCCGGCCGCGCCGAGCTCCAACAGCGCCGCGCAGCTCGCCGGGTCGGTCACCCCGCCCATCGCCAGGACGTCGAAGTCGAAGCCGCCGGCCGCCCGCAGGTCCAGCAGCCGGGCGGTGAAGTCCAGGGCCAGATCGCGCACCGCCCGGCCGGAGACACCGGCCAGTGGCCGGCCCGGGAAGGTGGGCCGGCCGTCGGCGCGCTGCACCGTGCACTGCACCGTGTTGATCGCGGCCACCCCGTCCAGGTGCGGCGCGATCCGCGGCAGCAGCCCGGCCAGGGCGGGTGCGTCCAGCCAGGAGAGCTTGGCGACCAGCCCGGTGCTGCTGGACAGCGCGCGCCGGGTGGTCTCGACGATCGCGGTGGTCAGCTCGGCGTCCAGGCAGATCGGCGGGCGCACCCCGCCCCGGGCTGCGTCCAGCGCGTTGGGGCAGGACAGGTTGAGCTCGACCACCGGGGCGCCGGCGGACTCGGCCAGTCGTGCGGTGCGAGCGAAGTCCTCGGCGATCGCCTGCAGCTGCGGCGGGCCCTCGCCGTCGTCCTCACCCAGCACGCTGACCAGCAGCAGCTGGTCGTCGGCCAGGCAGCGGACAGCGGCGGCGACGTCCTCGGTCCAGACCGCCGGGTCCGGCGACGGCACCCCGAAGGAGTTCGCACTGGTCACCGCCGGGTCGCCGGGCGGCACCCAGTCGGACGGCTCGGCGGTGACCACCGGCGGCGGTCCGTCCAGCGCGAACGGCTCCCGCACCGCGGGGACGAACGCCCAGTTCGGGAACTCGTTGGCCGCGTGCGCCCGGCTGCGGACGGTCTTGTAGGTGAGCAGGTTGAAGCCGTTGCCGGCCAGGTACTGCACCCAGGCGGCGGTGCCGGTCATCGGGCAGGCGGGCACGCCGATCGGGAACCCGGTCCGCCGGCCGAGCACCTGCCAGCTGCCGGCGGCCCGCGGCCGGACCGGCAGCCGTGGCCCCGGCGGCCCGACGCGCGCAGCCGCCACGTCGTCGGTGAGGGCGTACGCCGGGAACTGCACCCCCGAGCGGGCCAGCAGCCGGTGTTGCCCCGTGGTGGCCAGCAGCCGGACCAGCGCGGGCAGGTCGCCGGCGTCCAGCCCGTCCCGGTCGAGTGCGGTCGTCAGCTCGGTGAGCCAGACCGGTTCGGGGGCGGGGGCACCGTCCAGGCGGGCGACGGCGGCGGTGTGCAGGGCCCGGAGCACCGGGCCGGTCAGCCCGGCCGCGCGCGCCTCCCGGCCCAGCTCGGCCGCAGTGGTCGCGCCCCCGCCCCCCCTCACGCCGTGGTCCCGGCTGCCGCCTGGGCGGCGGCCAGCGACTCGTGCAGGTCCTGCAGGCTGCGCACCCCGATGTCGCCCCGGCGGAGCGACTCGACGCCCTGCACGGTGGCCGCCATGCCCTGCACGGTGGTGATGCACGGGATGCCGGCGCTCACCGCGGCGGCGCGGATCTCGTACCCGTCCAGCCGCGGGCCGCTGTTGCCCGGCGTGCCGAACGGGGTGTTGACCACCAGGTCGATCTCGCCCGCCAGGATCCGCTCGACGATGTTGCCCGGCCCCTGCGAGAACTTCCCCACCACCTCGCAGGAGACGCCGTTGCGGCGGAGCACCTGGGCGGTGCCGACGGTGGCCAGCACCCGGAACCCGAGGTCGGCCAGCCGCTTCACCGGGAAGACCGCCGAGCGCTTGTCCCGGTTGGCCAGCGACACGAACACCGTCCCCCCGGTCGGCAGGTCGCCGTAGGCGGCCGCCTGGGACTTGGCGAACGCGGTTCCGAACTCCGCGTCGATGCCCATCACCTCACCGGTCGACTTCATCTCCGGCCCGAGCACGGTGTCCACCCCGTGGCCCTCGATGGTGCGGAACCGGTGGAAGGGCAGCACCGCCTCCTTCACCGCGATCGGGCCGTCGACCGGCAGGTCGGTGCCGTCCCCGGTGGCCGGCAGCACGCCCTCGGTGCGCAGCTGGGCGATCGTCTGGCCGACCGCGATCCGGGCCGCGGCCTTGGCCAGCTGCACCGCGGTCACCTTCGACACGAACGGCACGGTCCGGCTGGCGCGCGGGTTGGCCTCCAGCACGTAGAGGACGTCGTCCTTCAGCGCGTACTGCACGTTCATCAGCCCGCGCACACCGATCCGGGCGGCCAGCGCCTCGGTGGCCCGCCGGATGGTGTGCAGGTCCTCCCCGCCCAGGGTGATCGGCGGCAGGGCGCACGCCGAGTCGCCGGAGTGGATCCCGGCCTCCTCGATGTGCTCCATGACCCCGCCCAGGTACAGGTCGGTGCCGTCGTAGAGCGCATCGACGTCGATCTCCACGGCGTCCTCGAGGAACCGGTCGACCAGCACCGGGTGGTCGGCGCTCACGTCGGTGGCCTTGGTGATGTAGGCCTCCAGCATGGCGTCCTCGTAGACGATCTCCATCCCGCGCCCGCCGAGCACGTAGGAGGGCCGCACCAGCACCGGGTAGCCGATGGAGGCCGCGATCGCCACCGCCTCGGCCGACGTCGTCGCCATGCCGTGCTTGGGCGCGAGCAGGCCGGTGTCGGACAGCACCCGGGAGAACTCGCCGCGGTCCTCGGCCGCGTCGATCGACTCCGGGGACGTGCCCAGCACCGGGACGCCGGCGTCCTTGAGCCGCTGCGCCAGGCCCAGCGGGGTCTGCCCGCCGAGGGTGCAGATGACCCCGGCGACCGGGCCGGCGGCGCGCTCGGCCTCCACGACCTCCAGGACGTCCTCGAAGGTGAGCGGCTCGAAGTACAGCCGGTCGGCGGTGTCGTAGTCGGTGGAGACGGTCTCCGGGTTGCAGTTGACCATCACCGCCTCGTAGCCGGCGTCCTGCAGGGCCATCACCGCGTGCACGCAGGAGTAGTCGAACTCCACGCCCTGCCCGATCCGGTTCGGCCCCGACCCGAGGATCAGCACCGCCGGCCTCTCCCGCGGCTCCACCTCGGTCTCGGAGTCGTAGGAGGAGTAGTGGTACGGCGTCCGGGCGGCGAACTCGGCGGCGCAGGTGTCCACGGTCTTGTAGACCGGCCGGATGCCCAGCCGCCAGCGCAGCGTGCGGACGCCGTCCTCCCCCGCCAGCTCCGGCCGCAGCACGGCCACCTGGCGGTCGGACAGACCGTGCCGCTTGGCCCGGCGCAGCAGCTCCGGGGTCAGCGACGGCGCCTCCCGGACCTCCTCGCCGATCTCGTTGACCAGGGCGATCTGGTCGACGAACCAGGTGTCGAAGCCGCTGGCCTCGGACACCTGCTCGACGGTGGCGCCCGCGGCCAGGGCCCGCTGGGCGGTGTACAGCCGGCCGTCGACCGGGGTGCGCAGCTGCTCCACCAGTGCCGCGGCGTCCGCGGGCTGGGCGGCGTCGGTCCAGAACCCGGCCGCCGAGGTCTCGGTCGAGCGCATCGCCTTGCCGAGGGCCTCGGTGAAGTTGCGGCCCATCGCCATGACCTCGCCGACGCTCTTCATCGTCGTGGTCAGCCGCGGGTCGGCCCCGGGGAACTTCTCGAAGGCGAAGCGCGGGATCTTCACCACGACGTAGTCCAGCGACGGCTCGAACGACGCCGGGGTGACCCCGGTGATGTCGTTGGTGATCTCGTCGAGGGTGTAGCCGATGGCCAGCTTCGCGGCGATCTTGGCGATCGGGAAGCCGGTGGCCTTCGACGCCAGGGCACTGGACCGCGACACCCGCGGGTTCATCTCGATCACGACCAGGCGCCCGGTCTCCGGGTGCACGGCGAACTGGATGTTGCAGCCGCCGGTGTCCACGCCGACCTCGCGCAGGACGGCGATGCCGACGTCGCGCATCTGCTGGTACTCGCGGTCGGTGAGCGTCATCGCCGGGGCGACGGTCACCGAGTCACCGGTGTGCACGCCCATCGCGTCGATGTTCTCGATCGAGCAGATGACCACCACGTTGTCGCTGCGGTCGCGCATCAGCTCGAGCTCGAACTCCTTCCAGCCCAGCACCGACTCCTCGATCAGCACGGTGTGCACGGGTGAGTCGGCGAGCCCGTGGCCGGCCATCCGGCGCAGCATCGGCTCGTCGGTGGCGATCCCCGAGCCCAGCCCGCCCATGGTGAAGCTGGGCCGGATGACCACCGGGTAGCCGACCTCGGCGGCGGTGGCCAGCGCCTCCTCGACGGTCCCGCAGACCGTGGAGCGCGGGGCGTCGGCGCCGACGGACCGCACGATGTCCTTGAACTTCTGCCGGTCCTCGCCGCGGTTGATCGCGTCGACGTCGGCGCCGATGAGCTGGACGCCGTACTTCTCCAGCACCCCGTTCTCGTACAGCCCGATGGCGAGGTTCAGCGCCGTCTGGCCGCCCAGGGTGGCCAGCAGCGCGTCGGGGCGCTCCTTGGCGATCACCCGCTCGACGAACTCCGGGGTCAGCGGCTCCACGTAGGTGGCGTCGGCGACCTCGGGGTCGGTCATGATCGTCGCTGGGTTGCTGTTGACCAGGCTGACCCGCAGCCCCTCGGCCTTGAGCACCCGGCAGGCCTGGGTGCCCGAGTAGTCGAACTCGCTGGCCTGACCGATGACGATCGGCCCCGAGCCGATCACCAGCACGTGCTGGAGGTCTGTCCGCTTGGGCATCAGGCCTTCTCCCCCGTGCTCGTCTCGACGATGGGCGCAGGCGTCACAGCGCTGCCTTCCTTGGACGCGGCCATCAGGTCGACGAAGCGGCCGAACAGCGGGTTGGCGTCGTGCGGCCCGGCCGCGGCCTCCGGGTGGAACTGCACGCTGAACGCCGGGGTCTCCAGCAGCCGCAGGCCCTCGACCACCTGGTCGTTGAGCCCGACGTGGCTGACCTCGACCGGCCCGAACGGGGTGTCGGTCGGCCGGTCCAGCGGGGCGTCGACGGCGAAGCCGTGGTTGTGGCTGGTGACCCGCACCGTGCCGCTGACCCGGTCCAGCACCGGCTGGTTCAGCCCGCGGTGCCCGAAGCGCAGCTTGTAGGTGCCCAGGCCCAGCGCGCGGCCGAGGATCTGGTTGCCGAAGCAGATGCCGAACAGCGGACGGCGGGCCTCGAGCACCCCGCGCACCGCAGCGACCGCGTAGTCGGCGGCCGCCGGGTCGCCGGGGCCGTTGGAGACGAACACGCCGTCCACCCCGTGCTCGAGCAGCTGCTCGGCGGTCGCGGTCGCGGGCAGCACGTGCGTCTCGACACCGAGCTCGGCCAGGTACCGCGGGGTGGCGGTCTTGATGCCCAGGTCGAGGGCGGCGATGGTGAACCGCTTCTCCCCCACCGCCGGGACGACGTAGGGCTCGCTGGCGCTGACGCTCGGCGCCAGGTCCGCGCCGGTCATGCTCGGGCTCTCGGTCACCCGGGCCAGCAGTTCGTCCGCGCCCAGCTCCGTGCTGATCCCGGCGCGCATCGCCCCGCGGTCGCGCAGGTGGCGGGTCAGTGCGCGGGTGTCGATGCCGCTGATCCCCACCACGCCCTGGGCGACCAGCTCGTCGTCCAGGCTGCCGGTGGCCCGCCAGTTCGCCGGGCGGCGGGCGGGGTCACGGACGACGAAGCCGGCGACCCACATCCGGCGGCTCTCGTCGTCCTCGCCGTTGACGCCGGTGTTGCCGACGTGCGGCGCCGTCATGGTGATGATCTGGCCGGCGTAGCTGGGGTCGGTCAGCGTCTCCTGGTAGCCGGTCATCCCGGTGGAGAACACCGCCTCGCCGACCGTCGTGCCGGTCGCGCCGTAGGCGTCGCCGTGGAAGGTCCTGCCGTCCTCGAGCACGAGGATCGCGTCACTCACTTGTTCTCCTCGCTGCGCTCGTCGGCCGCGTTCGCGACCACTGCTGTGTACCTGGGTGAGCTCGCCAGCTCGCTCACTTCTGTGCCTTTCCGTCGAGCACGGTCGCCGCGCCCCGCAGGAACGTGGCGACCACCCGGCCGGGGAGCTCCCGGCCGGCATAGGGGCTGTTGCGGCTGCGGCTGGCCAGCGCGGCCGGGTCGACGGTGGCCCGGTGCGTGGGGTCCAGCAGCAGCAGGTTGGCCGGCTCGCCGACGGCGAGCGGGCGGCCGTGCCCGTCCAGACGGCCGATGGCCGCCGGTCGGACCGACATGCGGTCGGCGACGCCGCGCCAGTCGAGCAGCCCGGGCTCGACCATGGTCTGCACGACGATCGAGAGCGCCTGCTCCAGGCCGAGCATCCCCGGGCGGGCCGAGGCCCACTCGCTCTCCTTGTCCTCCACCGCGTGCGGCGCGTGGTCGGTGGCGACGGCGTCGATCGTGCCGTCGGCCAGCCCCGTCCGGAGCGCCTGGACGTCGGTGTCGCTGCGCAGCGGCGGGTTCACCTTGAACACCGGGTCGTAGGTCTCCGCGCACTGGTCGGTGAGCAGCAGGTGGTGCGGGGTGACCTCGGCGGTCACCTGGACCCCCCGTGACTTCGCCCAGCGCAGGATGTCCACCGAACCCGCCGTCGAGACGTGGCAGACGTGCAGCCGGGCGCCGACGTGCCCGGCCAGCAGCACGTCGCGGGCGATCACCGCCTCCTCGGCCGCGGCCGGCCAGCCGACCAGCCCGAGCCGGGCCGAGCGGTCGCCCTCGTTCATCTGGGCGCCCACGGTGAGCCGGGGCTCCTCGGCGTGCTGGGCGACGACGCCGTCCAGCGCCTTGACGTACTCCAGGGCGCGGCGCATCAGCGCCGGGTCGGCGACACAGTGCCCGTCGTCGGAGAACACCCGCACGCGGGCGGCGGAGTCGGCCATCGCGCCGAGCTCGGCCAGCCGCTCCCCGCGCAGGCCGACGGTGACCGCCCCGACCGGGACGACGTCGACCAGCCCGGCCTCCTGGCCCAGCCGCCAGACCTGCTCGACCACGCCGGCGGTGTCGGCGACCGGGTCGGTGTTGGCCATCGCGTGCACCGCGGTGAACCCGCCGAGCGCCGCCGCCCGGCTGCCGGTCTCGACCGTCTCGGCGTCCTCCCGGCCCGGCTCGCGCAGGTGGGTGTGCAGGTCGACCAGGCCGGGGAGCGCGACCAGCCCGGCCGCGTCGACCACCTGGGCGCCGTCGGCCTCCAGACCCGGGCCGATCGCGGCGATCCGGCCGTCCTCGATGCGGATGTCGACGGCGTCCTCGCCGTACGGGCGGGCGTTCGTGATCAGCAGACTCATTCGGGAGCCCCTCCCAACAGCAGGTACAGGACGGCCATGCGGACGCTCACGCCGTTGCCGACCTGGTCGACGATCGTGGAGCGGGGCGAGTCGGCCACCTCGGCGGCGATCTCCATGCCGCGGTTCATCGGGCCGGGGTGCATGACGATCGCGTCGTCCGGCAGCACCGCCATCCGGCGGGCGTCCAGGCCGTAGCGGCGGCTGTACTCGCGGGCGCTGGGGAAGAACGAGGCGTTCATCCGCTCGGCCTGCACCCGCAGCATCATCACCACGTCGGCCTTGGACAGGACGGCGTCCAGGTCGTAGCTGACCTGCACCGGCCAGCTGCCCACCCCCACGGGGAGCAGCGTCGGCGGCGCGACCAGGGTGACCTCGGCGCCCAGCGTGGACAGCAGCCAGACGTTGGAGCGGGCCACCCGGCTGTGCAGCACGTCGCCGACGAGGACCACCCGCACCCCGTCGAGCCGGCCCAGCCGCTGCCGGATCGTGTAGGCGTCCAGCAGCGCCTGGGTCGGGTGCTCGTGGGTGCCGTCGCCGGCGTTCACGACGCTGCCCTTCACCCACTGCGCCAGCCGGTGCGGGGCGCCGGAGGCCTGGTGCCGGATGACGATCGCGTCGCTGCCCATCGCCTCCAAGGTCAGCGCGGTGTCCTTGAGGCTCTCGCCCTTGGAGACGCTGCTGCCCTTGGCGGAGAAGTTGATGACGTCGGCGGAGAGCCGCTTGGCCGCCAGCTCGAAGGAGATCCGGGTGCGGGTGGAGTCCTCGTAGAAGAGGTTGACCACGGTGCGCCCACGCAGGGTGGGGAGCTTCTTGACCTCCCGGCCGGCGAGCGCCGACTCGATCTGGCCGGCGGTGTCCAGGACGAGGGTCGCGTCGGCCCGGTCCAGGTCCCCGGCCTCCAGCAGGTGCCGCTTCACGCGTCCGCCCCCTCGGTCAGCAGGACCTCGTCGAGCCCGTCGACCTCGGCCAGGTGCACCTTCACCGACTGGGTGCGGGAGGTCGGCACGTTCTTGCCCACGTAGTCGGCCCGGATCGGCAGCTCTCGGTGGCCGCGGTCGACCAGCACCGCCAGCTGCACCGCGCGGGGGCGGCCGAGGTCACGCAGTGCGTCCAGGGCGGCGCGCACCGACCGGCCGGAGAACAGGACGTCGTCGACGAGCACCACCAGCCGGCCGTCGACCCCGGCCCCCGGCAGCCGGGTGTCCTCCAGCGCACGGACCCCGCGCAGCCGCAGGTCGTCGCGGTAGAGGGTGATGTCGACGGTGCCGACGTCGACCGCCGTGCCGCTGAACGCCTCGATCCGGGCGGCCAGCCGGCGGGCCAGCGGGGCGCCGCGGGTGGGGATGCCGACGAGCACCAGGTCGGCGAGGCCACCGTCGGAGGCACCGGCGGCCGAGGCGCTCGCGGCCCGCTCGATCAGCTGGTGGGCGATCCGGTCGACCACCCGGGCGACGTCGTCCGCGCCCAGCAACGGCGGGGGGCCACCGGCGGAAGGCTCGGTGGGCGGTGGTGCGGGCAGCTCTGATGACATGGTCATCAAGCCTCCTTCCCCGCCTCACGGGACGGGTCGTTAAAGGAGATCTGCGCCGCCGGCCGGATCGGCCGACGGCGAGTGGGACCGGCGACGACGGTACTGCACCGGCGCAGGTGACCCGCATCGCGCCCGGGAGGCGGCCATGTGAACGGGATCTGACTCGTTGGGGGCGCCCGGACTGTCGCCGCGCGGGCTGTACCAGTACTCTGCGTCACCAGAACCGTTCCCTACCGACGACAGTCAGTGAGCAGAGGTCATGAGCACCGACTACTCCAGGGCGCTGGGCGCCCGCCTGCGGGCCATCCGCAACCAGCAAGGGCTGTCGTTGCAGGGCGTGGAGGACAAGTCCCACGGCCGGTGGAAGGCCGTCGTCGTCGGCTCCTACGAGCGCGGCGACCGTGCGGTCACCGTGCAGCGGCTGTCCGAGCTGGCCGTCTTCTACGGCGTCCCCGTCTCCGAGCTGCTGCCCGACCCGCGGCCGAGCTCCGCGGTCACCAAGAGCACCAAGATCGTGCTCAACCTGGAGTCGCTGGGCTCGCTGCCCGCCGACGAGGCCGGCCCGCTGGCCCGCTACGCCTCGACCATCCAGGCGCAGCGACACGACTACAACGGCAAGGTGCTCTCGATCCGCGCCGAGGACCTCAAGTCGCTGGCGATCATCTACGACATGAGCCCCGACGAGCTGACCACCCGGCTCATCGAGTGGGGTGTGCTCTCCCCGGGCGCCGACGGCGTCGGCTACGCCACCGAGGACGACGACGAGGCGAACTGGGGCGACCGCCGCCGCGCTCCGCGCTGACCCGACCAACGCAAAGAGGCCCCACCCGCTCAGCGGGCGGGGCCTCTGCGTATGTCAGCGCTCATGGAGGACCGACGGTCCGGGCGGGCCGCGACGCCCTCACGAGGCAGGCGCGCTCTATAGGTGGAACCCAGCCATCACGTCACTTCTTGGCCTGAGTGCTCGAAGTGGGTGCGCCAGGCGCGGGGCCCTTGGGCGCCTTGGGCATTGCCGAGATGACGCGCCCTGTGCTGGGGTACCCGCCCTTCTTGTCAAAGCCTGAGTGCTTGAGCTCTTTCGTCTCCCGCGAGGGAGCCTTCCCTGGCCCTGCCATCAGACCTCCACGATGTCGGCGTACTCGACTTCTTCCCAGCGTATGAGCAAGGAGCTTCGTCCTTCAACAGGCTGGAACGAACCGTTGTCGTCGGTGATGAACTCGCCGGTGTCGCGGTCGACTTGCACCTGGAGGCTGAGGAAGAGGTCCGCCGCCTCCGGGTAGCCGGCGGCATAGGACTGCGGCGCTCCCTCGACGTTCCCGAAGAAGCCCGCCAACCAGGGCCCAGACTTGAGCTTGAGCCGGACCACGCTTGTGCGTTCTGGCTGCGTCCAGACGTGGTCCCACGCACGCGGCTCGGGCGAAGACCCGGTCAAGACCCTTACCCAGCGCCACCGCTTCTTCCGGCCGTACCCCACCAGGCTGCCCACCAACGTCGGCAGGACGACGTAGACAACAGCGACGCCCTCGAGTTGCCATGCGTTGACTTCGCCTCGCCCGAGTCTCCCGGAGTCGATCCACACCCGATACAGCTGCAGCTCGGGCCCGATGAGGAAGGCATGGAAGATGGCGGATGCCGCGAGAAACCGGATCAAGCGGTCGGCGAGGCTTACGCCATAGGCGCCCGCGAGCCGCTCGTAAGCGAAGGTGTACGACGCTCCCGGCAGAACGGCCAAGATCGACACCGCCAGTGCCTGGAAGGTGTTCACCCTCGGAGGCTGTCAGATCCACCCGACAGTTCGCCGGTCGCAGACGAGGGCAGCGTCAGGAGCGCGAAAGGCCCGCTCCGGAGCCGGAGCGGGCCTCCTCTGGTTCGGATGTCAGGTGGGGATCTCGGCGCGGACGATGCCGCCGAGCACTCCGTTCACGTAGGCCGGCGAGTCGTCCGTGGACAGCGCCTTGGCCAGCTCCACCGCCTCGTCGATCACCACCGCGTCGGGGACGTCGTCGACCCACAGCAGTTCGTAGACCGCCATCCGCAGGATGGCCCGGTCGACGTCGGGCAACCGGTCGAGCGACCAGCCGGAGGCGTGCTCCTCGATCAGCTCGTCGATCCGGGCCTGCTGCCCGACGACGCCCTCGACCAGCCGGACGGCGTGCTCGGGCACCGGCGGGTTGCCGTCGGCGACGCGGTCGCGCAGGACCTCCAGCGGGTCACTGGAACGCAGGTCGGCCTCGTAGAGGACGTCGACCGCGCGCTTGCGCGCCTTGGAACGGGCTGCCACGAGGTCAGCTGACCCGGCCGAGGTAGCGACCGTCGCGGGTGTCGACCTTCAGCTTCTCGCCGGTGGTGATGAACAGCGGCACCTGGATCTCCGCCCCCGTCTCCAGGGTCGCCGGCTTGGTGCCACCGGTGGAGCGGTCGCCCTGCAGGCCCGGGTCGGTGTGCTGCACGACCAGCTCCAGGGTCACCGGCAGCTCGACGTACAGCGGGGTGCCGTCGTGCACCGCCACGGTGACCTCGGTGTTCTCCAGCAGGTAGTCGGCCCCGCTCCCCAGCGTCGCGGCCGAGACCGGGATCTGGTCGAAGGTGTCGCCGTCCATGAAGACGTAGTCGGCGCCGTCCTGGTAGAGGTACGTCATCGACCGCTTGTCGACGTTCGCCGTCTCGACCTTCGTGCCGGCGTTGAACGTCCGGTCGACGACCTTGCCGGAGAGCACGTTCTTCAAGGTCGTGCGGACGAAGGCGCCGCCCTTGCCCGGCTTCACGTGCTGGAAGTCGGTGACGGTCCACAGCTGGCCGTCCAGGTTGAGGACGGTGCCGTTCTTGAGGTCGTTGGTGGTAGCCATCTAGAGGACCAGCAGTTCCTTGCTCGTGAGGGTCAACAACTCGGGCTCGTCGTCCGTGACGATCAAGGTGTCCTCGATCCGGACACCGCCGTGGCCGGGCAGGTACACGCCTGGTTCCACGGTGACGGCCATGCCAGCGGCCAGGGTACCTGCGCCCAGCGCCGAGATGCCCGGAGCCTCGTGGATCTCCAGGCCGACACCGTGCCCGAGGCCGTGGGTGAAGTGCTCACCGTGCCCGGCGGCGACGATGACGTCGCGGGCCGCGGCGTCCACCGCAGTCACCTCGGCACCCACCGCGAGGGCCGCACGGCCGGCCGCCTGCGAGGCCGCCACCAGCTCGTACACCTCGCGCTGCCAGTCGGCGGCGTGGCCCAGCACGAGGGTGCGGGTCATGTCGGAGTGGTAGCCGTCGACGGTGGCCCCGAAGTCGAGCTTGAGGAAGTCGCCCGCAACCAGCTCGGTGGAGTCGGGCCGGTGGTGCGGGATGGCCGAGTTCGCCCCGGTCGCCACGATCGTCTCGAAGCTCGGCGCCTCGGCACCCAGGGCGAGCATCCGGGCGTCCAGCTCCCGGCCCACCTGCAGCTCGGTGCGCCCGGGCCGCAGCGCACCCTCGGCGGCCAGCTCGGCGAGTGCGGCGTCGGCGACCGCGCAGGCCCGGCGGAGCGCCTCCACCTCATCCTCGTCCTTGATCGCCCGCAGCGCCTCGACCGCCCGCCGGACGCTCACCAGCTCCACGGCCGCGCCGTCCTCACCGAGCAGCCGCTCGAGGCCGCGCAGCTCGTCGACGGTGACCACGTGGGACTCGAAGCCCAGCCGGGTCGCCCCGCCGGTGCGCGCGGCCCGGGCCAGGGCGGGCATCGTGGCGCGGTCGACCAGCAGCTCCACGTCGGGCACCTGGGTGCCGGCCTGGGTGGTGTACCGGCCGTCGGTGCCGAACACGTCGGCCCCGTCCACGCGCAGCAGCAGCGCCCCGTTGGAGCCGGTGAAGCCGGTCAGGTACCGGACGTTGAGCAGGTCGGTGACCAGGACGGCGTCCAGCCCGGCCGAGGCGGCGGTGGCGCGCAGCCGGTCCCGGCGCCCGGCCTCGGGCCGGGTCATCGTGCACCCCGCGCGGCCAGGTGGCGCAGCGCCAGCTCGTAGCCCTGCACGCCGAGCCCGACGATCACCCCGTCGGCGACGGCGGAGACGTACGAATGGTGCCGGAACGGCTCGCGGGTGTGCACGTTGCTGATGTGCACCTCCACCACCGGGGCGGGGACGGCGGCCAGCGCGTCGCGCAGGACGACGGAGGTGTGCGACCACCCGCCGGGGTTGATCACCACCGGGTCGCCGGCGTCGGTGGCGTCGTGCACCCAGCCGAGCAGCTCGCCCTCGGAGTCGGTCTGCCGGACGACGACGTCCAGCCCCAGCTCGGCGGCGGCGGCCTCGATCAGCTGCACCAGTTCGGCATGCGTGGTCGTGCCGTAGACCTCGGGCTCGCGGGTGCCGAGCCGGCCGAGGTTGGCGCCGTTGAGCACCTGGATCGTCATGCACGGTCTCCGTTCACGGCTGCCCAGGCGGCGTCCAGCCAGGCCTGGTCGGGATCGGTCAGGATGGCCGGGGCGCCCAGCCCGTCGAGGACGACGAAGCGCAGCGAGGCACCGCGGGCCTTCTTGTCCACCCGCATCACCGACTGCAGCTGCGCCCAGTCGCCCCGGTAGGTGGTCGGCAGCCCCAGGGCGGCGACCAGCTCACGGTGCCGGTCGGCGTCGGCGCGGGACAGCCGCCCGGCCTGGCAGGCCAGCTCGGCGTCGAACAGCAGCCCCACCGCCACGGCCTCCCCGTGCCGCCAGCCAAAGTCCTCGACCCGCTCGATCGCGTGCCCCAGGGTGTGGCCGTAGTTGAGGAACTCCCGGCGTCCGGTGTCGTAGAGGTCGTCGGCCACGGCATCGGCCTTGACCTGCACGGCGCGGGCGATCAGCTCGGCGGTGTCGGCCCGGCCGGTGGGATCGGCCGCCAGCAGCTCGAGGATGCGCCCGTCGGCGATGAACCCGCACTTGACCACCTCGGCCAGCCCGGACCGGAACTCCGCCGCGGGCAGGTCGGCCAGCGCATCGGTGTCGGCCAGCACGGCGGCCGGTGGGTGGAAGGCGCCGACCAGGTTCTTGCCGGCGGCGGTGTTGATGCCGGTCTTGCCGCCGACCGCGGCGTCCACCATCGCCAGCAGGCTGGTCGGCACCTGCACCACCCGGATCCCGCGGGTCCAGGTGGCGGCCAGGAAGCCGGCCAGGTCGGTGACCGCTCCCCCACCGATGCCCACCACAGCGTCGGACCGGGTGAGCCCCAGCCGGCCGAACTCCTCCCAGGCGCCGGCGGCGACCTCGGCGGTCTTCGCGGCCTCGCCGTCGGGGACGACGACCGCCTCGGCGGCGACCCCCGCCTGCTGCAGCGTCTCGACCGCGGCACCGGCCGCGGCCGCCAGCGCCCGGCTGTGCACCACGGCCGCGCGGGCGGTGCCGTCGAGCACCAGACCGAGCTGCGCCTGCACGCCCGCGCCGATGAGCACGTCGTAGGGCCGGTCACCGCCGACGGTGATCCGCTGGGCGGTCACGGGGTGCCCGCCCCGACGGCGGTGAGCACGTCGGCCACCACGTCCTCCACCGGACGGGCCGAGGTGACGACGGTCGCGGTGGCGACCTCGGCGTAGAGCGGGGCGCGGGTCTCCAGCATGGTCCGCAGCATGGCGCGTGGGTTGACCGCCAGCAGCGGCCGGTCCCGGGACAGCCCCACCCGCTTGGCCGCCGAGGTGACGTCGACGTCCAGCCAGACGACCGCCCGGCCGGCCCGGCCGTGGGCGACCAGCCGCTCCCGGGTGGCCGCGCTGGTGACCGCACCGCCGCCGAGGGCCAGCACCCCGTCGTGCTCGGCCATCGCCCGGGCCACGGCCTGCTCCTCCAGCGCCCGGAAGTGCGGCTCGCCCTGCTGGACGAAGAGGTCGGCCACCGTCGTCCCGGCCTGGGCCTCCACGTCGGCGTCGGTGTCCCGGAACGGCAGGCCCAGGGCCTGGGCGACCGCCGCGCCCACCGTCGACTTGCCCGACGCCGGCGGGCCGACCACGACCAGCGCGGGGCCGGTCCCGCTCATCGGTAGGTGAGGGCGTCGAGGTACCCCTGGACGTTGCGGCGGGTCTCCGGCACGGAGTCACCACCGAACTTCTCCAGCACCGCGTCGGCGAGCACCAGGGCGACCATCGCCTCCATCACCACGCTGCCGCGCGGCACCGCGCAGGCGTCGCTGCGCTGGTTGATCGCGACCGCGGCCTCGCCGGTGGCGGTGTCGATCGTGGCCAGCGCGCGCGGCACGGTGCTGATCGGCTTCATCGCGGCGCGCACCCGCAGCACCTCGCCGTTGGTCATGCCGCCCTCGACACCGCCGGCCCGGTCGGTGAGCCGGCGGAGCTCGCCCCCGTCCAGCTCGATCTCGTCGTGGGCGACCGAGCCGCGCCGGCGGGCGGTCTCCAGCCCGTCACCGACCTCGACCGCCTTGACCGACTGCACGCCCATCAGCGCCCCGGCCAGCCGGGAGTCCAGCCGGCGGTCCCAGTGGACGTGGCTGCCCAGGCCCGGCGGCAGGCCGTGGACGACGACCTCGATCACGCCGCCCAGGGTGTCGCCGGCCTTGCGGGCGTCGTCGATCTCGGCGGTCATCCGCGCGCTGGTGGCCGGGTCGGCGCAGCGCACCGGGTCCTCGTCCAGCCGCGGGTTGTCCTCCGGGCCGGGCAGCACCCCGTCGGGGACGGTGACCGGCCCGATCCCCACCACGTGGCTGACCACCCGCACGCCGAGCACCTGGTGCAGGAACGCCTGCGCCACGGTGCCCAGCGCCACGCGGGCGGCGGTCTCCCGCGCGCTGGCCCGCTCCAGCACCGGGCGGACGTCGTCGAAGCCGTACTTCTGCATGCCGGCGAGGTCGGCGTGGCCGGGCCGGGGGCGGGTGAGCGGGGCGTTGCGCGCCTGCCCCTCCAGCACCTCCGCGTCGACCGGGTCGGCGGCCATGACGCTCTGCCACTTCGGCCACTCGGTGTTGCCGACCTGGACGGCGATCGGTCCGCCCTGGGTCACCCCGTGCCGGACGCCGCCGGTGAGGGTGACGACGTCCTCCTCGAAGCTCATCCGTGCACTCCGGCCGTGGCCGAGCCGGCGGCGGGAGAGCTGGGCGTCGAGGTCGGCGGTCTGCACCCGCACCCCGGCGGGCAGCCCCTCCAGGATGGCGGTGAGCTGTTGACCGTGCGACTCACCTGCGGTCAACCAGCGCAACATGCCGGCGATTCTAGAAGGACCCCCTCTCCCGCCGTCCGCCGCGGGCCGGGGACGGGCCCCGGGGCGGGGGCCTCACGGCAGCGGCGCGGCCAGCGCCAGGGCGACGTAGGCGCCGCCCAGCAGCGGCGGGCCGAACGCCACGGCCGTGCGCCAGCCGGCCCGCCCCAGCGCGATGAGCAGCAGCGCGCCCAGCGCACCGAGCACGAAGCCGGCCAGCACCCCGGCCAGCAGCACGCCCCAGCCCACCCAGCCCAGCAGCAGACCGAGCAGGCCGAGCAGCTTCACGTCGCCGCCGCCGAACCCGCCGGGCTGCACCAGCCGGGCGACGGTGCCCAGCCCCCAGGCCACCGCGGCGGCTGTGACGGCCCGGCCCAGCGCGGGCCAGGTGCCCAGCACGGCGGCGTCCACGGCCAACGCGAGGACGCCGACCGCGGCCGCCGGGAAGACGACCCGGTCGGGCAGCCGGTGCCGGGCGAGGTCCACCCCGGCCAGCACCACGGCGGCCGCGCCGAACCAGGCGAGGGCGACGGTGGCCGGCCGCGGTCCGGCGAGGGCGGGCGCGGCGGCGAGCGCCGCCGCCGTGACGACCGCCGTGCCCACCACCCGCCGGGACGACGGACGCGCCGCACGGTCACGCTCGGCCAGCCGCACCGTGGTGGTGGCCAGCCACGGGCCGAGCAGCAGGCCGAGGACGGCGGCGGCAACGGTGAGCAGCCCGGTCACCGGGGTGCGGTCAGGCGTCCAGCGCGGCGCGCATGGCCTCGATCGGCGCCGGATGACCGGTCATCAGCTCGACCTGGGCGGTCGCCTGCCAGAACAGCACCTCCAAGCCGCTGATGGTCCGGCCCCCCGCCGCCTGTACGCGCTGGGCGAGCGGCGTCGGCCAACCGGCGTAGAGCACGTCCAGCACCGTCTGCCCGCGCCACCAGGTGAGGTCGGCGACGGCCGCCTGACCGGAGGCCGGGACCGTGCTCACCACCACCGGTGCGGTGAGCGTGCCGGTGCGGTCCAGCCGCTGGACGTCGGCGCTCACCCCGAGGGCGCCGAGCACCCGCAGCAGGTCACCGGCCCGCGCAGGCTCCCGGACCACGACGTCCACCTGCTGGGCACCGAGGGAGGCGAGCGCGGTGGCCGCTGCGGCCGCCGTCCCCCCGGCCCCGAGGACGGCGGCGTGCTCGACCCGCTCGACACCGCCCAGCTGGAGGGCCATGCCCACGCCGGTGACGTCGGTGTTCTCCGCGCGCCAGCCGGCGTCGGTGCGCAGCAGGGTGTTCGCCGCGCCCAGCAGGCGCGGCAGCTGGTCGACCTCGTCGGCCACCGCCACCGCCGCCTGCTTGCACGGCATGGTCACCGAGAAGCCCCGCCACTCCGGGCCCAGCCCGGCCAGCAGCACCGGCAGGTCCTCGGCCCCGACGTCCAGGGCGTCGTAGCTCCAGTCGTCCAGCCCGAGCGCGGCGTAGGCCGCCCGGTGGAGCAGGGGCGACAACGAGTGCCCGACCGGCCGGCCGAGGACAGCTGCCCTCATGCCGGCCGGACCGGGGCGCGACGGTGCGTCAATTGCCCGGGTTGTCCCGCAGCCACTGCTGGAACAGCAGCACGTTCTGCTGGTGCTCGGCGCCGGTCGCGGCGAACCGGGTCTCCCCGGTGTCGGGGTCGACCACCACGAAGAAGCGCCAGTCACCAGGGGTCGGGGCGAGCACCGCGCGCAGCGCCTCCTCCCCCGGGTTGTTGATGGCGCCGGGCGGCAGGCCCGGGTGGACGTAGGTGTTGTAGAGGGAGGGGTTGGCGCGGTCCTCGGCGCTGGTGGTGATCCCGGCCTTGTCGTTGGCGTAGTTCACCGTGGTGTCCAGCTGCAGCGGCATGCCGTCGGCCAGCCGGTTCTCCAGCACCCGGGCGACCTTGCCCATGTCCTCGACCGAGCCGGCCTCAGCCTGGACCAGGCTCGCCTTGGTCAGCGCCGTGAGCCGCTGCTCCACCGGGATCTGCAGGTCGGTGAGCACCTGATCGGTGCGCGCCACCATCTCGCTGAGCACCTCGACCGCGGTCTCGCCGGGCTCTATGTCGTAGGTGGCCGGGAAGAGGAAGCCCTCCAGCAGGCCGTTGGCGTAGGCGGGCAGCCCCAGCTGGGCCGGGTCGGCGGCGGCGGCCTCCAGCTCCGCGAGCGGCAGACCGCTCTCGTCGGCCAGTCGCTGCAGCACCTGGGTGACCCGCAGGCCCTCGGGCAGGGTGACCCGGGTGACCTGGCGGGACGCCGGGTCCAGCAGCAGGTCCAGCGCGGCCTGCCCGGACATCTGCTGGCGCAGCCGGTAGACGCCGGGCTGGATGCCGGTCGCGGCCGGGTTGGCCTCGGCCGCCTCGGTGAACGGCGCCACCGAGGCGATGACGTCGGCCTCCACGAGCGTGGTGCCGATGGCGCGCAGCGAGTCGCCCGGCTCCACCCGGACGTCGACCTCGCCGGTGCCGGCCCCCGGGTAGTCCTCCGCCACCGGGTTGACCCGGTCCCAGAGGGCCTTGCCGCCGACGAAGATCCCGGCCATCAGCGCGGCCAGGACGACCAGGGAGAGGCCGACGACCATCGGGCCCCGGCGACGGCCGCGTCCACCGCGCCCGCGACGACCGCCGCCGACACCGCCGTCGTCGTGTCCGTCGTAGTACTCGTCGTGGTGCTCGTCGTGGTCACCGCCGCCGACGACGTCGAGGCCGCCGGTCTGCGGGGACGCCGACGCGAAGGCACCGTCGTCGTGCGGGTCGTGATGGGCGGGGTCGAGGTCGCCCTCATCGCTCCCGTGCCGTTCGGAGACCATCCGCCAGCGCTCCTCGTCCGGGTCGGCGCCGTCGACGGTCAGTGCAGCGTGCACCACCGTCGCCGGCTCGTCGACAGGCGTGTCCCGAGGTGCGGTGTGCACCTCGGCGCCGCCCTGCCCGGTCACGAGCCCGGCCAGCGCACCGGAGGGCCCGCTCGTCGGGACCGACGACGGTCCAACCGGCCCGGGGACGGGACGGTTGGCTGCCGACAGCCAACCAGGGTCGGTCCCGGCGTCGGCGAACCGGTCCGCCCGGACGTGGTCGGCGGTGGTGGGCTCGGTGGACGGCCGAGGGGCCGGGAGGCGCCGGGCGGCGGCCGGACCGGCGCCGCGCGCGGCTCCCCCGATGGTCGGGACGGCCGGCGGTACGGCGGGCATCTCGGCGGTCTGCGGCACGGTGACCTCGCGGGCCCGTGCGCCGGGGACGAACCCACCCGGACCCAGACCCCTGGGGGCCGCTGCGGTCGAGTTCCGCCGACCGAGGTCGAAGGCGCTCATGTCGAGGCCGGCGGCCGCGAGGCCGGCATCGGCGATGCCGGAGGCGGCCAGCCCGGTGATCTCCACGTCGGCCACGTCGACGCCACCGCCTGCCGCGCTGACCTGGGCACCGGTGTCCGGGGCGTGCCGGCGGCGTCGGCGCGGTCGCAGGGTGGCGTCGGCCGGGTCGTCGGGGAGCTGCAGGGTCGCGGCGCCCGCCCAGGCGGCCAGGAACTCGGCTGCAGGGCGTCCGGAGCCGGCGTCGGCGTCGGAGTGGCGGCCGCTCGCGTGCGGCTGGGTCGGGTCCGTCACGAGTGGCGCCCCCTGAGGTCGGGGCCAGTGCGTCGTCGCTCGTCGAGATGGCTCTGCAGGATCACCACGGCAGCCGCCTGGTCGATCACCGAGCGCTGGTGGCGGGCATCGATGCCGCCGGCGCGCAGGTGACTCGCTGCGGTCACTGTGGAGAGCCTCTCGTCGACGAGGTGCACCGGGACGTTCCCGATGCGACTGGCCAGGGCTTCAGCGTATGCACTGGCATCTCTTGCCGACGCGCCCGACGCTCCGGACAAATGCTTTGGCAATCCCACAACTACCTCGACCACCTCGTGTGTCACAACCAGCTCAGCGAGGTGGTCCAGGTCGCGCTGGTCCTTGGCGCGCCGGACCGTCTCCAACGGGCTGGCCAGCATGCCGGTGGCGTCGGAGAGCGCGAGCCCGACGCGGACGGTCCCGACGTCGACGCCGAGTCTGCGGCCGGGCACCCAGGCGGGCCCGCTCCCCTCAGTCGTCATCGCGGGCACCGTCGTGCGGCGGCGCGGCCTCGCGGCGGGCGGCCCCGGGCACCCGGGGCGGGTAGCCACCGAGGTGCAGCCGGCCGGTCTCCGGCGGCCGAGCGGCAGGCTGCTCGACGGTGGCCGGCGGTGCGGCGGCTCGCCCACCGGGCCCGGGGACCGGGAACGTCACCCGCTCGGTGCGGTGCTGGCCGTCGTGCTCGGTGCCGTCGTTCCCGGTGCCGTCCCGCGCGGGCGCGGCGTCCTCCGGCGGCGCGGCGGGCGGCACCGGCGGGCGACCGGACCGTCTGGTCTGCCCCTCCACCGGCCCGGTGCCGGGCCCGTCGGACGCCTCGCTCACGTCGTGGCCGCTCCGATCGTCTGCTCGACGGCCGCGAGGGCCGCAGGGATGCCGGAGGGATCGGTACCGCCACCCTGCGCCACGTCGGCCTTGCCACCACCGCGACCACCCACGGCCGGCGCTGCCGCCCGCAGCAGGTCGTTCGCCGACAGGCCCTGCTGCTGGGCCGCCGGGTTCACGGTGGCCACCAGGGCCACCTTGCCGTCCGCGGCGGAGGCCAGCAACACGGCCGACGGCCGCTCACCGAGCCGGCCGCGCACGTCCAGGGCGAGGCTGCGCAGGTCGCCACCGGACAGCCCGGCCGGTGCGCCGGTCACGACGGCCACCCCACCGAGGTCGCGGGCGCCGGCGGCCAGGTCACCGGCGGCGGCCAGGGTCTGCCGGGCGCGCAGGTCCGCCAGCTCCTTGTCGGCCTCCCGCAGCCGCTCGAGCATGCCGCTCACCCGGTCGGCGATCCCGTCCTGCGGGGTCTTGAGCAGGTCGGCCAGCTGGCGGACCAGGTCGCGTTCGCGCGCCAGGTACCGGAAGCCCTCCAGGCCCACGGCGGCCTCCACCCGGCGGGCCCCGGAGCCGACCGAGCTCTCGCCGGTCAGCGCGAGGGTGCCGATCTGGGCGCTGCCGTGGACGTGGGTGCCACCGCAGAGCTCGCGGGACCACTCGCCGCCGATCTCCACGACGCGGACCTGCTCGCCGTAGGTCTCCCCGAACAGCGCCAGCGCACCGAACTCCCGCGCCTCCGGCAGCGTCATGTAGAGCGCGCGGACCCCGTGGTCGGCGCGGACGGCGGCGTTGGCGACGTCCTCGACGTCGATCCGCTGCTGGGCGGACAGTGCCCCCTGCCAGGCGAAGTCCAGTCGCAGGTAGCCCGGCCGGTTGTACGACCCGGACTGCAGTGCCTGCGGGCCCAGCACCTGGCGCAGGGCCGCGTGCACCACGTGCGTGCCGGAGTGCGCCTGGCAGGCCGAGAGCCGCCACTCGCGGTCGACCTGGGCGGTGAGCTCGGTGCCGGCCCGCAGCTCTCCCTCGAGCACCCGCACCTGGTGGGCGACCAGGCCCTTGACCGGGCGCTGGACGTCGATGACCTCGGCCCGGCCGCCGTCCCAGGTCAGCTCGCCGGCGTCGGCGACCTGACCGCCGGATTCCGCGTAGAAGGGCGTCCGGTCCAGCACGACCCGGGTGACCGCGCCCGCGCCGACGACCGGTTCACCGTCGGTGTCGGACTCGTCGACCACGCCGAGCACCCGGGAGTCGGTGCGCAGGGTGTCGTAGGCCCGCCAGTCGGTGGGCCCGTGCTCGCCCAGCAGCCGCCGGTAGGCCAGCACGTCGACCGCGCCGGTGCGCTTGGCACGGGCGTCGGCGCGAGCCCGGTCCCGCTGCTCCCTCATCAGGGCGCGGAAGCCCTCCTCGTCGACCCGGACGCCCTGCTCGGCGGCCATCTCCAGGGTCACGTCGATCGGGAAGCCGTAGGTGTCGTGCAACGAGAAGGCCTGCTCCCCCGACAGGGCCGGGGTGCCCGCCTTCCTGGCCTGGCCGACGGCGGTGTCGAACAGCGCCGTGCCGGCGGTGAGGGTGCGCCGGAACGCCTCCTCCTCGGCATAGGCGATCCCGGAGATGCGGGCGAAGTCGGTGGCCAGCTCGGGGTAGCTGGGGCCCATCGCGTCGCGGGAGACCGGCAGCAGCTCCGGCAGCGACGCCTCCTCGACCCCGAGCAGCTTCATCGAGCGGACCGCGCGGCGCAGCAGCCGGCGCAGGATGTAGCCCCGCCCCTCGTTGCCCGGGGTCACACCGTCGCCGATGAGCATCAGGCCGCTGCGCACGTGGTCGGCGACCACCCGCAGTCGCACGTCCGCCTCGTGGTCGGCGCCGTAGCGCACCCCGGCGAGGGCCGCGGCCCGGTGCAGCACCGGGGCGACCTGGTCGATCTCGTACATGTTGTCGACGCCCTGGAGCAGGAACGCCACCCGCTCCAGACCCATGCCGGTGTCGATGTTCTTCTTCGGCAGGTCACCGAGGATCGGGAACTCCTTGCCCTCCCCCGGGCCCCGCTCGAACTGCATGAAGACCAGGTTCCAGATCTCCAGGAACCGGTCGCCGGTGGGATCGGCCTCAGGCCCGCCGTCGGGGCCGTACTCCGGCCCGCGGTCGTAGTGGATCTCCGAGCAGGGCCCGGCCGGGCCGGCCGCACCGGTGGACCAGTAGTTGTCGTCCTTGCCGCGGCGCTGGATGCGCTCGGCCGGGACGTAGGCCCGCCAGGCGTCGAAGGCCTCGTCGTCGTCCAGGTAGACCGTCGGCCAGATCCGCTCGGCGTCCAGCCCCAGGCCGCCGTCGTCGACCCGGCCCGTCACCAGCTCCCAGGCGAACTGGATCGCCTCGGCCTTGAAGTAGTCGCCGAAGGAGAAGTTGCCGTTCATCTGGAAGAACGTGCCGTGCCGGGTGGTCTTGCCCACCTCCTCGATGTCGAGGGTGCGGACGCACTTCTGCACGCTGGTCGCGCGTGGGTACGGCGCCGGCTCACGGCCGGTCAGGTACGGGATGAAGGGCACCATCCCGGCCACCGTGAACAGCAGCGAGGGGTCGGGCGACACCAGCGAGGCGCTCGGGACGACGGTGTGCCCCCGCCTCTCGAAGTGCTCCAGGAAGCGGCGGCGGATCTCGGCGGTCTGCATGCGGGTGGTCTCGGTCCTTCAGCGCGGGGTGGGCGCAGGGGCGGCGCCCGGAGAGGAGGTGGTTCAGCTGTCCGCGGCGTGGGCGCCGCGGCGGGGCAGCGCGTCGGGCAGGGAGACCTGGCCGCTGTCGGGCAGCGGGGCGTCGAGCCCCGTGCCGGCACGCAGCTCGTCCTCCCGCAGCGCGGCGGCGGCGCGGACGTCGGCGCCGAAGTCACCGATCGCGTCGGCCAGCTCCCGCAAGCCCTCGGCGAGCTGGCCGGCGATGCCCTGCGGGGTGAGCTTCTCCGCGGTCTTGGTCAGCTTGCGGACGACGAGGGCACCGATGGTGATCCCCATGGCCAGCCAGAACAGCCGGCGCATCAGGCGGCCCGCCGGGCTGCGCGCCGGTTGCGACGGTCCTCACGGGCGGAGCGCTGGGCGTCGGCGACGGCCTGGCCCTCCCGCTTCTTGCGGGCGGCGCTGCGGACCCCGTAGCTGAAGGCGGCGACCTTGATCAGCGGGCTGCCGAGGGTGGCGGCGAACACGCTGGTGAGGGCGGCGACGTTGCTGGAGACGTTCGCGGCGTTGCCGGTGATGTCGTCGACCCGCTCGAGGTTGGCGTTGACGTGGGTGACCGTCGTCGACGCCTGGCTCAGGATCGGCTGGCTCTGCTCCCGGACCTGGCGGATGGTCAGCGTGGTCTCGTCCAGGGTGCGCCCGAGCTTGAGCAGCGGCACCGCCACCAGCACCACCAGCAGCACCAAGGCACCGGCTGCGATCAGCCCGGCCCACTCTCCTGCAGACACTCGAGGGTCCCCTTCGTCGTCTCGTGCACGTTCGCGGTGGCAGCCCACCGGTCGGGTCACCCTATCCGCCGCCACCGACGACGCCCGCTCGTGCGGCTCAGCTGCGGCGGCGGACGATCGCGCGGAGCTTGGCCAGCCGCGCACCGATCTGCGCCTCCACCCCGCGCCCGGTCGGGCGGTAGTAGTCGCGGCCGACCAGCGCGTCGGGCGGGTACTGCTGCGGGACGACGCCGTCGGGGTGGGCGTGCGGGTAGACGTAGGTCTTCCCGTGCCCGAGCTTCTTCGCCCCCGCGTAGTGCGCGTCGCGCAGCCCGGCCGGCACCGGACCGGCCAGCCCGGCGCGCACGTCGGCGACCGACTCCCCCATCGCCGTGGTGATCGCGTTGGACTTCGGTGCGGTGGCCAGGTGGACGACGGCCTGTGCCAGCGGGAAGTGCCCCTCCGGCATGCCGATGAAGGCGACCGCATCGGCGGCGGCGACCGCGGTGAGCAGCGCGGTCGGGTCGGCCATCCCGATGTCCTCGCTCGCGGAGATCACCAGCCGGCGGGCGATGAAGCGGGGGTCCTCACCCGCCTCCACCATCCGCGCCAGGTAGTGCAGCGCCGCGTCGACGTCGCTGCCCCGGATGCTCTTGATCAGCGCACTGGCGATGTCGTAGTGCTGGTCGCCGGAGCGGTCGTAGCGCACTGCGGCCTGGGCGACCGCCGTCTCCAGGGTGGCCAGGTCCAGGACGTCGGAGCCGGCCGCTCGGGCCGCGCCGGCGCCGCTCTCCAGCGCGGTCAGCGCCTTGCGGGCGTCGCCGCCGGCCACCCGCAGCAGGTGCTCCTCGGCCTCGGCGGTCAGCGTCACGGCGCCGTCCAGCCCGCGTTCGCTGGTCAGCGCCCGGCGCAGCACCGTGCGCACGTCCTCGTCGTCCAGCGACTGCAGCGCCAGCACCAGGCTGCGCGACAGCAGCGGGCTGACGACGGAGAAGAACGGGTTCTCGGTGGTCGCGGCGATCAGGCTCACGATCCGGTCCTCGACCGCGGACAGCAGCGAGTCCTGCTGGGTCTTGGAGAAGCGGTGCACCTCGTCGATGAACAGCACGGTGCGCCGGCCGGCGTGGGTCAGCTCGCGCTTGGCGTTCGCGATGACCGCGCGGACCTCCTTGACCCCGGAGTCCAGCGCGGACAGCTGGACGAAGGAGCGCTGGGTGGCCAACGAGATGACGTGCGCCAGCGTCGTCTTCCCGGTGCCCGGTGGGCCGTAGAGCACCAGGGACATCGGCTCGTCGGCCTCGACCAGCCGGCGCAGCGGGGCGCGCGGGCCGAGCAGGTGCTGCTGGCCGACCACCTCGTCCAGCGACTGCGGCCGCATCCGGACCGCCAGCGGAGCCCCCGGGTCGACCGGCGGCGGGCCGTCGGCGGGCTCGGGGTCGAACAGGGAGGTCACGGTTGCGAAGCTACCTGGGGGGCACGACCGTCCCATGGAGCAGCGACGCATCGGGAACCGGACAGTCAGCGCAGTGGGGCTCGGGGCGATGCCCCTGTCCACGAAGGACCCTCGCCCGTCATCGGACGAGGCCGCGGCCGTGGTGCACGCCGCGCTGGACGCCGGCGTCACGCTGATCGACACCGCCGACGCCTACTCGCACACCGACGCGGACTTCGGCCACAACGAGGAGCTGGTCGCCCGCGCGCTGGCCTCCTACGGCTCCGTGGACGACGTGCTGGTGGCCACCAAGGGCGGGCACACCCGGAGCGGCGCCGAGTGGGGCCTCGACGGCTCGCCCGCCTACCTCCGCCGGGCCTGCGAGGCCTCGTTGCGCCGGCTGGGCGTCGAGGCGATCGGGCTGTACCAGTTCCACCGGCCCGACCCGGAGACGCCGTGGGAGGAGTCGATGGGGGCGCTCCGCGGGCTGGTGGACGACGGGCTGGTGCAGCTGGCCGGGATCTCCAACGCCGACGTCGGCCAGATCGACGCGGCCCGGGAGATCGTGGGCGATGCGCTGTTCAGCGTGCAGAACCAGTTCTCCCCCGGCTGGCGGTCCTCGGCCGGGGAGCTCGCGCACTGCGCGCAGCACGGGCTGGCCTTCCTACCGTGGAGCCCGTTCGGCGGGGTGTCGGCCGCCAAGTCGCTGGGATCGACGGCCGCGGAGTTCGGCGCCGTCGCCGACGAGCTGGGCGTCTCGGTGTACCGGGTGACGCTGGCCTGGCACCTGGCCCAGGCCGACGTCGTCGTGCCCATCCCCGGGGCCTCACGGCAGGAGTCGATCACCGACTCCGCAGCCGGCGCCGCCCTGCACCTGGCCCCGGAACACCTCGCCCGCCTGAACGCCGCCTGACCCTCGACCTCACGGTGAGCCGCTGTTGATCATCGGCGTCTGGCTGCCGCACTCGGCGTGTCGACCAGCCAGATGCCGATGATCAACTCCCCCAAGGGGTGTCGGGACGACGTCGTCCACAGCGCCCTGGCGGGTCCACAGATCGGCTTCGGGCCTCCCCCGGCGGCCTGGGCGGCCGGACGGTGTGGTCCATGGCGCCGCAGCTCTTCACTACAGCCACTGCACGATCCGCCGGTCTGACCCGGGCGGCGCTGCGTGGGTCGTCGTACGTCCGGTTGGCGCACGGGGTGGTGGTGCGCCTCGACGACGCCATCGACGAGCGCGAGCGTCTCGGGCTGCTGGCCACCGTGCTGCCGCCGGATGCCGCGGTCAGCCACCAGACGGCCGCTGCCCTCCTGGGGGCACAGCTCTCGCCGCCGCCCCACCCGCACGTCGCGCTGACCCCGCGCCGGGTGCTCCCCCAGCACGCCGGCCTTGTGGTCCACGGTCGACGCCTGGCGGCCGAGGACGTGGTCCTGGACCAGGGCCTCCGGGTCACCTCGGGAGCGCAGACGTTCCTCGACCTGGCTGCCGTGCTCCCACCGCAGGAGCTGGTCGCCGTGGGAGATGCCCTGCTCCGCGCCGGCCACCTGGACACAGCCCGACTCCAGGCCCGGCTCTGCCGCGCCGACCGGGTGCGGGGCGTGGTGCGGGCACGGGCCTGTGCGCCGCTGTTGAGCCCGCTGGCCCAGTCCCGACCGGAGAGCGTGATGCGGTACTGGCTGCTCGTCAGTGAGCTGCCCGATCCCGAACCCCAGGTGCCGGTGACCGACCAATGGGGCCGGGAGGTGGCCCACGGCGACCTGGGCTACCGCAAGTGGAGACTGCTGATGGAGTACGAGGGCCGGCAGCACGCCGACACCGAGCAGTTCGGTCGGGACGTGGACCGGTACTCGCTGATGGCCGCGGACGGCTGGCTGGTGCTCCGGTTCGCACGGTCACACCTGCTCCGGCCGCACGTCGTCGTCGACCGGACCCGCCGAGCCCTGCTCAGCCGCGGCTGGCGCCCCGAGCCGTGTTGATCATCGGCGAGTGGCTGCCCGACACGCCGGCACGGGCAGCCATTCGCCGATGATCAACGCCAGCCCGGGGGCTCAGGCCGGCTTCGTCGGGTCGGTCGGGCCGGGGGCGCCGGGCTCGCCCGGTGCGGGCTCGGCGTCGGGGTCGACGTCGATGCCGGCCTCGGTGCGCTGGGCGGCGGTGATCGGGGTGGGGGCACCGGTCAGCGGGTCGTAGCCGGCGCCGGTCTTCGGGAAGGCGATGACCTCACGGATCGAGTCGACGCCGGCCAGCAGCGCCACGGTGCGGTCCCAGCCGATCGCCGCGCCGGCGTGCGGCGGCGGGCCGTAGTCGAAGGCCTCCAGGAACCAGCCGAACTGCGCCCGGGCCTCCTCCTGGGTCATGCCCAGGGTCTGGAACACCCGCTCCTGCAGCGCGGCGTCGGCGATGCGGACCGAACCGCTCATCAGCTCGTTGCCGTTGCAGACCAGGTCGTAGGCGTCGGACAGCGCCGCGCCCTTGTCCTCGGCGAACCGCTCCCGCCACTCCGGGGTGGGCGAGGTGAACGGGTGGTGCATGAAGGTCCAGTCGCCGTCCTCGGTCTCCTCGAACATCGGGAAGTCGACGACGAACAGGAACGACCACGACCCGGGCTCGATGAGCTCCAGCCGCTTGGCGATCTCGTTGCGCGCGGCCCCGAGCAGCTCCTGGGCACCGCGACGGGGCCCGGCGGCGAAGAAGACGCAGTCCCCCGGCTCAGCCCCGACGGCCTCGACCAGCCCGGCCCGCTCGGACTCGGAGATGTTCTTCGAGACCGGGCCACCGAGGGTGCCGTCCTCGGCGATGGTCACGTAGGCCAGGCCCTTGTGGCCACGCGAGCGGGCCCAGTCCTGCCAGGCGTCGAACGCCCGCCGCGGCTGCGAGCCGCCGCCGGGCATCACGATCGCGCCGACGTAGGGCGCCTGGAACACCCGGAACGGCGTCTCCGCGAAGTACGACGTCAGCTCGGTGAGCTCGATGCCGAAGCGCAGGTCGGGCTTGTCGGAGCCGAACCGGTCCATCGCCTCGCGGTAGGTCATCCGCGGGATCTCCGGCACGGTGTAGGAGGCCAGCTCCTGCCACAGCGCCCGGATGACGTCCTCGGCGATGGCGAGCACGTCGTCCCGGTCGACGAAGCTCATCTCGAAGTCCAGCTGGGTGAACTCCGGCTGCCGGTCGGCGCGGAAGTCCTCGTCCCGGAAGCAGCGCGCGATCTGGTAGTACCGCTCCAGCCCACCGATCATCAGCAGCTGCTTGAACAGCTGCGGCGACTGCGGCAGGGCGTACCAGTGGCCCGGCTGCAACCGCACCGGGACGACGAAGTCCCGGGCCCCCTCGGGCGTGGACCGGGTCAGCGACGGCGTCTCCACCTCGGTGAACCCGTGGCCGGCCATCACGCCGCGGGCGATCCGGTTGACCTCGCTGCGCAGCCGCAGCACCGAGGCCGGCCCCTGGCGGCGCAGGTCCAGGTAGCGGTGGGCGTACCGGACGTCGTCGCCGGCGGCCTGGGCCGTCTCGATCGGGAACGGCAGCGGCGCGGACGCCGAGAGCACCTGCAGCGTGCTGGCGACGACCTCGATCTCCCCGGTGGGCAGGTCGGCGTTCTCGTTGCCGGCCGGACGCCGCTGGACGTCGCCGGTCACGAGCACGCAGTACTCGTTGCGCAGCGCGTGCGCCTCCTCCTCGCGGACGACGACCTGGGCGTAACCCGAGGCGTCGCGCAGGTCGAGGAAGACGACCCCGCCGTGGTCGCGCCGGCGGGCGACCCAGCCGGCGAGGGTGACCGTGGAACCGGCGTCGGTCGCGCGGAGCGTGCCGGCGTCGTGGGTGCGGAGCAAGGTAGTGCCTCTCTCAGGGGGTGCGGACTCTCAACAGGTGCGGGACGGGGCGGCGGTCACCAGCGGTCGTGCACGTGGGAGCGGATGCGCTCGTCGTACACGCGCTCGACGTCGGCGAGCTGGCCGGCGCTGAGCGACGGCAGCGAGGCGGCGGCGACGTTGCCCAGCGCCTGCTGCACGTTGCGCGCGCCCGGGATGACGGTGGTGACACCGGGCTGGTCGATCACCCAGCGCAGCGCGAAGGCGGCGGTGGTGACGTCCGGGCCGGCGATCTCGGCGACCTCGCGGGCAGCGGCGACACCGACCTCGAAGGGCACCCCGGCGAAGGTCTCGCCGACGTCGAAGGCCTCACCGTTGCGGTTGAAGTTCCGGTGGTCGTCGGCGGCGAAGGTGGTGTCAGTGGAGTACTTGCCCGACAGCAGGCCGCTGGCCAGCGGCACCCGGGCGAGGATGCCGACCTCGGCGCGCTGGGCGGCGGGCAGCAGCTGCTCCAGCGGCTTGCGCCGGAAGACGTTGAGGATCACCTGGATCGACTGCACGCCGGGGTGCTGCAGGGCGGTGAGGCCCTCGGCGACGGTCTCGACCGAGACGCCGTAGGCGGCGATCGCCTGCTCCTCGACGAGCGCGTCGAGGGTCTCGTAGACCCGCTCGTCGGAGTAGACGGCCGGGGGCGGGCAGTGCAGCTGCACCAGGTCCAGGGTGTCGACGCCGAGGTTGCGCCGGCTCCGGTCGATCCAGGCCCGCAGGTTCTCCGGGGTGTAGGTCTCGGCCGCGAACGGGTCGGCGCGACGGCCGGCCTTGGTGGCCACGAAGGGGCGCTCGCCGCGGGCGGCCAGCGCCTTGCGGATGCGCTCCTCGGAGCGGCCGTCGCCGTAGACGTCGGCGGTGTCCAGCAGGGTGACACCGGCGTCCAGCGCGGCGTCGAGGACCGCGGCGGCGTCGTCCTCGGACACGTTCCCCCAGTCACCGCCCAGCTGCCAGGTGCCGAGGCCGACGACGGAGACGTCGGCGCCGGTCCGGCCCAGGGGGCGGGTCTCGAGCGGGGTGTTGGCGGACTCGGCGATGCCGTCGGTGACTGTCACGCACCCACCGTCGCACGCACCCGCTCGAACAGCTCGCCCAGGGGGACGGCGACCTGCTCGTGCGATCGCAGGTCGCGCAGCTGCGCGACCCCCTCGGCGAGGTCCCGGTCGCCGAGCACCACCGCGTGCGAGGCACCCGACCGGTCGGCGGCCTTCATCGCGCCCTTGAGCCCGCGGTCGCCGTAGACGGTGTCGGCCGACACCCCGGCCTCCCGCAGCTGGCCGACCAGCTTCACGGCGAGCCGCTTGGCCTCCGCGCCGAGCGGGACGACGAACGCCTGCACGCCGGCCGACGTGGCGACGTCCAGCCCCTCGGCCTGCACCGCCAGCAGCGTGCGGTCCACCCCGACGGCGTAGCCGATGCCGGAGAGGTCCGGCCCGCCGAGGGAGGCCGACAGCCCGTCGTAGCGGCCGCCGCCGCCGATCGCCGACTGCGAGCCGAGCCCGGAGTGGACCAGCTCGAACGTCGTCTTCGTGTAGTAGTCCAGCCCGCGCACCAGCCGCGGGGCCTCGGTCCAGGCCACCCCGAGGTCGGTGAGGTGCTCGCGGACGGCGTCGTAGTGCGCCTTGGTGGAGTCCGAGAGGTGGTCGACCATCAGCGGGGCGTCATCCAGCTGGGCCTGCACCTCGCGGCGCTTGTCGTCCAGCACCCGCAGCGGGTTGATCTCCGCCCGGCGCCGGGTGTCGGAGTCCAGGTCCAGCTTCGCCAGGAACTCGACCAGCAGCTCGCGGTACTGCGGGCGGCAGGTGGCGTCACCCAGCGAGGTCAGCTGCAGCTCGAAGTCGCGCAGGCCCAGGTCGCGGAACCCCTGCACCGCCAGCGCCACGACCTCGGCGTCCAGCGCCGGGTCGTCGACGCCGAGGGCCTCGCAGTCGACCTGGGTGAAGTGCCGGTAGCGGCCGGCCTGGGGGCGCTCGTAGCGGAACGCCGACCCGACCGCCCACAGCTTCACCGGCAGCGCACCGGAGTAGAGCCGGTGCTCGATGAACGACCGCATCAGCCCGGCGGTGAGCTCGGGTCGCAGCGTCAGCGACCGGCCACCGCGGTCGGTGAACGTGTACATCTCCTTCGAGACGACGTCGGTGGACTCCCCGACCCCGCGGGAGAAGACGGCGGTGTCCTCGAACGTCGGCGTCTCGATGTAGCCGTAACCCGCGCGCCGCAGCGGCGCGGTGAGGGTGTCGCGGACGGCGAGGAACTGCGCCGAGTCCGGGGGCAGCGTGTCGAACGTGCCCTTGGGAGCCCGCATGGGCTCGGTCATCAGAGTCCTCGTCCCTTCGGTGCACTCGCGGCTTCCGCGAGGTACGGGTTGGTGGCGCGCTCGCGCCCGATCGTGGTGGCCGGCCCGTGCCCGGGGAGGACGACGGTCTCGTCGTCCAGCGGCAGGACGACGTCGCGCAGCGAGCCGAGCATGTCCTCCCAGGACCCGCCGGGCAGGTCGACCCGGCCCACCGAGCCGGCGAACAGCACGTCACCGGCGAGCAGTCCGGGGGCCTCGCCCAGGTCCAGGGAGAAGACCACCGAGCCGCGGGTGTGGCCCGGGGCGTGCCGCACGGTGAGGTCGACGCCGGCCAGCGAGATCGTCGCCCCGTCGGCGAGTGGCAGGACGTCGGCGGGATCGGGCAGCCGGACGCCGGTGATCAGCGGGGCGAGCTGCGGGCCGTGCCAGCGCGCCGGGTCCGACAGCATGCCGGCGTCCTCGGGGTGCAGGTAGGCGGGGATGTCGTAGCCGGAGCAGACCGGCAGCACGGAGAAGGTGTGGTCGAGGTGGCCGTGGGTGAGCACGACCGCGACCGGCTTGAGCCCGTCGTCGGCCAGCATCCGGGCCAGCGGCTCGACGGCGTCCATCCCCGGGTCGACGACGATGCACTCCTGCCCGGCCCCGGGGGCGACGGCGTAGCAGTTGGTGCCGAACGCGCCGGCGGGAAAGGAGCGGATGAGCACCCGTGCAGGTTACGCGGGCGACATCCGCCCAGCTGGCGCTGCCAGGGTCCGGACAGGGAACCCACCTACACTCCGCACTCGACACACGCCGTGGTGTGGGCGCGCGGCCCAGGTCGCGGCCGCCCCCGGCGCAGCGCAGAGCCCGAGGAGCCGAGAAGAGTGCCGACCAACAAGCAGCGTCGTGAGGCTGCGCAGCGACGGCTGCAGCGCCAGCTCGAGCGGCGCGAGGAGCTCGCCCAGAAGCGCCGGCGCAACACGCTGATCGGGGTGACCGTCCTCGCCGTCGTCGCCGTGGTCGCCGCGCTGTTCCTCATCACCGGCCTGGGCGACGACGAGGAGCCCGACACCGCGGCCGCCCCCGAGACCACCACCGCTGCCCCGGTGGTCGACGGCAGCGACGGGACCTGCGACTTCGTCCCGGACACCTCCGGCAGCGACACCCTCACCGACGTCGGCGTCCCGCCGGCCGAGGTGCCGACGACCGGTACCACGGGCCTGACGCTGGCCACCTCCGCCGGGGACATCGGGCTGACCCTGGACCAGGAGAACGCGCCCTGCGCCGCGGCGAGCATGGTCTACCTGGCGCAGCAGGGCTTCTTCGAGGGGTCGCCCTGCCACCGGCTGACCAGCGGCGGGCTGAGCGTGCTGCAGTGCGGTGACCCCAGCGGCACCGGTACCGGCGGCCCGACCTACGACTTCCCGACCCAGGTGACCGGCGAGGAGACCTACCCGCGCGGCACGCTCGCGATGGCCAACGCCGGGCAGGGCACCGACGCCAGCCAGTTCTTCCTGGTCTACGCCGACAGCCAGCTGCAGCCGGACTACACCGTCGTCGGCACCGTCGACGAGGCCGGGCTGGCGACGCTGGACGCGATCGCGGCCGCCGGCATCGAGGGCGGCGCCACCGACGGCGCCCCGGCCCAGCCGGTGACGATCGAGTCGGCCACCGTCCAGCAGTAGCGCACGCGGCGGGAGGGCCCGGTCTCCACCTGGAGGCCGGGCCCTCCTGCGTCCGCGGCCACACTGGGGCCATGGACGCCGACCCGTACGCGGGCTTCCCCCCGGGCTTCTTCGACCGCAGCGACGACGGCCCGGACGCGCGCTTCTACGACCGGCCCCGGCTGGTGACCCACATCGACGAGGCGGCGGTCGCCGCGGTCGGGGACCTCTACGCCGAGCTGGGCATCGACGGGTCGGCGCCCCGGCCGACCCGCGTGCTGGACCTGATGTCCTCCTGGGTGTCGCACTTCCGCACCCCGCCAGCCGACCTGGTCGTGCTGGGCATGAACGCCGACGAGCTCGCGGCGAACCCCGCGGCCACCACGCGCCTGGTGCACGACCTGAACGCCGACCCGACCGTCCCGCTGCCCGACGACGATGTCGACGCGGCGGTGTGCTGCGTGTCGATCGACTACCTCACCCGGCCGGTCGAGGTGCTGGCCGAGCTGGGCCGGGTGCTGCGCCCGGGCGGGGTGCTGGCGGTGACCTTCTCCAACCGGTGCTTCCCCACCAAGGCCGTCCGCGGGTGGCTGGCCACCGACGACGACCAGCACGGCGCCGTCATCTCCGAGCTGGTGCGCCGGAGCGGCCGCTTCACCGAGCCGACCATCCAGCTGCGGACCGCCCTGGGCGTCGGCGACCCCCTCTACGCCGTCGTCGCCACCCGCCGCGGCTGACCGACCGTCGGCCCGGCCGTCAGCGGGACGGCGTGAGCCGCACGAGCCCGCGGTCGCCGGGCACGTGGTCGACGACGACGAACACCTCGAACCAGTCGGCGCGGCGTTCTCCTGCCTGCTCGGCGGCCCAGGCGAACACCGACACCGCGGCCATGTCGGGGCCGGCGAGCTCGTACTCGTCGCAGACCCGCATGCCCATCGGGTCGGCCGAGTCGGTCCAGAAGTGGACGCGGTACCGCGGTTGGTCGACCTCCCAGCGCACGTCCCGCGGGTCGACCCCCCGGACGTCCATCAGGCGGTGACGCGCTCCACGTCGAAGACGCCGTCGACGTTGCGGACCGTCTGCAGCACCGAGCCCAGGTGCGCCGGGTCGGCCAGCTCGAAGGTGAACCGGCTGATCGCCACCCGGTCCCGGCTGGTCTGCACCGAGGCGGAGAGGATGTTGACCCGCTCGTCGGCCAGCGCCCGAGTGACGTCGGAGAGCAGCCGGTGCCGGTCCAGCGCCTCGACCTGGATCGCGACCAGGAACACCGCCCCGGGCTGGGAGGCCCAGTCGACCTCGACCAGCCGCTCGGGCTTGGCCTGCAGGTCCGCGGCGTTGGTGCAGTCGGTGCGGTGCACGCTCACCCCGCCACCCCGGGTCACGAAGCCCAGGATGTCGTCGCCGGGCACCGGGGTGCAGCACTTGGCGAGCTTGGCCCACACGTCGGTCATGCCGTGCACGACGATCCCCGGGTCGCCGCTGGCGGTGCGGGCGACGGTGCGCTTGGTCGGGATCGCGGTCTCGGCGATGTCCTCGGCCGCGCCCTCGGAGCCGCCGAGTGCGGTGAGCAGCTTCTCGACCAGCGAGTGCGCGGAGACCTGGTTCTCCCCCACGGCGGCGTACAGCGCGCTGACGTCGGGGTAGTGCAGGTCGGCGGCGAGGGTGGCCAGCGACTCCCCACCCAGCAGGCGCTGCAGCGGCAGGCCGGCCTTGCGCATCGCCTTGGTCAGCGCGTCCTTGCCGGCCTCGACGGCGTCCTCGCGACGCTCCTTGGTGAACCACTGGCGGATCTTGGTGCGGGCCCGCGAGCTGCCGACGAAGGACAGCCAGTCCTGTGAGGGAGCGGCGCTCGGCGAGCGGGAGGTGAAGACCTCCACGACGTCGCCGTTCGACAGCCGGCTGTCCAGGGAGACCAGGTTGCCGTTGACCCGGGCGCCGATGCACCGGTGCCCTACCTCGGTGTGCACCGCGTAGGCGAAGTCGACCGGCGTCGACTCCCCCGGCAGGCTGATCACGTCGCCCTTGGGCGTGAAGACGAAGACCTCCTGCGGACCGAGGTCGTAGCGCAGTGTCTCCAGGAACTCGCCGGGCTCCTGCGCCTCGCGCTGCCAGTCGAGCAACTGGCGGAGCCAGAGCATGTCGTCGCCCGGCGCACCCGGCGCCGGCGCCAGGTCGGCCTTGCCGCCGGCGGCGCGGGCCTTGTCCTTGTACTTCCAGTGCGCCGCGATCCCGTACTCCGCGGTGCGGTGCATGTCGTGCGTGCGGATCTGCAGCTCGACCGGCTTGCCCTGCGGACCGATGACCGTCGTGTGCAGCGACTGGTACATGTTGAACTTCGGCATCGCCACGAAGTCCTTGAAGCGGCCCGGCACCGGCTGCCAGTGCGCGTGCATGATGCCCAGCGCCGCGTACACGTCGCGGACGGACTCGACCAGGATCCGGATGCCGACCAGGTCCCAGATGTCGGTGAAGTCCCGGCCGCGGACGATCATCTTCTGGTAGATCGAGTAGTAGTGCTTGGGCCGGCCGGTGACGGCGGCCTCGATCTTGGCCGCCTTCAGCTGCTCGGTGACCGCCGAGGTGACCTCGGCCAGGTAGGTGTCCCGGGACGGCGCACGCTCGGCCACCAGGCGCACGATCTCGTCGTACCGCTTGGGGTACAGCGTGGCGAACGCGAGGTCCTCGAGCTCCCACTTGATCGTGTTCATGCCCAGCCGGTGGGCCAGCGGGGCGAGGATCTCCAGCGTCTCGCGCGCCTTCTTCTCCTGCTTCTCCGGCGGGAGGAAGCGCAGCGTGCGCATGTTGTGCAGCCGGTCGGCGAGCTTGATGACCAGCACCCGCGGGTCGCGGGACATCGCCACGATCATCTTGCGGATCGTCTCGGCCTGGGCGCCGTCGCCGAACTTGACCTTGTCGATCTTGGTGACGCCGTCGACCAGGTGCGCCACCTGGGGGCCGAAGTCGGCGGTGATCGACTCCAGCGTGGTGCCGGTGTCCTCGACCGTGTCGTGCAGCAGCGCGGCGACCAGCGTCGTGGTGTCCATCCCCAGCCCGGCCAGCACGGTGGCGACGGCGAGCGGATGGGTGATGTAGGGGTCGCCACTCTTGCGCTTCTGCTCGGCGTGCGCCTCCTCGGCGACGTCGTAGGCCCGCTGCAGCAGGGCGAGGTCGGCCTTCGGGTGGCTCTGGCGGTGCAGCACCGACAGCGGCTCGAGCACCGGGCGGATGCCGGTGGAGCGCTGCCCGGCGACGATCCGCCGGGCCAGCCGGTCGCGGACCCGGCGGCGGGGCGCGGTCTCGGCCTCCCCGCCCGGCTCGGGGGCCACGTCGTCGGGACGACGGACGGCGGGCCGCTCGGGCAGCGCCACCCGGGGCGGCGCCTCCTCGACGGCAGGCGCGCCGGACGTCTGCGGTGCGACGACGTCAGAGGCCACGGGTGCTCCTGCACTGTTGAGGAGGTGGACCCCTCCCATGCTAGCCGCGCCCCGCCGGGTCTCGCGCCCTGCGCTCACCCGGGGGTGGGGTGCTGTCGGGCTCAGACCCGCCAGAGCGCGTGCACCGGGTGCGGCGCGATGCGCTCCCGCCCGCCGAGCGCCATGAGCTCCACGACGACGGCGACCGCGGTCACCACCCCGCCGAGCTGCTCGACCAGGGCGATCGCGGCCTGCAGCGTGCCCCCGGTGGCCAGCACGTCGTCGACGAGCAGCACCCGCTGACCGGGCGTGATCGAGTCGGTGTGCAGCTCCAGGGTCGCCGTCCCGTACTCCAGCGCGTACTCGGCCGAGACGACCTCGCGGGGCAGTTTGCCGGCCTTGCGCACCGGGAGGACGCCGGTCCCGGCGTCCAGAGCGACGGCCGCCGCGAGCAGGAACCCGCGCGCCTCGACGCCGGCGACGACGTCGAAGCCCGGCCCACCGTCGGCCCGGCCCAGCGCAGCCGCCCGCGGGTCGACGTCGGCGGGCTCGGTGAGCGCGTCGACGACCCGCCGGAACGCCCCGGCATCGGCGAAGACCGGGGTCAGGTCGCGGAACAGCACCCCGGGCGCGGGGAAGTCGGGCACGTCCACCGAGAAGGTGGCGATCAGCTCCTCGATCGGCAGCTCGCCGTCCCGGAGGGTGCTCATCGCCGCTTCCGGCCGGCCGGACGCTGTCCCGGCCGGGTCGGCCGCTGACCGGGCCGGGGCGTGGTCGTCCCGCCCCGGACGCCGGGCCGCACCGACGCCGGCGACTCGATCGGCACGTCCGCCGTCGGCTGTTCGGGTAGGGCCTCGTCCCGCTCGGCGAGCGCCACCGCGGACCGCCGGGTGGCCCCGCTCCCCCGCCGGGCCGTCGCCACGGGGGCATCGACCAGGGCGCCGCCCTGGCGGGCCTCGGCCGATCGGCGGGCGAGCACCCGCCGGCGCAGCGCCTGCTGCTCGGGCCGGCGCTCCTCCAGCTCGGCGAGGACCGGGGTGGCCAGGAAGATCGAGCTGTACGTGCCGGCGGCCAGGCCGACGAAGAGCACCAGGGCGAGGTCCTTCAGCGTGCCCGCCCCGAGCAGCCCGGCGCCGACGAACAGCAGCCCGGCCACCGGCAGCAGCGCGATGACCGAGGTGTTGATCGAGCGCATCAGCGTCTGGTTGACCGCCAGGTTCGCGGCCTCGCCGTAGGTCGACCGGGCGTTCTTCTCCAGGTCCTTGGTGTTCTCGTCGACCTTGTCGAACACCACGACGGTGTCGTACAGCGAGAAGCCCAGGATGGTGAGCAATCCGATGACCGTCGACGGCGAGACCTCGAACCCGACCAGCGCGTAGATGCCGGCGGTGACGACGATGTCGTGCAGCAGCGCGACGATGGCGGCGATCGCCATCGTCGGCCGGAACCGCACGGCGAGGAAGGCGACCACCGCGACCAGGAAGACGGCGAGCGCGATGAGCGCCTGGTTGGTGACGTCGCCGCCCCAGTCCGCGCTCACCGACTGCTGGCTGACCTGGGACTGGTCGACGCCGGCGGCGTCGGCGACCGCGGCCACGACGGCGGTCTCGGTCTCCTCGTCCAGGGCGCTGGTGCGCAGCAGCACGGAGTCACCGCCGACCACCTGGGCGCTGGACACCTGGGCCCCGGCGTCCTCGGCGGCCTGCCGGACGTCACCGAGCTCCGCGCTGGTGGCCGCCACCCGCACGCTGTTGCCGCCGGCGAACTCGATGCCGAAGTTGAACCCGCGGAAGACCATGGCCGCGACGCACAGCAGCATCACGACGGCGGTCACCCGGAACCAGAAGCGCCGCCGGCCGACCACGTCCAGGCCGGCCTCGCCGTTGTAGAGGCGGTGGGCCAGCGACGCCCGCGACCGTCCCGGGGTCGCGACCGGGGCCGTCCCCTCGGCCGGGAGCCCGGCGTCGGCGAGCGCCTGGTCGCCGGTGCTGTCCCCGGCCGCCTCGTCGCGCACCTCGGCGTCGTCGACCTCCTCGTCCGCCGTCGCGTCCACCCGCTCGTCGGCCGGGACGCCCACCCGCTCGTCGGCCGGGACGGCCACCCGCTCGTCGGCCGGGACGGCCGGCGCCTCGTCGGCGCCCTGCGCCGGGACGCCGGCGGCGGTCGCGCCGGTGTGCGCCGGCATCGGCGCCTCCTCCGGGGTGAGACCGTCGGGGACGGCGCCGTCGGCGCCGGCCCGGTCGCGGGGGGTCATCGGTTGCTCCCGTTCGTGCTGCTGCCGGTGGCGGCGCCGACCAGCTCGCGGTCGCCCAGCGGCGGCCCGGCGGGGCGCCGGCTGTGGTCGACCTGGCCGAGCCCGGAGAAGCGGTTGCTCCCGAAGCCCTTGACCCGGCTGAGCACCGCCATGAGCGGATGGGTGAAGAGGAAGACGACGATCAGGTCGAGCACCGTGGACAGGCCGAGGGTGAACGCGAAGCCCTTCACGTCGCCGATGGCCAGCCAGTAGAGGATGGCGGCGGCGAGGAAGCTCACCGCGTCGGCGGACAGGATCGTCCGGCGGGCCCGCACCCAGGCACGTGGCGTGGCACTGCGCAGGCTGCGCCCCTCGCGCACCTCGTCCTTGAGCCGTTCGAAGTAGACGACGAACGAGTCGGCGGTGATGCCGATGGACACGATGAACCCGGCGATCCCGGCGAGGCTCAGCGCCAAGCCGATCTCCCGGCTGAGCAGCACCAGGCAGGCGTAGATCACGACGGCCGACAGCACCAGGCTGGCGATCATGACCAGGCCGAGCAGTCGGTAGTAGAGCAGCGCGTAGACGAACACCAGCGCGACGCCGATCGCACCGGCGATGAGCCCGGCGCGCAACTGCTCGCTGCCCAGCTCGGTGGTGATGGACTGCGCGGTCGCCTCGCTGAACGTCAGCGGCAGGGCGCCGTACCGCAGCTGGTTGGCCAGCTCGGTGGCGGCAGCCTGGTCGAAGCTGCCGGTGATCTGGGTGGTGCCCCCGGCGATGGCCGAGTTGATCGTCGGCGCCGACACGACCCGTCCGTCCAGCGTGATCGCCACGTTGTTGCCGACGTTGGCGGTCGTGTACTCCGCCCACGCGGCGGAGCCCGCCGACGTGAAGTCCAGGTTGACGACCCACTCGCCGGTGCCCACCTCGGTACCGGACGTGGCGTCGGCGACGTCGGTGCCCTCGATGACGGCCGGACCGAGCAGGAACTTGGCGGTCCCGTCGTCGGAACAGGCGGCGATGAAGGAGTCGGGCTGGTCGATCTCGGTGGTCGTGGTGTCACAGGTGAGCGTCGCGTACTCGGCGATCGCCTCCTCCTGGGTGACGGCCGGTGCGTCCGGGTCGGCGACGGCCGGCTCGGTGGCGGCGGGGTCCGTGGCTGCCGGGTCGGCCGCCGGGTCCGTCGCTGCCGGGTCGGTCGACTCGGGGTCGGTCGACTCGGGGTCGGTCGCCGGGTCGGTCGCCGCCGGGTCGGTGGCCGCGGGGTCCGTGGCCGCCGGGTCGGTCGCCTCGGGGTCGGCAGCGGCCGCCGGCTCGGGACCGCCGAGGACCGGCCGGAAGCGCAGCTGCGCGGTGGCGCCCAGCTCCCGGGCCCGCTCGCCGTCGTCGCCCGGCACGGAGATGACGATGTTGCTGTCGCCCTCGGTGACGACCTCGGCCTCGGCCACGCCCAGGCCGTTGACCCGCTGCTCGATGATCTGGCGGGCGAGCTCGAGGTCCTCCTGGTCCGGGGCCTGGCCGTCCGGCGTGCGGGCGGCGAGGGTCACCGTCGTCCCGCCCTGCAGGTCGAGTCCGAGCTGGGGGGTGCGCTGGTCGCCGGTCAGGAAGACCAGGGCGTACAGCCCCGCGACGATCGCGAGGAACGCCGCGAAGTAGCGGCGGGCGGGGAGCTGGCGGGCGGCCATGCGTCGACCCGGCTCAGCGGGTGCGGTCGGTGGGGTCGCCGTCGCCGTCGATGGTGCCGGTCGCCCCCTGGGGCGGGACGGCGCCGGACGCCGGCTGGCGGACCTCCATGACCGCTGGGCGGGCCACGGTGATGACGACGCCCGGGGCGACCTCCAGGCCGACGGTGCCCTCACCGAGCGAGGCGACGGTGCCGTGGATCCCGCTGGTCAGCATGACCGGGGTGCCCACGGTCAGCGAGGCCTGCAGCGCCTCCGCCTTCGCCTGCATCTTCTTGCGCTGCCGGGCGGGCAGCACGATCAGCAGGGCGAACGCCAGGACGAGCAGGATCAAGGGGAAGAACTGTTCCACGACGGGTGAGCCTCTCTACCGCAGCGAGTCGCGCGGTGGGTGCGGCCCGGGATCGGGCCGCTCGGGTACATCGGCGCCGGCGCACGCCCACCTGCGCAGGGAGTGGCTCCGGGGCGGGGCGCCCCGGCCGCAGCCGGGTTGCGCGCCAGCGCGGAGGAGTCTAGGCGTCGAACAGGGTCTGTGACGACGCCCCGTCCGACGGCGGGTCGGCTGCGCCCCCGCCGAGTGAGACGCCACCGCGGGGCACCGGGTGGCCCAGGTGCCGGAAGGCCGCCTCGGTGGCGACCCGGCCGCGGGGCGTGCGCGCGAGCAGCCCGGCGCGCACCAGGAAGGGCTCGCAGACCTCCTCGACGGTGTGCGGCTCCTCCCCCACGGCGACCGCGAGGGTGGCCACCCCGACCGGGCCGCCACCGAACTTGGTCACCAGCGCGTCGAGCACCGACCGGTCCAGCCGGTCCAGACCCAGGTCGTCGACGTCGTAGAGCGCCAGCGCGGCCCGGGCCACCTCGAGCGTGACCCGCCCGTCGGCGCGCACCTCGGCGAAGTCGCGCACCCGGCGCAGCAACCGGTTGGCGATCCGCGGGGTGCCGCGGGACCGCCCGGCGATCTCCAGCGACCCATCCGGGGACAGCTCGACCCCGAGCAGGTCGGCACTGCGGGCCAGCACCCGCTGCAGGTCGGCGACCTCGTAGAACTCCATCTGCCCGACGAAGCCGAACCGGTCGCGCAGCGGGCCGGTGAGCAGCCCGGCCCGGGTGGTGGCCCCGACCAGGGTGAACGGGTGGATCTCCAGCGGGATGGCCGTGGCGCCCGGCCCCTTGCCGACGACGACGTCGACCCGGAAGTCCTCCATCGCCATGTAGAGCAGTTCCTCGGCCGGCCGGGCGATGCGGTGGATCTCGTCGATGAACAGCACGTCACCGGGGCCGAGGTTGGACAGCATCGCGGCCAGGTCACCGGAGCGTTCGATCGCCGGCCCACTGGTGATCTTCACCGCGGTGCCGAGCTCGGAGCCGATGATCAGGGCCAGGCTGGTCTTGCCCAGTCCGGGCGGGCCGGAGAGCAGCACGTGGTCCGGCGGCCGGCCACGGCGCTTCGCGCCCTCCAGCACCAGGTCCAGCTGGCGGGCGACCTTCGGCTGGCCGATGAAGTCGGTCAGCGAGTGCGGGCGCAGCGCGGTCTCGACGACCCGCTCCTCGTCGCCGGCCCTGGGGTCGACGGGGTCGTCGGGGAACCGCCCCGGCCCGGCGTCGGCGGCGGACAGCCCGCGGTCGAACGGGCTGCTCACGACCGCCCCAGGATCTGCAGCGCCTGGCGGAGGAGGATCGCGACCTGGACGCCGCCGGCCAGCTGCTGCTCCTCGGCCACCGGCTCGAGGGCGGTGAGCGCCGTCTCCGCCTCCCGGCTCGTCCAGCCGAGCCCGACCAGGGCCGCGGTGAGCTGGTCGCGCCAGGGGGCCACCGGGGTGACCGCGCCGAGACCGGCCGCCGGCGGGCCGTCCAGCGAGGTGTCCGAGGCCGTCGTGCCCAGCCGGTCGCGGAGCTCCAGCACCAGCCGCTCGGCGCCCTTCTTGCCGATCCCGGGCACCTGCATCAGCGCCTTGAGGTCGCCCATGGACACCGCGCGGCGCACCTCGCGGGGTGGGTGGATCGCCAGCACCGCCTGGGCGAGCCGCGGGCCCACGCCGTTGGCGGTCTGGAGCAGTTCGAACAGCTGCCGCTCGTCGTCGTCGGCGAAGCCGTAGAGGGTCAGCGAGTCCTCGCGGACCACCAGGCTGGTCGACAGCCGGGCCTGCTCCCCCACCGCCAGCCGGGCGATCGTGCCGGGGGTGCACTGCACGGACAGGCCCACGCCGCCGACCTCGACGACGGCGCCATCGGGCGAGACCGCGGCGACCCGGCCGTTCACCGAGGCGATCATCGCGCCGACACCCCCGTCCAGCGGGGCAGGGTCGCCGGGCGGACCGGCGCGCCGATGCCGCCGGCCAGCGCCGCGACCCGCAGTCGCTGCTGCGCCGGCCCGCGCCACACGTGGCAGACGGCCAGGGCCAGGGCGTCGGCGGCGTCGGCGGGCTTGGGGGCGGTGGCGAGCCCCAGGACACGGGTGACCATCAGGGTGACCTGGTCCTTGTCCGCCCGGCCGTTGCCGGAGATGGCGGCCTTGACCTCGCTCGGCGTGTGCCAGGCCACCGGCACGTCGGCCTGCGCCGCGGCCAGCGCGGCGACACCCGCGGCCTGCGCGGTGCCGGTCGCCGTCCCCTTGTTGTTCTGGGTGAACACCCGCTCGATCGCGACCGCGGTCGGCCGGTGCTCACGGAGCAGTGCGGTCACGGCGGTGTGCACCTCCAGCAGACGCAGTTCCAGGTCGAGGTCGGGCGAGGTGCGGACGACGCCGACCCCCAGGGCCACCGGTCGGGCACCGGGGCGCCCCTCGACCACGCCCCACCCGCACCGGGTGAGCCCCGGGTCGATGCCGAGCACCCGCATGAGGACCTCCACCAGCCGACGCGAACACGTGTTCGAACCACGCTAACCGCCGAGGTCCACTGGTCCCCCACCGACACGCCACGCGACGTCACGGAGCGGCCCCGCTGCAGGGTCCCGCGCTGAGCTCGCGAAGCGTGGGGGGCAGCGGGGTCCTTCTGCTAAGCGTCGATGGACTCCATGACCTCGTCGGAGACGTCGTAGTTCGCGTACACGTTCTGCACGTCGTCGAGGTCCTCGAGGGCGTCGATGAGCCGGAAGACCTTGCCCGCGCCGTCGGCGTCCAGCTCGACCTGCACGCTGGGCAGGAAGCCCATGTCGGCGGAGTCGTAGTCGATGCCGGCGTCCTGCAGGGCGGTGCGCACGGCGATCAGGTCGGTGGGCTCGCAGACCACCTCGAAGGTGTCGCCCAGGTCGCGGACCTCCTCCGCGCCGGCGTCCAGCACGGCCATCAGCACGTCGTCCTCGGTGGTGCCGGTCGCGGGGACGACGACGACGCCCTTGCGGGAGAAGAGGTAGGAGACCGAGCCAGGGTCGGCCATGTTCCCCCCGTTGCGGGTCATCGCGGTGCGCACCTCCATCGCCGACCGGTTCTTGTTGTCGGTGAGGCACTCGATCAGCACGGCGACGCCGCCGGCGGCATAGCCCTCGTAGGTGATCCCCTGGTAGTCGACCCCACCGGCCTCGAGGCCACCGCCGCGCTTGACCGCGCGGTCGATGTTGTCGTTGGGCACCGAGCTCTTCTTCGCCTTCTGGACGGCGTCGTAGAGCGTCGGGTTGCCCGACAGGTCAGCGCCACCGGTGCGCGCGGCGACCTCGATGTTCTTGATCAGCTTGGCGAAGAGCTTGCCGCGCTTGGCATCGATGCCGGCCTTCTTGTGCTTGGTCGTCGCCCACTTGGAATGCCCGCTCACGACGTTCTCCCCTCACTGCCCGCGTCCGCTCCGGCGCTGGCACTGCTCGCATGGTCTCGTGCCCTCATCGCCGTCGCCTCCCGCACCAGCTCCACGAACAGCGCGTGCACCCGGCTGTCGCCGGTCAGCTCGGGGTGGAAGCTGGTGGCCACCAGCCGGCCCTGACGGACGGCGACGATCTTACCGTCGGCCGGTCCGCCCTCCACGCGGCCGAGCACCTCGACGTCCGGCCCGGCCGCCTCGACCCACGGCGCGCGGATGAACACGGCGTGCACCGGCGGCCCCGGGACCCCAGCGAGGCGCACCGCGGTCTCGAAGGAGTCGACCTGCCGGCCGAAGGCGTTGCGGCGCACCGTCACGTCCAGCCCGCCGATGGTCAGCTGGTCGGCCGGGGCGTCGAGCACCGTGTCGGCCAGCATGATCATCCCGGCGCACGACCCGTAGGCGGGCAACCCGGCGCGGACGGCGTCCCGCAGCGGCTGGAGCATCCCGAACCGCTCGGCGAGCTTGCCCATCGTGGTCGACTCCCCGCCGGGCACGACCAGCCCGTCGACCTCGGCCAGCTCGGCGGGCCGGCGGACCGGCCGGGCCTCGGCACCGGCGGCCCGGAGCGCGGCCAGGTGCTCGCGCACGTCACCCTGCAGCGCGAGCACCCCGATCGTCGGCGGGGTCACCAGCCGCGCTTGGCGTACTGCTCGCTCTCCGGCAGCGTGCTCACGTTGATGCCGACCATGGCCTCACCGAGCCCGCGGGAGACCTTGGCGATCACGGACGGGTCGTCGAAGAAGGTGGTGGCCTGCACGATCGCGGCTGCGCGCTGGGCCGGGTCGCCGGACTTGAAGATGCCCGAGCCGACGAAGACGCCCTGGGCGCCCAGCTGCATCATCATCGCCGCGTCCGCCGGGGTGGCGATGCCGCCGGCGGTGAACAGGACGACGGGCAGCGCGCCGGTGCGGGCGACCTCGACCACCAGGTCGTACGGGGCCCGCAGCTCCTTCGCGGCGACGAACAGCTCGGTCTCGTCCAGGGTGCCCAGCCGCTTGATGCCGGCCCGGATCGCCCGCATGTGCCGGGTGGCCTCGACCACGTTGCCGGTGCCGGCCTCGCCCTTGGAGCGGATCATCGCCGCGCCCTCGGAGATCCGGCGCAGCGCCTCCCCCAGGTCGGTGGCGCCGCAGACGAAGGGCACGGTGAACGCGCTCTTGACGATGTGGTGGGCCTCGTCGGCCGGGGTGAGCACCTCGGACTCGTCGACGTAGTCGACGCCGAGCGCCTGCAGCACCTGGGCCTCGACGAAGTGGCCGATCCGGGCCTTGGCCATCACCGGGATGGAGACCGCGCCGATGATCCCCTCGATCATGTCTGGGTCGCTCATCCGGGCGATGCCGCCCTCGACGCGGATGTCGGCGGGCACCCGCTCCAGCGCCATCACCGCGACCGCGCCGGCGTCCTCGGCGATCTTGGCCTGCTCGGGGGTGACGACGTCCATGATGACGCCGCCCTTCAGCTGCTCGGCCATCCCGCGCTTGACGCGCTCGGTGCCGGTGCCGGTGGGCTCGCTGGGGTTCAGGGACATGCTGCTGCCTCGCAGGTCGTCGGGCCGGGGACCGGCGGGAGGGGACGTCCCAGCGTACGGCGGGTCAGCCCGCGGACCGCGCGGCGCCGGGACCCGGGCCGGTGAGCACCGCGTCCAGGCCGTCGTCGATGTCGAAGTACCGGGGCAGCGGCCGGTCGGCGTGCAGCCGCAGCACCCGGGCCAGCCGCCCCCGGCGCAACGTCCGGGTGTCCCGGACGGCGTCGTTGTAGAACCGCCGGGCCAGCCCCACCCGCATGCCGGCGTCCTGCAGCTCCGGGGTCAGCACCCCGGCGGGGACCCGGCGGAGCCGCCGGCCCAGCAGGTTCTCGGCGGCCTCCCGGTCCCCGGCCGACGGCGCCCGGGCCCCGGCGGCTGCGGTGGCCAGGGCGGCGGCGAGCTCGGGACCGAGGTCCTCGGCGTGCTCCCGGGCCAGCGCCGCGGCCAGCTCGGCCCGCCGCAGCAGACCGGCGTCGAGCACCTCCCGCGCGCGGCGGACCCGCCCGGCCAGCCGGCGCAACCGGGTGAGCGTCCAGCCGGCCCAGCCGAGCACCAGGACCACCAGGAGACCGGCGGCGAGGAGCAGCCAGGTCGCGGTGGTCATGGGGTCCGAGGCTAGCGGCGCGCCCGCCTGCGGAAGGGCCCCGACGGCCCGAGTCCGCCGGTGGCGTCCGGCACGTTCCCCAGCAGCGCGTCGTCGTCGGCGGCGGAGGCGGTGACCCCGGTGCCACCCGGCGGGGCGACGGTCTCGTAGACGGCGAGGATCCGCTGGGCGACCACTGCCCAGTCATAGTCGGCCACGGCCCGCCGGCCGGCCGCCTGCAGCTCGGCCCGTCGGGCCGGGTCGGCCAGCAGGCCACCGAGCGCCGTGGCCAGCGCGGCGGCGTCCCCGCGCTTGACCAGCACACCGGCGGTGCCGTCCTCCAGGACCCGGGCGAAGGCGTCCAGGTCGCTGGCGACCACCGGTGCGCCGGCCCCCATCGCCTCCAGCAGGATCACGCCGAAGGACTCCCCCAGCAGGTTCGGGGCGCAGTAGACGTCGACCGAGCGGAGGAAGGCCGCCTTGGCCGACTCGTCCAGCTCCCCGAGCACCGTGACGTGCGGACGCAGGTCGTCGGCCACCAGCTCGTCCAGCTCGTCGGGATCGCCGCGGCCGGCGATGAGCAGGCGGGCCCGCGGGTGCTCGGCGACCACCGTCCGCATCGCCTCCAGCAACACGGGCAGGCCCTTGCGCGGCTCGTCGTAGCGGCCGAGGAAGCCGATCGTCGGGGCCTCGGTGCCCCGCGCGTGGCCGGGCAGCGTCGGCCCGTCGGCGAAGGCCGCCACGTGCACCCCGTTCGGGATGACCACCGCGTCCCCGCCCAGGTGCTCCACCTGGACGCGACGGGCGAAGTCGGAGACCGCGATCCGCCCGCTGATCCGCTCCAGCCACGGGCGGGCCACCGGGCCCAGCGCGGCCAGCACCTTGGACCGGGTGGTCGCCGCGTGGAAGGTGGCCACGATCGGGCCGTCGGCGATCACGCAGACGAGCAGGGAGAGCGAGACCGACGCCGGCTCGTGCACGTGGACGACGTCGAAGTCCCCCTCCCGCAACCAGCGCCGGGCCCGGGACGCCGCGACCGGGCCGAAGGAGACGCTCGCCATCGAGCCGTTGTACGGGACCGGCACCGCCCGGCCGGCCCAGGTGACGTGCTCGGCCGGCAGGTTCTCCTCGTGCTCGGCGGGGGTGAGGACCTCCACGTAGTGGCCGAGGGCGCGCAGCGTCTCGGCCAGGTCGCGCACGTGGTACTGGACGCCGCCGGGGACGTCCCACGAGTAGGGGCAGACCAGCCCGATCCGCATCACCCCACCTCCGCCGACGGCGCGGACACGGCCGGGAGGGCGGGCGCGCGCCCCTCGGGGCCCACCTCGGGCCAGACCCGGCCGAGCACGTGCCAGTCCTCGGGGCGCTCGGCGATGGTCGTGGCGAAGGCGTCGGCGACCTGCTGGGTCGCCCAGGTCACCCGGTCCCGCAGCCGACCCGGCCCGTCCAGCGGGACCGGCGGGTGGACGACGAACTGCCACCCCGTGCCGTCGAACTGGCAGACGGCGGGCAGCAGAGTGGCCCCGGTCTGGGCCGCGACCAGCGCCGGGCCCCCGGGCATCGTCGTCCGGCGGCCGAAGAAGGTGACCGGCACACCGCTGCCGGAGAGGTCGCGGTCCATCAGCAGGCACGCGGTCCCGCCGTCGGCCAGCCACTCCCGCAGCACCGTCGAGCTGGGGCGCTCGCCGCCGGTCAGCGGCACGACCCGCATGCCCAGCCGTTCCCGGAACGCGACGAACCGGCGGTACAGCGACTCCGGCCGCAGCCGCTCGGCGACGGTCAGGAAGGGGCCGCCGAGCCAGGCGATGAGCCACACCCCGGCGGCGTCCCAGTTCCCGCTGTGCGGCAGGGCCAGGACGATGCCGCGGCCCTCCGCGCGGGCCCGCTCCAGGTGCTCCCGGCCGCGCATCGCCGAGCCGGCGAGGATCCGCTCGGTGGCGAGCGTCGGCAGGCGGAAGGCCTCCTGCCAGTACCGGGCGTAGGACTGCATCGCCCGCCGGGTGAGGGCGTCGAGCGCGGCGTCGTCGAGGCTGCCGCCGGTGACGGCGTCCAGGTTCGCCCGCAGCTGCCGTGCGCTCCGCCCGCCGCGGCGCACCGCGAGCGCACCCCCCGCGGCGGAGCCGGCCCGGGCCACCGGCTCGGGCAGCAGCCGGACGACCCGCCAGCCGGCTGCGTACCCGGCGTCGGTGAGCCGGGCGAGCAGGTCGGCGCGGCGGCTCACGGCGTGGGGCGCCCGGACGCCTCGTCGGGCGAGGACGCCGGCAGCTGCAGGCCGCGGGACTCCCGGCGGACCGCCGCGAAGCGCTGCGCGACCGTCACCGCGCTGCCGGCCAGCAGCACCCAGAGGGCGACGTGGACCGCGTACGGGATGCCCAGGCCGGTGAACCCGGTGCCGACCAGCACCAGGATCAGCCGCTCGGTGCGCTCGACGACGCCGACGTCGGCCGACAGCCCGACGCCCTCGGCGCGGGCCTTGACGTAGGAGGTGAGCACCCCGAGCACCAGGCACAGCAGGGCGAGCAGCACCAGCAGCCGGTTGTCCCCCGCCCCGGAGTACCACCAGACCAGCCCGCCGAAGATGGCGGCGTCGGCGGCCCGGTCGCCGGTGGAGTCCAGCACCGCGCCGAACACCGAACCGCCGCCGCGGGCCCGGGCCAGGGCGCCGTCGAGCATGTCCAGCAGCACGAAGACGGTGACGGCCAGCGCGCCCCAGAAGAGCTGGCCGTTCCCGATCAGGAAGACCGCGGAGACCACCGCGCCGAGGGTGCCGGTGAGGGTGACCGCGTCGGCGGTGACCCCGGCCCGGACCAGGCCGCGCACCACCGGCGCCCAGAACCGGGCGACGGCCGGCCGCAGGTTGACGCCGAGCACTCAGGCCACCGTCGGGTGCGGCGCGGGATCGGTCGGCTGACCCGCGTCCGGCCAGGCACCGGCCAGCAGGGCGCGCGTCTCGGCCAGCACCTGCGGCAGCACCCGGGTCAGCCCGATCACCGGCATGAAGTTGGTGTCCCCACCCCAGCGCGGCACGGCGTGCTGGTGCAGGTGGTCGGCGATCCCGGCGCCGGCCACCGACCCCTGGTTCATGCCGACGTTGAAGCCGTGCGCGCCGCTGACCGACCGCACCACGCGCATCGCCGTCTGGGTGAAGGCGCCGAGCTCGGCGACCTCGGCGATGGTCAGGTCGGTGTAGTCGGGGACGTGCCGGTACGGCACGACCATCAGGTGGCCGGCGTTGTACGGGTAGAGGTTGAGGACGGCGAACACCGTCTCGCCCCGGGCCACGATCAGCCCGTCCTCGTCCGACATCGCCGGGATCAGGCAGAACGGGCAGTCGTGGTCGCCGCTCGGCTTGTTCTCCCCGCGGATGTAGGCCATCCGGTAGGGCGTCCACAGGTGCTCGAAGCCGGACGTCGGTCCGTCGTCGTCGTTGCGCACCGGGACCCGGTAGGCAGCCGCCCCCTCGCTCACGTCCGGGCCCATGTCCTCGCTCATCCGGCCACCATCGGGGTCTCCGCGGTCGGGTCGGTGTTGTGCCGCCCCTCGACCCAGGCGGCGACCTGGGCCACCGCCTCGGCGACCGGGACGCCGTTGCGCTGCGAGCCGTCCCGGTAGCGGAAGGAGACCGCCCCGGCCTCGGCGTCGGTGGCCCCGGCGATCAGCACGAAGGGCACCTTCTGCTTGCTGGCGGTGCGGATCTTCTTCTGCATCCGGTCGTCGGAGTCGTCGACCTCCACCCGGATGCCGCGCTGACGCAGCTGCAGGGCGACGTCGGTCAGGTACGGCACCTGCTCGTCGGTGATCGGGATGCCGACCACCTGGACCGGGGACAGCCAGGCCGGGAAGGCGCCGGCGTAGTGCTCGGTCAGCACGCCGAAGAACCGCTCGATGGACCCGAACAGCGCCCGGTGCAGCATCACCGGCCGCTGCCGGGACCCGTCGGCGGCGGTGTACTCCAGGCCGAAGCGCTCCGGCAGGTTGAAGTCCACCTGGATGGTCGACATCTGCCAGGTGCGCCCGATCGCGTCCCTGGCCTGGACGGAGATCTTCGGGCCGTAGAACGCGGCGCCACCCGGGTCGGGGAACAGCTCCAGCCCGGAGTCCACCGCGGCCTGCCGGAGCGCCTCGGTGGCGCGCTCCCAGCCCTCGTCGGTGCCCACCGACTTCTCCGGGTTCCGGGTGGACAGCTCCAGGTAGAAGTCGCTCAACCCGTAGTCCGACAGCAGCCCCAGCACGAAGTCGAGCAGCCCACGGAGCTCCCCGGCCATCTGCTCGGGGGTGCAGTAGATGTGCGCGTCGTCCTGGGTGAACCCGCGGGCGCGGGTGAGCCCGTGGACGACGCCGGACTTCTCGTAGCGGTAGACGGTGCCGAACTCGAACAGCCGGAGCGGGAGCTCGCGGTAGGAGCGGCCGCGCGAGTCGAACACCAGGTTGTGCATCGGGCAGTTCATCGGCTTGAGGTAGTAGTCCTGCCCCTGCCGCCGGACGTTGCCGTCGCTGTCCCGCTCCTCGTCCAGCTGCATCGCCGGGTACATGCCCTCGGCGTACCAGTCCAGGTGGCCGGAGGTCTCGAACAGCTGCCCCTTGGTGATGTGCGGGGTGTTGACGAAGGAGTAGCCGGCCTCCTCGTGGCGACGCTGGCTGTACTTCTCCAGCTCCCGCCGGATGATCCCGCCCTTGGGGTGGAAGACCGCCAGACCGGAGCCGACCTCGTCCGGGAAGCTGAACAGGTCCAGCTCCGAGCCCAGCCGGCGGTGGTCGCGGCGCTCGGCCTCGGCGACCTGCTCCAGGTACGCCTTGTGCGCGTCCTTGCTCTCCCACGCGGTGCCGTAGACCCGCTGCAGCTGCGGGTTCTTCTCACTCCCCCGCCAGTACGCGGCGGCGCTGCGGGTGAGGGAGAACGCCGGGATGGTCGAGGTGCGGGGCAGGTGCGGGCCGCGGCACAGGTCGGTCCACAGCCGGTCGCCGGTGCGCGGGTCGAGGTTGTCGTACATGGTCAGCTGCGCGCCGCCCACCTCGACGTCGGCACCCTCGGCGACCTCCTCGCCGGCCCCGTCCTGGCCGGCACCGCCCTTGAGCCCGATGAGCTCGAGCTTGTACGGCTCGTGCGCCAGCTCGGCCCGGGCCTCGTCGTCGCCGATCTCCCGGCGGCTGAAGTTCTGCCCCTGCTTCACGATCGCCTGCATGCGCTTCTCCAGCGCCTGCAGGTCCTCGGGGGTGAACGGGCGCTCGGGGTCGAAGTCGTAGTAGAACCCGTTCTCCACCGGCGGGCCGATGCCCAGCCGGGTGCCCGGGAACAGGTCCTGCACGGCCTGGGCCAGTACGTGGGCGGTCGAGTGCCGGATCACCGCCCGACCGTCGGCGCTGGCGGCGGTCACCGGCTCCACCTCGGCCTCGGCATCCGGGACCCAGCCGAGGTCCTTGAGGTCGCCGGAGGCCAGCTCGCGGACGACGACCGCGCCGTCCGGGCCCTTCAGCGGCACCCCGGCGTCCTTGAGCGCCTGCAGGGCCGTCGTCCCGGCCGGCACCCGGATCGCAGCGGCGGCGGTGGGCGAGGGCGGGCTGGACACGAGAGCTCCCGGGGGTCAGGCACGGTCCCGGCCGGTCGGCCGGGCCTGTCGAGACTAGTGCGCCGGGACGACGCCCCGGGTCAGCCGGGGACGATCGCGAGCCCCGCGGCGACCGCGCCCCGCGCATCGAGCACCGCACCGATCCGCGCGGCGCTCTCCGGGTCGGCGGGCACCAGCCGGACGGCGTCGTCCCCGACCTCGATCCGGACCGGCACCGCCTCGGCCTCCGACACGGCGAACCGGCCGTCCTCGCCCCGGGTGAAGGTGAACCGGGCGATCACCGAGTCCTCGGTGTCGTACCCGCGGGTGGCGTGCTCGGCGAGGTGGTTGCCCAGGCCGTAGGCCGCCCACTCCCCGTCGACCTGCTCGAACGGCTGGACGACGTGGGCGTGGTGGCCGAGGACCAGGTCGACGTCCGGGGAGGCGAGCAGCGTGCGCACCGCCTGCTCCTGCGCCGCCGTCGGCTCGTGGTCGTACTCGGCGCAGCAGTGCACGCTGGCCACCACCACCTCCGCGCCGGCGGCCCGGGCAGCGGCCGCATCGGCCAGCACGGCGCTGACGTCGGGGACCGCGAAGGTGTCCACGGCGAAGGGTGCGTCGGACGGGAGCGGGACCCCGTTGAGCGAGAACGTCGTGGCCACGTGCCCGACGCGCACTCCCCCGACGTCGACGACCACCGGCTGTTCGCTCTCCGCTGCGCTGCGGTAGGTGCCGGTGTGCGCGATCCCGGCGGCGTCCAGGGCGTCCAGGGTGCGGACCAGCCCGTCGAAGCCGTCGTCCAGCGAGTGGTTGGAGGCGGTGGAGCACAGGTCGTACCCGGCGTCGGCGAGGGCGTCGACGATCTCGGGCTGGGCGGCGAAGGACGGGTAGCCCGAGTAGGGCCCACCCACCGGGGCGACCGGCGTCTCCAGGTGGCAGATCGCCAGGTCGGCGGCCTGCAGCACCGGGGCGATGGGGGCGAAGACCGCCGAGAAGTCCCAGCTGCCGTCGGGCTGCCGGGCACCCGAGGTGAGCGCGCGGCCCTGGTGCACCAGCACGTCACCGGTGGCGACCAGGGTGAACGAGTCGGGGGCCGGTGGAGCCTCGGACGTCGCTGCCGACGACGGCGCCGGGGTGCCGGGCTCGGCGACCGGGGTACGGGTCGGCTCGTCGGTGCCGCAGCCGGCCAGCAGGACCACGAGCAGCGCCGCGAGCAGGGCCGGCGCAGCTCTCCTGGTCACGGTCGCGAGGCTAGCGACCGCCGGCACCGAGGCCGATCCGGACACCTCAGTCGAGCAGGTGGACCTCGTCGCCCTCGGCGACCGTGCCCGGGGTGCGGACCTCGGCGTACACGCCGAGGCAGTGCTTGGGGGTGCGGACCACGTCGAGCTCCGCGGTCCCGATCCGCAGCCGCCGGCCGACCCAGGACCGCTCGTCGGCACCGCCGGCCAGGTGGAGCAGCAGGTTGGCGCGCGGGTCGTCGGCCGAGCAGCCCTCGGGGACGTCGCCGTCCGCGGCCCGGTCGATCGCCCCGCGGGACACCAGGTGGACGGCGGCGGCGTCGACCTGCGGGCCCCCGGTCGAGGCGGCCAGGCGGACCGGCCGGCCGAGCACCTCGGTCAGGGTGCGGCCGTCGGCCTCGGTGTCCCCGGTCGGGACGACCTCGCGCAGCCGGGGGGTGGTCTTCACGGTGACCCGCTCGCCGGTGTCGGCCTCGACCACCGACCACGCCCGGTCACCGCGCAGGCCGGCGTCCTGGACGTCCACGGCGGGGACCACCTGCCCGGCCAGGGACTTCACCGGGTACACCGAGATCTGACCGACCTGCCCCACCGTGTCGCTCACCACCGGGACGCTACGCGGGCCGGGACCGGTCGGCCGACGGGCTCCCCCGGCGCCGCAGCCGGCGCAACTGGGCCTCCAGGTAGGGCCGGGCCCGCCGCTGGCCGCCGCGATCGGTGATGGCGCCGTCCAGGGCGGTCAGCACCCGTTCCAGGCGTTCCTCGTCGGGGAGCCAGCCGCGCCGCTGGCACTCCTCCAGCCACGGGACCGGCGCGGTGTGCCCCCGTTCGGAGTTGCAGCGGCGGCAGGCGGCCACCTCGTTCTCCAGCCAGGACGGCCCGCCCTTGACCCGCGGCACCACGTGCTCGGTGGTCGGCACCACCTGCGCGCCGAAGGTCCGGCCGCACCAGACGCAGGTGGGCCCGTCCCGCTCGACGGCGACCAGCAGTCGGGCCGCCCGGTCCAGTGCCATCGCGTCCATGGTGCGCCGATCGCCGGATCCGTGCCCCCGGGACGACGAAGGGCCAGGCTCCCCCGTCTCCGGGTTCACCTGGCCCTGCATCCGGTGGGCGATACTGGGATCGAACCAGTGACCTCTTCGGTGTGAACGAAGCGCTCTACCGCTGAGCCAATCGCCCGGGTGCGTCGAACATCTTGCCAGATGCTCACCGCCAGAGCGGCACCCACCCCGGCACCCAGTCCGGCACGCCCATCACGTGCAGCGTCACGAGGAGCACAGCGCAGACGAAAGCCGCGGTCAGGGCCGCGACGGCCAGGCGCACCACCAGCGGCTGGCGGTTCAGCCAGGCCGTCCACCGGGCGACGTGCCGCCGGGTGAAGTCCAGCACCCGTTCGGCCCAGGTGAACTCGGTGGCGAGCAGGAACAACCCGGCGATCACGGTCAGCCACCCGGGCCCCGGCAGCGGGATCGTGACGATGCCGAAGGCCACGACCAGGCCACCCACCAGCCCGACCCCGCACCGGTAGGGCGCGTCCAGGCTGCGCCGGGTGGCGATCCAGCGCCGCCAGCGCACCTCGGCGACCCGCTCGCGCAGGCTGTGCACGTCGTCGGCGTCGTACCGGGCGCGGCGTTCCTCGGCGGTCTCCGGCACGTCCGGCTCCGGCGGGACCGGCACGTGCTCACCCCGCGCTGCCATCGTGTCCTGTCCGCTCAGCTGGTCACCTGCCCGGTCGCGACGATGTCCGTCGGTTCCGACGGAGCCTGCCGACCGGGCTCGATGCTGATGGCGTACGCGGGGTACTCGTCCAGACCGGTCTCCGACGAGCCTACGGTCCGCAGGTCCATCTCAGAAGTCACCACGTCGAACGTCCCGATGGCCACGGGGGAACCGTTCGGCAACCCCCAGACGACGTAGGTGCGGTCGCCGGGGTCGTTGACCGGCAGGCCGTCGGCCAGCACCTGCAGTCGACCGTCCCGGGCGACGACGGTCGCGACGTCCTCCCCGCCCTCCTCGTCCACCTCGGTCAGCGGGGCGATGGTGGCCTGCCCCGGCTCCAGCAGCGTGTCCAGCATCCGGGCCTGCTCGGCCGCCGCGGCCACGGCCTCGTCGCGGGCGCTGGTGAGGGCGACGTTCCAGGCACCCAGCGCCAGCACCGCCGCCACCGCAGCCGCGACCAACGCGGTCGGGAGCACCCGCCGCCAGGCCGGGCGAGGGTCGGCGACCCGGGTGGGGAGTGGCAACTGGAGGTCTCGCGCGGAGGTGCTGCCCGTGCCGGCCCCCCACGGGGCAGCCGGGCCCACGGGGCGGGCCGGCGCAGCCGGTGGCTGCTCACGGCGGCGCGCGGGTGGGGCCGTCTGCGGGAGCTGCTCGGTCTCCTCGACCGCTGCGCGCAGCCGGTCCCGCAGTGCGTCCGACGGCTCGGCCGGTGGCAGGTCGCTGGACATCGCCGCCATCACCTCGGCCGTCTCGGCGACCGTGTCGGCACAGCGGTCGCAGCCGGCGAGGTGCGCGGCGAAGAGGTCCTCGTCCTCGGGCTCGAGCGCGTGCAGCGCCCAGCCGACGGCGAGCTCCTCCCAGCTGCGGTGCTCGTCGTCCCGGTTGCCCATGGGCGCGGTCATCGCGGGGCTCCGTCGGCCGGGGTGACCCCGGGCAGCCCGGTGCCCAGTGTGTCCTTGAGCCGGCGCATGCCGGCGAGCATCCGCGTCTTGACGGTCCCCAGGGGGGTGCCGGTCAGGGCGGCCACCTCTCGCTGGGTGTACCCGCCGTAGTAGGCCAAGGTCAGCGCCTCCCGTTGCGGATCGGGCAGGGAGCGCAGCGCCGTCCGCACGCGGCCGGCCTCCACCCGCTCCCAGGCCTGGTCCTCGACGTCGTGGTTCTCGGTCGGTGCCGCGAGCGCCATGTCCTCCTCGGCCCGCGCGGTGCGGCGGCGCTGCGACTCCTCGCGCCGGACGGCGTCCACCGCCTTGTGGTGGACCATCGTCAGCACCCAGGAGGCGACGCTGCCCCGGCTGCCGTCGAAGGCGCCCGGGTTGCGCCAGATGCCGAGGAAGACGTCCTGGAGCACGTCCTCGGCCAGCGTGTCGTCGGCCAGCACCCGGCGGGCCAGGGCGAACGCCGGGCGCCGGAAGCGCAGGTACAGGTCATCGACCGCCGTGCGGTCACCGGCCGCCATCCGGCGGACCAGCTCGAGGTCGGCGGCGCCGTCCTCGGGACTGCGCACTGGTCGGCTCACGAGGCCCATGGTCACACGCGGCGTTCGGCTCGTCGGCCCTGATCGGTTCGACCCGTGATCACGGACACTGCGACCGCGGCGAGCCGTGCCGCCTGGCGACTCCTGGGACGCATGTGACTCGTGTGGCGCGACACGCCGAGACCATGCGTGACCGAGGGCAGTTCTGGGTCGTTAAGGAGGCATGGCTCGCCACTCGATGTCCGGCTGCACCGCGCGGACGACGTTCCACCTCATCGGCCCCCAGTCCTGGACGGCGGTCCCGGCCGCCCTGGTCTACGACTCCAGCGACCCGTTCGCCGTGCGCGTCCGGTTCGGCGACGACGGCGAGGACGACCGTGCCCACGACGGCGGGTCCGCGTTCGAGACGGCCGTACAGGCGGCCGGCGCCGACGACGACGCCTACGACACGACACCGGACGAGGACGGCGGCGTGGAGTGGCTGCTCAGCCGCGACCTCCTCCGTGCGGGCCTGATCGGGCCGGTCGGCGAGGGGGACGTCCGGCTGTGGCCGGCGCGCAACGGGCTGGACGTGCTCTTCCTGCAGCTGCGGGCACCCTCGGGCGAGGCGCTGTTCGAGGTGTCGGGCGCCGCGGTCGGCCACTTCCTGCGCGAGACCGACGCCCTGGTGCCGGTCGGCACGGAGAGCGAGCTGCTGCGGGTCGACGAGGAGCTCACCGCGCTGCTGCGCGGTGGCACCGACAACCCGACCTCGCACTGACCCCCACGCGGCGCTGACCTGCAGGGAGCCCCCTGCGGACACCCCCTGGACCCCCCGGGTTTGGACCCCCGAATCGGGTCGGTTAGAGTTCTCCACGTAACGCGGACTTGATCCGCAGCGCGGACGTGGCTCAGTGGTAGAGCATCACCTTGCCAAGGTGAGGGTCGCGGGTTCGAATCCCGTCGTCCGCTCGGAACCCCGGGCGCTGGTCGCGAGACCGGCGCCTGGCGTGCGGTGGAGTGGCCGAGAGGCGAGGCAACGGCCTGCAAAGCCGTCTACACGGGTTCAAATCCCGTCTCCACCTCGTCTCCTCCACGGAGCGCGGGTGTGGAGGCAGGCCGGTCGGCAGACCGGTAGGGGCGATTGGCGCAGCGGTAGCGCGCTTCCCTGACACGGAAGAGGTCACTGGTTCGATCCCAGTATCGCCCACCAGCCGCGAAGGCCCCAGGTCCACGGACCTGGGGCCTTCGTCGTCTCAGCGGAAGACCCATCGGCGGCCTGGGCGAACTGTGATGATCCCCACTCAGCCGACCGGCACCCCGTCAGCCGCGGCGCGCAGCGCGGCCAGGTCCAGCTTGCGCATCCCGAGCATGGCCTGCACCGCACGCTGGGCCCGCGATGGGTCCGGGTCGGCGAAGAGCTCGTCCATGCCGGCCGGGACGACCTGCCAGGACAGCCCGTAGCGGTCCTTGAGCCAGCCGCACTCGCCCTCCTCTCCCCCGTCGCCGACGAGCCGGTCCCAGTACCGGTCGACCTCTGGCTGGTCGGCGCAGTCGATCTGGAACGAGACGGCCTCGGTGAAGGGGAAATGCGGCCCACCGTTGATCCCGACGAAGCGCTGGCCGGCCAGCTCGAACTCCACGCTCATCACCGACCCGGCCGGGCCGGGTGCGCCCTCCGGGTAGCGGGCCACGCTGAGCACCCGCCCCTCACCGAAGACGTCGATGTAGTAGTGCGCCGCCTCCTCGGCCTGGCTGTCGAACCACAGGTTCGGGACGATCTTCTGCTGCGCCATCTCGGTTCCTCTCCACGGCGGGGACCCCACGCCGGGGTCTGCACCCAGGACCGGACCGGCCGGCGGAACTCATCGCCGCCGTCAGCGCGTTGCGGGCTCCACGCGCTCGGACCAGAAGCGCTGCACCTGCGCCGCCAGCTCCTCGGGGGGACCGTCGTTGCGCAGCACGACGTCGGCGACCGCCCGCCGCTGCTCGTCCGTGGCCTGGCTGGCGATCCGGGCGCGCGCGTCGGCGGCGGACAGCCCCCGGTCCACCAGCCGGCCGACCCGGGTCTCCGGCTCGGTCTCGACGACCAGCACGAGGTCGAAGGAGCCCGCCTGGCCGGTCTCCACCAGCAGGGGCACGTCCTGCACGACGACCGACCCCGGCGGTGCCGCAGCAGCCAGCTCAGCGGCACGCGTGCGCACCCGGGGGTGGACGATCGCGTCCAGCCGGGCCCGGGCCGCGGGATCGGCGAAGACGACCGAGGCGAGCGCAGCCCGGTCCAGGGCGCCGTCCTCGGTCAGCACCCCGGGCCCGAACTCCTCGGCGATCGCGGTCAGCCCCGGCGTACCGGGTTCCACCACCTCGCGGGCGAGACGGTCGGCGTCCACCACGACGGCACCACGTTCGGCCAGCAGGGCCGCGACGGTGCTCTTGCCCGAACCGATGCCCCCGGTCAGCCCGATCTTCAGCACGGTCCGACCTTAGAGGCCCCAGGCCGTCCTGCAGGTCCCGTCGACTACCCGCGCGCGGCCGGAAGGGGCGCTGCAGGTCTCGGCGAGGTCACGGCGCCGGTGCCCTCGGCGCGTCGCACCAGTCACACCAGTCACAGGACCTACCTTTCGTCCCGGTGGACTTCCCCCGCCACAGCAGAGAGGCAGAACCGACCATGTCCCGTTCCACGTTCGATGGCGCACTGTCGGCCGCTGGCACTCCCCGCCGTGGTCGGCACCGGATCGACAACCCCGCCGGCGTGCGGTGCTCCGACCTCCCCGGCGTGCGCGAGCGCCTGCCGCAGGGCCGCCGCGGGGCCGCGTTCTTCCGCGCCCTGATGCCGAGCGTCCGCTCCGGTCGACACACCTGGGACTTCCTGGCCAACGCCGGCGGTCGTCCGCGGACCGCGTTCGCGATCATCCTCAGCCTCTGACGCGGGCCCTCCTGGCCCCACCGCCCGCGAGCTCGCGCCGGACCTCAGCAGGAGGGCTCGAGCGAGGTCGCCGGCGCCGCACCCCCGCTGCCGCCCGCCGACGGCTCATGGACGAGCCGGCACGCACCCACGGTCCGACGGCTCACGGCTGAGCCCCAGGACCCGACGACCCCGTCGACCCCTACGGTCGGCGGGGTCGTCGCCGTCCGGGGGTGGAGACGGCCGCGCTGAGGACAGCGGGCTCGAGATGGCCGGGGTCCACGACGGCCGGGTTCTCGCGGCGACCCGGGTGCAGAGACGACCGTGCGCCGCCCACCCGGAGGTGGACGGCGCACGGTCAGGTGCTGCTCAGACGAGCTGCTGGGTCACTCGCCGCCGGCGAGCTTGGCCCGCAGGGCCGCCAGCGCCTCGTCGGAGGCCAGGGTGCCACCGGTGGAGGGGGCGTCCGGCGTGTCGACCGGCTCGCTGGAGTAGCTGCCACCGGCCGCAGCCTCGGCGTCGGCCTCCTTGGCCGCCGCGATCTGCTTGCGGTGCGCCTCGAAGCGGGCCTGGGCCTCGGCGTACTGCCGCTCCCACGTCTCGCGGGCCTCGTCGTAGCCCTCGAGCCACTCGCCGGTGTCGGAGTCGAAGCCCTCGGGGTAGACGTAGTTGCCCTGCTCGTCGTACGAGGCCGACATGCCGTAAGCGGCCGGGTCGAACTGCTCCTCGTCGCCGACGACGCCCTCGTTGGCCTGCTTGAGGGACAGCGAGATGCGCCGACGGTCGAGGTCGATGTCGATGACCTTGACCAGGATCTCGTCGCCGACCTGCACGACCTGCTCCGGGATCTCCACGTGACGCTCGGCCAGCTCGGAGATGTGCACCAGGCCCTCGATGCCCTCGTCGACGCGCACGAACGCACCGAAGGGGACGAGCTTGGTGACCTTGCCCGGCACGACCTGACCGATCTGGTGCGTGCGGGCGAACTGACGCCACGGGTCCTCCTGCGTCGCCTTCAGCGACAGGGAGACCCGCTCACGGTCCAGGTCGACGTCGAGGACCTCGACGGTGACCTCCTGGCCGACCTCGACGACCTCGGACGGGTGGTCGATGTGCTTCCAGGACAGCTCGGAGACGTGCACCAGACCGTCGACGCCGCCCAGGTCGACGAACGCACCGAAGTTGACGATCGAGGAGACGACGCCCGTGCGGACCTGGCCCTTGGCGAGCTTGTTGAGGAACTCGCTGCGGACCTCGGACTGGGTCTGCTCCAGCCACTGACGACGGGAGAGGACGACGTTGTTGCGGTTCTTGTCGAGCTCGATGATCTTGGCCTCGAGCTCGCGGCCCACGTAGGGCTGCAGGTCGCGCACACGGCGCATCTCGACGAGCGAGGCGGGGAGGAAGCCGCGCAGGCCGATGTCGAGGATCAGGCCGCCCTTGACGACCTCGATGACGGTGCCGGTGACGACCTCGTCGGCTTCCTTCTTGGCCTCGATCGTGCCCCAGGCGCGCTCGTACTGAGCCCGCTTCTTGGACAGGATGAGCCGGCCTTCCTTGTCCTCCTTCTGGAGGACGAGGGCTTCCACCTCGTCGCCGACCTTGACGACCTCGGTCGGGTCGACGTCGTGCTTGATGGACAGCTCACGCGAGGGGATGACGCCCTCGGTCTTGTAGCCGATGTCCAGCAGCACCTCGTCCCGGTCGACCTTGACGATCACGCCTTCGACGATGTCGCCGTCGTTGAAGTACTTGATGGTCTGGTCGATCGCAGCGAGGAAGTCCTCGGCGGTGCCGATGTCGTTGACCGCGATCTGGGGGGTGCTGTCGGGACGGACCTGGGTGGAGGTCATGTGGTCGAGTGCTCCGGACGGGGGATGCGTAGGGACAGGATCACCCGCGGCCCAGGCGGACCACGGGGAGGTTCACGGGAGGCGGCCATGCCGACCCCCGTACAGGAGGGTCAACACCACAGACCTCTGGCGTACTCCCCATCGTACGGACCTGGCGAGAGCCCGGTCCACCAGGGGGCGAGCCCGGCCGGCGGGGCCACCGGCCGGACGGCGTGTCACCATCGGCGCGTCATGGACAGCACCCCGGCACGACCCCCTGCTGCGCTCCTGCCGCTGGCCGAGGACGGCTACCCGGCAGCAGGAGGCGTGACGCGCCGGCCGGCCGGACCGGCCGAGTCCGCCAGGGCGAACCGGGGCTGGTGGGACGCCGCCGCGCCGGCCTACCTCGCCGAGCACGGCAGCGATCTCGGCGACGCCGACTTCCTCTGGTGCCCCGAGGGGCTGCGGGAGGCCGACGCGCACCTGCTCGGCGATGTCGCCGGGCGACGGGTGCTGGAGATCGGCTGCGGCTCGGCTCCCTGCTCCCGCTGGCTGCGCACGGCCGGTGCCGCACCGGTGGCACTGGACGTCTCCGGGGGCATGCTCGCCCGCGCGGCGGAGCTGAACCGGTCCACCGGCATCCCCGTCCCCCTGCTGCAGGCCGACGCCGGGGCGCTCCCCCTCGCCGACGCGAGCGTGGACCTGGCCTGCTCGGCCTTCGGCGGTCTCCCGTTCGTCGCCGATGCCACGGCGGTGCTGCGCGAGGTCGCCCGCGTGCTGCGGCCGGGCGGGCGACTGGTCGCCTCGGTGAACCACCCGATGCGGTGGCCGATGCCGGACTCCCCCGACCCGGCCGACCTGCGCGTCGTCTCCTCCTACTTCGACCGCGCGCCGTACGTGGAGACCGATGAGGCCGGGGCCACCGTCTACGTGGAGCACCACCGCACGATCGGCGACTGGGTACGGGCGGTCGTCGGTGCCGAGTTCGTGCTCAGCGACCTCATCGAGCCGGAGTGGACGCCCGGCCGCACCGAGACCTGGGGGCAGTGGTCCCCGGAACGGGGCGCGCTGATGCCGGGGACGCTCGTCCTGGTCTGCGACCTGCCCGGCTGAGCGGCTGGACCGGCCGCCGACCTGCCGGACGGCGTCCGGACCTGCAAGGCTGTCCGGCGACGCCGGGTCCGCCCGGGGCACCGGACCGGAACGAGGGAGCCGCGCGGTGGACCAGACAGCACATACCGTCCTGGGCGATGCGACCGAGAGCGCCGTGGTGCTGCTCGTCCCGGACGCCGAGCCGCTGGTCGACGCACACCGCCAGCAGTTCGACGTCTCCGCGTCGTGGGGGATCCCGGCGCACCTGGCGGTCATCTACCCCTTCGTCACACCCCGCCAGGTGGACGACGCCCTGCTGACCGGTCTGGCCGAGCTCCTCGCCACCGAGCCCGCCTTCGACTGCACGTTCACCAGGACCGCGTGGTTCGGCGAGGAGATGCTCTACCTGGTCCCCGAGCCCGAGGAGCCCTTCCGCCGGCTGACCCGGCGGGTGGCCGAGGCCTACCCCGACCACCCGCCGTTCCGAGGGGCGCACGGCGAGCCGGTGCCGCACCTGAGCATCGGGCAACGTCGCCAGGGCGACCTGGCCGGCCTCGAGCAGGCCCAGAAGGTGCTGTGCGAGGCGATGCCGCTGCGGACCCGCATCGACACCGCCGCCTTCTACGCCGGCACCCGGGAGCCGGGCTCCTGGCACCAGGTCGCCACCTTCCCCCTGGGCCGCCCCACCAGCTGACCGGCCCCGCCCGTGGCCCCGATGCGGGGGGCCGCACCGAGCCTGCGAGACGTGGGGTCCTCCGTCAGTGGGCGGCGTCGTCCCAGCTGGTGCCGAAGCCGACGGAGACCTCCAGCGGCACCGACAGCTGCGCCGCGCCGGCCATCTCCCGGCGCACCAGGGCCTCGAGGGTCTCCCGCTCCCCCGGCGCCACCTCGAGCACGAGCTCGTCATGGACCTGCAGCAACATCCGTGAGCTCAGGCCCTCGGCCGCGATGGCCCGCTCCACGTTCAGCATCGCCACCTTGATGACGTCGGCGGCCGACCCCTGGATCGGGGCGTTGAGCGCCATCCGCTCGGCCATCTCCCGGCGCTGCCGGTTGTCGCTGGTCAGGTCGGGCAGGTAGCGGCGGCGGCCCAGGGTCGTCTCGGTGTAGCCGGTCTGCCGGGCGTCGTCCACGACCCCGTCGAGGTAGTCCCGGATGCCGCCGAAGCGCTCGAAGTAGGCGTGCATCTGCCCGCGTGCCTCCTCCGGGGTGATCCGCAGCTGCTGGGACAGCCCGTAGGCGCTCAACCCGTAGGCCAGGCCGTAGCTCATCGCCTTGATCCGCCGGCGCATCTCCGGGTCGACCTGCTCGATCGGGATGTCGAACGCCCGCGAGGCGACGAAGGAGTGCAGGTCCTCCCCGGAGGTGAACGCCTCGATCAGGCCGGCGTCCTCGGACAGGTGGGCCATGATCCGCATCTCGATCTGGCTGTAGTCGGCGGTCATCAGCGACTCGTAGCCGGCGCCGACGACGAAGGCCTGCCGGATCCGGCGCCCCTCGGCGCTGCGGATGGGGATGTTCTGCAGGTTCGGGTCGGTCGAGGAGAGCCGGCCGGTCGCCGCGATCGTCTGCTGGTAGGTGGTGTGCACCCGCCCCACCTCGTCGACCATCGGGATCAACCCGTCGATGACGGTGCGCAGCCGGGTGACGTCCCGGTGCCGCAGCAGGTGCTCGAGGAACGGGTGACCGGTGGAGGCCAGCAGCGAGGTCAGGGCCTCGGCGTCGGTGGTGTAGCCGGTCTTGTTCTTCTTCGTCTTGGGCAGGCCGAGCTCGTCGAAGAGGACCGCCTGCAGCTGCTTGGGCGAGCCGAGGTTGATCTCCTTGCCGATGACCGCGTAGGCCTCGTCCGCCGCCTCGGTGACCGCGGCGGCGAACTCGCGCTGCAGTTCGCGCAGGGAGTCCAGGTCCGCGGCGATGCCCCGGTGCTCCATGGCGGCGAGCACCCGGGTCAGCGGCAGCTCGATGTCCCCGAGCAGCTGGTCACCGCCCTTCTGCCCGAGCACCTGCTCCAGGGCGTCGGACAGGTCGTTGACCGCCACCGCCTTGAGGACGTCGGCGTGTGCGGCGGCCGCGGCGACGTCCTCCTCCGAGGGCCCGAGCCCGTCGAGGGTCAGCTGGCCCTCCGGCTCCGCGGCGTCCTTGAGCTCGCGACGCAGGTAGCGCACCGCCAGGTCGCCGAGGTCGAACGACCGCTGCCCGGGGTTGACCAGGTAGGCCGCGAGCGCGGTGTCGCTGACCATGCCCTGCAGGTCCCAGCCACGGCTCCAGATCGCCAGCAGCGGGCCCTTGACCTCGTGCACGACCTTGGGGGTCGCCGGGTCGGCCAGCCAGCCGGCCAGTGCCTGCTCGTCGGCGGTGTCGAGGTCGGGACCCAGGTCGACGAAGGTGGCGTGGTCGTCGGCGGCGGCCAGCGCGAGGCCGGTGAGCTCGCCGACACCGCGGCCCCAGGTGCCCCGGAAGACGACCCCGGTGTGCCCGGTGCGCGCGTGCGCGGCCAGCCACCCGGCCAGCTCACCCGGGGCCAGCCGGTCGGCGGTCACCTCGAAACCGCCGTCGACCTCCGGCTCCGGGGTGGCGAGAGTGGCGAAGAGCCGGTCGCGCAGCACCCGGAACTGCAGGTTGTCGAAGAGGGTGTGCACCTCGTTTCGGTCCCAGGGCTGGACGGCCAGGTCCTGCGGCCCGACCTCGAGCGGCACGGCGCGGTCGAGCTCGGTGAGCCGGCGGTTCTGCAGCACCGAGGAGAGGTGCTCCCGCAGCTTCTCCCCGACCTTGCCCTTGACCGTGTCGACCTGGTCGACCAGTGCGTCCAGCGAGCCGTACTCACGCACCCACTTCGCGGCGGTCTTCTCCCCCACGCTCGGGATGTTGGGCAGGTTGTCGCTCGGGTCGCCCCGCAGTGCGGCGAAGTCGGGGTACTGGGTGGGCGTGAGGCCGTACTTGGCCTCCACCTCCTCCGGCGTGAACCGGGTCAGGTCCGACACGCCCTTGCGCGGGTACAGCACCGTCACGTGCTCGTTGACCAGCTGCAGTGCGTCCCGGTCGCCGGTGCAGATCAGCACGTCCATGCCCTGCTCGACCGCCTGCACGGTGAGGGTGGCGATGACGTCGTCGGCCTCGTAGTTCTCCGCGGTGATCACCGGCACGTGCAGCGCACCGAGGACCTCCTGCACCAGGCTCACCTGGCCGCGGAAGTCGGTCGGGCTCTCGGCGCGGTTCGCCTTGTACTCGGCGTAGATCTCGCTGCGGAAGGTCTTCCGGCTCACGTCGAAGGCCACCGCGAGGTGGCTGGGCTGCTCGTCGCGCAGCACGTTGATCAGCATCGACGTGAAGCCGTAGACGGCGTTCGTCGGCTGCCCGGTGGTGGTCGAGAAGTTCTCCACCGGGAGGGCGAAGAAGGCCCGGTACGCCAACGAGTGGCCGTCGAGCAGCAGCAGCCGCGGACGGGCCACGGGGGCCGGGTCGGAGGCGGACACTGTGCTGCTGGCTGGGGTGCTCACCGGTGCGGACATCGCCGACGATCCTAGGGGCGTCCACCGACGGTCCGGACCGGTGCACGAGCCGACCAGGCACCTCCCGGTGGCTACGGTGCGCGGATGACCACCGCGCGTCCGGACTGGCTGCCGTCCGACACCCAGGGACCCCTGGACGACAAGCTCGGGATCCAGATCACCGACTACACCCCCGACCGGCTGGTGGCGACCATGCCGGTCGCCGGCAACGAACAGCCCTTCGGCCTGCTGCACGGAGGAGCCACCTGCGCTCTGGCCGAGAGCATCGGGTCGTGGGCGGCGATGCTGCACGCCGGACCGGGCGGCACGGTGGTCGGCATCGAGCTGAACGCCAGCTACCTGCGGGCGGCCACCTCCGGCCTGGTCACCGCGGTCTGCACGCCGGTCCGGCGTGGCCGCACGCTGGCCACCTTCCTGATCTCGGTGAGCGACGAGGCCGGCCGGCCGACGGCCAGCGCACGGCTCACCTGCCTGATCCGCCCCGCGCGGTGAACCCGGAGCGGGCCTGCCCCGCCCCCGGTCCAGCCGGCGCTGGGCCGCGCGCACGGGCGACACGTCGCCCCCGGACTACCGGCGAGTAGCACATCGGCGTGTCGCAGAAGGGTCACAGTGTGTCCCAGCAGGTCGATCCCCGTAACGGGGGTGGGTTACTGTCCCGCCTCACATCCAACGGCTGGGAGGTCGAGTGACGCACGCGCCCCACCGTGCCGCGAGGTACGGGGAACGCAGCTCCACCCGGGAGGACCGGTCAGCATCCCGGCGGAGCACGCGCCGGTGGCGCAGCGCCCGCCGTCCGCTGGTCCTTGCCCTGCTCGTCGCCGCCTTCGGGATGGCCTTCGCCACCCTGGTGCCCGGCGTCGCCTCCGCGGTGGAGGCGGGCGAGCAGGTGCGCGGCACCCTGCAGACCAGCCTGAGCGGCCCGATCGAGGGCGTCACCGTCGAGGTGGCCACGCCGGACGGCGAGACCGTGGACACGGTCCAGACCGGCGAGGACGGCCGCTGGGAGGTCGACCTGCCGGGTCCCGGCCAGTACGTCGTGAGCGTCGACGCCGACGACCTGCCGGAGGGCGTGGAGGTCAACGGCGAGCCCAGCCGCACCGTCACCGTCGACTCCGGGCGCGCCCAGCCGGTCAACATCGGCCTGAACGACGGCAGTCGCAACGACGGGGGCGGCACCATCCGCGCCGTCCAGCTGTTCGTCGACGGCCTGCGGTTCGGGCTCCTGATCGCCATGGCAGCGGTCGGCCTGTCGCTGATCTACGGCACCACCGGGCTGACCAACTTCGCGCACGGCGAGCTGGTCACCATCGGCGCCGTCGCGGCCTGGTACATCAACGTGCAGGGCGGGGTGCCGCTGATCCCCGCCGCGTTGCTGGCGATGGTGGTCGGCGGGGTCGTCGGCGCTCTCAACGAGCTGGCCATCTGGCGGCCCCTGCGACGCCGCGGCACCGGGCTCATCGCGGCGCTGGTCGTCTCGATCGGCCTGTCCCTGGCGCTGCGCTACAGCTACCAGATCTTCTACGGCGGGTTCTCCAACCCCTACGCCGACTACCAGGGCCAGCGGGCGAAGAGCTACGGCCCGTTCACCCTGCAGGACCGGGACGTCGCCTCGATCGTCATCGCGGTCGTCGTGCTGGTGCTGGTGGCGCTCATGCTGCAGCGCACCAAGATCGGCAAGGCGATGCGGGCGGTGTCGGACAACCGGGACCTGGCGGCGTCCTCCGGGATCGACGTCAACCGGGTGGTCCTGTTCGTGTGGGTGCTCGGCGGCGCGCTCGCCGCACTCGGCGGGGTGCTCCTCGGCCTCTCCGACCAGGTCCAGTGGGACATGGGCTTCCGACTGCTGCTGCTGATGTTCGCCGGGGTCACCCTCGGTGGGCTCGGGACCGCCTACGGCGCCCTGCTCGGCAGCCTCATCGTCGGTGTCTTCGTGCAGATGTCCACCCTCGTCATCCCGAATGACATGAAGTACGTCGGAGGGCTGCTCCTCTTGATCGTCATCCTCGTCGTCCGTCCCCAGGGCATCCTGGGCAGCCGCGCCAGGATCGGCTGACCGATGGCCGACCTCCTCAACGCGTTCGCGATCGCGGGCAAGGCGTTCTTCGGGTTCCAGGCGATCTTCTTCGCCCTGCTCGCCATCGGCATCAACGTGCACTTCGGGTACACGGGGCTGCTCAACTTCGGTCAGATCGCCTTCGCCATGCTCGGCGGTTTCGGCATCGCCATCTCGGTGAGCCAGTGGGGGCTGCCCTTCTGGGTCGGCGTCCTCGTCGGGGTGCTCGCCGCCGTCGTGCTCGCCCTGCTGCTGGGCCTGCCCACGCTGCGGCTGCGCGCCGACTACCTCGCGATCGTCACCATCGCCACGGCCGAGGGGCTGAGGCTGGTCTTCCGATCGGTCTCCGCCACCCCGGTCACCGGTGGCACCCGGGGCCTGTCGGCGTTCAACCGCGACTTCATCGCGCTGGCCCCCTGGGACACCGGCCGCCGGTACGACCTGATCGGCACCACCTGGAGCGGCAGCGAGCTCTGGGTCGTCACCATCGGGTGGATCCTGGTCGCACTGTGCTCGCTGCTGGTCTGGGCGCTCATGCGCTCTCCGTGGGGCCGCGTGGTCAAGGCCATCCGGGAGGACGAGGACGCCGTCCGCTCCCTGGGCAAGAACGTCTACGCCTACAAGATGCAGGCCCTGGTCCTGGGCGGGATCTTCGGCGCCTTCGGCGGCATGGTCTACGCCGTCGGCACCGGTTCGGCCATCCCCGACCAGTACCAGAACGCCAACACGTTCCTGGCCTACGCGGCGCTGATCCTCGGTGGCGCCGCACGGGTGCTCGGCCCTGTCATCGGGTCCATGCTGCTGCTGTTCATCCTGCAGTTCGCCGACACCGGGCTGCGCTCCCTGATCGCCAACGGGATCATCCCCGCGGAGCTGCTCTCCTCCACCGACGTCGCGCAGCTGCGCTACGTGCTGGTCGGGGTCGGGCTCATGCTGTTGTTGGTGTTCCGGCCCCAGGGCATCTTCGGTGACCGACGAGAGGTGATGCTCGATGCCCGCTGACCCCGCTCCCCACGGCGCGCACGCCGCACGGTCCGAGGAGGCCACGGTCCCGGCCAGCGGCGCCGCCCCGGCCGGCGCCACGCGCGCCCAGCCCCAGCGGGTGGCCCAGGCAGCCCTCCGGGACGTCCCCTGGGAGGTCGGCGTCGCCAAGCCCGACCCGGCGATCGTCGTCGACCACGTCACCCGCACGTTCGGTGGCCTGACCGCGGTGTCGGTCGACCACCTGGAGATCCAGCGCGGCGGGATCACCGGGCTGATCGGCCCCAACGGTGCCGGGAAGACGACGCTGTTCAACCTGCTCACCGGGTTCGACCAGCCCAACACCGGCACCTGGTCGTTCAACGGCCGCGACCTGGGCAAGCTCAGCCCGCACCAGGTCGCCCGGCTCGGCGTCGTCCGCACCTTCCAGCTGACCAAGGCGCTGTCCCGGCTCACCGTGCTGCAGAACATGCTGCTCGGCGCCCAGGGGCAGCGCGGGGAGAGCTTCCTCCGTGCCCTGGTGCCCGGCACCTGGAAGGCGCAGGAGAAGGCCAACACCGAGCGGGCGATGGACCTCCTCCGGCGGTTCAAGCTCGACGCCAAGAAGGACGACTTCGCCGGCAGCCTGTCCGGCGGCCAGCGCAAGCTGCTGGAGATGGCCCGCGCGCTCATGAGCGAGCCGCAGGTGGTGATGCTCGACGAGCCGATGGCCGGGGTGAACCCGGCGCTGACCCAGAGCCTGCTCGGCCACGTCAAGGACCTCCGCGAGGAGGGCATGACGGTCATCTTCGTCGAGCACGACATGGACGTCGTGCGGGACATCAGCGACTGGGTCGTCGTCATGGCCGCCGGCAAGGTCATCGCCGAGGGCGCACCGGACTCCATCAGCCAGAACAAGGCCGTCGTCGACGCCTACCTCGGCGCGCACCACGACGCCCCGCTGTCCGAGGAGGAGGAGGACCGCTTCCTCGCCGAGGACCAGGCGGCCGAACGTGCCCGGCGCGAGGACGTCATCAGCTCCGACCGGGGCCGCAAGAGGAGGACAGGACGATGAGCACCGCCGACGTACCAGGTCCGCCGGAGGACCGCAGGTTCTCGGTCCCGGAGTCCGAGCAGGACCGGCCGGTCGCCGAGGACCCGGGCCCCGCCACCGCGGCGGCCATGTCGCCCGCGGAGAAGGCAGCCACCCGGGAGGAGCACCTGCGGCTCGCCGAGGGTGCACTGGTCCGCGCCGACGACCTGGTGGCGGGCTACGTGCCCGGGGTCAACATCCTCAACGGCTGCGACTTCTACCTCGCCGACGGCGAGCTCGTCGGGATCATCGGCCCCAACGGCGCCGGCAAGTCCACGCTGCTCAAGGCGTTGTTCGGGCTGATCCCGGTCCGGTCCGGCGCGGTGACGCTCCGCGGGGAGGACATCACGTCGGCCCCGGCCCACCGGCTGGTCTCCCTGGGCGTCGGCTACGTACCGCAGAACAACAACGTGTTCCCCTCGCTCACCATCGAGGAGAACATGCAGATGGGCGTCTACCTGCGTCCGAAGTCGTTCAAGGAGCGCTTCGACTACGTCGCCGACCTGTTCCCGCTCCTCGGTGACCGGCGGAAGGGCAAGGCCGGCGCCCTCTCCGGTGGCGAGCGACAGATGGTGGCCATGGGCCGCGCACTCATGATGGACCCCTCCGTGCTGCTGCTGGACGAGCCCTCCGCGGGCCTCTCCCCGGTGCTGCAGGACGAGGTGTTCATCCGCTGCCGGCGGATCAACGCCACCGGCGTCTCGATCATCATGGTCGAGCAGAACGCCCGGCGGTGCCTGCAGATCTGCCACCGTGGCTACGTGCTCGACCAGGGCCGCAACGCCTACACCGACACGGGTAAGTCGCTGATGAACGACCCGAAGGTCATCGAGCTCTACCTGGGGACCCTCGCCAAGGCCCAGTGACGCCACGGCGACGGTGACACCACGACGACGGCCGGTCTCCCCTGGGAGGCCGGCCGTCGTCGTCCCCGGCGCAGCCGGTCCGGGCAGACTCACCGGGTGCTCCTCCTCGCCCACCTGATCGCGGTCAGCGCGTACGCCGGCTTCCAGTGGACCGTCCGGGTGCTGGTCTACCCGCAGTTCGACCAGGTGCCCGCGGCAGCCTTCCCGGGCTACGAGCGCGCGCACCAGCGCCGGGCCAGCAGGGTGGTCGGCCCCCTCTTCGCCGCACAGCTGCTGACCAGCAGCTGGCTGGTCGTCGACCGGCCGGACGGCACGCCCCTGGGCCTGGCCCTCGCCGCGGCCGCGCTCGTCGCCCTCGTCCTGCTGGTGACCGCCGTGGGGGCCGTCCCGCTGCACCGCCGCCTGGACGCCGGCTGGGACGCCGTCGTGCACCGTCGGCTGCTCCGGGTGGACTCCCTACGGGCGGGCCTGGCGACCGCAGCTGTCGGTGTGGCCGCGCTCCTCGTCGGTTGAGGCACACCCCACCGGCCCGCACACAGCACTGCGGCCCGGCACCTGGGGGGTGCCGGGCCGCAGCCTGGAATGGTGGAACCGATCAGCGCTGCACGATCACAGCGCCTGGGGCCTCAGCTCAGCGCTGGGGCCCGATGCCCTGGGCGTTGAGGCCCTGGATGATCCGCGAGGACTCCTCGAACCCGATGACGACGACGGCGTCGGGGTTGAAGTCGACCATCTGCTGCACCTCGGAGTCGAAGTTCGCAGCCTGCGGGTCGTAGGTGACGTAGTTGATGCTGTCCTCGGACAGACCGCCGGCGATCAGGTTGTCCCGGGTGTTCTCGGCCAGACCGGTGCCGTACGGGTCGTTGATCGCCAGGATGCCGACGGTGTTGTTGCCGTCCTCGGCGATCAGGTCGGCCAGCGCGCGGGCCTGCAGCGTGTCCGGGGGTGCGGTGCGGAAGTACAGCCCGTTGTCGTCGTACTCGGTGAACTGGTCGGAGGTGTTCGCCGGCGAGATCTGCAGGACACCGGCACCGGTGATGGTGTCGATGACCGTGAGGCTCACGCCGGACGAAGCGGCACCGACGATGGCGTCGACGTTGGACTGCAGCAGCCGGTCGACGGTCTGGGTCGCGGTGTCGGTCGAGGCGTCACCGGAGTCACCCTCGACGAGCTGCACCGGCTGGCCGAGCACGCCACCGGCCTCGTTGACCTCGTTGATCGCCAGCTGGGCGCCGGCGACCTCGGGCGGGCCGAGGAAGGCCAGGTTCCCGGTCAGCGGCAGCAGGGTGCCGATCACCAGCGGGTCACCCGTGGCGCCCGCCGGCGCGTAGGCCGGGCCCTCGTCGGTGGCGGCGTTGGCCTCGTCGCCGGCGATGACGAAGTCGGTCGCCGCGTCGTCGAGGGCGTTGTCCTCGCCGAACTGCAGGATCCCGAAGCTGGCCTGGGCCGGCTCCCCTGCCTCGGCGAAGCTCAGCGGGCCGCTGACGCCGTCGTAGTCGACGTTGCCGCCGGCGTTGATGATCTCCACGCAGGCGGAGAAGCTGTCGCAGGCCTCGCCACCGAAGGTGAGCCCGTTGAGGTAGGGCGCGAACACCGTGGCGTCGCTGCTGCCGGCGGCCTGGGCCGCGAGCGCGGTCAGGATGACGGCGTCATAGGTCTCACCGGCGTAGTTGTAGTCCTGCAGGTCCGGGTCGACCGCCAGCAGCCGGTCCGTGAAGTCGCCGGACAGCTCGGTCAGCGGCGTCGTGCCGCGCATCCCGGCGAGCGCACCCTCGTCGGAGAAGTCCTCACCGAGGGCGTTGCCCATGTTGCCGTCGGTGCCGTAGACGTTGACCTGCTTCTCGCCGCTCGCGCCGTCATCGGTGGTGCCGCCGCCCTCGTCGCTGCCGCCACAGGCGGTCAGCGCGAGGAGGGCAGCACCGGAGAGGGCGGTCGCGCGGGCAAACGTGCCTGTGCGCATCAAGGAACTCCCAGTGAGGTGTGTTCTCCACGCTCCCCGACAGGCCTCATCGCCTGTCGGGGAGCCGATCAGTGCGGAGAACCTAACTGCCGGTCGGACGCGCCGGACCACCCTCGACTGCACCGTGATGAGGTCGTGACCTGCACGTTGCGCAGTCGCCACGCGCTCGGCGGGCGCGACACACCGCCGCAACGCGCCGGGGACGGGGTGCCCCGGCGCCGCCGGTCAGGAGCCGGCGGGAGAGGTCGGGCTGCTGTCCCCGGTCGGCTGGGCGTCGGTCTCCAGGATCACCTGGGCCAGGGCCTTCATCGAGGTGCGCTCGTTCATCGCCGTGCGCTGGATCCAGCGGAACGCCTCGGCCTCGGTCATGCCCCGTTCGGACATGAGCCGCCCCTTCGCCTGCTCGACGACCTTGCGGGCCTCCAGGCGCTCCTTGAGGTCACTCACCTCGGCGTCCAGCGCGTGCATCTCCTGGAAGCGGCCCACCGCCACCTCGATCGCGGGCACCAGGTCGTTCTTGGAGAACGGCTTGACCAGGTAGGCCATCGCACCGGCGTCGCGGGCGCGCTCGACGAGCTCCCGCTGGCTGAACGCGGTCAGCACGATCACCGGCGCGATGCGCGCAGCAGCGATCTGCTCGGCCGCGGCCAGGCCGTCGAGGACGGGCATCTGGACGTCGAGGACGACGAGGTCGGGGCGCAGCAGCTTCGCCTGCTCGACGGCAGCCTGGCCGTCGCCGACTTCAGCGACGACGACGTAGCCCTCCTCCTCCAGCATCTCCTTGAGGTCGAGGCGGATGAGGGCCTCGTCCTCAGCGATGAGGACCCGGGTCGGTGCGTTGGTCACCCGGTGATCCTATCGGCCGCAGCGGGTCACACCTCGCCCGATACGCTGCTGGTCACCCGGTTGAGCTGGCCCCCGTACCCCAATCGGCAGAGGGAGCGGATTCAAAACCCGCGCAGTGTGCGTTCGAGTCGCACCGGGGGCACCGAAGGACCAGTACGAACTGCAGCGAGTCACAACCCGCGCAGTGTGCGTTCGAGTCGCACCGGGGGCACCGAAGGACCAGTACGAACGGGCACCCCACGAGGTGGCAGCACGGGCCCGGGACACCAACACCGGTGAGGCCGCCGGATCGTCCTCGGTCGCGCCGCCTATGTTGGCCCCGTGACCGGCCACATGACCCCTGAGGAGTTCCGCCAGCACGGCCACGAGGTCGTCGACTGGATCGCCGACTACTGGGCGGGCATCGCCGAGCACCCGGTCCGGTCGCGGGTCTCCCCCGGCGACGTCCGGGCCATGCTGCCGGCGAGCGCGCCCGAGCAGGGCGAGCCGGTCTCCGCCGTGCTGGCCGACCTGGAGCGCGTCGTGCTGCCCGGGGTGACGCACTGGCAGCACCCCGGCTTCTTCGGCTACTTCCCGGCCAACACCTCCGGTCCCTCGGTGCTCGGCGACCTGCTCTCCGCCGGCCTCGGCGTGCAGGGCATGTCCTGGGTGACCAGCCCGGCCGCGACCGAGCTCGAGCAGCACGTCATGGACTGGTTCGCCGACCTGCTGGGCCTGCCGGGGTCCTTCCTGTCCACCGGCACCGGTGGCGGCGTGGTGCAGGACTCCAGCTCCGGCGCCAACCTGGTCGCGCTGCTGGCGGCGCTGCACCGGGCGAGCAAGGGCGCGACGCTGCGCCAGGGGGTCCGCCCGGACGAGTACACCGTCTACGTCTCCGCCGAGACGCACAGCTCGATGGAGAAGGCCGCCCGGATCGCCGGGCTGGGCACCGACTCGATCCGGGTGGTCGAGGTCGACGCCGAGCTGGCGATGAGCCCTCGGGCGCTCGAGCAGCGGCTGGAGCGTGACGTGGCCCGCGGGTTCGTCCCGGTGCTGGTCTGCGCCACGGTCGGGACGACGTCGACCACCGCGATCGACCCGCTGGCCGCGCTGGGCCCGATCTGCCAGCGCTTCGGGGTGTGGCTGCACGTGGACGCCGCCTACGCCGGGGTCAGCGCCGTCGTCCCGGAGCTGCGTGCGCTGCAGGCCGGCGTCGAGTGGGCCGACAGCTACACGACCGACGCACACAAGTGGCTGCTCACCGGGTTCGACGCGACGCTGTTCTGGGTGGCCGACCGGGCCGCGCTCACCGGCGCCCTGTCGATCCTGCCCGAGTACCTGCGCAACGCCGCCACCGACACCGGTGCCGTGGTCGACTACCGGGATTGGCAGATCGAGCTGGGCCGCCGCTTCCGGGCGATGAAGCTGTGGTTCGTGGTCCGCTGGTACGGCGCCGAGGGGCTGCGGGAGCACATCCGCGACCACGTCGCGCTGGCGCAGGAGCTGGCCGGCTGGGCCCGGGCCGACGACCGGTTCGACGTCGTCGCCCCCCACCCGCTGTCCCTGGTCTGCCTGCAGCCGCGCTGGGCGCGCGGCGTGGACGCCGACGTCGCCACCATGACCCTGCTGGACCGGCTCAACGACGGCGGTGAGGTCTTCCTGACGCACACCACCGTGGCCGGCCGAGCAGTGCTGCGGGTGGCCATCGGCGCTCCGGCGACCACGCGGGCGCACGTCGAGCGGCTGTGGACGCTGCTGCAGGAGGGCCACGACTGGCTGGCCAACGACTTCGCCGAACAGCAGGCCGAGCAGCGGGCCCGTGAGGTGGCCGAGCGCCAGGCCGCCGCCGAGCACGCCGCCGCCGAGGCGGCCGCGGCGGAGCAGGCAGCAGCCGAGGCAGCCGCGGCAGCGGAGGCGGCCGCGGCTGAGCAGGCCGCAGCTGAGCAGGCGGACGCGGCTGCCGGAGCAGACCCGGCGGCCCCGGCGACCGAGCCGAGCACCGAGCGCGCGGCACAGGGCGCGCCCGGCACCCCGGACGCCGAGCCCGCGACCGCGGAGACCGCGGAGATCGAGACGGCGGGGACCCCGGACGCCGGGACGCCCACCGTGGAGACCCCCGCGGCAGGCGACGAGACGGCCACCCAGGCGGGCGCACAGGCCGGCCTGGACGTCCCGGCCCCGGCGGATCCGGAGCACCCCGCCCGCTGACCCGGCAGCCGTCGTGCGCTCAGCGGGGTGATCGGAGACCGGTCACCCCGCTGAGCGCACGACCGCGCGCCTGCGGTCGCGGGGTCAGCCCAGGGAGCGGATCAGGCCCTCCTGGGCGACGGTGGCCACGTGCGTGCCGTCGGCGGCCCAGATCTGCCCGAAGCACAGGGCGCGGCCACTCGCGGCCGCCGGGCTGTCGGTCTCGTAGAGGAACCACTCGTCGGCGCGCACCGGCCGGTGGAACCAGACGGCGTGGTCGAGGCTGGCCCCCACGATCGACCCGCCCCAGCCACCACCGGTGCGGGCCAACCCGGCCGAGAGCAGGGTCAGGTCGCTGACGAAGGTCAGCGCGGCCGCGTGCACGGCGTCGTCGTCGGGGAGCCGGCCGGCCACCCGGAACCAGACCCGGAAGGCGGTGTCCGGTGGCAGCCGCGGCTGCGGGTCGAACGGGTCGGCGAGGTACCGCTGCTCCACCGCCCGCCCGATCGCCGCGGACGCCGCCCCCTGCCCGGGGTGCGCCGCGGTGACCTCGGCGAGCCCGGGCAGCCCCTCCGGACCGGGCACCTCCGGCATCGGCAGGGAGTGCTCGACCACGGCCCGCTCCCCGGCGGTGAAGTCCGCGGTCAGCGCGAAGATCGCGACGTCCTCGCCCTTGCGCGTCTGCCGGGCCACCACCCGCCGGGTGCTGAACGAGCGACCCTCGCGGATGCGGTCGACCTCGTAGCGGATCTCCTCGTGCGGGTCACCGGGGCGGAGGAAGTACGAGTGCAGCGAGTGCACCACCCGCCCCGGCCCCACCGTCGCGTTCGCGGCGGTCAGGGCCTGCGCGGCGACCTGACCACCGAAGATCCGCTGCAACGGGGTGCTGGGGGTCTGGCCGACGTAGACGTCCGGGCCCCGTTCCTCCAGGTCCAGGACGACCATCAGCTCCGCGGCCGGGGTCTCCCCCGGCTGCGCGACCCCGGCCGTCACGCCTCGGTCCCCACCTCGTGCACCCGCACCAGGTTCGTGGAGCCGGCGGTGTTCGGCGGGCTGCCGGCGACGATGACGACCTTGTCGCCCTCCTTCAGCCGGCCGATGGACAGCAGCGAGAAGTCGACCTGACCGACCATGTCGTCGGTGTGGGTGACCTCGGGCACGAGGAAGGTCTCCACGCCCCAGGACAGCGCCAGCCGGCTGCGCACCGCCGGGTCGGTGGTGAAGGCGAGGATCGGCAGCCGGGTGTGCAGCGCGGCGAGGATGTGTGCGGTCTTCCCGGTCAGCGTGAAGGCGGCCAGCGCGGCGACGTCGAGCGCCTCACCGATGTCCTTGGCGGCCCGCACGATCGCCCCGGAGCGCTGGCGCGGCGGGACGAGGAGCTCGGGCACCCGCACGGCGTCGGACTCGACCGCGTCGATGATCCGCTCCATCGTCTTGACCGCGACGACGGGGAACTTCCCCACCGAGGTCTCCCCCGACAGCATGACCGCGTCCGCGCCGTCCAGGACGGCGTTGGCGACGTCGGAGGCCTCGGCCCGGGTGGGCCGGGAGGCGCTGATCATCGACTCGAGCATCTGGGTGGCGACGATGACCGGCTTGTTCCGCTCGCGGGCGACCTGCACCGCGCGCTTCTGCACCAGCGGCACCTGCTCCAGCGGCAGCTCCACGCCCAGGTCGCCGCGGGCCACCATGACGCCGTCGAAGGCCTCGACGATCGCCTCGAGGTTCTCGACCGCCTCCGGCTTCTCCAGCTTGGCGATCACCGGCACCTCGATGTCCTCCTGGCGCATGATCTCGCGCACCAGCTCGACGTCCCGGGCGTGCCGCACGAAGGACAGCGCGATGAAGTCGACGCCGAGGGAGAGCGCGAAGCGCAGGTCCTCGGCGTCCTTCTCCGACAGCGCCGGGACGCTGACGGCGACGCCGGGCAGGGACAGGCCCTTGTTGTTGGAGACCTGGCCGCCCTCGAGCACCAGGCACCACACGTCGGGGCCGTCGACCTCGACCACGGTCAGCGCGAGCTTGCCGTCGTCGACCAGGAGCCGGTCACCGACCCGCACGTCGTTGGCGAGGTCCTTGTAGGTGGTGGAGACCCGCTCGGCGGTGCCCGCCACGTCCTCGACGGTCACGCAGACCCGGCTGCCGGTCGCCCAGGTGACCGGGCCGTCGGCGAAGGTGCCGAGGCGGATCTTGGGACCCTGCAGGTCGGCCAGGATGGCGACGGCGCGACCGACCTTGTCGGAGGCCTCGCGCACGAGCCGGTAGGCCGTCTCGTGGTCGGCGTGCTTCCCGTGGCTGAAGTTGAGGCGGGCGACGTCCATGCCGGCCTCGACGAGGGCGGTGATCTGGTCCAGGGAACCGGTCGCCGGGCCCAGCGTGCAGACGATCTTCGCGCGACGAGACATGAGGCAAAACTAGTCGCCCCTCGGGCGGACACAGCGGACCGGGTCCGTCGTGTCCCCCCGAGGGGCAGCAGTCGTCAGGGACGTCTCATCCCGCCGACGACCAGCGGTTCAGCGCAGTGGGACGGCGTCCGGGGTGACCGGTCGGGGCAGCATCGAGTTGCCGGTCAGCCAGGTGTCGACGGCGGCGGCCGCGGCGCGCCCCTCGGCGATGGCCCAGACGATCAGCGACTGCCCGCGGCCCATGTCCCCGGCCACGAACACCCCGGGGACGCTGGACATGTACTCGTCGTCCCGGGCGACCCGGCCCCGCTCGTCGACGCCGCAGCCCAGCTCCTCGACCAGGCCCGTGGTCTCCGGGCCGGTGTAGCCCAGCGCCAGCAGGACCAGGTCGGCCGGCAGCTCCTGGGTGCTTCCGGGCTTGGGCCGGCGCTGGCCGTCGACGACCTCGATCTCCACGACCTCGATCGCCCGGACCCGGCCCTGCTCGTCACCGAGGAACGCCTCGGTGTTGACGGCGAACAGCCGCTCGCCGCCCTCCTCGTGCGCCGGGGAGACGCGCAGGATCATCTCGTAGGTCGGCCAGGGGTTGTCCTCGGGCCGGGTGCCCGACGGCGCCGGCTTGTAGTCCAGCTGGGCCACCGAGGCCGCGCCCTGACGGTGCGCGGTACCCAGGCAGTCCGCGCCGGTGTCGCCGCCGCCGATGATGACCACGTGCTTGCCCTTGGCCGACAGCGGCGGGTCGTCGAGCTCACCGAGCGCCTGGCGGTTGCCGTGCGGCAGGTACTCCATGGCGAAGTGCACGCCGTCGAGCTCCCGGCCCGGCAGCGGCAGGTCACGCGCCACCGGGGTGCCGATCGCCAGCACGACGGCGTCGTGCTCGGCGCGCAGCTGCTCGGTGGTCAGGCTGCCCGCACTGCCGCCGACGGTGACGTCGGTGACGAACCGGGTGCCCTCGGCGCGCATCTGGTCCAGCCGCCGGTCCAGGTGGCGCTTCTCCATCTTGAACTCGGGGATGCCGTAGCGGATCAGCCCGCCGATCCGGTCGTCCCGCTCGTAGACGGTCACCTGGTGCCCGGCGCGGGTGAGCTGCTGGGCGGCGGCCAGCCCGGCCGGCCCGGACCCGATGACGGCGACCTTCCTGCCGCTGAGCTCCGCCGGCGGCTGCGGGGTGACCCAGCCGTTGACGAACGCCTGGTCGATGATCTCCCACTCGATCTGCTTGATCGTGACCGGCGCGTTCTCCAGGTTGAGCACGCAGGCCGACTCGCACGGCGCGGGGCACAGCTTCCCGGTGAACTCGGGGAAGTTGTTCGTCGCGTGCAGCCGCTCGATCGCCTCCTGCCAGTCGTCCCGGCGAGCGAGGTCGTTCCACTCCGGGATCAGGTTGCCCAGCGGGCAGCCGTGGTGGCAGAAGGGGATGCCGCAGTCCATGCAGCGCGCCGCCTGCTCACGGACCGCCCGCACCGGGAAGACGGCGTCCTCACCCGTGTCCCGGGTCAGGTACACCTCCTTCCAGTCCAGCAGGCGCAGGTCGACCGGCCGCCTCGGCGGCAGTTCGCGGTCGAACCTCAGGAACCCGGTGCTGTCAACCACGAGCTGCCTCCATCACGGCTCGGTCCACGTCGTACCCCGCGGCCTCGGCGGCCCGCCGGGCCTCCATGGCACGCCGGTAGTCACGCGGCATGATCACGCTGAAACGCCCCGACCAACGACCCCAGTCGGCCAGCAGGCTGGTCGCGACGGCCGAGTCGGTGGCCTCGCGGTAGCGCTCGAGGACGTCGCGCAGCCAGGCGGAGCCCTGCCCGTCCAGCGCCTCGACGTCCACCATCTCGGTGTTGACCCGGTGCCGGGCCAGGTCGAGCACGTACCCGATCCCGCCGGACATGCCCGCGGCGATGTTGCGCCCGGTCGGCCCGAGGATGATCGCGGTGCCGCCGGTCATGTACTCCAGGGCGTGGTCACCGACGCCCTCGACGACGGCCAGCGCCCCGGAGTTGCGGACGCAGAACCGCTCCCCCACCCGGCCGCGGAGGAAGACCTCGCCGGCCGTGGCGCCGTAGCCGATCACGTTGCCGGCAATGACGTTGTCCTCGGCGGGGAAGCTCGCCTCCGGCGCCGGGCGGACGACGATCCGACCACCGGACAGCCCCTTGCCGACGTAGTCGTTGGCGTCGCCGACCAGGGTCATGGTGATCCCGCGCGGCAGGAACGCCCCGAAGGACTGACCCGCGGACCCGGTGAAGGTCAGGTCGATCGTGCCGTCGGGCAGGCCCTCGCCGCCGAACCGCCGGGTGACCATCGAGCCCAGCATGGTGCCGACGGTGCGGTTGACGTTGCGCACCGGCAGCTCGAGGTGCACCGGTCGGGCGTCGAGCAGCGCGCCCTCGCACAGCTGGATCAGCGTCTGGTCCAGCGCGACGTCCAGCCCGTGGTCCTGGTCGCGGACCTTGCGCCGCGGCGTGCCCTCGGGCAGCTCCGGCACGGCCAGGATCGGCCGCAGGTCCAGCCCCGAGGCCTTCCAGTGGTCGATCGCCGGCGCGACGTCGAGCAGCTCGGCGTGGCCGACGGCCTCGTCGATGGAGCGGAAGCCCAGCTCGGCGAGGTACCCGCGCACCTGCTCGGCCAGGAACTCGAAGTAGGTCACCACGAACTCGGGCTTGCCGGTGAACCGCTTGCGCAGCTCCGGGTTCTGCGTGGCGATGCCGACCGGGCAGGTGTCCAGGTGGCAGACCCGCATCATCACGCAGCCCTCGACCACCAGCGGTGCGGTGGCGAAGCCGAACTCCTCGGCGCCGAGCAGGGCCGCGACGATGACGTCCCGGCCGGTCTTCATCTGCCCGTCGACCTGCACCACGATCCGGTCGCGCAGCCCGTTGGCCAACAGCGTCTGCTGGGTCTCGGCCAGGCCGATCTCCCAGGGGATGCCGGCGTGCTTGAGCGAGGTCAGCGGCGCCGCACCGGTGCCGCCGTCGAAGCCGGAGACCAGGACGACGTCGGCCTTGGCCTTGCTGACCCCGGCCGCGACCGTGCCGATCCCGGACTCCGCGACCAGCTTGACGTGCACCCGCGCCTCGTTGTTCGCGTTCTTGAGGTCGTGGATGAGCTGCTTGAGGTCCTCGATCGAGTAGATGTCGTGGTGCGGCGGCGGGCTGATCAGGCCGACGCCGGGCGTGGAGTGCCGGGTACGGGCCACCCACGGGTAGACCTTGCTGCCCGGCAGCTGACCGCCCTCACCGGGCTTGGCGCCCTGGGCCATCTTGATCTGGATGTCGTCGGCGTTGACCAGGTACTCGCTGGTGACGCCGAACCGTCCGCTGGCGACCTGCTTGATCGAGGAGCGGCGCAGGTCACCGTTGGGGTCGGCGGTGAAGCGGTCGGGGTCCTCGCCACCCTCGCCGGTGTTGGACCTGCCCCCCAGCCGGTTCATCGCGATCGCCAGGGTCTCGTGCGCCTCGGCGGAGATGGAGCCGTAGCTCATCGCGCCGGTCTGGAACCGCTTGACGATCTCGCTGATCGGCTCCACCTCCTCCAGCGGGACGGCGGGCCGGTCACCGGTCTTGAGGGTGAACAGGCCGCGCAGCGTCGCCGCCTCGGCGGACAGCCCGTCGACGGTGTCGGTGTAGCGCTGGAAGACGTCGTACTGCCGGGACCGGGTGGCGTGCTGGAGCAGGAACACCGTCTCGGGGTTGAACAGGTGCACCTCGCCCTCGCGGCGCCACTGGTACTCCCCGCCGGTCTCCAGCCGCCGGTGCGCCGTCTCGGTCGGGTTGCTCGGGTAGGCGCGGCGGTGCCGCATCACCACCTCTTCGGCGAGCACGTCGAGCCCGACGCCGTCCAGCGTGGCCGACGTCCCGGTGAAGTACTCGTCGACGACGGCCTTGGACAGGCCGACCGTCTCGAAGATCTGGGCCATCGTGTAGGAGCCGACGGTGCTGATGCCCATCTTGCTCATCACCTTCAGCACGCCCTTGCCCATGGCCTTGACCACGTTGCGGACGGCCTGCGCGGGCTGGACGCCGGTGAGCGTGCCGGTGCGGATCAGGTCCTCGACGCTCTCGAACGCCAGGTAGGGGTTCACCGCGGCCGCGCCGTAGCCCAACAGCAGCGCGACGTGGTGCACCTCGCGGCAGTCGCCGGACTCGACGACCAGGCCGACCTGCATGCGGGTGCGCTCGCGCACCAGGTGGTGGTGGACGGCGGCGGTCATCAGCAGCGACGGGATCGGGGCGCGCTTCTCGTCGCAGTCCCGGTCGGAGAGCACGATGACCCGGGCGCCGGCCGCGATCGCCTTGCTGACCTTGGTGCGCAGGTCCTTGACCGCCTGGGCCAGCGCCTCGCCCCCGCCGGCGACGTCGAAGTGGCCGGTGATCCGGACGGCGGCGAAACCGGGCAGGTCGCCGTCGTCGTCGATGTGCAGGATCTTGGCCAGCTCGTCGTTGTCGATGACCGGGTAGGGCAGGAACAGCTGCCGGCAGGAGGCCGGGGTGGCGTCGAGCAGGTTCTGCTCGGGGCCGAAGGTCCGCCCCAGGCTGGTGACCAGCTCCTCGCGGATGGCGTCCAACGGCGGGTTGGTGACCTGGGCGAAGAGCTGGGTGAAGTAGTCGTAGAGCTGGCGGGAGCGGTCCGACAGCGACGCGATCGGGGTGTCGGTGCCCATCGAGCCGATCGGCTCGGCGCCGCTGGCGGCCATCGGCTGCACCAGGATGCGCAGCTCCTCCTCGGTGTAGCCGAAGAGCTGCTGCCGACGGACGACGGACTCGTGGCTGGGCCGGGAACGACGCCGCTCGGGCAGCTGCGGGAGGTGCACCTGCCCCGCGTGCAGCCAGTCGTCGTAGGGCTCGGCGGTGGCCAGCGCGCCCTTGACCTCCTCGTCGGAGACGATCCGCCCGGCGGCGGTGTCGACGAGGAACATCCGGCCCGGCTGCAGCCGGCCCTTGGCCACCACGTCGCCGGCCGGGATGTCGAGCACGCCGGCCTCGCTGGCCAGCACGACCAGGTCGTCCTTGGTGCGCCACCAGCGGCCCGGGCGCAGGCCGTTGCGGTCCAGGACCGCGCCGATCAGGCTGCCGTCGGTGAACGCGACACAGGCGGGCCCGTCCCAGGGCTCCATGATCGAGGAGTGGAACCGGTAGAAGGCGCGGCGGGCCGCGTCCATCTCGTCGTGGTTCTCCCACGCCTCCGGGATCATCATCAGCACCGCGTGCGGCAGTGACCGGCCGGACAGGTGCAGCAGCTCGAGCACCTCGTCGAAGGTCGCCGAGTCGCTGAAGTCGCTGGCGGTGACCGGGAAGATGCGCTCCAGCCCGAGCTCGCTGGCCGGGCCGGCCGGACCGTCGAACAGCCCGGTGTCCAGCTTGGCCTCGCGGGCCCGCATCCGGTTCCGGTTGCCCTTGATGGTGTTGATCTCGCCGTTGTGGGCGATGAACCGGAAGGGGTGGGCCAGCGGCCAGCTGGGGAAGGTGTTGGTGGAGAACCGGCTGTGCACCAGCGCGATCGCCGACTCGTACCGCTCGTCGGTCAGGTCGGGGAAGAACGCCGGCAGCTGGTCGGTGGTCAGCATGCCCTTGTAGGTGATCGTCCGGGAGGACAGCGAGGCGATGTAGCAGCTGGTGCCGGCGTCCCGGGCCGCGCGCTCGACTCGCTTGCGGAGCACGAAGGCCCGCCGCTCCAGCCGGGTGACCCCGTGCGGGGCCGCGGTGCCACCGAAGGCGCGCGCGTCGGCCCGGGCACCGATGGTCTCGGCGACGAAGAGCTGGGCGAAGTGCGGCATGACCCGCCGGGCGGTGGGCCCGAGGTCGGCGGCGTCCGGGTCGACCGGCAGCACCCGCCAGCCCAGGACGGTCAGGCCCTCCTCGGCGGCGAGCCCGGCGACGGCGTCGACGACGGAGGCCCGCTCGGTCTCGTCGGCGGGCAGGAAGGCGATGCCGACGGCGTACTCGCCCAACGGCGGCAGGTCGAAGTCGACGCTCTCCCGCAGCAGTCCGTCGGGGACCTGGGTCAGGATCCCGGCCCCGTCACCGGAGTTCGGCTCGGACCCCGCGGCGCCCCGGTGGTCGAGGTTGTGCAGCGCGGTGAGCCCGGCGGCGACGATCGTCCGGGAGCGGCGGCCCCGGGCGTCGGCGACGAAGGCGACGCCACAGGCGTCGTGCTCGTGGGCCGGGTCGTAGAGCCCGGAGGCGGCCGGCAGCGCGGAGAAGGGCACGGCCGGCACGGCTGAGGAAGGCGCGGCCGGCAGGGCTGCGGCCGGGGACGGCGATCCCGCGGAGGGGGCGGCGAGGTCAGACATGTCACTCCCGTCGTCGGCTGGCCGCGGCGCCGGCTCCACCGCCCGGGGGTCCGGGTCGGCGGGTGGCGCTGGTGCGGGGGGTCGCAGACCCCGCCGGGTGGTCAGAGCGGGTGGGGTGGTGCGCGGAGGACCCCGGGGGGTCCGACGAGTGGGGCATCAGAGGCCGGCGGACACGGTACGTCGAGCCGGCCTCAGGGACCCGCGCTCCCGCGGGGGCGGGTGGCCGCGGGATGGTCGTGCGCGGGGCAGCGCTGGCCCGGTCCGACGTCGCCGGCCGGCCCAGGATCACTGGTCGGCCAGAGTTGAGCGTACACAGCGGGGACACGTGCGCGACATGTCGAACAGGTGTCGGGAAAGTCTCCTCCAGCTGCGGAAAGGCGGCCGTCGCGGCAGCGTGCCGGGTCAGCCGGCCCGGGGCGAACCGCCCTCGTCGGTCCGGGCTCCGGTCCGGCCGTCGCCGGCCTCGTCGGTGACCGTCTCCCCCCCGACCGGCCCACCGCCGGCCGGCCCACCGCCGGCCGTGGCCCCCGCGGCGCCCGTGGCCGTGGCGCCGGTGGTCGCGGCGGGAGACGACGCCGCAGCGGGGACGCCGTCACCGGCCTTCTCCGCGCCGCGGGTGATGACCTCCCGCGGCCGGCCACGGTTGACGACCATGTACGCGACGGCCAGCAGGCCGACGATGATCGAGGTGAAGACGTTGAGCCGCAGCCCGAGGAACTGCTCGGCCGTGTCGATGCGGAGCATCTCGATCCACACCCGGCCGGCGCAGTAGGCGGCGACGTACAGCGCGAAGGCCCGCCCGTGGGAGAGCCGGAAGCGGCGGTCGGCCCAGATCACCAACGCCGCGACGCCGAGGTTCCACAGCAGCTCGTACAGGAACGTGGGGTGGAAGGTGCCCAGCACCTGCGGTTCGCCGTCGGGACCGGTGAGCGCCTGACCGGCGGAGGCGTTCCAGCGGTAGATCGTCAGCGCCCACGGGAGGTCGGTGGCGCTGCCGTAGAGCTCGTTGTTGAACCAGTTGCCCAGTCGCCCCACCGCCTGGGCGAGCACGATGCCGGGGGCGATCGCGTCGGCCCAGGCGGGCAGCGGGATCCCCCGCCGCCGGCACCCGATCCAGGCGCCGACCCCGCCGAGCGCGATCGCGCCCCAGATGCCGAGGCCGCCCTCCCAGATGGCGAAGGCCCGGATCGGGTCGCCACCCTCCCCGAAGTAGGGCTGCGGGGTGGTGATCACGTGGTAGATGCGACCGCCGACGATGCCGAAGGGCACCGCCCAGACGGCGATGTCCAGCACGTCGCCGGGGGCGCCGCCGCGGGCCACCCAGCGGCGCTCACCCAGCCAGCAGGCCAGCACGATGCCGGCGATGATGCACAGTGCGTAGGCGCGCAGGGGGAACGGCCCGATCTCCCACACCCCCTGGGTGGGGCTGGGGATCGCGGCGAGGACGGAGGCGTCCGCCAGCAGGGTCATGCCTGCACCTTCGCACGCCGGACGCCCTCGGCGAGCTCGGCGGACAGTGAACGCACGCCGTCGGCGCCGTGCCCGTCGAGCAGCCGCCGGACGTAGGCCGACCCGACGATCACCCCGTCGGCGAACCCGGCGACCTCGGCCGCCTGGTCGCCGGTGGAGACCCCCAGGCCGACGCACACCGGCGGCTCGCCGGCGGCGGCACGGGTGCGGGCGACCAGTCGTTCCGCGGCGTCCCCGACGGTGGCCCGGCTGCCGGTGACGCCCATCGTGGAGGCGGCGTAGACGAAGCCGCGGCAGGCGGCGACGGTGGCGGCCAGCCGGGCGTCGGTGGACGACGGCGCGACCAGGAAGACCCGGTCCAGGCCCACCCGGTCGCTGGCGGCCAGCCATGCGCCGGCCTCGTCGGGGATGAGATCGGGGGTGATGGCGCCGGCGCCACCGGCCGCGGCCAGGTCGTCGGCGAAGCGGTCGACCCCGTAGCGCTCGATCGGGTTCCAGTAGCTCATCACCACCGGCACGGCACCGGCGGCGGCGACCGCGGTCACGGCGCGCAGCACGTCGGCCATGCCGACCCCGGCCCGGACGGCGACGTCGACGGCCTCCTGGATCACCGGCCCGTCCATCCCCGGGTCGGAGTAGGGCACGCCGATCTCCACGATGTCGGCCCCGCCCTCGACCGCCGCGACCATCGCCGCGATCGAGGCGTCGACGTCGGGGTAGCCGACCGGGAGGTAGGCGATCAGCGCCGCCCGCCCCTCGGACCGCGCCGCGGCGATGCGCTCCTGCAGTGCGCTCACGAGTCCTCCCCCGCGTCCTGCCCGGCCACGGCCCGGTCGTTGCTGACCGCGCCCTCGGTGGCGTGCTGCTCGGTGTCCAGGCCCGGCCCCGGTTCCGCACCCCGGCCGGCCTCGACGGCCCGCTCGTCGGAGTCGGTCGGCGCCGTCCGGTCGGCGAGGTCGAACCAGGCGCTGGCGGTCTCGACGTCCTTGTCCCCGCGGCCGGAGAGGTTCACCAGCAGCAGCGCGTCCGGGCCGAGCTCGCGGCCGACCACCATCGCGCCGGCCAGCGCGTGCGCCGACTCGATCGCCGGGATGATCCCCTCGGTGCGACACAGCAGGGCGAAGGCCTCCATCGCCTCGGCGTCGGTGACCGGCCGGTACTCGGCCCGCCCGATGTCGTGCAGGAAGGCGTGCTCGGGGCCGACGCCCGGGTAGTCCAGGCCGGCGGAGATGGAGTGCGACTCGACGGTCTGCCCGTTGTCGTCCTGCAGCAGGTAGGAGCGCGCGCCGTGCAGCACACCGGGGTCTCCCCCGGTGATGGTGGCCGCGTGTCGGCCGGTGTCCACGCCGTCCCCACCGGCCTCCAGGCCGACCAGCCGGACGGCCTCGTCGGGCACGAAGGCAGTGAAGATGCCGATCGCGTTGGACCCGCCACCGACACAGGCCAGGACGACGTCGGGCAGCCGCTGCTCCCGCTCGAGCAGCTGCGCGCGCGCCTCGTCGCCGATGACCCGCTGGAAGTCGCGCACCATCATCGGGAACGGGTGCGGGCCGGCGACGGTGCCGAAGACGTAGTTCGTCGTCTCGACGTTGGTCACCCAGTCGCGGAACGCCTCGTTGATCGCGTCCTTCAGCGTGCGGGAGCCGGTGGTCACCGGGATCACCTCGGCACCCAGCAGCCGCATCCGGGCGACGTTCAGCGCCTGGCGGCGGGTGTCCTCCTCGCCCATGTAGACGGTGCAGGACAGCCCCATCAGGGCCGCGGCGGTGGCGGTGGCGACCCCGTGCTGGCCGGCGCCGGTCTCGGCGATGACCCGGGTCTTGCCGATCCGCTTGGTCAGCAGCGCCTGGCCGAGCACGTTGTTGATCTTGTGTGAACCGGTGTGGTTGAGGTCCTCGCGCTTGAGCAGCACCCGCGCCCCGCCGCAGTGCTCGGCGAACTTCGGCACCTCGGTGATCGGGCTGGGGCGGCCGGTGTAGTCGCGCTGCAGGCGGGCGAACTCGTCGAGGAAGGCGGGGTCGACCCGCATCGCCTCGTAGGCCGCGGTCAGCTCGTCCAGCGCGGCGATCAGCGCCTCCGGGACGAACCGGCCGCCGAAGACACCGAAGTGCCCCGTGGCATCCGGCCACTCCCCCGACGCCGTGGCGTCGGGGACGTCAGGGGCCGGGGCGTGCGCGGAGAGGGTCATGCCCTCAGTGTGGCGCGTGGAGGCTAACGGGTGGTGCGCGGGGTCGCCGGGTGGGAACCGGCGGTGACCAGGTCGGCGACCGCCTGCCGCGGGTCGCCGGCGGTGACCAGGCCCTCCCCCACCAGCACCGCGTCGGCGCCCGCGCCGGCGTAGCTGATCAGGTCGTGCGGGCCGCGCACCCCGGACTCGGCGATCTTGACGACCTCGCTGGGCAGCCCCGGGGCGATCCGCTCGAAGGTGGAGCGGTCGACCGACAGCGTGGTCAGGTCGCGGGCGTTGACGCCGATCACCGAGGCGCCTGCGGCGAGCGCACGGTCGGCCTCGGCCTCGCTGTGCACCTCGACCAGGGCGGTCATGCCGAGGGACTCGATCCGCTCGAGCAGGCCGATGAGCACCGGCTGGTCGAGCGCGGCCACGATGAGCAGGACCAGGTCGGCCCCGTGTGCCCGGGCCTCGTGCACCTGGTAGCTGCTGATCACGAAGTCCTTGTTCAGCACCGGGACGTCGACGGCGGCCCGGACGGCGGCCAGGTCGGCGTGCGACCCGCCGAACCGGCGGCCCTCGGTCAGCACGCTGATCACCCGGGCACCGCCGGCGGCGTACTGCGCGGCGAGCGCGGCCGGGTCGGCGATGGCAGCAAGGTCACCCTTGCTCGGGCTGCGCCGCTTGACCTCGGCGATCACACCGACGCCCGGGGCCCGGAGGGCGGCGAGGGCGTCCAGGGCGGGCCGGGCGTCGCGGGCCGCGGCCTGCACCTCGGTCAGCGGGGTGGTGGCCTGACGGGCAGCGACGTCCTCCCGGACACCGGCGACGATCTCGTCGAGGACGCTCATGACCCCTCCTCGGACCTCTCAGGATGTGGCACCGGACCGGCCCCCACCACTCGGACCGCGCGGATCACTCTAGAGACGGCCCAGGTCCGGTTCCCTCCGGGGGCCGGTGCACGCCGCCCGGACGGCCCGGGTACAAGAGCGGGCGCCCCGCTGGGCGGGCCCGGCGCAGGGCCGCACGGCGAGGAGGAGGACCTCGTCCTCATGCGGTCGGGTCGTCGCCGCGGTCCAGGGCCTTCCAGGCCGCCTGGTGCCGGTCCTCGTCGGTCTCCGGGCGAGCGGGACGAGCCGGCCGGGCAGGTGCTGCCGTCGCCCCCGCCGGCTGCCCGGTGCGCTCGTAGCGACGGCCCATGCCCGGCCAGTCCCGGCCGCGCAGCACCACCAGGGCCCCGGCCAGCACGCCGAGCACACCGGCGACCAGGGCCACCGCGGGCCAGGTGGCCATGGGGTCGGTGGTCACCTGGGCCTGCCCCAGCCCGACCCCCGACGTCACGTCGGTGCCGCCGAGGTCGAGCGAACCGGTGAGCGCACGCAGCCCCGACCAGCCGAGCACGCCACCGGCCACCGCGACCAGCAGGCCGACCACCACCCGGCCGACGCCGCGGACGGCGATGACCGCGACCGCGGCGGCGAGCAGCAGCAGCCCGCACGCGGCGACCAGCGGTGCGGCCTGGCTGCCGGTCAGCACCTCCGACGTCGGCGGCAGCGGCGGTTCGCGCACGACCGTGACGTCGGCCCACGGCTCGCCGGACGCCGACAGCGCCAGCCCACCGGAGAGCGCGGACAACAGGACCGCGACGGTGAGCTCCCGCCGGCCCCGGGTGGCGGCCGGAGGCGGGACCGGGGGCGCGGTGTGGCTCACCGGAGCTCCCGCAGCCCCTCCGCGGTGGCGATCGCCGACAGCACGGCGCGGGCCTTGTGCCGGGTCTCCGCCTCCTCGGTGGCCGGGTCGCTGTCGGCCACCACGCCGGCGCCGGCCTGCACGTAGGCGCGGCCGTCGTGCAGCACCGCGGTGCGGATGGCGATGGCCATGTCCATGTCACCGCTGGCGTCGACATAGCCGACCGTGCCGGCGTAGAGCGCCCGGCGGGTGGGCTCCAGGGACTCGATGACCTCCATCGCCCGCGGCTTGGGCGCCCCGGAGACGGTGCCGGCGGGGAAGGTCGCGTCGAACACGTCCAGCGCGTCCCGGTCCGCGGTCACCTGACCGGCCACGGTGGAGACCAGGTGCATGACGTGGCTGTACCGCTCGACCCGCATGAAGTCGGCGACCTCGACGGTGCCCGGCTCACTCACCCGGCCCAGGTCGTTACGGGCCAGGTCGACCAGCATCACGTGCTCGGCGCGTTCCTTGGGGTCGGCCAGCAGCTCCTCGGTGAGCCGGACGTCGTCCTCCGGGGTGGCGCCGCGCGGACGGGTGCCGGCCGGCGGGTGCACCACGGCCCGGCTCCCGGTCACGGTGACCAGCGCCTCCGGGGAGGAGCCGACCACGTCGAACGGCGACTGCCGCCCGGCGAAGCGGAGCAGGTACATGTACGGCGAGGGGTTGGTGGCCCGCAGCACCCGGTAGAGGTCCAGGGCGTCGACGTCGGTGGCCAGCTCGAAGCGCTGGGCGAGCACGGTCTGGAAGACGTCGCCGGCGCGGACGTGCTCGCGCACCCGCTCGACGCCGGCCTCGTACTCCCCCGGCCCCATGTTGCTGGTCACCGGCGGCGCGTCGGCGGTCTCGACCATCGCCACGCCGGGGGGCGCCGCCTCGGCCAGGTCGGCGGCCATCGCGTCCAGCCGGGCGACCGCGTCGTCGTAGCCACCCGGCGCACCGCCCAGCACGTTGGCGATGAGCAGCACCGTGCCGTCGGTGTGGTCCAGCACCGCCAGGTCGGTGACGAGCATGAGCGCCAGCTCGGGCATGCCCAGGTCGTCGACGGCGGTCTGCGGCAGCCGCTCGAGCCGCCGGACGACGTCGTAGCCCAGGTAGCCCACCAGCCCGCCGGTCAGCGGCGGCAGGCCGGGTGTGCGCGGCGAGCGGAGCCGGCGGGCCAGGGTGCGGACGGCGGCCAGCGGGTCGGCGGGCAGGTCGTCGGTGAGCCCGGGCAGCGGGTCACCGAGCCAGGCCGTCGTCCCGTCGGCCTCGGTGAGCACCCCGGCGCTGCGCACGCCGACGAAGCTGAACCGGGACCACTGCTTGCCCTGTTCGGCGGACTCCAGGAGCACGGTGCCCGGCCGGTTGCCGGCCAGCTTGCGGTAGATGCCCACGGCGGTCTCGCTGTCGGCCAGCAGCCGGCGGGTGACCGGGACGACGGGCGCGTCCAGGTGCGCGAACTCGGCGCGGGTCGGGCTGGTGCGCCCCAGCTGCAGGCTCATGCCGGCGCCCCGGGCGTGGCCGGCAGCGGGCGGTGGAAGCAGCTGCGCTCGCCGGTGTGGCAGGCCGGGCCCTCCTGGTCGACGAGCAGCAGCAGGGCGTCGCCGTCGCAGTCCAGTCGTACGTCGCGCACCCACTGCCGGTGACCGGAGGTCTCCCCCTTCACCCAGTACTCGCCGCGGCTGCGCGACCAGTAGGTGGCCCGGCCGGTGGTGAGCGTGCGGTGCAGCGCCTCGTCGTCCATCCAGGCGACCATCAGCACCTCGCCGGTGTCGTGCTGCTGCACGACGGCGGCGACGAGGCCGGCGGGGTCGCGGCTCAGCAGCGTGGCGACGGCGGGGTCCAGGGCGGTGTCGGGGGCAGGGGCGGACATGCGCTGATCGTCCCACCCGGCGCGCTGCGGCCGGTCAGGCCCCGGACGCAGCGCCGGTCAGGGCCCGGGCCGGGGCGCCCCTGAGGGCGGCTGCTCCCCCGCCGGTGCCGGTGGTGTGGCCTGCCGGGCCCACGCCCGGGCGTCGGGCAGGAAGGTCAGGCCGGCCGCCGTCCCGGCGAGGACCACGTAGAGGACCGGGACGAAGCCCAGGGCGTCACCGATGCTGCGCGCGGAGAGGTCGCCGAGCACCGTCACCCAGTACAGGCTCAGGGCCAGCTGGAGCCCGCAGGCGGCGAGCAGGAACCGGCGGTCGCCGTTCAGCTGCCGCAGCCCGCCCACGACCAGCAGGGCCACCAGTGCGAGCTGGGCCAGCGCCGTCCCGGTGCCGACCCCGGCCGAGGGCCCCTGGGCGAGGCTGAGCAGCGCGCTGAACGCCAGGCCGTAGATGGTGCCGAGCACCACCAGCAGCGCGGAGACGAAGGCCAGCACGGCGGCGGCGACGACCGACCCGGGCCGGGCCGGGCGCTGCGGAGCGCCCCACCCTCCCGGTGCACCCCACCCCGGCGGACCCCACCCGGCCGGCACCCAGCCCGGTGGCGGGGGCCAGCCCTGCGGAGCCGCCCATCCCTGCGGAGCCACCCATTCCTGCGGAGCCGCCCATCCCTGCGGAGCCACCCATCCCTGCGGCGGCGGCCCGTAGCCGGACGGGTCGCCATGACCCGGTTCCTGCGGGGGCGGGCCGTAGGACGGCGGGCCGGTGTAGGGGACGGCGTCCCAGTCGGGTGTGGTCACAGCGCCGCCGCCAGCGCGCGGCCGGTCACCCGGCCGGAGAACAGGCAGCCGCCGAGGAAGGTGCCCTCCAGCGAGCGGTAGCCGTGCATCCCCCCGCCGCCGAAGCCGGCGACCTCCCCGGCCGCGTACAGCCCGGGGAACGGTCCCCCGTCGGCCCGCAGCACGCGGCCGGACAGGTCGGTCTCCAGGCCGCCGAGGGACTTGCGCGTGAGCACGGTGAGCCGGACGGCGATCAGCGGCCCCGCATCGGGGTCCAGCAGCCGGTGCGGTGCGGCGACCCGGATCAGCTTGTCGCCCAGGAAGGTGCGGGCCTGACGCATCGCCGTCACCTGGAGGTCCTTGGTGAAGGTGTTGGCGATCTCCCGGTCGCGGGCGACGACCTCGCGCTCCACGGTGGCCAGGTCGACGTGCGGGGAGTCGCCGGTGAGCCGGTTCATCCCGGCCACCAGCTCCGGCAGGGTGCGCTCGACGACGAAGTCCTCGCCGTCGTCCAGGAACTTCTGCACCGGGGCCGCCGCACCCGCGCGCACCCGGGTGAGCAGCAGCTTGAGGTCCTTGTCCGTGAGGTCGGGGTTCTGCTCGGAGCCGGAGAGGGTGAACTCCTTCTCCACGATCTTCTGGGTGAGCAGGAACCAGGTGTGCTCGAACCCGGTGGTGCCGATGTGCGCGAGCGTGCCGAGGGTGTCGAAGCCGGGGAACAGCGGGACCGGCAAGCGGGTGCCGGTGGCGTCGAGCCACAGCGAGGAGGGGCCGGGGAGGATCCGGATGCCGTGGTGGGCCCAGATCGGTGAGTGGTTGGCGATGCCCTCGGTGTAGTGCCACATCCGGTCGGGGTTGACCACCCGGCCGCCGGCGCCCTGGGCGATCTCCAACATCCGGCCGTCGACGTGCGCCGGGACGCCGGAGAGCAGTCGCTTCGGCACCGGGCCCAGCCGCGCCGGCCAGTTCTTCCGCACCAGCTCGTGGTTGCCGCCGATGCCGCCGGAGGTGACGACGACGGCCTGCGCCGAGTACTCGAACTCGCCGACCTCGGTGCGGGAGCTGGCCACGCCGCGCTCGACGTCGCTGGGCTCCAGGACCGCGCCGCGCACCCCGGTGACCGCGCCACCGGTGACCACCAGCCCGTCGACCCGGTGCCGGTGCCGGACGTCGACCAGCCCGCGGGCGGCGGCGTCGGCGACCCGGCGCAGGAACGGGGCCAGCACGCCGGGTCCGGTGCCCCAGGTGATGTGGAACCGGGGGACGGAGTTGCCGTGTCCGGTCGCGGTGTACCCGCCGCGCTCGGCCCAGCCGACGACGGGGAAGAACCGGACGCCCTGGGCTCGCAGCCAGGCGCGCTTCTCCCCCGCGGCGAACTGCAGGTAGGCCTCGGCCCACTGGCGGGGCCAGTGGTCCTCGGCGCGGTCGAAGCCGGCGGTGCCCAGCCAGTCCTGCCGGGCCAGCTCCAGGGAGTCCTTCACCCGCAGCCGGCGCTGCTCGGGGCTGTCGACGAGGAAGAGCCCGCCGAAGGACCAGTGCGCCTGCCCGCCGAGGGAGGCGGCCGGCTCCTGGTCCAGCAGCAGCACCCGCTTCCCGGCATCGGCCAGCTCGGCGGTGGCGACCAGCCCGGCCAGCCCCGCCCCCACCACGATCACGTCAGCGTCGTTGCCCACCCCGGGGACGCTAGCTGGCCCGGGGCGCCGGCCGGGCGGTCCGGCGTGTGCGAGTCGTCCGGGCGGGTCGGGTGCGCGCAGCCCGGCCGGGCCTGCTGGGCGTGGTCAGCTGGGAGGGACCCCGGCGGGCCGGTCGGCCCAGCGCCGCGCGCCGGACGACGACCCGAGCAGCGCGGCCAGCAGCGGACCGGCCAGCACGACGGCCAGCGCGGCGACCACGTCGCCCACCGGCTCCGGCTGTCCCGCCGAGCTCACGACCACCAGCAGCGGGTAGCTGACCAGGGTGGCCACCGCGACCCCGACCAGCAGCCGGTGGCCCCGCTGCCGGGTGAGCCGTGCAGCACCGACCAGGTGCCCGACCGCGAGCGCGAGCAGCAACGGCCAGGACCACCGCTCGACCGGGTCGAGGTCCGGTGCGTAGCTGTAGGTGATCAGCGCCATGAACAGGAGGGGGACCGCGCTCACCCCGCCCGCCAGGCCGGCGAGGAGCGCGGTCATCGGGGGGTCGTCGTCCGTCTCAGGCACCCTCCGGACGCTAGGGGCGCCCGCCGGCGCACGGGGTGGTCAGCCGCGATCTGTGGACAGTCGGGCGCCCCGCCGGGCGGCGACCCATCGGCGGACGCCGGGGAGCCCGGCGAGCACCGCGGTGCCGGCCGGCAGCAGCCACATCAGCACCACGAACCCGTCGGTGTCCGCCCCGAGCCCGGCGGCGATGGTCCCCCAGACGACCAGGCCGAACAGGACGGCGGCCGGCACGAGCAGCGCCAGCCAGGAGCGGCCGATCAGCAGCAGCAGTGCGCCGGTCAGCAGCCAGGCCGCGAGCAGCACGGGCGTGGCGATCACCAGCCAGGTGCCGCCGTCGTACTGCCCGTTGGAGAAGGCCAGGGCGATGACGCTGAAGAAGCCGGTCAGCAACGCGGTGAGCACCGCCCCCAGCACGGCGACCAGGGCGAGCAGCGGCGGACGGCGGCTGGCGGACTCGGAGGACACGGCCGGACGGTAGGGCCTCGGCGCGGGTCCCCGGGCCGCTCGGGCGGCGGGCGGGCGGGATCGTCGTCCCACCCGCCCCACCGGCACCGGACGGGCGGGTCAGGCGGCGGGTTCGGGCTGCCGGCCGGAGCTGCGGCGCCACGAGGCGTGCAGCCGCGCGTAGGGCCCGTCGGCGTCCACGAGCTGGGCGTGCGTGCCGCGCTGGACGACCCGGCCGGCGTCCACGACCAACACCTCGTCGGCCCGCTCCGCGGTGGACAGCCGGTGCGCGATGGTCAGCGTGGTGCGCCCGCTCGTCAGCGCGTCCAGCGCCCGGGTCAGCCGCATCTCGGTGGCCGGGTCGACCGCACTGGTCGCCTCGTCCAGCACCAGCAGGTCCGGGTCGGCGACGTAGGCGCGGGCCACCGCGACTAGCTGCCGCTCCCCCGCCGACAGCGACTCCCCGCGCTGGCCGACCGGGGTGCCGACGCCGTCGGGCAGCCCGTCGAGCCAGTCCCGCAGGCCCAGCTCGTCGAAGGCGGCGACGATCGCCGCGTCGGTCAGGTCCGGCCGGCCGTAGCGCACGTTGTCGGCCACCGAGGCGTCGAACAGGAACCCGTCCTGCGGCACCATCACGACCCGTTCGCGCAACGAGGCGAAGGCCACCTCGTCCAGCGGCACGCCACCGACCAGCACCCGGCCCCCGGTGGGGTCCATCAGCCGGGTGACGAGCTTGGCGAACGTCGTCTTGCCCGACCCGGTCTCCCCGACGATCGCGATGCGGGTCCGGGCGGCGATGGTCAGGTCGACGCCGTCCAGGGCCTTGGCGGCCCCCGCCCCGTAGGCGAAGGAGACGGCGTCGAAGCGCACGTCCAGCGGCCCGTCGGGCAGCGGCCGGCCGTCGGCGGGGTCCTGGACGTCGGGCTCGGTGTCCAGCACGTCGAGCACCCGGCGGAACCCGGCGACGGCGTTCTGCGCCTCGTTCAGCACCTCACTGGCGGTCTGCACCGGCGCGACGAACAGCGTGACCAGGAAGAGGAAGGCGACCAGAGTGCCGGCGCTGATGTCCCCGGCGATGCCGAGCAGCACGCCGACCACGACGACCGCCGCGTTGGCGACGGCGGCGATGAACTCGCCGCTGACGTAGACGCCGGCGGTCACCTTCTGCGCGTGCACCGAGGCGCGGTAGTGCCGGTCGATGGCGCCGTCGAGGCGGGCCGCCGTCCGGGCACGGACGCCGTAGGCCCGCACGGTCGGCGCACCGACGACCGACTCCCCCACCGCGGCCAGCACGTCGCCGACCCGTTCGCGCACGACGCCGTAGACCTCGGCGAGGCGGCGGGCGAAGAACTTGATCGCCACGGCCAGCGGGATGAAGCAGACCAGCACCAGCAGGGTGAGCTGCCAGGAGTAGACCGCCATGACGACGGTGGCCACCACGAGCTGGCCGAGGCTGACCAGCCCGAGCACCCCGCCCCACTGCATGAACACCGACAGCTGGTCGACGTCGCTGGTCACCCGGGAGACCAGCGAGCCCCGCCGCTGGCCCTGCTGGTGCAGCACCGACAGGTCGTGCACGTGCCGGAACGCCCGCACCCGGAGCCCGGCCAGCGCCGTCTCGGTCGTGCGGAACAGCCGGACGTTCATCCGGTAGACGGCGAAGCTGGTGATCAGCACGACGACCGCGCAGACCGCGACCAGGTCGCGGACCAGGTCGATGTCCGGGCCGCCGGGTGCGCCGAGCCCTCGGTCCAGGGTCTGCTGCACCGCGATCGGGACGACCACCCGGCCGGCGGTGGCGATCAGGGCCAGCGCGAACGTGGCGGGCAGCCCCTGGCGGAACTCCGGCATCATCCGCAGACCCCGGCGCAGGGTCGCCGTGGCGCTCTCCGACCGGCGGTCGGTGGCCAGCATCGGCTGGTCGCTCACGCCGACACCTCCGCGGGGGCGCGCTCGGCCGGGCCGGGCTCGGGCGGCTGGTAGGCGTGCACCAGGCGGGCGTAGCCGGGCACCTGGGCGAGCAGCTCGGCGTGCGTGCCGCGGGCGACGAGCCGGCCGGCCTCCAGCCAGAGCACCTCGTCGGCCAGCGCGATGGTGGCCTGCCGGTAGGCGACCACGACGACAGTGGCCGGCCGGTCGGTCGCGCGCAGCGCGTCCAGGATCCGGGCCTCCACCGACGGGTCGACCGCACTGGTCGCGTCGTCCATCACCAGCAGCCGGGGACGGCGGACGATGGCACGGGCCAGCGCAAGCCGCTGCCGCTGGCCGCCGGAGAGGCTGGCGCCGCGCTCGCCGACCCGGGTGTCCAGGCCGTCGGGGAGCCGGCCGATGAAGTCGTCGGCGGCCGCGACGCGCAGCGCCTCGTGCACCTGCTCGTCGGTGTACGGCCCGCCGAGGGTCACGTTGTCGCGGACGGTGTCGTCGAACAGGAAGGTCGTCTGGGCGACGAACGCCACCTGGTCGCTGACCTGGCCCTCGCGGAGGGTGCGCAGGTCGACCCCGTCGAGCAGCACCGCCCCGGAGTCCGGGTCGGTCAGCCGCACCAGCAGCCCGGCGAGGGTGGACTTGCCGGCGCCGGTCGGGCCGACGACGGCGAGCGTGCGCCCCGCGGCGACGTCGAAGGTGACGCCGTCCAGGGTCGGGCGCGCGGCACCGCCGTAGCGGAAGGAGACGTCCTGCAGTTCGAGCACGGCGCCCTGGTCGCCGGCGGGCGCCGAGTCGGGCCCGTGCGGGATCTCCCCGGTGGCCTCGAGCACGGGGGTCACCCGGTCGAACCCGGCCATCGCCCGGGGCAGGTCGGCCAGCACCCAGCCGATGGCGCGGATCGGCAGGGCCAGCAGGGTGAACAGGTAGGCGATGGAGACCAGGTCGCCGGCGTCGGCGGCACCGGCGACGACCCGCTGGGCCCCGATGAACAGCACCGCCAGCGTGCCCAGGTTCGGCAGCGCCTCCATCAGCGGGTCGAACAGGCCCCGGACCCGGCCGACGGAGATCAGCCCGTCGCGCAGCTCGTCGGCCTTCACCGCGAACCGGTCGGTCTCGGTGGTCTCCCGGCCCAGCGTCTTGACGACGAGTGCGGCGTCGAAGCTCTCGTGGGCGATCTCGCTGACCTCGGCGCGGAGCTGCTGGGCACGCGCCATCCGGGGCGACATGACCTGGCTGTAGACGGCGTTCATCACGAACACCAGGGGGAAGACGACCAGCCCGACCAGCGCGAGCAGGGGGTCGGTGAGCACCAGCGCGACGCTGGTGATGGCCACCATGACCAGCGCGCCACAGGCGAAGGGCAGCGGCTGGACGAAGAACCAGGCCGACTCGACGTCGGAGTTGGCGTTGGACAGCAGCTGCCCGGTGGGGTGCCGCTGGTGCCAGGACAGCGGCAGCCGGAGGTACTGGCCGGTGACCCGGCGGCGGTAGTCGGCCTGCAGCCGGTAGGCCATCATCCCGGCGAACAGCCGCCGGCCGATGATCCCGACGATCTTCAGGACGGCGACGACGAGGATCGCCAGCGCGGCGAGGGTCAGCGCGGCCGTGGTGGTCGCCCCCTCGTCGAAGGCCGGCAGCAGCACCCGGGTGGTGATCCCACCGATGACGTAGGCGCTGGCGACGGTCATCCCGCCGTAGAGGCTGCTGCCCAGGAACGCCAGCGCGAAGATGCCCGGTTGCTCGCGCACGGCGCGGCGCACGTGACGGAGCCCGCGCCGGACGACGGCGTCTCTGCGGCGCGGCACAGGGGTCCTCCAGGGGGTCGAGCGGTCGGTGCGGTCAGCGTACTCGCGTTCCTTAGGACCCCTAACGGAATTGCCGGGAGCCTCGCGGCGGCCCGGAGGCCGGGGCCCGGGGCGTCGGTCACGAGCCGGTCTCGTCGGCGGGCCGTCGGTGCCGGAACGGCGATAACCTCGGCTGGTGCCGACCTCCGCCGTGCCCGTGTCCCAGTCGGAGCGGGCCGCGCTGGCCGACCTGCTGGAGCAGCTGGGGCCCGATCGGCCCACCTGCTGCGAGGGCTGGGCGACCCAGGACATGGCCGCCCACCTGGTCGTACGCGACCGTCGCCCCGATGCCATGCCGGGGTTCGTGCTGGGCGGGCCGTTCGCGCGGTGGACGGACAAGGTCCACGGCCGGGCCCGGGAGCGGCAGGACTACGGCCGGCTGGTCGCCGAGGTCCGGTCGGGCCCGCCGACCTGGGTGCCCACCTCCTGGCCGGCGGTGGACCGGCTGGTGAACACCGCCGAGATGGTGATCCACCACGAGGACGTGCGGCGGGCACAGCCCGGGTGGGCACCGCGGGAGCTGCCCCGGCAGGTGCAGGACCAGCTGTGGAAGAGCGTGCCGGTCCTGGCCCGCGGCCAGGCGTCGCAGCGGCCGACGGCCGGCCTGCTGGTGCGGCGCAGCGACGTGCCCGACGGCTCGGCGGGCAGCGAGCGCCGGCTGCACGACGGTGAGCCGACGACGACGGTGACCGGCGCCCCGCTGGAGGTGCTGCTCTGGGTGAGCGGCCGCCGCGAGGTCGCCTGCGTGGACCTCACCGTCGACTGACCCCCCACTCACCGCAGCGGGCGGTCGGCCTCCTGCCGGATCGGCACCCCGGCGGCGGCGAGCCCCTGCTTGACGTCGCCGACCCGCAGCTGCCCGAAGTGGAAGACGCTGGCGGCCAGGACCGCGTCGGCGCCGGCGGCCACCGCCGGCGGGAAGTGGTCGACCGCGCCCGCTCCCCCGCTGGCGATCAGCGGCACGGTCACCTCGCGGCGGACGGCGGAGATCAGGTCGGTGTCGAAGCCGGCGCGGGTGCCGTCGGCGTCCATCGAGTTCAGCAGCACCTCACCGACGCCCAGCTGCGCGGCCTGCACCACCCACTCCACGGCGTCCCGGCCGGTGCCGCGCCGGCCACCGTGGGTGGTGACCTCGAAGCCGGAGTCGGTCTGCACCCCGTCCCGGACGCGGCGCGCGTCCAGCGACAGCACGAGCACCTGGTTGCCGAACCGGTCGGCGATCTCGGCGATCAGCTCCGGCCGGGTGACCGCCGCGGTGTTCACCGCGATCTTGTCCGCCCCGTTGCGCAGCAGCCGGTCGACGTCGGCGACGCTGCGCACCCCACCGCCGACGGTGAGCGGGATGAACACGCTCTCCGCCGTGCGCCGGACGACGTCGTAGGTGGTCTCCCGGTCACTGGAACTGGCGGTGATGTCCAGGAAGGTCAGCTCGTCGGCACCCTCGGCGTCGTAGACCCGGGCCATCTCCACCGGGTCACCGGCGTCGACCAGGTCGACGAAGTTGACGCCCTTCACCACCCGGCCGGCGTCGACGTCCAGGCAGGGGATCACCCGCACGGCCAGGCTCATGCCGCACCCCGCACCGCGTCGGCCTCGATCTCCACCAGCATCGCCGGGTCGATCAGGGCGGCCACCTGCACCATCGCGGTGGCCGGCCGGACGTCACGGAAGAACTCCCCGTGCACCCGCCCGACCTCCTCCCAGCGGCTGATGTCGGTGACGTACAGCCGGGTGCGGACGACGTCGCCCGGGGCGAACCCGGCGTCGGCCAGCGAGCGCATGATCGTCTCCAGCGCCACCCGGGTCTGGGCACCGGCGTCGCCCGGGTGCACCACCTGCCCGTCGACGGTCGCGGTGGTGCCGCTGACGTACGCGGTGTCGCCGGCGACGACGACGCGGCTGTAGCCGACGACCGCCTCCCAGGGAGCCCCCGAGCCCAGCCGGAGCGCGGTCATGCCAGTTCTTCGGTCAGCGCCAGCGCCTCGGGCAGGGTGAACTGGCCGGCGTAGAGCGCCTTGCCGACGATCGAGCCCTCGACGCCGACCTCGGTCAGTGCGGCCAGCGCGCGGATGTCCTCCAGCGAGCTGACGCCGCCGGAGGCGACCACCGGACGCGGCGTGGCCGCGCAGACCTCGCGCAGCAGGTCCAGGTTCGGGCCGCGCAGCGTGCCGTCCTTGGTGATGTCGGTGACGACGTAGCGGGCGCACCCCTCGGCGTCCAGCCGGGCGAGGGTCTCGTACAGCTCGCCGCCCTCCTTGGTCCAGCCGCGGGCGGCCAGCCGGGTGCCGCGCACGTCCAGGCCGACGGCGACCCGGTCGCCGTGCTCGGCGATCGCCCGCGCGCACCACTCCGGGGACTCCAGCGCGGCGGTGCCCAGGTTGACCCGCCGGCAGCCGGTGGCCAGCGCGGCCGTCAACGACTCGTCGTCCCGGATGCCACCGGAGAGCTCCACGTCGACGTCCAGCTCACCGACCACGCGGGCCAGCAGCTCGCGGTTGGAGCCACGCCCGAAGGCAGCGTCCAGGTCGACCAGGTGCACCCACTCGGCGCCGTCGCGCTGCCAGGCCAGCGCCGCCTCGAGCGGGTCGCCGTAGGAGGTCTCGCTGCCGGCCTCCCCCTGGACCAGGCGGACGGCGAGGCCGTCGGCGACGTCGACGGCAGGGAGCAGCTGGAGCTTCGGCACGGGCACAGCCTAGGAGACGCCGCTCCCGGGCCCGCGTGAGCCGCCGGGCCCGTAGCGGGCGGCGAACTGCCCCGGTGGGACGCCGGTGACGCGGGCGAAGTCGCGGGTGAAGTGCGCCTGGTCGGCGTAGCCGAGCGCCGCGGCCACCCCCGCGAGGTCGGCCGGGCCCGCGCGCAGCCGCTCCGCGGCCTCCTGCAGCCGGCGTCGCTGGATCAGCCACTTCGGGGTCAGCCCGAGTCGGCGGTGGACCAGCCGCTGCAGGGCCCGCTCGGAGAGGCCGAACTGCGCGCAGACCTGGCCGACGCGGAGGACCTCGCGGTCGCCCTCCACGTACGCCACCACGCGGTTGACCAGCTCCCCGTCGGCGTCGACCGGCAGCAGCGGTCGCAGTGCGGCGCCGAAGGCCGTCATGGCGGCGGAGTGCGCGGCCGGGGCATGCGGGTCGGGGGCCATCGCGGCGCGGACCCGGGCGGTCAGGGTCTCCCCCGCCGGACCGAGGACGTCGGCCACGTCGACGTGCCGGTCGGTGTGGTCGCTCATCGGCCCGCCGGCGATGAGCGAGCCGGCGGCGGGTGCGCACATCACCCCGACCGCCCACCCGCTGCCGGTCAGCGTCGTGGTGGACAGCCCGGAGACCACGCCGTAGAAGCGGGCGTAGTCGGCGGCCACGACGACCAGCGACACCGGGTACTGCAGGACCCGCTGCGGCGCCTCGCGCCCCGCGGGCACCGACCAGACCGGGATCCAGAACCGCTGCAGCAGCCCGTCGAACCCGGGCTCCACCGGGTACCGGTACATGACGTGCGAGACGTCGTCCGGCTCCTTGAGGTGGGCGCGCTCGACGGCGTCCCGCGGGGTCGTCCCGCTGCCCGGGGGCCCGCTGTCGGCTTTCATCAAGACCGAGCCTGCCGCACGCTCCTAGGTTCCCGGGCATGACCTCCACCGCCACGAGCTACGCGGCAGCCGACCGTCCCCTCACCGCGCTGCTGGACACCGTGCCCCCGACCGGCTGGTCGCGCCCGTCCCCGTGCGAGGGCTGGACCGCCGCCGACGTCGTCGGGCACGTGATCGGGACGCAGCGGGAGTTCCTCACCACGCACGGCGTGGACCTGGGTGAGGCACCCGACGTGGCCGCCGCCCCGGCCGCCGCGTGGCGCGCGCACGCGGAGCGGGTCACCGAGGCCGTGTCCGACGACGCCGTGGCCTCCCGGGAGTTCGACGGCTTCTTCGGGCGCACCACGGTCGGCGCCGCCTTCGAGCAGTTCTACGTGTGGGACATGGTCGTGCACCGCTGGGACGTCGCCCGCGCCGTCGGCGCCGACGACGACCTCACCGACGAGGAGCTGGACCGGGTCGAGGCCGGCGCGGACGGCTTCGGAGATGCCCTCCACATGGAGGGCATCTGCCGCCCGGCCCTGGACGTGCCCGCGGACGCCGACCGGGAGGCCCGCCTGCTGGCCCGGCTCGGCCGGGTGGCCTGACCTGTCGGACCGCTGCGGCAGGGTGGGGCCCATGGAGTTCAGGGACGTCGTCCGCCGGCGCCGCATGGTGCGTGACTACGACCCCGACCGGCCGGTGCCCGCCGAGGTCCGCGAGCGGCTGCTCGAGCACGCGATCCGGGCGCCGTCGGCCGGGTTCAGCCAGGGCTGGGCGTTCCTGGTGTTGGAGACGCCGGCGGAACGCGACCGCTTCTGGGCCGCGACCACCGGTCCCGGTGCGCCCGACGGCTGGTTGACCCGGATGCGCCGCGCGCCGCTGCTGGTCGTGCCGCTGTCGCACAAGGCCGCCTACCTGGAGCGCTACGCGGAGTCCGACAAGGGCTGGACCGACCGCGACGAGGCCCGCTGGCCGGTGCCCTACTGGGACGTCGACACCGGGATGGCGTCGCTGCTGATGCTGCTCACCGCGGTCGACGAGGGGCTGGGCGCGTGCTTCTTCGGCGTCCCGCCGGAGCGCATCGCCGCCTTCCGCGAGGCCTTCGGGGTGCCGGCCGCGTACACGCCGATCGGCTGCGTCTCCGTCGGCTACCCCGGCACCGAGGACAAGCGGTCGCCGTCGCTCGACCGCGGTCGGCGGGGGGTGGACGAGGTCGTCCACCGCGGCAGCTGGTGACTGGTTGACTCCCCTCGTGGACCCGCAGACCCCGACCTCGCGCGCCGTCCTGGTGACCGGCGCCTCCCGCGGCATCGGCCGCGCGATCGCACTCGCGTTCGCCGCCCAGGGCGACCGGGTGGCGGTGCACTGGGGCGGCTCCCGGGAGCGGGCCGAGCAGGTGCTCGCCGAGCTGCCCGGCGACGGGCACGTGCTGGTGCAGGCCGACCTCACCGACCCCGACGCCGTGGGCCGGATGGTCGACGAGGCCGCCGAGGCGCTGGGCGGGCTGCACGTGCTGGTCAACAACGCCGGTGTCTTCACCGCGCACCCGCCGCTGGAGACCAGCTACGACGAGTGGCAGGCGGCCTGGCAGCACACCCTGGCGGTGAACCTGGTCGGCCCGGCCAACGCGACGTTCCGGGCGCTGCCGCACCTGATCGCCGCCGGCGGGGGCGCGGTGGTCAACGTCTCCAGCCGGGGCGCGTTCCGGGGCGAGCCGAACAACCCCGCCTACGGCGCGTCCAAGGCCGGGCTGAACGCCTTCGGCCAGTCGATGGCGCTCGCGCTGGCCCCGCACGGCATCTCCGTGGGCACCGTGGCCCCCGGGTTCGTGCAGACCGAGATGGCCCGCGAGGTCCTCGACGGTCCGGGTGGGGACGCCGTCCGGGCCCAGTCGCCCTACGGCCGGGTCGCCGACCCCGCCGAGGTCGCCTCCGCGGTGCTGTGGCTGGCCTCCCCCGGCGCCCGGTTCTCCACCGGCACGATCATCGACGTCAACGGCGCCAGCTACCTGCGGAGTTAGGGGTCGCGGCCGCGAGGCCGCTGTCGGTCGTCGTCGCCGGAGCCGGAGGCTCCCGACGCCGACCGACGAAACGACTCAGCGCACGACGGGCACCGCACCTGACCGTGGTGCGGTCCGGAGGATCGCGGTCAGATGCTGTCGAGCCAGTTGGTGAGCAGTGCGGCGCCGGCGTCACCGCTCTTCTCCGGGTGGAACTGGGTCGCTGACAGCGGCCCGTTCTCCACCCCGGCGACGAACCGGTCGCCGTGCTCGGCCCAGGTGACCGCCGGCGGGGTCAGCCGGCCGGTGACGCCGGGCTCGGCGAGCGGGAACTCCCGGACCCCGTAGGAGTGCACGAAGTAGAAGCGCTGCCCCTCCAGGCCGGCGAACAGCTTCGAGCCCTCCGGCGAGGAGACGGTGTTCCAGCCCATGTGCGGGAGCACCGGCGCGTGCAGCTGCTCGACGACGCCGGGCCACTCCCCGCAGCCCTCGGTGTCCTGGCCGTGCTCGACGCCCCGCTCGAACAGGATCTGCATGCCCACGCAGATGCCGAGCACCGGACGCCCACCGGCGAGACGGCGCCCGATGACCTTGGGCCCGTCGACGGCCCGCAGCCCGTCCATGCAGGCGGCGTAGGCGCCCACCCCGGGGACGACGAGACCGTCGGCCTCCAGCGCGACCTCCGGGTCGGCGGACACGGTCACGTCGGCGCCCACCCGGGTCAGTGCGCGCTCTGCCGAGCGCAGGTTGCCCGACCCGTAGTCGAGGACGACGACCTTCTTCACAGCTGCCACGCTACCCACCAGCCGTCCGCGGCCCGCCGGCATTCCCGGGCTGCGGGGCGACCGCCCCTAGACCAGGCGCAGGACGCCGGCCGCCGTCGCCAGCAGGGCGGCGACCAGCAGGATGACGGCGAAGGCCACCTGCACGCCGGTGCGCCCGTCGGTGTCGGAGTCGGCCTTGAAGATGCTGTAGGCGCCGCCGAGCAGGAAACCGCCGACGACCATGAGCGCGACGCCGAAGCTCACGAGCTCACAGAGCGCCCTTGGTCGAGGGCACGTCGGTGACCCGCGGGTCGAGGGCGACGGCGGTGCGCAGCGCACGGGCCAGGGCCTTGAACTGCCCCTCGACGATGTGGTGGGCGTCCCGGCCGGCGTAGAGCACCCGCACGTGCAGGCTGATCCGCGCGTTGAACGCGAAGGACTCCAGCACGTGCTTGGTGAGGCTGGTCGGGTAGTCGGGCCCGATCATCGGCGTCATGTTCTCGGGTTCGGCGTGCACGAAGTACGGCCGGCCGGAGAGGTCGACGGCGGCCTGCACCAGCACCTCGTCCATCGGGATGGTGGCGTCGCCGTAGCGGGTGATGCCGCGCTTGTCACCGAGCGCCTCGGCGAAGGCCTGGCCGAGTGCGATGGCGACGTCCTCGACCGTGTGGTGGGCGTCGATGTGCAGGTCGCCGTCGGCGTGCACGGTCAGGTCGATGCCGCTGTGCTTGGACAGCGCGGTGAGCATGTGGTCGTAGAAGCCGACCCCGGTGGCGACGTCGGCCGCCCCCGTGCCGTCGAGGTCGACCTCGACCACGAGCTTGGTCTCCTTGGTCGTGCGCTCGACCCGTGCAGTGCGGTTCATGCCGGCGATCCTCCCAGAGAGCTGCGGTGCGCCGGTGCGACCTCACCCAGCGCGGTGAGGAACGCGTCGGTCTCCTCGGTCGTGCCGGCGGTGACCCGCAGCCAGCCGGGCAGGCCGACGTCGCGCACGAGCACCCCGCGGTCCAGCAGCGCCTGCCAGGCCGCAGCGGAGTCGGTGAAGTGCCCGAACAGCACGAAGTTGGCGTCGCTGGGCACGCTGGTCAGCCCCATGCCGGGCAGTGCGGCGACGATCCGGTCGCGCTCGGCCTTGACCAGGGCGACCGTGGCCAGCAGCTGCTCGGTGTGCGCCAGCGCGGCCCGCGCCGCGGCCTGGGTCAGCGAGCTGAGGTGGTACGGCAGCCGGACGAGCTGCAGCGCGTCGACCACGGTGGGGTCGGCGGCCAGGTAGCCCAGCCGCAGCCCCGCCATGCCGAACGCCTTGCTCATCGTGCGGCTGACGATCAGCCGTGGGCGCCCGGGCAGCAGCGAGAGCGCGGAGACCGTGCCGGTGCGGGCGAACTCGGTGTAGGCCTCGTCCACGACCAGGACGCCGGCGCCGTCGTCGTAGCTGGTGGCCTCGTAGAGCGCGGCGATGGTGTCCAGCTCCACCGCGGTGCCGGTCGGGTTGTTCGGGCTGGTCACGAAGACGACGTCCGGCCGTACCTCGCGCACCTGGGCGGCGGCGGCCGCCGGGTCGATGGTGAAGTCGGCGCGGCGGTGCCCGTCGACCCAGGCGGTGCCGGTGCCCGCGCTGAGGATGGGGTGCATCGAGTAGGACGGGGTGAAGCCCAGCGCCGTCCGGCCCGCGCCGCCGAAGGTCTGCAGCACCTGCTGCAGCACCTCGTTGGAGCCGTTGGCCGCCCACACCTGCGCCGGGTCGACCTGCTCACCGCTGGTCCGGGTCAGGTAGGCGGCCAGGTCGGCCCGCAACGCCGTGGCGTCCCGGTCGGGGTAGCGGTTGAGGCCGGTGGCCGCCTCGGCCAGGGCCACCTGGAGGTCCGCCAGCAGCGCCGGGGGCAGCGGGTGTGGGTTTTCGTTGGTGTTGAGCCGGTGCTCGGCCGGTGGCTGCGGCGCGCCGTACGGCGACCGGCCACGCAGCTCCGGCCGCAGCGGGAGCGCCTCCATCGCGGTCACGACCGGGACGGCGACTGCTGCCGGGCCCGTACCGCGGCGGCGTGCGCCGGCAGGTCCTCGGCTCCTGCCAGGGCGTCGATGTGCCCGGCGACCTCGGCGAGGGCCTGCTCGTCGTACTCGACCACGTGGATGCCACGGAGGAACGTCTGGACGCTGAGCCCGCTGGAGTGCCGGGCGCAGCCGCCGGTGGGCAGCACGTGGTTGGAGCCGGCCGCGTAGTCACCGAGGGAGACCGGGGCCCACGGGCCGACGAAGACGGCGCCGGCGTTGCGCACCCGCATCGCCACCTCACGGGCATCGCGGGTCTGGATCTCCAGGTGCTCGGCGGCGTAGGCGTCGACCACGGCCAGCCCGGCGTCCAGGTCGTCGACCAGCACGATGCCCGACTGGGTGCCCCCGAGCGCGGTGGTGATCCGGTCGCTGTGCTTGGTGGCCGCCACCTGTCCGGGCAGCAGCTCACCGACGGCGTCGGCGAGCTCCTCGCTGGTGGTGACCAGCACCGCACCGGCCAGCGGGTCGTGCTCGGCCTGGCTGATCAGGTCGGCGGCGACGTGCACCGGGTCGGCGGTGTCGTCGGCCAGGACGGCGACCTCGGTCGGGCCGGCCTCGGAGTCGATGCCGATGAGGCCACGCAGCAGCCGCTTGGCCGCGGTCGTGTAGACGTTGCCCGGCCCGGTGACCAGGTCGACCGGCGCGCAGGAGCCGGCGCCGTAGCCGAAGACGGCGATCGCCTGCGCCCCGCCGACCGCGTACACCTCGGTGACGCCCAGCAGGGCGCACGCCGCGAGCACCCCGGGGTCGGGCAGACCGCCGTTGTCCCGCTGCGGCGGGCTGGCCACCGCGATGGAGGTGACCCCGGCCAGCTGCGCCGGGACGACGTTCATGACCACCGAGCTCAGCAGCGGGGCCAGCCCGCCGGGCACGTACAGCCCGACCCGGCGCACCGGTACCCAGCGCTCGGTGACGGTGCCCCCGCGCACCACGTCGGTGGTGACGTCGGTCCGGCGCTGGTCGGCGTGCACGATCCGCACCCGGCGGATCGACTCCTCCAGGGCAGCGCGCACCGCGGGGTCGACGGTGGCCAGCGCGTCGTCCAGCGCGGCCTGCGGCACGGCCATGTCCGGGACGTCGACGCCGTCCAGCCGCGCGGTGATCTCACGGACCGCCTCGGCGCCGCGCGCCCGCACGTCCTCGCAGATGGGCCGGACGACGTCCAGCACCGAGTCGATGTCGACGCCGGCGCGCGGCAGCAACTGGGCGAGCTCACGCGGCCCGGGCAGAGCAGGACCACGCAGGTCGATGCGGGACAGCACGGAGCACCTCCGGGTACGACGGGAGAACACCCCACGGTAGACGGCGGGTGCACCGGCCCCGCTGCCCGTAGGCTCCCGGCGTGGGCGTGGGCGAGGACGGGACCGGAGACCGGGAGGTCATCCCGCTGTTCCCCCTGGAGACCCCGCTCTTCCCCGGCGTCGTCCTGCCGCTGCAGATCTTCGAGCCCCGGTACCGCCAGCTCGTCGCCGACCTCTCCGCGCTCCCGGAGGGGACACCGCGCCGATTCGGGGTCGTGGCGATCCGCCAGGGCTGGGAGGTGGAGCGCGTCGCGCCGGCCGAGGCCCTGTTCGACGTGGGCTGCACCGCGATGCTGCGCGTGGTCGCACCCCAGTCCGACGGCGGGTACCAGGTGGTGGCCGTCGGCGATGAGCGATTCCGGCTCCTCGAGGTCCTGGCGCCCGCCGACCTGGACGAGCACGCGGTGCCCGCCGGCGGCGGGGAGACCGACATCGGCGCCGGCGCCCCGCCGACGTACCTGCGCGCGGTCGTCGAGTGGCTCCACGAGGAGGAGGCGGCCGAGGAGGCCGCTGGGGACGCCGAGGGGCTGATCGGCGTGGACACCGCCCCCGGGCTCGAGCCCGACGACGTCGTGACCGAGGTGGCCCGCGGCTCGCTGGAGCTGTTGGCCGGGAACGTCCGCGACCTGTTCGCCCGGTACGTGGCCGACGTCGCCATCCGCCAGGGCGGCGGCGACGGGCTCCCGGACGAGGTGCTGGACGCACTGACCTCCGACGACCTGATGCCCGAGGACGACGCCGCCCCGGCCGGGATCGCCGACACCGCGGCCCTGCTGCGCGAGGTCAGCGACGACGCCCGGGGGCTGTCCTACCTGGTGGCCTCGGTGGCCCTGCTGACCACCGAGGACCGGCAGGCGCTGCTGGCCGAGTCCGCGACCCGCCGCCGTCTGGGCATGGAGTCCCGGATGCTGCGCCGGGAGCTCACCCTGCTGCGGACCCTCGGGGCGGTCCCGGTGCCGCTGCGCCAGTTCGCCACCCCACTGACCCCGAACTAGGGGAAGGGCGACTGCGCGTCGGCCCTGTCCGGAGGCTCGCCCCGAGCGTGCGAGGGGTGAGGGGGACGGGGTCCTCCTGCTACGGCCGGCGGGGAGCTGCCGGTGGCACCGGCGGGAGCGGCGGGCGGAGCGGCAGCTGGTGCTCGGGCCGCGGGGCACCGTCGTCGGGGCGGCCGAGGTCGTCGTCCGGCGTGACCGCGGTGGCCACCAGGTAGGTGAGGACGGCGACGAAGGGGCCGACGGCCAGCGCCGCGGTCGCGCCCAGGTCGACGCCGGTGGTGACCGTCGCCCCGACCTCGGTCAGCTCCGCCTCGGTGGGCCCGGCCCCCAGCCACTCCCCCAGCTGCCAGGCGACGGCCCCGGCACCGACCATCCCGGTGGCCAGGCCGACCAGCGCAGGCACCCCGCGACGGCTGCGCACCAGCCACACCAGGACGCCGGCCACGAGCCCCAGTCCGGCGAGCAGGAGGACGTACACGCCGTCGTCGGCCATGAACACCTCAGCGCTCGGCACCCCGACCACCGGCACGAGCTGGCTCTCGGTGACCCGGTAGTCGACCCGCGGGGCGAGCCAGGCCCACAGGGCACCGGCGCCCAGGCCGGCGACCGTCAACGCCAGGACGGTGACCAGCCCGGCCCGCAGGTCGGCGCGACTGCCGCGCAGGCCGGGCCCCCACCCGGCCCGGCTCGCCGGCTGCTGGGGCGCCCAGCCCGGTGGGGGTGGCGCGAGCCGGGACGCCGGCGGGGCGCCGGGACCGGCCGGTCCACCCGGCGCCGGCCCGGCGGTGCGGGGATCGGTCACCGGTCCAGTGTCGCTGGCCCGGCCGTGCGCGCACCCGCGGCCCGACCCAGCGCACCCCTGCGGGGGCCCACCGCCGGCCCCGTCCCGAGGAGGACGGGGTCCTCCGTCACAGGAGGGCGACGCTGGTGGGGCCCAGCAGTGCCTTGATGTCGCCCATCAGCGCGGTGCTGGGCTGGACCCGCAGCCCCTGGTCCAGCCGCAGGACCGTCTCGCGGCCGCCGTTGAGCAGCTTGAGCTGTACCTCGGTGGTGCCCGGGTGGCTGCCCAGGACCTCGCGGAGCCGCTCCACCACCGGCGGGGTGCAGCGGGCCGCCGGCATCGAGACCAGCACCGGCCCTCGGGGACCGTCGGTGACCTCGGGGATGTACACCTCGGAGGCGAACAGCGAGGGGGTGTCGTCCCGACGGCTGATCCGGCCCTTGACCACCACGATCTGGTCGCGGACCACCTTGTCCTGCACCTGCTCCCACGTCTTGGGGAAGAACAGCACCTCCAGCCCGGCCTCGAGGTCCTCGATGGTGGCCATGGCCCACGGCGCACCCTGCTTGTTGGTGCGCGGCCCGACGGCGGTGAGGATGCCGGCGATCGTGACGTTCGCGCCGTCCTCGACCCCGCCGGAGAGGATCTCGGCCAGCGCGGTGTCGGCGTGCGAGGTGAGCACGTGCTCCACGCCGTGCAGCGGGTGGTCGGAGACGTAGAGGCCGAGCATGTCCCGCTCGAACACGAGCTTCTCCGACTTGGACCAGTCGGCGGTGGGGATCGCGATGTCCAGCGAGGAGCCGAACGGGTCGTCGGCGGTCTCGCCGAAGCTGCCGAAGAGGTCGAACTGCCCCTCGGCCTCCTTGCGCTTCACGCCCATCGCCTGGTCGACGGCGTTGGCGTGGATCGCGGCGATGCCCTGCCGGGAGTGGCCCATGGAGTCGAAGGCCCCGGCCTTGGCCAGGGACTCGATGACCTTCTTGTTGCAGGCCACCGTGTCGATCTTGCGCATGAAGTCGGCGAAGTCCTTGAACGCCCCCTTCTCCTCCCGCGCCCGGACGATCGAGTCGACGACGTTGGTCCCGACGTTGCGCACCGAGGCCATGCCGAAGCGGATGTCGTTGCCGACGGCGGTGAAGTCCCAGGAGGACTCGTTGACGTCCGGCGGGAGGACCTTGATGCCCATCCGGCGGCACTCGGCCAGGTACACCGGCCGGCGGTCCTTGTCGTCGCCGACGCTGGTGAGCAGCCCGGCCATGTACTCGGCCGGGTAGTTGGCCTTGAGGTAGGCGGTCCAGTAGGAGACCAGGCCGTAGGCCGCCGAGTGCGCCTTGTTGAAGGCGTAGTCGGCGAAGGGGACCAGGATGTCCCAGAGCGTCTTGACCGCGGCGGCGGAGTAGCCGTTGGCCTTCATCCCGGCCTCGAAGCCGACGTACTCGGCGTCCAGCACCGACTTCTTCTTCTTGCCCATCGCGCGGCGCAGCAGGTCGGCCTTGCCGAGGGAGTACCCGGCGACCTTCTGCGCGATCGCCATGACCTGCTCCTGGTACACGATCAGGCCGTAGGTCTGACCGAGGATCTCCTCGAGCGGTTCGGCCAGCTCCGGGTGGATCGGGGTGATCTCCTGCTGGCCGTTCTTGCGCAGCGCGTAGTTGGTGTGCGAGTTCGCGCCCATCGGGCCGGGCCGGTAGAGCGCGCCGACGGCGGAGATGTCCTCGAAGTTGTCCGGGCGCATCAGCCGCAGCAGCGACCGCATGGGGCCGCCGTCGAACTGGAAGACCCCGAGGGTGTCGCCGCGCCCGAGCAGCTCGTAGGTCTTCTTGTCGGTGAGGTCCTTGCTGATCTCGTCGAGGTCGACCGGGTCCTTGCCGTTGATCACGATGTTGCGCAACGCGTCGTCGATGACGGTCAGGTTGCGCAGGCCCAGGAAGTCCATCTTGAGCAGGCCGAGGGTCTCGCAGGTCGGGTAGTCGAACTGCGTGATCACCGCGCCGTCGGCCTCGCGGCGCATGATCGGCACGCTGTCGATCAGCGGGTACCGGCCGATGATGACCCCGGCGGCGTGCACGCCCCACTGCCGCTTCAGCCCCTCGAGCTTGCGCGCCTGGTCGACGACCTCGGCCGCACCCGGGTCGGACTCGTAGCGGGCCCGGAACTCCCCGGCCTCCCGGTAGCGCTCGTGCTTGGGGTCGAAGATCCCCGACAGCGGGATGTCCTTGCCCATGACGCCGGGGGGCATCAGCTTGGTCAGCTCGTCGCCCACCGAGTACGGCCGGTCGAGCACCCGGGCGGCGTCCTTGATCGCGGCCTTGGCCTTGATCGTGCCGTAGGTGACGATCTGGCTGACCCGCTCCTCGCCGTACTTCTCCGAGACGTAGCGGATCACCTCACCGCGGCGGCGGTCGTCGAAGTCGATGTCGACGTCGGGCATGGAGACGCGCTCGGGGTTGAGGAACCGCTCGAAGATCAGCCCGTGCTGCAGCGGGTCGAGGTCGGTGATGCCCATGGCGAAGGCGGCCATCGAGCCGGCGGCCGAGCCGCGGCCCGGGCCGACCCGGATGCCGTTGTCCTTGGCCCAGTTGATGAAGTCGGCGACCACGAGGAAGTACCCCGGGAAGCCCATCTGGGTGATGATCCCGACCTCGTAGTCGGCCTGCTTGCGGACGTGGTCGGGGATCCCGGCCGGGTAGCGCTTGTGCAGCCCGGCCTCGACCTCCTTGACGAACCAGGAGGTCTCGTCCTCGCCCTCGGGCAGCGGGAAGCGCGGCATCAGGTCGGCGCCCTCGGTGAACTGCACCTCGCACTGCTCGGCGATCAGCAGGGTGTTGTCGCAGGCCTCGGGGTGCTCGCGGAACAGCGCGCGCATCTCCGCGGCGGACTTCAGGTAGTAGCCGTCGCCGTTGAACTTGAAGCGGTTGGGCTCGTTGAGCCGGGAGCCGGTCTGGATGCACAGCAGGGCGTCGTGCGCCTGGGCGTCCTCACGGTGGGTGTAGTGCAGGTCGTTGGTGCCCAGCAGCGGGATGCCGAGCTCCTTGGCGATCTCCAGCAGGGCCGGCTTGGTCCTCTTCTCGATGGACAGCCCGTGGTCCATGATCTCGGCGTAGAAGTTCTCCTTGCCGAAGATGTCCTGGAAGTCCGCCGCCGCCTGCCGAGCCCGGTCCACCTTGCCCGCGCGCAGCCACATGTTGACCTCGCCGGAGGGGCACCCGGTGGTCGCGATCAGGCCCTTGCCGTACTTCTCCAGCAGGTCGCGGTCGAAGCGCGGCTTGCGGTACTGGCCCTCCAGGCTGGCCAGCGAGGAGATCCGGAAGAGGTTGTGCATGCCCTCGGTGGTCTTCGCCAGCAGGGTCATGTGCGTGTAGGCGGCCTTACCGCGGTTGTTCCCGCCGTCGCCCTCCTCGTCGATCAGCTTGTCGCCGAAGTCGAACGGGGCGCGGTCGAAGCGCGAACCGGGGGTGTAGTAGCCCTCCATGCCGATGATCGGCTTCACGCCGGCGGCCTTGGCGGTCTTGTAGAAGTCGTAGGCGCCGAAGACGTTGCCGTGGTCGGTCATCGCCAGCGCCGGCATGCCCTCGTCGGCCGCGGCCTTGGTGACCTCACCGAGCTTGGCCGCCCCGTCGAGCATCGAGTACTCGGTGTGCACGTGCAGGTGCACGAAGTTCTCTGAGGACGGGGTGCTGCTCACGGTGCGGGGTGCTCCTCACGGGTCGCGTCGGCCCTGCCAGGCGGGGCGGCAAGGACCGACGTGGTCGTTCTCATGACCGGCGGGGAAGGCCGTTCAGCGGTGTCGCTCGGTGGTGCTGTCGAACGGGGACCGGTGCTGTCGATCCTCGCACCTCCGGAGTCCTACGCCGAGGGTCCGACAGAACGTGTCTCGGCGATCCGGACCACTCCGTCACGCCCGCTCCGGGGTCTCGGCGGACGGCAACGCGGAGGAGGGCACGAACAGGAACCGCAGGTCGATGGCGGCGTGCAGCAGCACCGGCACCAGCAGCGACCCGGTGTCCAGGTAGACCCCGGCCAGCACGCCCCCGAGGACGCCGGTGGTCACCACCCCGGCCAGCCCCTGGTACGCGTGCGCCACCCCGAACGCGAGCGCGGCCACCAGGACCAACACCAGCGCTGGCAGCCCGGGGGCCAGCGCGGCCACCACGGCGAGGAAGAAGCCGCGGTAGAGCCACTCCTCGCACATGCCCGCGGTGACGCCGACCAGGGCGAACAGCCGGCGCTCGGAGCGGCTGCGGGGCAGCAGCGCCAGCGTCGAGTGCCCGGGGGGCTCGGCGTGCCGGGCCTCGCCGGGGCGGGTGCGGCGCAGCGTCTCCGGCGGCGGCCCGGCCACGGCGCCGCTGCGCAGTGCCCGGGTGGTCAGCAGGACGAGCAGCCCGAGCACGACGACGGCCAGCCAGGTGCCCACCCCGGGCCAGCCCGTCGGCCAGCGCAGGCCCACCTCGGCCGCGCTCACCTCCGGGGCGGCGAGCCAGACCACGAGGGCGACCAGCGCCAGGCCCCACTCGAGCACCAGCAGCCGGCGGTAGAAGGAGCGGCGCGCGGCCGGGTCGGTGCGCAGCCGGCCCTCGAACCGGCGGTGCAGCACGTACCCGACGAACGGCTCCCCCACGACCAGGTAGACGGCGATGATCACCGCCGCCAGCTGCGCGGCGCCGAAGTCGGCGAGAGCAGCAGGGAGGTCGGGGGCTCCGGACACCAGTCGAACGCCTCAGTTCTCGGCGCGCAGGATCGCCAGGGCGCCGGCCAGGTCGGCCGGGTGGTCGCTGCTGAACTCGACCCAGCGCCCGTCGGCCGGGTGGGCGAACCCGAGCCGCACCGCGTGCAGCCACTGCCGCTCCACGCCGAGCCGGGCGGCCAGGGTCGGGTCGGCGCCGTAGGTCATGTCCCCGACGCACGGGTGGCGGAGGGCGGAGAAGTGGACGCGGATCTGGTGGGTGCGCCCGGTCTCCAGGTGGACGTCGACGAGGCTGGCCGCCGGGAACGCCTCCGCCACCTCGTAGTGGGTGACCGACGGGCGGCCGCCGGTCACCACCGCGAACCGCCAGTCGTGCTTGGGGTGCCGGTCGATCGGGGCGTCGATCGTGCCCTTCGACGGATCGGGGTGCCCCTGCACCAGGGCCTGGTAGCCCTTGTCGACGGTCCGCTCCTTGAACGCCGCCTTGAGCAGGGTGTACGCCCGCTCGCTCTTGGCCACGACCATGAGGCCGGTGGTCGCGGCGTCCAGCCGGTGCACGATGCCCTGCCGCTCGGCCGCGCCGCTGGTGGAGATCCGGTAGCCCGCCGCGGCCAGTCCGCCGGTGACCGTGGGCCCGGTCCAGCCGGGGCTGCCGTGCGCCGCCACCCCGACCGGCTTGTCGATGACCACGACGTCGTCGTCGTCGTGGACGACCCGGAGGCCGGAGACCGGCGCCGGCGCGGCCGGCTCACCCGGCGGCGGCGGCAGCTCCACCTCCAGCCAGCTGCCCGCGGTCAGCCGGTCGCCCTTGCCCTGGGAACGCCCGTCGACGACCACGGCGCCACCGTCGGCCAGCTCGGCGGCCACGGCGCGGGTGACCCCGAAGAGGCGCACCAGGGCCTGGTCGACCCGCTGACCCTCGAGCCCGTCGGGCACGGGCAGCGACCGGTGTTCACCGGGTCGCCCGCCGGAGGAGGAGGCCTGGCCGGGACTGCTGGTCACCGCACCATTGTGACGGGTGGGGCACCCTGCCCGGCCGCCGCCGGGCCGACCTGCGCTCAGCCGGCGACAGCGTCCGGCCGGTCGCTGCTGCGACTGCCGTCGAACTCGATGCCCCGGAAGGCGAGCAGCACACCGAGCACGCCGCCGCAGACGATCGCGGAGTCGGCGATGTTGAAGATCGGAAACACCTGGCCGTAGGGGTCGAACACCGAGATGAAGTCGACGACGCCGCCCTGCAGGAAACCCGGGTCACGGAACACCCGGTCGATCAGGTTGCCCAGGGCACCGCCCAGCACCAGGCCCAGGGTCACCGCCCACGCGGTCGAGTACATCCGCCGCGCGCTGCGCACGATCACCACGACCACGGCCAGCGCGATCAGGCTGAACACCACGGTGGCGCCCTCGGCGAAAGAGAAGGCCGCACCGGTGTTGCGCGCCTCGGTGAGGTACAGCGCCCCACCGAGCAACCGCAGCGGCTCCCGGTCGGACAGGGTGGCCACGACGACGAGCTTGGTGGCCAGGTCCAGCGCCAGGACCGCGGCGGCCAGGGCGAGGAGCAGACGGGCCCGGGAACGCCCACGCGACCCGGTGGCGGCCGCCGGGGTCGCGCCGGTCGAGGAGTCGGGCTGCTCGGACATCGCCGTCCTCCCCGCTGGCGGCCCCGGTGACCACGTCAGCGACGACGATAGCGGCCGGCTGTGCCCGCTCCGGCAGTCCGCGGCGGTGCCCCCGGTCCCGGACGCCCGCGCCGAGGGGCAGGATCGGTGCCCGTCGGCCCGACGCGTCATCGGGGCTGGCGCTGCGCGCGGAGGCGACGCGGAGGACCCTGGGGCGATGCGCCTGTGATGCATCTCATCCCCTCACTTCGGGGGGACGCCCGGGTTCCGGACGTGTCGCCCGCCGACGCGGACGACGATGGGCCGGTACGCACTCAGTCACGGAGGCAGATCTTGACCACGGATGGTTCCTCGAACCCCGACGTAGTCCTCGTCGGCGGCGGCATCATGAGCGCGACGCTCTCCGCGCTCCTGGGCGTCGTGGCGCCGGACTGGACCGTCGCGGTCTTCGAGTCCGCCGACCAGGTCGCCGGCGAGAGCTCCGACGCGTGGAACAACGCCGGCACCGGCCACTCGGCCCTGTGCGAGCTGAACTACACCCCCGCCGCACCCGACGGGCACGTCGACACCGCCAAGGCCGTCGGCATCAACGAGCAGTTCCAGGTGTCCCGGCAGTTCTGGTCGCACCTGGTGCGCGCCGGCCTGACCGACTCCCCGAAGCGGTTCATCACCTCGGTGCCGCACATCAGCTTCGTCAGCGGCGAGGCCGGGCGGCAGTACATGCGCACCCGGTACGACGCGCTGGCCGCCGAGCCGCTGTTCGCCGAGATGGAGTACACCGACGACCGCGACGCGCTCGCCTCGTGGGTGCCGCTGATGATGGCCGGCCGACCGGCCGGGGAGGTCGCCGCCGCGACCCGGTCGCTGGCCGGCACCGACGTCAACTTCGGGGCGCTGACCCGGCTGCTGCTGGACGCGGCGGTCAGCCGCGGCGTCGAGCTGCACACGTCCACCCGGGTCCGCAAGGTGCGGCGGGAGTCCGACGGGCGCTGGGCGGTCACCGTCCGCTCCGGCTCCGGCCGCAGCCGCACCGTGCGCACCCGTTTCCTCTTCGTCGGGGCCGGCGGCGGCGCGCTCCCGCTCCTGCAGGGCTCCGACATCCCGGAGATCCGTGGCTTCGGCGGGTTCCCGGTCAGCGGCCAGTTCCTGCGCACCCGCTCCCCGGAGCTGGTCGGTCAGCACCAGGCCAAGGTCTACGGCCAGGCGAAGGTCGGCGCACCGCCGATGTCGGTGCCGCACCTGGACCTGCGGCTGATCGACGGCGAGCAGGCGCTGCTGTTCGGGCCCTACGCCGGCTTCTCCCCCAAGTTCCTCAAGGCCGGGTCGATGTGGGACCTGCCGAAGTCGGTGCGCAGCGGCAACCTGGGCTCCATGCTCGGCGCCGGGATCGCCAACATCCCGCTCACCAAGTACCTGGTCGGTCAGGTCCTGCAGTCGACCAGCGCCCGGTTCCGCGCGCTGGAGGAGTTCGTGCCGACCGCCAAGCAGGACGACTGGGAGCTCATCACCGCCGGCCAGCGGGTGCAGGTCATCAAGCAGGACCCGACGACCGGCCGCGGGGTGCTGCAGTTCGGCACCGAGCTGATCGTGGGGGCCGAGGGGTCGATCGCCGGTCTGCTGGGCGCCTCCCCCGGCGCCTCCACCGCGACGTCGGCGATGCTCACGCTGCTGGAGCGCTGCTTCCCGGAGCGGATGGACACCTGGCGTCCGCTGCTGCAGGAGGCCATCCCCTCCTACGGCCACAAGCTGTCCCAGGAGCCGGCCCTGATGGCCGAGGTCCGCGCCGACACCACCAAGACCCTCGAACTACAGGGCTGAGCGCCCCGATCGCGGAGCCCGGAGGGCTCCCGATCGGGGCGCTCACCCGCAAGCCGAAGCGGGTACCTGCGGCCCGAAGGGCCGCTGAGCTGTGCCGTCGCGGGGCCGGAGGCTCCCGACGGCACCGCTCCCAACGGCTCAACGTGACCGGGGCACGGCACCTGGCCGCGGTGCGGCCCGGAGGGTCGCCGTCTAATCAGTCTCGCTGGGCTGGCCGCTCTCGCCGCGCCAGGTGGCGAGCCGGCCGGCCCGGCTGACGGCGCGCAGCCGTCGCTCGGCCTCCTGGCGGGAGCCGCGCGCGGACACCAGGAGCGCCTGGTCGCCGTGCATCAGCCGGGTGGACCGGTCGGGGACGAACGGCTTGCCGTCGCGGACGACGAGGACCACCGCGGCGTCCTCGGGCAGCCGGAGCTCGGGCAGGTAGACGCCGTGCAGCCGGGACGTCTCCGGCACCCGCAGCTGCATCAGCTCCGCGCCCAGCTCGTCGAGCGGGGCGGACTCGACGTCGATGTCCTGCGGGGTGACCGGGGTGGCCAGCCGCAGCAGCCGGGCGACGGCAGGCAGTGACCAGCCCTGCACCACGGTGAAGACGACGACGAGCACGAACACCGTGTCGAACACCCGGGTCGCACCGGGCACCTGGGCGGCGATGGGGAACGTCGCGAGCACGATCGGCACCGCGCCGCGCAGCCCGGCCCAGGAGATGAACAGCTGTTGGGCGATCGGGATGCGGAACCAGACGACGCTCAGCAGGACCGAGACCGGGCGGGCGACCAGCAGCAGCGCGCCGCCCACGAGCAGCGCCGGCAGCAGGGCGTCGGGCAGCCGGGCCGGGGACACCAGCAGCCCGAGCAGGACGAACAGGCCGATCTGGGCGAGGCTGGCCAGCCCCTCCGCGAAGCCGATGGTGCCGGCCCGGTGCGGCAGCGCGGCGTTGCCCAGCACCAGGCCGCAGAGGTAGACGGCGACGAAGCCCGAGGTGTGCACCAGGTCGGCGGTGGCGAACGCCAGCACGCACAGCGCCACGGTGGCCAGCGGGTAGAAGCCGACCAGCGGCAGGGCGGCCCGCCGCAGCAGCCAGGCCCCGCCGAACCCGATCGCGAGGCCGATCGCCGTCCCGCCGGCCAGCTCACCGAGCACCTCGGCCAGGACCAGGTACCAGACGGCGGCGGTCCCGCCGGTGAGCTGCTCGCTGAGCACCAGGACGAGCAGGATGACCGGCGCGTCGTTCAGCCCGGACTCCAGCTCCAGCGCGGCGACCATCCGCCGGGGCAGCGGGATCCGGCGCAGGGTGGAGAAGACCGCGGCCGCGTCGGTGGAGGTGACCACCGCCCCCAGCAGCAGGGCGAAGAGCCATTCGAAGTCCAGCAGCCAGACGGCGATCGAGGAGACGACGGCGATGCTCACCACCACGCCGACGGTGGCGAGCGCGATGCCCGGGCCCACCGCCCGGCGGACGTCGGACCAGCGGGTCGTCAGCCCACCCTCGGCCAGGATCACCACGAGCGCGGCGACGCCGAGGGTCTGGGTGAGGCCGACGTCGGAGAACTCGATGCCGAGGCCGCTCTCCCCCAGTGCCACCCCGAACGCCAGGTAGAGCAGCAGCGAGGGGAGCCCGATCCGGTCGGCGAGCCGCAGCGCGACGGCGGCGAGGAGGACGACGAGGGCGCCGACGGCCAGCGCGATGGTGACCGTCGTGTTCATCCGCGGGCCCCCATGGGGGCAGTCTCCCGTACCGCCGTCCCGGGGGTCTGCGCGCCGTGGACCGGCGGCTGCGCGAAGGGGGTGGCGGGGTCGGGGATGATGGGCGGCGTGAGTGCTCCCTCCGGCCCGTTCCAGGCCCTCCCCCCGCAGGTCGACCTGCCGGCCCTCGAACACGAGGTCCTCGAGCAGTGGGAGGCCGACAAGGTCTTTGCCCGATCGCTGGAAGGCTCCGCCGACCGGCCCCAGTGGGTCTTCTACGAAGGCCCGCCCACGGCCAACGGCCGCCCCGGCACCCACCACATCGAGGCGCGGGCGTTCAAGGACGTCTTCCCCCGGTTCAAGACGATGCAGGGGTACTCCGTCCCCCGGCGGGCGGGCTGGGACTGCCACGGCCTGCCGGTGGAGATCGCGGTGGAGCAGGAGCTCGGCTTCGCCGGCAAGCCGGACATCGAGCGCTACGGCATCGCCGAGTTCAACGCCCGCTGCCGGGAGTCGGTGGAGCGGCACGTCGGCGCCTTCGCCGAGCTGACCCAGCGGATGGGCTACTGGGTCGACATGTCGACCGCCTACCGGACCATGGACGCCAGCTACATCGAGAGCGTCTGGTGGTCGCTGCAGCAGGTGTTCGACAAGGGACTGCTGGTGGAGGACCACCGGGTCGCCCCGTACTGCCCGCGCTGCGGCACCGGGCTCAGCGACCACGAGGTGGCCCAGGGCTACGAGACGCTGACCGACCCCTCGGTCTACGTCCGGCTCCCGGTCACCAGCGGCGAGTGGGCGGGGAAGGCCGACCTGCTCATCTGGACGACGACGCCGTGGACGCTCCCGTCCAACACCGCGGTCGCCGTGCACCCCGACGTCACCTACGTGGTGGCCCGCACCGACGACGGGACCTTCGTCGTCGCCGAACCGCTGCTGACCGCCGCGCTCGGCGAGAACGCGAAGGTGCTGGCCCGCACCACCGGCCGGGACTGGGAGCGGGTGCACTACCAGCGGCCGTTCGAGCTGGTCGACTTCCCCGAGGGGGACGCGCACTTCGTCGTCCTGGCCGAGTACGTCACCACCGAGGACGGCACCGGGCTGGTGCACCAGTCCCCCGCCTTCGGCGCCGATGACTTCACCGTCTGCCGGTCCTACGGCCTGCCGGTGGTCAACCCGATCGACGCCACCGGCCACTTCACCGCCGACGTGCCGCTGGTCGGTGGCCACTTCTTCAAGGCCGCCGACCCGACCCTGGTGCAGGACCTGCAGGACCGGGGCGTGCTGTACCGGGAGATGCGGTACGAGCACAGCTACCCGCACTGCTGGCGCTGCCACACGCCGCTGATGTACTACGCCCAGCCGTCCTGGTACATCCGCACCAGCCAGGTCAAGGACCAGCTGCTGGCACAGAACGAGCGGACGAACTGGTACCCGGAGAACATCAAGGAGGGTCGTTTCGGCGACTGGCTAAACAACAACGTCGACTGGGCGCTGTCCCGCGACCGGTACTGGGGCACGCCGCTGCCGATCTGGCGCAACGACGCCGACCCGTCCCGGATGGTCGTCGTCGGCTCGCTGGCCGAGCTGTCGGAGCTGACCGGCCGCGACCTGTCCGACCTCGACCCGCACCGGCCGTTCATCGACGAGGTGACCTTCACGGTGCCGGGCGAGGAGGGCACCTACCGCCGGGTGCGTCAGGTGATCGACGCCTGGTACGACTCCGGGTCGATGCCGTTCGCCCAGTGGGGTGCGCCGCACCGGAACAAGGCGGAGTTCGAGGCCGCCTACCCGGCGCAGTTCATCGCCGAGGCGATCGACCAGACCCGCGGCTGGTTCTACACGCTGATGGCGGTCGGCACGCTGGTGTTCGAGCAGAGCTCGTACGAAAACGTGCTGTGCCTGGGCCACATCCTGGCCGAGGACGGCCGGAAGATGAGCAAGCACCTGGGCAACATCCTCGAGCCCATGCCGCTGATGGACCGGCACGGCGCCGACGCCGTCCGCTGGTTCATGCTGGCCGGTGGCTCGCCCTGGTCGGCCCGCCGGGTCGGCCACGAGACGCTGTCCGAGGTGGTCCGCAAGGTCCTGCTGACCTACTGGAACACCGCCAGCTTCTTCACCCTCTACGCCGAGACCAACGGCTGGGACCCGGCGGTCGCCCCCGCTCCCCCGCGCGCCGAGCGTCCGCTGCTGGACCGCTGGGCGCTCGCCGAGCTGGCGTCGGTCACCGCCGGCGTCACCGACGCGCTGGAGCAGTTCGACACGCAGACCGCCGGGCGGCTGATCGCCGAGTTCGTCGACGACCTGTCCAACTGGTACGTCCGGCGCAGCCGGCGCCGGTTCTGGGACGGCGACCCGGCCGCGCTGGGCACCCTGCACGAGGTGCTCGACGGCCTGACCCGGCTGATGGCCCCGTTCACGCCCTTCGTGACCGAGCGGGTGTGGCGTGGCGCCGTGGTGCCCGGGGCGGCGGACGCCGTGGACTCGGTGCACCTGGCGAGCTGGCCGGCCGTGGACACCGACGCCCGGGACGACGCCCTGGTGGCCCAGGTGGCGCTGGTCCGTCGCCTGGTCGAGCTCGGCCGGTCCGCCCGCACGGCGGGCAAGGCCCGCACCCGCCAGCCACTGGCCCGGGCGCTCGTCGCCGCACCCGGCTGGGCACAGCTGCCCCGTGACCTGGTCGCCGAGGTGGCCGAGGAGCTGAACGTCGCAGAGCTGACCGAGCTCGCCGGCGTCGACGGCTCACTGGTCGACGTCTCGGTCAAGGTCGACTTCCGTGCGGTGGGACGCCGGATGGGCAAGCAGGTGCAGGCCGTCGCCGCGGCGGTCGCCGCCGCGGACGCCGCCGAGCTGGTCGCCGCCTACCGGGCCGGGACGGCCACCGTGCCGGTCGACGGTGCGGAGGTGCCGCTCGTCGAGGGCGACCTGGTGATCACCGAGACCCCGCGCGAGGGGTGGACGGTGGCCTCGGGCGGTGGGCTCACCGTCGCGCTCGACCTGACCCTCACCCCAGAGCTGGAGCGGGCCGGCCTGGTGCGCGAGGTCGTGCGGCTGGTGCAGGACGCCCGCAAGTCCAGCGGGCTGGCGGTCAGCGACCGGATCGAGGTCCGGTGGACCGGCGAGGGTGCGATCGCCCAGGCGCTCACCGAGCACTCCGCCCAGCTGTCCGCGGAGGTGCTGGCCACCGCCGTGCACGCCCAGCAGACCGGGGACGGCGACGGCCTCGAGGGTCCGGCGGGCGCCCGGGTCTGGATCACCCCGGCGAGCTGACGCCCGGCCGGGCCCCACGACCCGGGGCCCGGCCGGCTCGGACAGCACAGAGCCCCGCCGGACCAGGTCCGGCGGGGCTCTGTCGTGCTGAGGGGTCGTGCTGAGGGGCCGTGCTGTGGAGCGGCGCCTCAGGCGCTGACGTGCTGGCTCTGCCGGCTGTTGAACGCCGGCTCGGCCGAGCCGCGGCTGTCCAGGTCGCGCAGGTGCGACTCCAGGTAGGAGCGCAGCCGGGTGCGGTACTCCCGCTCGAAGGTGCGCAGCTCGTCGACCTTGCGCTCGAGGCTGGCCCGCTTCTCCTCCAGGGAGCCCATCGCCTCCACGTGCTTGCGCTCGGCGTCCTGGGCGAGGGCGGTGGCCTTGGCGCGGGCCTCCCGCTCCATCGTGTCCGCACGGGTGCGGGCGTCGCCCAGCATGGCGTCGGCGCGGCTCTTGGCCTCACCGACCATCTGCTCGCTCTTCGCCCGCGCCTCGGACATCATCCGGTCGCTGCTGCTCTTGGCGGTGCCCACCATCTGGTCGGCCTGGGCCTTGGCCTCGTTGACGTGCCGCTCGGCCGTCTCCGTGGCGAGCGCCAGCATCCGGGAGGCACGGATCGCGTCGTCCTCGCGCACCTGCGCCGCGGGCGCCTGGGTCGGCGGGGGCGGCGGGGCCGCGACGGTCATCGGCGCCGGCTCGGGCCGCTCCTCCCGCGCACCGGAGCCACCGGCACCGGAGCCGCGCAGGTCGTTGTTCTCCTCGATGAGCCGGGCCAGCTCGGCCTCGACCACGTCGAGGAACGCATCGACCTCGTCCTCGTCGTAGCCGCGCTTGCCGATCGGCGGCTTCTTGAAGACGACGTTGTGCACGTCGGCGGGAGTCAGTGGCATGCGGCTCACCTCAGGTCGGGCGGGAGGAACGGGAACGGGTCCGGATCGGCGGCGAACCGCATCGGGTCCACACCCCGCTCGGGCACGGTACGACGGATCATGCGATGGAGTAGGCCATGCTGCTCAAGATGCTGCGCAGGAGGATCACGCCGATCAGCAGCACCATAAACCCCAGGTCCAGCCGGATGGACCCGAGGTTCAACGGCGGGATGACCTTGCGGACCGCCTTGAGCGGCGGGTCGGTCGCGGCGTAGACGACCTCGAGCCCCGCGGCGACCAGACCCTGCGGGCGCCAGCTGCGGGCGAGCACCATCACCCAGTCCACGACGAACCGGGCGAACAGGAGGATCAGGAAGACGAGCAGGATCGACGAGACGATCTGCAGAAGGAGAGCCACGGTCCTCGCTCGTTCGGGAGCAGCTCGCGCCGGGGCGTGAGGTGCGCGGGGTCAGGACTGGCTGAAGAACCCGCCCTCACGGATGCGGGCCTTGTCCTCAGCCGTCACGTCGACGTCCTGCGGACTGAGCAGGAAGACCTTGGCCGTGACGCGCTCGATACTACCGTGCAGCCCGAACGTGAGGCCGATGGCGAAGTCGACGAGCCGCTTCGCGTCGGCGTGCTCCATGTCGGTCAGGTTCATGATCACCGGCATGCCGTCCCGGAAGCGCTCCCCGATGGTGCGGGCCTCGTTGTAGGAGGCCGGGTGCACCGTGGTGATGCGGTAGTTCTGCGGGGACGGCGCCGGCGCGGGGGCAGGGGCCGGGACGGGCTCGGGGACCGACGCCACGGGCTCGCTCATGGCCAGGCCGGCTGCGGCTCCGGAGCCGCCGGAGGAGATCCGGCTGCGGCCCGAGGAGCCGGCGCCCATGCTCCCGGCGGCGGACAGCCCGCCACCGGCGAGGCGTGCTGCAGTGCTGCCGCTCGACGGGGTGCCCGCCAGTCCGATCGTCCGGGGGGTGGCCGGACGCCGTCCCAGCGAGACCTCGGGCTCGGGGGCGCGCTCCTCGACCGGCTCGTCGGCGAGGCGGACGCCGGCGTACTCGGTGTCGTAGCCACCGCCGTAGCCGCTGCCGTAGCCGTAGCGGGACTCCTCGGCCACGGGGTCGGCGTCGTCGGCGGCGTAGCGGTCGTACCCGTGGTCGTAGCCCCGGTCGTCCCGGTCGTAGTCGCTCTGACGTGCGGCGTAGCGGTCGTACCCACCGCGGGTGTCGTCGTCCTCGACGAGGCCGAGGTAGACCCCCATCCTCCGCATCGCTCCGGCCATCGGACGTCTCCCTCTGGTCTCGTCGGCGCTGGACGCCCCGCGCTGCAACAGGTTGCTGGGTGGTTCAGGTGGTGCTGGTGTGACTCGGCAGGGCGCACGGGTGGTGCGTCACTGCCCTGCGTCGGAGGTTAGGGGGCGCGTGCCGAACAACGCGGTACCGACACGCACCACGGTGGCCCCAGCTGTCACAGCAGCCTCCAGGTCGCCGCTCATGCCTGCCGATGTCTCCGTGGCACCAGGATGATCGGAGCGCACCCGGTTGGACAACACGGCCAACCGCTCGAACGCCGGGCCGGGCTCCTCGTCCCGCGGGGCCACCGCCATCAGGCCGCGCAGGCGCAGCTCCGGCGCCGCGGCGATCGCATCGGCGAGGCCGGGGACGTCGGCCGGCGCGGCGCCGCCCCGGCTCCCGAGCTCGCCCTCCGGGCCACCCAGGTCGACCTGGACGTAGACGTCCAGGACCCGCTGCTCGCGTTCGGCGGCGCGGGCCAGCGCCGTCACGAGCGGGGCCCGGTCGACCGAGTGCACCGTGGCACCGAGCCGGGCCACCGGGCCGACCTTGTTCCGTTGCAGCTGCCCGACCAGGTGCCAGTGCAGCTCGGGGACGGCAGGGTCGGCGGCCAGCGCCGCCGCCTTGCCGACCAGCTCCTGCACGCGGTTCTCGGCGAAGTGCCGTTGCCCCAGTGCGGCGAGGGCCCGGACGTCCTCGGCCGACCACGTCTTGCTGACCGCCAGCAGGTGCACCTCCGCCGGGTCGCGGCCGGCCGCCCGGGCAGCGGCGTCGATCCGGGCGCGGACGGCCCGCAGGTTGTCGGCGAGGGACGTCATGTCCTGATCCTCCCCCGGGACCCGGGCCCGCTGCCGGGGCCCGCCGTCCGGCCCGGTCCAGGGACCGGCCCGCCTGCCGGGAGAGCGGGGTCCGTCGGCCTCAGCCGAGCCAGACGACGCCCGCCTGGCGACCGGTCACGCCGTCGCGGCGGTGGCTGAACAGCCGGGGGTCCTCGACGGTGCAGCGCGGGTCGTGCACGACCTGCCCGACCCCGGCTCGGCGGAGCACCTCAGCCAGCCCGGCCCGCAGGTCCAGCCCCGGCGTGCCGCGCCGGGTGCGGACCGCACTGGCCGGGGCGACCCGGGCGACGTCGGCCTGCATCTGCGCCGGGACCTCGTAGTCAAGGCCGCAGACGGCCGGGCCCAGCAGCGCCTCCACGTCGCCGGGGCGGGAGCCCAGCCGGGTCATCGCCGCGAGCGTGGCCGGGACGACACCGGTGCGCACGCCCTCCCGGCCGGCGTGCACCGCGGCGACCACCCCGGCGACGGGGTCGGCCAGCAGCACCGGCACGCAGTCGGCGACCAGCACGCAGAGCACCAGCCCGGGGGTGGCGGTCACCAGTGCGTCGACGTCGGCCACCGGGTTCTCCTCGGCGTCCTCGACGATCGCGACGCCGGTGCCGTGCACCTGGGTCATCCAGAGCAGCCGGTCGCCGGGCACGCCGAGCTCGCCGGCCAGCCGGGCCCGGTTGGCGGCCACGGCCTCGGGGTCGTCGCCGACGTGGACACCCAGGTTGAAGGAGTCGTACGGCGCAGCAGAACGGCCGCCCCGCCGGTCGGTGACGACCCGTCGGGGCCGCACCGCCGACAGAGCGGCCGCACTGTCTGTCACTGGCTGCGCAGGAACTCGGGGATGTCGAGCTCTTCCTCGAAGTCGTCGGTCGCGAGCGGCCGGCGGTTGCCGCCGGACTGCCCGGCGATCGGCGGCAGCGGGGGCACGGTGATCCCGCCGCCCTGCGGCGCACTGCCGGGCTGACCCGGTCGCGGCGCCGACGGCGAGGAGGTCACGGGTGCCGCCGGGGCCTGCGGCGGTGCAGCCTGGGCCGGAGCCGAGCTGGCCGGCCGCTCGCCGGTCTGCGCCGGCACCGACGGACGGGCCGCCGGCGGAGCACTGACCGGTGCGGCCGGAGCAGCCGGGGCGCTCGGGGGCGAGGTCGCCAGCGGCGTGCTGCCGGCGTCCTTGCGGGTGCTGGGCTTGCCACCGTCGAACCCGGCCGCGATCACGGTGACCCGCACCTCGTCACCGAGGGCGTCGTCGATGACGGCACCGAAGATGATGTTGGCGTCGGGGTGCGCGGCGTCGGAGACCAGCGAGGCGGCCTCGTTGATCTCGAACAGACCGAGGTCCGACCCACCGGAGATCGACAGCAGGACGCCGTGGGCGCCCTCCATCGAGGCCTCCAGCAGGGGTGAGGCGATCGCCTGCTCGGCGGCCAGCAGCGCGCGGTTGTCGCCGCGGGCGCTGCCGATCCCCATCAGCGCCGACCCTGCCCCGGACATGACCGACTTGACGTCGGCGAAGTCCAGGTTGATCAGACCGGGGGTGGTGATCAGGTCGGTGATGCCCTGCACACCGGAGAGCAGCACCTGGTCGGCGGTCCGGAAGGCGTCCATCACGCTGACGTTCCGGTCGCCCAGCTGCAGCAGCCGGTCGTTCGGGATCACGATCAGCGTGTCGCACTCGTTGCGCAGCTCCTCGATGCCCGTCTCGGCCTGGACCGCCCGCCGCTTCCCCTCGAAGGAGAACGGGCGGGTGACCACGCCGATCGTCAGGGCGCCGAGCTTGCGGGAGATCGAGGCGACGACCGGCGCACCGCCGGTGCCGGTGCCGCCGCCCTCGCCGGCCGTCACGAAGACCATGTCGGCGCCCTTGAGCACCTCTTCGATCTCCTCGCGGTGGTCCTCGGCGGCCTGCCGGCCGACGTCGGGCTGCGCGCCGGCACCCAGACCTCGGGTGAGCTCACGACCGACGTCGAGCTTGACGTCGGCGTCGCTCATCAGCAGCGCCTGCGCGTCGGTGTTGATCGCGATGAACTCGACCCCCTTGAGGCCGACCTCGATCATGCGATTGACCGCGTTCACCCCGCCGCCGCCGATGCCGACGACCTTGATGACCGCTAGGTAGTTGTGCGGAGGTGTCATGCCGCGCTCCCCAACTGGACCCTCATCCTTAGGTTAAGCCTTATAGTTATGTCAACTGAGTCGTTGTGAGGACGAAGTTAGGTGTGCCCATCCGGGGCAGCAAGCACCCTCCTCGGCTCGGCGTGTCCATCGGGCGGATTCTCACGAGGATCTCTCGACCCATCCGTCACTTTGCACTCACCAGACGTGACGACCCGCCTGGTCAGCGTCTCCAGTTCACCTCAAGACATCTCCCGACCCCGTAGGCACGCCCGAGACGTAGGACTCGCGGACCTTTTTCCCGGCCGGGCGTGTCGTGCGCCCCGCGGCACCCCTCGGCACCGGTCCTCAGCGCAGGACGACCGCGTCGGGGGTGCTGACGTCGAGGGTGTCGGCCGGGTCGAGGGTGCCGTCGTCGATCTGGTCCAGCAGCGCACCCAGCACCTCGGCCTTGCGGTCGGTGCGCTCAGCACTCCCCCACCGCACCGACCGGCCGTCGGTCAGGGTCAGCGTGACGTCGTCGGCGGTGCGCGCGGACACCCCGGTCACCTGGCTGCGCACGGTGTCCGGCAGCGCGGTCAGCGCACCCAGCGCGGCGGTGGTGGCCGCGTCGTCCGGGCCGGGCTCGCGCACGTCGAGCGGGACGACCCCGGACGGGGCGTCCCCGGTGATCGTGTCGAACACGACGCCCCCGGCATCGACCAGTCCCCGGGTGCCCTCCTGCTGCACGACGGCGACCGGCACCCGCTCCGCCAGCGTGACCACGACCGTCCCCGGCCAGCCGCGGGTCACCTCCACCGAGTCGACCTGCGGCAGCTGCGCCACCCGTGCGGTCGCCGCCTCGGTGTCCACCCGCACCAACGGGGTGCCCTCCTCGATCCCGGCGACGGAGACGACCTGGGCGTCCGACAACGCGACGGCCCCGTCGACCCGCACGGTGCGCACCGCCAGCAACGGGCTGGCCAGCAGCACCCAGACCGCCAGCGCCACCACGAGGGCCAGCCCGACCGCCAGCACGACCAGCCGGCGGCGGGGCGTGCCGGTGCGCCGGGACCGCCCGCGCCGGGCACGCAGCGAGGTGACCGGTGCGGCAGCTGCCGCCGGGGTGGCGCCGCGGCGCGGCCTGCGGGACCGGTCGCGGGTCGTCGACCCCGTACGGCTCACCGGGGTGGCTCCGACCCGTCCTCCACCGCGTCCGACAGCTCCGGCGGCGGCGCCAGCGCCACCAGCACCTCGGGTCCGACCATCGACACGTCCCCGGCGCCCATGGTCACCACCAGGTCACCCGGGCGTGCCCGGGCGGCCATCGCACCGGCGGCCGCCGACCAGGACGGCTCGAAGGCGACCTGCCCGGCGGGCAGCGGCACCGCGTCGGCGACCAGGGCACCGGTGACCCCGGGCACCGGGTCCTCTCGGGCGCCGTAGACCTCCATGACCACGACCTCGTCGGCCAGGCCCAGGGCCTCGCCGAAGCCGGTGGCGAACTCCGCCGTCCGGCTGTAGAGGTGCGGCTGGAAGAGCACCAGCAGGCGCCCCTCCCCCACCACCGCGCGGGCGGCACGGAGCTGGGCGGCCACCTCGGTGGGGTGGTGGGCGTAGTCGTCGTACACGCGGACCCCGGCGGCGGTGCCCTTGAGCTCGAAGCGCCGGTGCACCCCGCCGAACCGGCCCAGCCCGTTGACCAGCCCGGCGACCGGGAGCTCCAGCTCGATGCCGGCGAGCAGCGCGGCCGCGCTGTTGAGCGCCATGTGCACGCCGGGCAGCCGGATGTGCACCGCGCCGAGCTCCTGGCCGTCGAGGACGGCGGTGTACCGGGTGCCGTCCGGACCCACCTCCAGGTCGAGCAGCTGCAGGTCCGCACCGGCCGACTCGCCGTAGGTGCGCACCCGGGCGGCGGCGCCGACCGTGGCCAGCCGGGCGGCCCCCGGGTCGTCGGCGCACAGCACCAGGAAGCCGTCGGCGGGCACGGTGCGGGCGAAGGTGTCGAACGCCGCCTCGACGGCGGCCAGGTCGCCGTAGTTGTCCAGGTGGTCGGCCTCGACGTTGGTGACGATGCCCCCGCGCGGGGCCAGCAGCAGGAAGGACCGGTCGCTCTCGTCGGCCTCGGCGAGGAAGACGTCGCCCTGACCGGCGTGGGCGTTGGAGCCGGACTCGTTCAACGTGCCGCCGATGGCGAAGGAGGGGTCGACGCCACAGGCCTGGACGGCGACGGTCAGCATCGAGGTCGTCGAGGTCTTCCCGTGGGTGCCCGCCACCGCGACGCTGCGCCGGCCGGCCATCACCGCCGCCAGCGCCACGGCCCGCGGCAGCACGCGCAGCCCGCGGTCCCGCGCGGCCACCAGCTCGGCGTTCTCGTCGCGGATCGCGGTGGAGACGACCACGGTCGCGGCCTCGCCCAGGTGCTCGGCGGCGTGCCCGACCTCGATCCGCGCACCGAGGGCGTCCAGCGCACGCAGCGCCGGTGAGTCCCGCCGGTCACTGCCGGACACCGGCACGCCGCGGGCGAGCATGATCCGGGCGATGCCGCTCATCCCGGCGCCGCCGATGCCGATGAAGTGCACCGGCCCGAGCTCGGCCAGCGACGGGATGGGGCCGCGCCAGGCAGCGACGTCGTCGGCGCTCATCGGTCGCCCACCTCCCGGCCGGCGACCTGCAGCACGAGGTCGGCCAGCCGCTCGTCGGCGTCGGGGGTGCCCGCGGCGGCCGCGTGCTCGGCGAGCGCCGACAGCGCCTGCGGGTCGGTGAGCAACGGGACCAGCTCGCTCTCGATCCAGGACGGCGACAGGTCGGCGTCGGCGACCAGCACCGCGCCACCGGCCTCGACCACGGGCAGCGCGTTGAGCCGCTGCTCGCCGTTGCCGATCGGCAGGGGCACGAACGCGGCCGGCAACCCGACCGCGGAGAGCTCGGCGACGGTGACCGCACCGGAGCGGCACAGCGCCAGGTCAGCCGCGGCGTAGGCCAGGTCCATCCGCTCCAGGTAGTCGACGACGACGTAGGGAGCCGACCCGGCCGGCCGCGCGGGCACCGACACCTCGGTGTTCTTCGGCCCCCGGGCGTGCAGCACCTGCACCCCGGCGGCGGTCAGCGCATCGGCCGCGGCGACCGCGGCCCGGTTCAGCGACGCGGCGCCCTGCGAGCCCCCGAACACCAGCAGGGTCGGGCGGTCGGGGTCCAGCCCGAACTCGGCCCGCGCCTCGGCGCGCCGGGCGGCCCGGTCCAGTCCGCTGATCGCCGTCCGCAGCGGCATCCCGACGTGCTCGGCACCGCGCAGCCGTGTGCTCGGCACGGTGACCGCGACCCGGGCGGCGAGCCGGGCGCCGATCCGGTTGGCCAGCCCCGGCAGTGCGTTCTGCTCGTGCACCACGATCGGGACGCCGGCCCGGCGGGCGGCCAGGTACGCGGGCAGGGCCACGTACCCGCCGAAGCCGACGACCACGTCGGCGTCGAGCTCGGTGAGCAGCTCCCGCGTCTCGGCGACGGCCCGCCGGAGCCGGCCGGGGACGCGCAGCAGGTCCGGCGTCGGCTTGCGCGGCAGCGGCACCGGCGGGATGAGCCGCAGGTCGTAGCCGCGGGCCGGCACCAGCCGGGTCTCCATGCCGCGGGCGGTGCCCAGGCAGGTGACCCGCGCCGCCTCCCCGGCACCGGTGCGGCGGGTGAGGGCGTCGGCGAGGGCGAGCATCGGCTCGATGTGGCCGCCGGTGCCGCCACCGGCGAGGACGACGCGCACCGGTGCGGCACCGGACGGGGGCACGCCCGGGACGTCGTCGCCGGGGTCGGGCTGGGGAGAGGTCACTGCGGGCGTCCTGGCCGTTCGGTTCTCGGGGGGCGGGACCGCTGGACGGGCCGGAGCCGGGCAGCGGGCGGCTCACCGGACCAGGGACGGTCGCGGAGCCCCTCGCGCAGGGCGGGCCCCGCAGCAGACGAGGGCCGGCTGCGGACCGTCGGGCGGTCACCGGGGTTCTGCCGGCGGTCGACAGTCTGCCGTTCCGCGCCGCCGCGGCGCGCGTCCGGGGTGGGCGCCGGCTCCTCGGGACGACGTCCCCGGGCCGGGGCGGACGACGACGGGTGACCCGTCACCCGGGCGACCGTCCGGCCGTTCCCACGCCGGGGCGCCGCGGGCGGCGGGCCGGCGCGGCCGGCGGACCGGGTCTCCCGGCGCCGACGGGAGGGCACCGGGTCGACGGCCACCGCGGGGACCGGCGCCAGCAGCCGGGCCAGCCGACCGCGGCGCTGGCCCCGCTGGAAGGCGATCGCGGCCGGTTCGGCCCGGGCGAAGCGGACCAGCAGCCCGACGACGAAGAGGGTGAGGACCAGCGAGGTGCCGCCGGCGGAGATCAGCGGCAGCGTCACGCCGGTGACCGGCAGCAGGCCCACCACGTAGCCCATGTTGATCGCGGCCTGCCCGACCAGCCACACGGTGATGGCGACGCTGGCCAGCTGGACGAAGCGGTCGGTGGACCGGCGGGAGATCCGGAAGCCGGCCCAGGCGAGGATGCCGTACAGGGTGACCACCACGAGGCAGCCCAGGAAGCCCAGCTCCTCGCCGATGATCGCGAAGATGTAGTCGGACTCCGCGTGCGGCAGGATGTTCCACTTCATCGCGCTGTTGCCCAGCCCGACGCCCCACACCCCACCGGTGGCCAGCGCGTACAGCCCGCGGATCGCCTGGTAGCCGCCGTTCTCCGGATCGGCGAAGGGGTCCAGGAACGAGGTGATCCGGGCCATCCGGTAGCTCGCGAACGTGACCATCAGGACGACGGCCACGGCGGCGAGCGCGACGGCACCGGCGATGTAGCGGCGGGACAGCCCGCCGGCCCACATCAGCCCGGCCAGCACCAGCCCCAGGCTCACCACCGCGCCCATGTCCGGCTCGAGCAGCAGGAGCACCGACAGCACGCCGAACACCGGCAGCACCGGCACGAGCAGCGACCGGACGGTCAGGTACTTCTCCCGCAGGGCGATGACGTGGGCGCCCCAGAGGGCGAAGACCAGCTTGCCCAGCTCGGAGGGCTGGAAGTTGGTGAAGCCCAGGTCGAACCAGGCCCGGGAGCCGTTCAGCTTGAGCCCGATGCCCGGCACCAGGACCAGCAGCAGCAGCCCGGCGACGCCGAGCAGCCCCCAGCCGGAGAACTGGCGGATGCGGCCGACCGGCAGGTGCATCGCCACCAGCATGGCGAGCAGCCCGATGACGGCGAAGGCGATCTGCCGGACGCCGGGCAGCCAGGCCGGCTGACCGGCCTTGGCCGCCTCGATCGAGGAGGCGGAGAAGACCATGACCAGGCCGATCGCCAGCAGCATGCCGGCCGCGCCCAGCACCAGGTGGGAGCTGGTCATTGGACCGTCGAGCCAGGCCGGGGCGCGGAAGCGTGGGCCCTCGGCGCGGGGTGCGGCCGGTGGTTGCTCCTCGCGGCCGGCGCGGCGGGAGGAGCGCTGCCCGGTGGTCGCCGTCACCGGCCGGTCATCCCAGCGCGCGGACCGCGTCGGCGAAGGCCCGGCCGCGGTGCGCGTAGTCGGTGAACACGTCCATCGAGGCCGCCGCCGGGGCGAGCAGCACGGTGTCCCCGGGGCGGGCCAGCTGGACGGCGGCCGCGACCACCTCACGCATCACACTGTCCCCATCGGTCACCACACCGCCATCGTCGCCGCTGGGGACGACCGTGCGTGGGACCGACGGGGCGTGTCGCGCCAGTGACCGGGCCAGCACCTCCCGGTCCCGGCCCAGCAGCACCACCCCGGCCAGCCGCGGGGCGACCGCGGCGACCAGCGGATCGACGTCGGCGCCCTTGAGCAGGCCGCCGGCGATCCACACCACCCGTGGGTAGGCGGCCAGCGAGGCGCCGGCCGCGTGCGGGTTGGTGGCCTTGCTGTCGTCGACGAAGTCGATGCCGTCGACGGTGCCGACCAGCACGTTGCGGTGCGCGCCCCCGCGGAAGCCGGCCAGGCCACGCCCGACCGCGGCGGCGTCGACCCCCGCGACCCGGGCCAGCGCCGCGGCGGCCAGGGCGTTCACCGTGTTGTGCGGCCCCCGCACCTGCAGGGCGTCCAGCTCGACCAGCACCTCACCGGCCGGCTCGGCGCTGAACGCGCGGTCCACGAGGGCACCGGCCCGGACGCCGAGCTGGCCGCGCTCGGGCTCCCCGAGGGTCACGGTGACCGGGTGCCGGTGGCCGCCGACGAGCCCGGACGCCACCGGGTCACCGGCGTCGGCGACCGCGACCGGTGCCAGCCGCAGCAGCAGGGCCTTGGCGTCCCGGTAGGCGTCGAACGAGCCGTGCCAGTCGACGTGGTCGTCGGCGACGTTGAGCACGCAGGCGCCGGCGGGGGCGATCGACGAGGACCAGTGCAGCTGGAAGCTGGAGAGCTCCACGGCGATCGCGTCGTGGGCGGGGGTGCCGTCGGCGTCGCGGGCGGTGACCACCTCGATGAGCGGCCGGCCGACGTTGCCCGCAGCGACCGCCCGCCGCCCGGCGGCCAGCAGGACCGCCTCGAGCATCGTGACCGTCGTCGTCTTGCCGTTCGTGCCGGTGACCGCGAACCAGGGGGCGGGCTCCGCGCCCGGGGCCGCGATCCGCAGCCGCCAGGCCAGCTCCGGCTCGCCGATGACCTCCACCCCGCGGGCGGCGGCGGTCCGCAGCAGCGGGGAGTCCGGGCGCCAGCCCGGGGAGGTGACGACCAGGTCGACGTCCTCCGGCGGTTCGCTGAGCGCGCCGAGCCAGCGGGCCCCCGCTGCGACCAGCTCGGCCAGCACGGCGGGCTCGGTGGCGTCGGTGAGCAGGACGTCGTCCCCGCGGGCCAGCAGCACCCGGGCGGCCGCGGCGCCGGAGACCCCCAGCCCGGCGACCAGCACGGTGCCCAGCGGGCGTTCCGCCGTCCCGTCCGTGTGCGCCATCTCAGAGCCCCGTGACGGAGAGCCAGTCGGCGTAGAACAGCCCCAGCCCGAAGGCGACGGCCATCCCGGTGACCAGCCAGAACCGGACGATCACGGTGTTCTCCGCCCAGCCGGCGAGCTCGAAGTGGTGGTGCAGCGGTGCCATCCGGAAGACCCGCCGCCGGGTCGCCCGGAAGAAGCCGACCTGGATCACCACCGACAGGGTGACCGCCACGAACAGCCCACCGAGCACGACCAGCAGCAGCTCGGTGCGGGTGACGATGGCCAGCCCGGCCATCAGCCCGCCCAGGGCCAGGGAACCGGTGTCGCCCATGAAGATCCGGGCCGGTGAGGTGTTCCACCACAGGAAGCCCAGGCAGGCGCCCATCGCCGCGGCGGCCACCAGGGTCACGTCGAGCGGGTCGCGGACGGTGTAGCAGCCGTCGACGACGCCGCCGGCGCAGTCGTTGCCGAACTGCCAGAACGAGATGACCACGTAGGAGCCGAACACCATCGCCGAGGCGCCGGCGGCCAGCCCGTCGAGGCCGTCGGTGAGATTGACCGCGTTGGAGAAGCCGGCGATGAAGAGGTAGGCCAGCGCGACGAACGCGACCGTCGGCAGGGTGAGCGGGGCGATGTCCCGGACGAAGGAGACCGTCGTGGTGGCCACCGCGGTCCCGTCCTCGCCGTCGGCCATCAGCGCGAGCACGGCGAAGGTGACCCCGATGACCAGCTGGCCGACCAGCTTGGCGGTCTTGTTCAGGCCGAGGCTGCGCCGGTACCGGATCTTGAGGTAGTCGTCGAGGAACCCGACCGTGCCCAGGCCGATGAGCAGGAACAGCAGCAGCAGACCGGTGGCGGTGACGCCACGGCCCTCCTGGTTGATCACGAACAGGTGCGCCACCAGGTAGCCGACCACCGTGGCCAGCACCATCACGGTGCCGCCCATCGTGGGCGTGCCCTTCTTCGACAGGTGGCTCTCCGGGCCGTCGTCCCGGATCTCCTGACCGAAGCCGTGCTTCCGGAAGGCCTTGATCGCCAACGGGGTCAGCAGGATCGAGACGATCAGCCCGACGGCGGCGGCGACGAGGACCGACCTCACGCGGTCACCTCCGGGCCGCCGTCGGCGATCAGGTCGGCGGCGAGCTCCTCGAGGCCGTAGCTGCGCGAGGCCTTGACCAGCACGACGTCCCCGGGCCCGACCACCTCGCTCAGCAACCGCCGGGCTGCTGCCCGGTCCGGCAGGTGCACGGACTCCTCCTGCTCTCCCCCGCGGTCGCCTGCGCGACCACGGGCGTCCAGTTCCGCACGGGCACCCGCGTGCACACCCGCCGCGTCGGGCCCGACGGAGACGACGAGGTCGACCCCGGCGCGCACGGCGTCCCGGCCCAGCTCCTCGTGCGCCACCCCGGCGGTGGGGCCGAGCTCGCCCATCGCGCCGAGCACGGCGATCCGGCGGCGGCCGCGCAGCCGGCGGAGCGCGGCCAGCGCAGCCCGCATCGACTCGGGGTTGGCGTTGTAGGCGTCGTTGACGACGGTCACGCCGTCGGCGCGGGTGGTGACCTCCATCCGCCAGCGGCTGCGCGGGGCGGCGGCCGACAGCGCCTGCGCGACGGCGGCGGGCGTCATCCCGGCGGCCAGGGCCGCGCCGGCGGCGGAGAGCGCGTTGGCGACCTGGTGCACCCCGACGACCTGCAGGGCGACCGGGTGCTGCTCGCCGCGGGCGACGAGGGTGAACCGGGCGCGGGCGGCGTCGTCGAGCTCGACCCCGGTGGCCCGCACGTCGGCGTGCTCGGCCAGCCCGGTGGTCAGCACGGCGGCCTCCGTGCGGGGTGCCATGCCGGCCACCCGCGCGTCGTCGGCGTTGAGCACGGCGGTGCCGGTGGCCGGCAGCGCGGCGACCAGCTCGCCCTTGCTGGTGGCGATCACCTCGGCGCTGCCGAACTCCCCCAGGTGGGCGGACCCGACGTTGAGCACGACGCCGATCGCCGGCCGGGCGATCCCGCACAGCCGGGCGATGTGACCGGGGCCGCGGGAGCCCATCTCCAACACCAGGAAGCGGGTGTCCGCGTCAGCGGAGAGCACGGTCAGCGGCAGGCCGATGTCGTTGTTGAACGAGCCCTGCGGGCTGACGGTCGGGCCGGCGGCGGCCAGCACCTGGCCCAGCAGGTCCTTGGTCGAGGTCTTGCCGGAGGACCCGGTGACGCCGATGGTCACCAGCCCCGCCTCGACCAGCCGGCCGTGCACGGCCGCGGCCAGCCGGCCCAGGGCCGCCACCGGGTCGGCCACGACCACGCAGGGCAGCGCCGGGTCGGCCCGGGCGGTGAGCGCACCGGCCGCGCCGGCCGCCGCAGCGGCGGGGAGGAAGTCGGCGCCGTCGACCCGCTCCCCGGGGAGGGCGACGAAGAGGTCACCGGGGGCCACGGCACGGGAGTCGACCAGCACCGCACCGGTCACCTCGGTCGAGCCGTCGCCGACGAGCTCGCCGTCGACGGCCGCGGCCACCTCGGCCAGGGTCAAAGCGATCACGCGTCCACCTCGGCGTGGGCGGCCAGCAGCTCGTGCAGCACCACGCGGTCGTCGAAGGGCAGCACCTCGCCCCCCACCTCCTGACCCGTCTCATGGCCCTTGCCGGCCACGAGCAGCGTGTCACCCGGCCCGGCGAGCCCGACGGCGGCCGCGAGCGCGGCCCGCCGGTCACCGATCTCCAGCACCTCGGCCCGCCGGTCGGCGGGGACGTCGTCGGCACCGGCACGCATCGCCGCGCGGATGACCGCGGGGTCCTCCGAGCGCGGGTTGTCGTCGGTGATCACCAGGACGTCGCTGCCGGCCGCCGCGGCGGCGCCCATCCCCGGCCGCTTGCCCGGGTCGCGGTCACCGCCGCAGCCGAGGACGGTGAGCAGCCGCCCGGGGGTCGCCGGACGGAGCGCGGCCAGCGCGGTCTGCACCGCGTCGGGGGTGTGCGCGTAGTCGACGACGGCGACGAACGGCTGGCCGGCGTCCACCGGCTCCATCCGGCCGGGGACGACGGTCTCGGCGATCCCGGTCAGCGACGTCTCCGGCGGCACCCCGACGGCGTCCAGCAGGGCGACGGCGAGCACCGCGTTGGCCACGTTGAAGCTGCCCGGCAGCCGCAGCCGCGCCAGCCAGCTGCGGCCGCCGGGACCGTGCAGCGTGAAGGTCGAGCCACCGGCGGGGACGGCGGCCACGTCGGTGGCCGACCAGTCCGCCCCACCGGCCCCGGAGCTGGAGACGGTGACCGTGCCGGGGCGGACCAGCCGCCGACCGGCGGGGTCGTCGACGTCGACCACCTCGACCGCGGCGCGGCCGTCGAACAGCAGCGCCTTGGCCTGGAAGTAGCTCTCCGGGTCGCCGTGGAAGTCCAGGTGGTCGCGGGAGAGGTTGGTGAAGCCGGCGGCGGCGAAGCGCACCCCACCGACCCGGCCCAGGACCAGCGCGTGGCTGGACACCTCCATGACCACCGCGCGCACCCCCGAGTCGACCATGGTGGCCAGCAGCGCGTGCAGGTCGGCCGCCTCCGGGGTGGTGCGGACGCTGGGCAGCTCCGTGGTGACCGGTGCACCGTCGGCGTCCCGGCCCCGGGTGCGGGTCTGCACGGTGCCGATCAGGCCGCTGGCCCAGCCGGCGGCGGCCAGGCCGGCCTCGATCAGGTAGGCCGTCGTCGTCTTGCCGTTGGTGCCGGTGATGCCGAGCACGGTCAGCTGCTCGCTGGGGCGCCCGTAGACCCGGGAGGCGACCGCGCCGAGCACGGCCCGCGGGTCGTCGGCCACGCAGACCGGCAGGCCTGCGGCCCGGGCCTGCTCCTCCCCCGCCGGGTCGGTCAGCACCGCGCGGGCGCCGCGCGCGGCGGCGTCGGCGGTGTAGCGGGCGCCGTGGGTGCGGGCGCCGGGGAGGGCGGCGTAGAGGTCACCGGGGCGGACGTCGCCGGACGCGTGGGTGACGCCGGTGACGGCCACGGCGGTCGCGCCGGTCACCGGGTCGCCGATGAGGTCGGCGAGATCGGCGAGGGAGAGCGGGCGGTTCCCGGCTGGCCGGGACGCCGCCCCGGGGGCGGTCGGGGTCACGACGGTCCAATCTACCGGCGCGGAGGACGACGGCCCGATCACCTCCTGACCCCGTGTCGCGCCGGTGGGTGGGCAGCTCCCTGCGCCGACGGGTTCAGGGGGCGGTGAGGGTGAAGTCCGGGCGCGGCGCACCGGAGGGGACGACGCCGCCGGAGATCAGCGCGTACCGCATGACGTCGGCGAAGACGGGGGCGGCGACCTGGCCGCCCTCGGCGTCGCTGGTGGGCCGCTCGAGGTCGACGGCGACCACGTACTGCGGGTCGTCGGCCGGGGCGTAGCCGACGAAGGTGGTGAAGTAGCCACCGCCGGCGTAGCTGCCCGTCTCCGGGTTGGCCCGCTGGGCGGTGCCGGTCTTCCCGGCGACCCGGAAGCCGTCGATCTCGCCCAGTGGCGCAGTGCCCCCGGGCCCGACCACCGCCTCCAGCATGTAGGTCAGCTGGTCGGCGGTGGACTCGCTGACCACCCGCACGCCCTCGGGCTGCGGCACGTCGGTGACGGTGCCGTCCTCGGCGGTCACCGAGGAGACCACCCGCGGCTCGATCCGCACCCCGTCGTTGGCGAGGGTCTGGTACACCGACGCCATCTGCAGGGTGGTCACCGACACGCCCTGACCGATCGGCACGTTGGCCGCGCGGCTCTCGGTCCAGTCCGCCGAGTCCTCCAGGATGCCGGCGCTCTCCCCGGGGAGCTCGATGCCGGTGGTCGACCCGAGCCCGAAGCGGCGCAGGTACTCCTCGAACGTGCTGTCGCCGACCTCCCGGGCCAGCATGATCGACCCGACGTTGCTGGACTTGGCGAGGATCCCGGTGACGGTGAAGTCGATCGGCTCGTGGTCGTGGGCGTCGGTGACCACGACGTCCCCGGCCTGGATGTGCCCGTCGACGTTCAGCACCGTGTCCTTGGTGGCCTTGCCCTCCTCGATCGCGGCGGCCAGGGTCACCGCCTTCAGCACCGAGCCGGGCTCGTAGACCTCGGAGAGGACCGGGTTGCCGAGCAGGTCCGGGTCGGTGGTGTTGTAGCTGCCCGGGTCGTAGCCGGGGCAGGAGGCCATCGCCACCACCTCGCCGGTCTGCACGTGCTGGACGACGGCCGACGCCGTGGTCGTCGCCTCGTCGGCGCAGGCGGCGTCCAGCGTCTGCTGCACGACGAACTGCAGGTCCTGGTCCAGCGTCAGCTGCACGGTGCTGCCGTCGGTGGCCGGCTGGGTGTCGTCGATGCCCGAGGGGATCGGGTTGCCGACGCCGTCGACCTCGATCCGCTCCTCACCGTCGATCCCGGCCAGCACGTCCTCGAAGGTCTGCTCGATCCCGGCGAGGCCGTTGCCCTCCTTGCCGACGAAGCCGACCAGCTGCCCGCCGACCGCGCCCGCCGGGTACAGCCGCACGGGGTCGTCCTGGAAGACCAGGCCGGCCTGCGTCGAGGCCGGGAGCTCCCGGATCTGGTCGGTGACGTCGGTGCTGACCTCATCGGCCAGGACGACGTAGCGCCCCTCCCGGGAGAGCTTCTCGACGAGCTCGTCGACCGGGACACCGAGCAGCGTGGTCAGCGCCAGCGCCGTGCGGGTGGGGTCGGAGACCAGGGTCGGGTCGGCCGTCACCCGCTTGGCGTCCACCGAGTAGGCGAGCACCTTGCCGTTGCGGTCGGTGATCTCCCCGCGGACGGCCTCGATCGGGTACGTGCGCATCCGGTCGTTCGCGGCGGCCTGCGCGTAGGCGGCCCCGTCGACCCCCTGGAGCACCACGAGCTTGCCGACGACCACCACCAGCAGGGTGATCAGGAACGCCAGCCCCCAGCGGTTGCGCTGGTCCCGCTCCGCCAGCCCCAGCGGGTGGAGCCGCCGCGCCCCGGGCTCGCGACGGGACAGCGGCGCACCGCGCCCGGCCGGGCCGCTGGGTCGCGCCGGGGTGCGACGGGCCCCGACCGGACGGTTCGGCGGCAGTGGACCTGCAGGGGGCACGGATCAGTTCCCGGGGGTCGGCGACGCGGCGTCGGCGGGCAGGGGGTCGGTCGGCGCGGGATCGGTGGTGGAGCCGGACTCCGTGGCGGTGGCCTCCGGGTCGGTGGCCTCCTGGTCGGCGGCCTCCGGCTCGACGGGGGGCGTCGCCGGCGTGGCGCTGCCCAGCAGGACGGAGCTGCCGTCGGGCTGCAGCACCAGGTGCGCCGCGTCCCCCGGCGGGACCAGCCCGACCGCGGCAGCGGCGCGGGCCAGTTCGGCAGCAGTGTCGGCAGCGATCACCTGCTGTTCCAGTCGAGCCACCTCCTTGGCCTGCTCGGCCATCGCGACCCGCTGCTCGGTGGCGCGCAGGGAGTCCACGGCGATCGCGGTGTTGAGCAGGAGCAGGCCCAGCGTCGTCCCGACCAGCAGGGCGACGAGCACCACGACGAACGGCGCCCGGCGACCGCGCAGCAGCGCCCGCCGGCTGCCGCGGGGCGCGCGGGCCGGGGTCGGCCGGCTGGGCGGCACCAGCCGCAGCTGCGGACCACTCGGGACCGGTCCGCTGCGCCGGGGCGGGGCGACCCGGGGCACGTGCACCGGGCCGGTGGTCGCGCGGCCGGTGGTCCGGGCCGTCGTGGTCCGGGCGGTCGTGGTGCGGGCGGTCGTCGTCCGGGCCGTGCCCGCGCGGGTCGCCCCGGTGCGGGCGGTGCTGCCGTGCGGGGTGCGCGGCGTCGGGGTGCGCGGGGTGGAGGTGCGGGGGCTGCTGCTCCGCGGGGCGGAGCGCGCCGGCTGGCTCATGCTGCCCGCCGGAGGCGTTCGGCGGCCCGGACCCGCGCCGAGGCGGCCCGTGGGTTGACGGCGAGCTCGGCGTCACCGGGCGCCTCACCGCCCCGGGTGACCAGCTTCAGCACCGGAGCGTGCTCGGGCATCGGGACCGGCATGCCGGGCGGCGTGCGGTCGGTGGCCTCTGCGGCGAGCGTCTGCTTCACGATGCGGTCCTCGAGGGAGTGGAAGCTGATCACGACCAGTCGGCCACCGATCGCGAGCGCGTCGATGGCGGCGGGCAGGGCGCGGGAGAGCACCCCGAGTTCGTCGTTGACCTCGATCCGGAGGGCCTGGAAGGTCCGCTTGGCCGGGTGTCCACCGGTGCGGCGGGTGGCGGCGGGGATCGAGGAGCGCACCAGCTCGGCCAGCCGGGCGGTGCCGGTGAACGGCTCCCGGGCGCGCTCGCGCTCGATGGCGGCGGCGATCCGGCCGGCGAAGCGCTCCTCGCCGTAGACCTTGAGCACCCGGGTCAGCTCGCCCCGGGAGTAGGTGTTGACCACGTCGGCCGCGGTGCGGGGCCCGGTGGGGTCCATCCGCATGTCCAGCGGCGCGTCGGTGGAGTAGCTGAACCCGCGGGTGGGGCGGTCCAGCTGCAGGGAGGAGACGCCGAGGTCGAACAGCACGCCCTGCACCTCGTCGACGCCGAGCTCGGCCAGCACGTCGGGCAGCTCGTCGAAGACGGCGGGCACCAGGGTGGCGCGCTCGGCGTGGCCGGCGGCGGTGATCCGGGCAGCGGCCTCGGCGCGGGCGTCGGGGTCCCGGTCCAGGCCGATCAGCCGGAGCCCCGGATGGGCCCCCAGCAGGGCCAGGGAGTGGCCGGCCAGACCGAGCGTGCAGTCGACCAGGACGGCGCCCGGTGCGCTCAGCGCGGGGGCGAGCAGCTCGGTGACCCGGTCGAGGAGGACGGGGACGTGCAGCGCGGGCCCGGCGGCCTCGGGGCTGCTCATCGACGAGTTCCTCTCCGGGCGCAGGGGTGGGCTGGGCGAGGGGTGGGGCCCAGTGGGGTGGGTGGTGGGCAGTGGAGTGCCGGTGGGGCGGGAGGAGCGCCCTGCCCCGGCCCGCTGCCCCGCCCGGCTCGCCTGGCGCCGGGGAAGCGGTACCAGGTGGAGCCGAGCTGGGGCAGCTGGGCGGGTGGGGCGGTCGGTGCGGTGGACGTCGAGCCGGGGGGAAGTCGGCTCGCGGTCCGGGTCCGGTCGAGCCGCGGGGAAGTCGGCTCGTCCAGGGGTGGGGCGGGGTGGGGCGTTCGGGGTGGTGCGGTCGGTGGTGGGGTGGGTGGAGGTCGACTCAGGACAGGGTCGGCATCCCCTCGCTCTCCATCGCGGCGAAGACCGCCTCCTGCTCGGCCACGTAGGCGTCCCAGGTGCCGGAGTCCCAGATCTCGAAGCGGGTGTCGACCCCGACGACGACGACGTCGCGGTCCAGGCCGGCGTACTCCCGCAGGGTGGCGGGGATGGTGATCCGGCCGGTCTTGTCCGCCTCGACCTCGACCATCGAGCCGAAGCTCATCCGGGCGTGCATGCGGCCTGCGTTGGTGTCGGCCGGCGCCATGGACTTCAGCGCGGCGCTCTGCTCGGCGACCCGGGCCATGGTCAGGCCGTAGACGCAGCGCTCCTGGCCCTTCTTGATCACCATGCCGTCGGCCACCAGCTCGCGGTACCGGACCGGGAGGGCGAGCCGGCCCTTCTCGTCCAGACGCAGGGGGTAGCTGCCGACGAACACCGGATCACCCCCTGCATCAGTCCTCCTGTGGTCGTGCCGGGCACCGTCCGTGGCCCCAGCCTCCCCATTGCGCGACACAGTAACCCACTGGCCCCCACTGGACACCACTCCTCGCCGTGTCGCCCCCTCTCCTCCACCGCGCCCCACCGGCCACCTCCGGGGCGCGGTGCGGCAGCGGAACGGCATCGGGACGGCATCGCCCGTGCACGCCGCTGATCAGCACGTACCGTGAGCGGGGTGACCGAGGGCACGGCAGAGCTGCGGTCGGACCGGGGGACGACGGAGCTGCGCTCCGCACCCCGGCACGACACCGGCCAGGACGCCGCAGCGACGCAGCCGGAGACCGACGTCGACGTGGCGGCCGAGGGGGCGCAGCTCGCCGAGGCGATCGGCCGCGTGGTGGAGGGCAAGCCCGACGTCGTCCGGCTGGCGCTGGTCGTGCTGCTGGCCGAGGGCCACCTGCTGATCGAGGACGTCCCCGGGGTCGGGAAGACCACCCTGGCCAAGGCGCTGGCCCGCACCATCGACGGCACGGTGCGCCGGATCCAGTTCACCCCCGACCTGCTGCCCAGCGACGTGACCGGGGTGGCCGTCTACGACCAGGAGTCCCGGGCGTTCGAGTTCAAGCCCGGCGCCGTCTTCGCCAACGTGGTCGTGGCCGACGAGATCAACCGGGCCTCGCCGAAGACCCAGTCGGCCCTGCTGGAGTGCATGGAGGAGCGGCAGGTCACCGTCGACGGCGTCACCTACGAGCTGGCCCGGCCGTTCATGGTGGTCGCGACGCAGAACCCGCTGGAGATGGAGGGCACCTATCCCCTCCCGGAGGCGCAGCGCGACCGGTTCACCGCCCGGGTCTCGATGGGCTACCCGGACCGCGACGCCGAGCTGGCGATGCTCGGCGAACGGGCCACCGTCGACCCGCTCACCGCGCTCACCCCGGTCGTCGACGCCGCGCACGTGCGGACCCTGGTGGCTGCGGTGGGCCGGCTGCACGTCGCCGAGCCGCTGCGCCAGTACGTCGTCTCGCTGGTCGAGGCCACCCGCCGCTCCCCCGACCTGCGACTGGGTGCCTCACCCCGGGCGGGGCTGCAGCTGCTGCGCGCCGCCCGCGCCACCGCAGCGCTGGCCGGTCGCGACCACGTGCTCCCCGACGACGTGCAGGCCATGGCGGTGCCGGTGCTGGCGCACCGGCTGCTGCTGACCCCGGACGCGGCGCTGGCGCGCCGGGACGCACAGCGGGTGGTCACCGACCTGCTCGCCACCGTGCCCGTCCACGGCGGCCGCTGAGCCGGCCCACCCCAGAGACGGACACCCCGCCCATGGCCCGTACCCGGATCGCCGACGCCGCGTCCTCCCTCACCCTGCGCGGCCGCTGCCTGGTCGCCGCCGGGCTGACCCTGGCCGCGCTGGGCGCCCTGCTCGGCGAGCGGGCGCTGGTGCAGCTGGCCGTGTTCGTGCTCGCCCTGCCGGTGGTGTCGGCCGTCGGGGTCGCCCGCCAGCGCTTCCGGGTCGCCACCCGGCGCACCGTCACCCCGGCCCGGTTGCCGCGCGGCGGGTCCGCCGACGTGCTGCTGGAGGTGGCCAACACCGACCGGCGCCCGGGCGGCCTGTGGTTGCTCACCGAGCACCTGCCGGTCGACCTGGGCCCCCGGCCGCGCTTCGTCGTGGAGCGGCTGCTCAGCGGCAGCACCGCCCCGCTCCGGTACCGGCTGCACGGCTCCCGGCGGGGCCGGTACACACTCGGGCCGCTGAGCCTGCGGCTGGTCGACCCCTTCGGCCTGGTGCTGCGCACCGCGACCGGCACTGACACGGCCGCCCTGCTGGTGCTCCCCCGGGTCGTGCCGCTGTCCGGTGGCGGGGCGCTGACCGGCGCCGGCGGCGACGGCGGCGAGGGCGCCCGCCGTTCGATCGCCGTGCACGGCGAGGACGACGTCAGCACCCGGGAGTACCGCTACGGCGACGACCTGCGCCTGGTCCACTGGCGCGCCACCGCCCGCACCGGCGAGCTGATGGTCCGGCTGGAGGAGCGCCCGTGGCGAGCCGCGGCGACCGTGTTCGTCGACACCCGGTCGACCGTCCACCTGCTGGGGGGAAGCGTCGACGGTGCAGCCGGTGACCCGGCCCCGCCGCAGGACACCCTGGAGTGGGTGGTGGAGGCCGCGGCCAGCATCGGCACCCACCTGCTGCGCCGGGGCGCAGCCCTGCGCGTGGTGACCGACGGCGGGGAGCTCACCCCGGCCCTCGGCCGCGGGCAGCTGGGCCCGGACGAGCTGCTCGAGCGACTCGCCGGACTGGGCGGTGCGCCCCAGCCCGGGCTGCAGCTGGGGGTGGAGGCGCTGCGCCGGTCGGGGGCCGACGGTCCGGCAATCTGCCTGCTGGGCCTCGTCGACCCCGAGGACGTCGCGGCGCTGGTCCGTGCCCGGTCGGGCCCGGGCCGGGACGTCGCGGTGCTGGTGGACGCGGCGGGCTGGCTGGACGGCGGGGCCACCCGGGGCCGGCGTGCGCTCGGCCCCGCCGCCCGGGTGGAGCTGTGCACCCGGCAGCAGCAGGCCGGCGACCTGTTCCGCGCGGCCGGCTGGCAGGTGGCCGTGATCGGCCCGGACCAGAGCGTGGCGCAGCTGTGGAGCCAGGTCGGCAGCCGGGCCGGCGTCGCAGGGCCGGTGCCGGCGTGAGCGGTCAGGTCGACGAGCTGCCCCGGGCGACCCGCGGCGGGCCGGGCACCGGGATCGCGGTCGCGGTCGCCGTCGGACTGGGCGCGCTGGCGCTGGACCCGGTCTTCGCCGCCCGCACGTGGCTGCTGCCGGTGACGATGGTGGTGGCCGCCGTCGGCCTGGGCGGGGTGGCGCTGCGGGCGCTGCTGGACCGGCTGGTCGACTCCGCCGCGGACGACTCCCCGTGGTGGTCCGGCCCGGCCCGACTGGCGGTGCCGCTGGGCCAGGTGGCCCTGGTGCTCGTCGTCCTGACGATCGTCTTCACACCCGAGCGCGCCTGGGCGGGCGTGCTGCCGACGCTGGGCAGCCTGGCCGACCTGGCCGGATTGCTCGGGGACGGCACCGCGGAGATCCAGGAGCAGGCCACGCCGGCGTTGCCGTTGACCGGGCTGGTGGCGCTGACCACCGTCTTCGTCGCCCTGATCGCGCTGGCCGTCGACCTGCTCGCCGTCCCCGCCCGCCAGCCGGCGCTGGGTGGGCTCGGTCTGCTGGTCCTCTACTGCGTCCCGGTGAGCACCGTGATCGGGGAGGTCGCGCTGATCTCCTTCGCCGCCCCGGCGGCCGGGTTCGCGGTCCTGCTGTGGGCCGACCAGCGGGCGCGGCTGGTCGGGGACGCGCGGGGTGGCAGTGGGTCGCCGATGGGCACCGGCACCCTGCCGGCCCTGCGCACCGGCGTGGTCGCCCTGGTCGCCGGCCTGCTGGTGCCGGCGTTCGTCCCCATGCTGGCCGAGGGCTCGCTCGCGGCGGGGCTGGGCGGGGCGGGCACCGGCAACGGGGTGGGCACATCGCTGGACCCGGTGGCGGAGATGGCCGGCCAGCTGACCCTGCCCGAGCCGATCGACCTGCTGCAGGTCGACGCCTCGGTGGCCGACCCCGGGTACCTGCGCTCGGTGTCGCTGGACGAGTACAGCGGCGACGTCGGCTGGCGGATGAGCAACCTCGACGGCCAGGAGTCGATCGCGACCGACGGACCCCTGGCGCCGCTCCCCGACCCGCGGTCCAGCCGTGCGGTGACGGCTCGGGTCACCGTGCTGCAGCACGACGACCGCTTCCTCCCGCTGCTGGACTCCCCGCTGTCGGTGCAGGTGCTGGGCTCCGAGGACGAGGACTGGCGCTTCGACCCCGCCGCCCGGACCGTCTTCGGCCGGGACGTGACCACCGGGGGGCTCGCCTACCGGTTCACCGCCCAGCAGCCGCAGCCGAGCACGGCCGAGCTGACCGCCGCGCCGCTGGTCCCGGGCGACCCCCTGGTGGAGCGCTACACGGCGCTGCCGGAGCTCGACCCCACCGTCACCGCCCTGGCCGACCAGCTCACCGACCCGGCGCAGTCGCCCTACGAGCGGGTCCGGGCCGTGCTCGGCCTGTTCACCGACCCGGCCAACGGCTTCGCCTACAGCCTGTCCACCAGCCAGGGCACCACCGGCGACGACCTCGCCGACTTCCTCCGGCTCAAGCGGGGCTACTGCGAGCAGTACGCCGGCGCCATGGCCGTGCTGGTCCGGGCAGCCGGGGTGCCGGCCCGGGTGGTGCTGGGCTACACGCCCGGCCAGGTCGGCGAGGACGGCGACCGGGTGGTCACCACCGACGACGCGCACGCCTGGGTCGAGGCCTGGTTCGCCGGCATCGGCTGGATCCCCTTCGACCCGACCCCGATCGCCGCCGACCGCGCCGTGGAGCTCCCCTGGGCGCCCCGCACGGACGGGGTCGACGACGCCCCGGACCCGGCCACGCCGGACGCCGGCGCCCCGCTGCCGGCAGCGCCGAGCGCCGAGCTGGACCGCGACGACCAGTACGTGCCCCCGCTGGCGCCCCAGGCCGCACCTCAGCAGCAGCTCACGCCGTGGCTGCTCGGGGCAGCGGGCAGCCTGGTCGTCCTCGCCCTGGCCGCGGTGCCGTTCGCCGTCCGCCGCAGTCAGCGCGCCGCCCGGCTGGCCGACGGACGGCCGGGCGCCCTGTGGGACGAGCTGCTGGCGACCACCGCCGACCTGGGCACCGAGCTGCCCGACACGTCGACGGCACGCCAGCTGGCCCTCGAGCTGGCCCAGCGGCTCGCCGCCACCGACCCCGCCGCGGTCCCGGCGGTGCGGACCCTGGCGCTGGCCCAGGAGCGTTCGGTGTACGGCCCGCCGGCGGCCCGGCCCGGACCGGACCCGACGCTGACCCAGGCGCTGACGACGGTGCGGCGGGCGTTGCTGCGGTCCTCCTCCCGCGGTCAGCGGGTCCGGGCGGCGGTGTGGCCGGCCTCCACGCTCGCGACGGCCGCACGGTGGGCGGCCGCCCGGGCCCCCCGCCGACCCCGCCCGGCCTGACCGCGGAGCCGGAGCTGGTTACGGTGGCCGGAGTCGGTGGCGTCGTCACCGCTCCCCCCACCTGCGGAGTGCCCCTTGCGTGAGATCGCCGTCTTCGCCGGCAGTGCCCACCCCGAACTCGCCGCGGAGATGTGCGCCCAGCTGGGCGTGCCGCTGCAGCCGGTCCGGAAGACCCGGTTCGCCAACGACTGCCTCGAGGTGCAGCTGCAGGCCAACTGTCGCGAGCGTGACGTCTTCCTCGTGCAACCGCTGGTCACCCCGGTGCAGGAGAACCTGGTCGAGCTGCTGCTGATGATCGACGCGGCCCGCGGCGCCTCGGCGGCCCGGATCACCGTCGTGATGCCGCACTACGCCTACGCGCGGTCGGACAAGAAGGACGCGCCCCGGATCTCCATCGGCGGCCGGCTGATCGCCGACCTCATGGTGGCCGCCGGGGCCAGCCGGGTGCTGGCCATGACGCTGCACTCACCGCAGGTGCACGGCTTCTTCAGCGTGCCGGTCGACCACCTGCACGCGCTGCGGGAGCTGGCCGACCACTTCCGGGCCCTGGACCTCTCCCGCACCACCGTCGTCTCCCCCGACCTGGGCAACGCCAAGGAGGCAGCGGCCTTCGCCCGCCGGCTCGGGGTGCCGGTCGCGGCGGGCGCCAAGCAGCGGTACGCCGACGACCGGGTCAGCATCAGCGCCGTCATCGGGGACGTCGCCGATCGCGACGTCATCGTGCTGGACGACGAGATCGCCAAGGGCAGCACCGTGCTGGAGCTCATCGACCGGCTGCGGGACGCCGGCGCCCGCACGATCCGGGTGGCCTGCACGCACGGCCTGTTCACCGCCGGTGCACTGGAGCGGATCGGCGCCCAGGCCGACGTCGTGGAGATCGTCTGCACCAACACCGTGCCGGTGCCGGCCGGGGCGTCGGAGAAGCTGACCGTGCTGTCGGTGGCCCCCGCGCTCGCCCAGGCCGTGCAGCGGATCCACGACGGGGAGTCGGTCAGCGCACTGTTCGACACCGCGGCGACCACCGACGCCTGAGCCGCCCGGAGAGGCCAGCAGCCGCCGTCCCCGGACGGGACGGCGGCTGCTGGCTCAGCGGGTGGGCCGACGCGCGCTACTGGTCGTAGCGGCGGCGGAAACGCTCTTCGAGGCGGCCCTTCAGCGGCTGGCGGCGCGGCTTCGCGCTGCTGCTGCCACCGCGGCCGCCCCCCGCCGGACGCCCGGCGGGACCCGAGCCGGAGTCGGCCGGCACGACGCCGGTCGCGGCCTTGTAGTTCAGGACCCCGAGGACGGCACCCCCGAAGGCCACCAGGAAGCCCAGCACGCCGACGATGACGTTGGGCAGGGCCACCCCGCCGACCACCACGGCCAGGCCGATGACCACCAGGACGGCGCCCAGTTGGAGCTTGCGGCGGGCCTTCTGTCGCCGGTCGCCGGTACGGACCGTCGAGGCGAACTTCGGATCGTCATCGACGAGGGCGCGCTCGATCTGCTCCAGCAGACGCTGCTCGTGCTCGGAGAGCGGCACGTCGACCTCCAGGTACAAGTGCAAGAAACCACCGGCGGCAGTCCGCCCGCGGTGACACCGAGGATACGAGCCGTTTGCGGCCTGCGAAAGGCGAGTCGCCGTCGACACTCCCGGCGATGCCCCGGTCGGCACCCCGCGGCACCCCTGACGGGCAGACGGCCAGCTCAGCGGGGCGTTCTCGGAGACGGGTCGCGCGCAACCGGACCGGTGCCCGGGACCTGCCGGCGACCGAGCAGGGTGGCCGGCCGGACGGCACCGGCCCCGAAGCGCCGGGCGGCCCGGTCGGCGGCCAGCTCGGCGTCCCGCCGGCCGTGCTCGCGAGCCCCCAGCTCGAGCTGGCGGGCGGTCGCCTCGGCCTCCACCAGCCCCTCGGCCCGCACCCCGACCAGCCGGATGCGGGCCCGGTCCAGCCCCAGGGCGTCGAAGAGCGTGCGGGCGGTGTCGTACAGCTCCTGGCCCACGTCGGTGGGGACCTTCAGCGTGCGGGAGCGGGTGATCGTGGTGAAGTCGGCGAAGCGGATCTTCACGGTCACCGTGCGGGCCAGGTGACCGGTCGAGCGCAGCCGCCCCGCCGTCCGCTCGGCCAGGTGCAGCAGCTCCCGGTGGATCACCTGCGGGTCGTCGACGTCGGTGCCGAAGGTCTCCTCGGCGCCGGTGGACCGGTCGGGCTCGTCGGGGACCACCCGCCGGGGGTCCCGCCCCCAGGCGAGCTCGTGCAGGTGGCTGCCGGCCGCCTGGCCCACCGCCCGCTGCAGGGTCCGGGCCGGCACGTGCGCCAGGTCGCCGACGGTCCGCAGGCCCAGCCGGAGCAGCACCTCCTCGGTCTTGGGACCGACGCCCCACAGGGCGCCCACCGGCAGCGGGTGCAGGAAGTCCATGACCTCGGCCGGTGGCACCACCAGCAGCCCGTCGGGCTTGGCCCGGGTGGAGGCCAGCTTGGCGACGAACTTGCTGCCGGCCACCCCGACCGAGCAGGTGATCCCCTGCTCGTCGTAGACCCGGGCGCGGATGTACTCCCCGATCGCGACCGGGTCGCCCAGCCGGCGCCCGCTGCCGGAGACGTCGAGGAAGGCCTCGTCCAGGCTCAGCGGCTCGACCAGCGGGGTGACGGAGCGGAAAAGCGCCATCACCGACCGGGACACCTCGGCGTAGAGGTCGAGGTCGCCGGGGAGCACGGTGGCCGTCGGGCACAGGCGCAGCGCCCGGGAGGTCGGCATGGCGCTGTGCACCCCGTACCGGCGGGCCTCGTAGGTGGCCGAGGTGACGACCCCACGGTTGCCCACCCCGCCGACGATGACCGGCGTGCCGGCCAGCTCGGGGTGCCGGCGCACCTCGACGCTGGCGAAGAAGGCGTCCATGTCGACGTGCAGCACCGTGCAGCCGGCAGCCCGGTCCCTGGTCACTGCGCCCCCTGCGTCCCCGTGGGTCGAACAGGTGTTCGACCCACGGGGACGATAGCGGGTCAGGCGCCGGGACCGTGGTCGGTCCCGGCGCCTGTCGCGACGGATCAGCGGGTGGTGGTCACCCGGTCGTCCTCGGTGTCCTTCTTGGCCGGCCACATCTTGGCCCCGAGGACGCCACCGAGCGCCGACAGGATGATGGCCACGCCCATCACCAGGACGGCCCAGCTCGCGACCGACTGGGCGTTGTCCACGACCGGGGCGAGCTGTGCTGCGGGGGCGTTGCTGTTCTGCTGCAGCACACCGAGCTGGCCGATGGCGTCACCGACCGCGCCCAGGACCGCACCGCCGCCGAGCAGGCTGAGGACGAGGAACGTCGCCATGCCGAGCGCCCACACCAGGATGCCGTGCAGGATGCCGTCGCTCACCCCGCGCCAGATCGCCGAGGCCGCCGCGGTCAGCCCACCGAGGAAGAAGGCGCCCCACAGGATCGCCGTGCTGATCCAGTCGGCGTTGGAGCCGCCGGCACCCTCGATGTCCCACCAGCCGAGGGCGAAGGTGATCAGGTTGAACAGGACGAACGAGGAGATGGTCACGAGCAGGCCCGCCCACACCGGGCCCCAGCGGACCCGGTCACGCCGCGGCGGGGCCACCGACACGTGCGTCGGCTCCTCGCGCCGATCGACCTCGCGGACCGCCGGCTCGCGGACCACCGGCTCGGCGTGCACCTCGCGGGTCGCGCCGACGGTCGTCTCCCGCGTCGCGTCGCTGCCCGGGGTGGTGGCCCCGGAGGTGGTGGCATCCGTACGTGCACGACTCTCTGTCATGGCCTTTGTCCTCTCGTGCGTCGTCTCTTGTGGCGTGCACGCTCTGACATGCCCACTCACGATCACCCGCACCAGGCACGTCGGATCGTGACCGGATCGTCATCCGGTGATGCGGGAGCCGGGACGGCACCCCGGTCCGGGCAGGTGTGGGCAGTCGATCATCGCGGTAGAACTGGTCCAGGTGGTCCCCGACCGGTGGCCACGACCTCGACGATCGGAGGAGCCATGGCGCTCGACGACGACGACATGACCAGCACAGAGGGACCGGCCGACGGCGGCGCCGAGGGCACGCCGGGCCAGCACGACGGTGGTGCTGACGGCGGTGCCGATGGTGGCGCTGACGGCGGTGCTGACGGCGGTGCTGACGGCGGTGCCGATGGTGGTGCCGACGGCGGTGCCGACGGTGGTGCCGACGGCGGTGCCGACGGTGGCGCCGAGGGCCCGGCCGACTCGGGTGCCGGCGGCGGCACGCCCGGCCAGCACGACGGCGGCGCGGACGGCTCGGCCTGACCGTGTCCGACCCTGAACTGCCGGGCCGGGGGCACCACCCGCCCCGCACTGCGCCGCTGCATCCGGGTCGAGCCGGAGGTGTTCGCCGCCGAGCACTGGTCCCGCCGGCCCCTGCTCTCCACCGCCGCAGAACTCGGCGGCACGTTCACCGACCTGCTCGACCTGCCAGCCGTCGACGAGCTGCTGAGCACCCGCGGCCTGCGCACGCCGTTCCTGCGCATCGCCAAGGACGGCGCCGTCGTGGACACCAAGCGCTTCACCAGCCCCCAGGGCGCCGGCGCGGAGGTGGCCGACCAGGTCTCCTCCGACGCGGTGCTGCGGCTGTTCGCCGACGGCAGCACCGTCGTCCTGCAGGGCCTGCACCGGCTGTGGCCGCCGCTGATCGAGTTCGCCGGTCAGCTCGCCGCCGACCTCGGGCACCCCACGCAGGTCAACGCCTACATCACCCCGCCGTCCTCGCGCGGGTTCTCCCCGCACTACGACGTGCACGACGTGTTCGTGCTGCAGGTCGCCGGCGAGAAGCACTGGACGATCCACGAGCCGGTGCTCACCGACCCGCTGCGCACCCACCCCTGGACCGACCGCGCCGCCGAGGTCGCCGCCGCCGCGCAGCGTCCCCCGGTGATCGACGCGGTGCTGCGTCCCGGCGATGCCCTCTACCTCCCCCGCGGCTACCTGCACTCGGCGGTCGCGCTCGGGGAGATCAGCGCGCACCTGACCGTCGGCGTGCACTCGGTGACCCGCTGGGGCGCCGTGGAGTCCGCCCTGGACCTGGTGCGCACCCTCGCCGCCGAGGACCCCGCGCTGCGCGGCTCGCTGCCGCTCGGCGTCGACCTGGCCGACCCCTCGGCCACCACCGAGGACGTCGCCGCGGTGCTCTCCGGGCTGCAGCGCTGGCTCGGCGAGGTCGACCCCGCGGCCGTGGCCGACGCGCTGCGGGCCCGCACCTGGGCGCAGGTGCGGCCGGCCCCGGTGTCCCCGCTGGCCCAGTCCGGTGCGGTCGCCGCGCTGTCGGTCGACACCGTGCTCCAGGTGCGACCGCTGCTGCGCCTGCAGCTGCGCGACCCGGACGGCGGACGGGTGGCGCTGGTCGCCGGCCGCCACACCCACGACCTGCCGGCCGACACCCACCCGGCCCTGGCCGCGCTGCTCGCCGCGGGCGAGCTAAAGGTCGGTGACCTGCCCGGGCTCGACGCTGCCGACCAGCTCACCCTGGCCCGCCGGCTGGTCACCGAGGCGATCGCGATCGTCCCGGACGCCCGCGCCGGGGCACCGGCAGCCGACGCCGGGCACGATGGGGGCCGTGGCGACACCGGTGGGGCCTGAGCCGACCGGCCCGGTCCACCCCGACCCGGGGTCCCCCGCACCCCGGTCGACCCCGGCCGGCCGGCTGGACCCGGCCCGCTGCTCGGTGCAGGCCCTGCTGCGCGGGGACTCCCCCGTCGCCACCGCACCACCGGCCCGACGCTGGCTGCTGGTCGAACAGCCCGGCCCGTGGGGGCGGGACGCCCTGCTGGAGTCCCGCTTCGACCGGCGGGTCGCCTCCCGGCTGGCGGCCCGGGCCCGTGAACTGGGCATGCGGATCCAACTGGTCCGCCGGCCCGGGGAGAGGTCGACGGAGGGCGGTCGCCGCTGGGCGGTCGCGGACACGACCCCCGGCCGGGAGACCGTCCGCTGGTCGACCCGGGAGGACGACGCCGAGCTGCTCCAGCTGCCCTGGGACGGCTCGGTCGGCGAACCGACGCAGGTGCCGACCTACCTGGTCTGCACGCACGGCGCGCACGACGTCTGCTGTGCCGTCCGCGGCCGCCCGCTGGCCCGGGCGCTGCCCGCCGCCGGGGCGGCCGCCGACGTCTGGGAGACCAGCCACCTCGGCGGTGACCGGTTCGCCGCCAACGTCGTCGTCCTGCCCTGGGGCCTGGTCTACGGGCAGGTGCCCGGGGACGGCCGGGTGCTGCTCGACGCGCACGCCGCCGGCCAGGTGGCGCTGCCCTTCCTCCGCGGGCGGGCCGGACTGGCGCCGGCCGCCCAGGCCGCGCAGCACCACGCCCGCGGGGAGCTCGGTCTGCTCGGGGTGGGCGACCTGCCGCCGCGGCGGGTGCGCGGGCTGCCGTCGCCGGCGCCCGGGATCGAGCGGTTCGAGGTGACCCTGGCCGGGCCGGACGGCGACGTCGTGGTCAGCGTGGAGAGCCGGCTGTCCGCGGAGTCGCACCGGCTGACCTGCGCCGCCCCGCAGCCGGGCCACTGGCGCACCTGGCACCCGCTGGCCCTGCACCCGGCCTGAGGCCCACAGCGCTCAGCCCAGCCCACGGCGCTCAGCCCAGCGCGCGGCCGCGGGCGGCCAGCAGCGGGATCGCCAACTCCGCCGGGGTGAGCGAGCCGTGGTAGGCGGCCAGCCTCGACCCGAACGGGTCCTGCTGGACGTCGGTGAACGCCCAGCTGCCCCGGGCCAGCGCGACGACGTCGCCGATCCGGTCGGCCAACTGCTCCTGGACCTCTCCGAAGACCCCGCTGTCGACCGCCTCCGCTCGGCTGACCACCCAGGCACGGTCCCCGAGCACCGTGCGCCAGGCGGCGAGCACGTCGTCGGCGGCCCCGGGCTCGGCGTGCACGTAGCGGGCCCGCGGCTCGCCGGCGAGCAGCCGCACGCCGTCGGTGAGCGCGGGCTCCGCCCCGATGTCGAGCCGGGTGGAGCCGGGGACGTCGACCATGCCGTGGTCGGCGGTCACCAGCAGCACGGCGTCCTCGGGCAGCCCCTCGACCAGCTGCTCGACCAGCCGGTCGACGATGCCGAGCTGGGCGCGCCAGCTGGGCGAGTCGACGCCGCGGACGTGCCCGGTGAGGTCGAGCTCGGCGGTGTAGCCGTAGACCAGGCTGCGCTCGCCGGTGCGCAGCGCCGCGTGCATCTCGGCGACCAGGTCGCCGTGGCTGACGGAGCTGGCGTAGTCGGCTCCGCGGTAGGCGGCGCGGGTGAGGCCGGAGCCGGCGAAGGCGTGCGGGGCGACGACGGTGCACGAGACGCCGGCGGCGGTGGCCTGCTCGAAGACGGTGGGCTGGGCCTGCCACTGCAGCGGGTCGGGGTCGTCGGCCCAGTGGACGTGGTTGAGGGTGCGGCCCTCGCCGGGCACCTCGGTGACGAAGCCGAGCACCCCGTGGCTGCCCGGCGGCAGGCCGGTGCCCAGGCTGACGAGGCTGACCGGGGTGGTGCTCGGGCAGGGTGCGGACAGCGTGCCGACGGGGGTGCCGAGTGCGTTGAGCACCGGCGCCTGGCGCGGGTGGGCGGCGACCAGCTCGGCACCCAGGCCGTCGACCAGCAGGACGGCGACCCGGCGGGCGCCGGCCACGGCGGGGGTCAGGTCGAGCGGACGTCCGGTCGGTCCATCGCGGCGGGCCGGGAGCCCGAGGGCGCTGGCGACGCCGGGCAGCACGTCGGCGAGGGTGGCGCTGCCGTAGGGCGGGAGCTGGAGGCCCTCGGGCAGGCTCATCCCGCGGGTCAGCCGGCGGTCGGGCGGGTGGCGAGGACGTGCAGGCCGGTGGCGACGTCCCGGTAGGGCGAGACGCCGGCCAGCGCCAGCTCCAGGGCGCGCAGCGCATCGGGGTCGGCCCCGGAGGAGGCGCCCAGCAGGTCGGCGACGACGGCGACGCCGTGCCACTCCCCCGGCTCCAGCCCGGCGCCGGTGAGCAGCGCGAGCAGCTCCGCGGGGTCGAACCGCCGGTGGGCGGGGGCACTGCGGGCGGGGGCCGGGTCGCGGTCGGCGAGCAGGGCGCGCGCCTCGACCGGGTGCCCGCTGATCGCCCGCCCGAGGACGGCGCCGGCCCGGTTGGCCACGGCGAGGGAGAGCTGCCCGCCGGGGCGGAGCGCACTGGCGAGCTGCTGCAGCGTGCTGGCCGGCTCGTCGACGACCTCGAGCACGAAGTGGCACAGCACCAGGTCGAAGAGGGCCCCGGACGGGAGGGCGGTGAGCATCCGGTCGCCGTCGCCCTGGACACCACGGACCCGGTCGCCCGCACCGACGGTGGCGGCCCGGCGGTGCAGGGTGGCCAGTGCGTCCGCGCTGGGGTCGACGACGGTGACCTGGTGGCCGAGGGCGGCGAGCGGGACGGCGAACATCCCGCTGCCGCCGCCGAGGTCGAGCACCTGCAGCGGGGAGCCGGCCGCGACCAGCGGGTCGAGCGCGGCCCAGATCGCCGCGGTTCGGGCCGGGGCCTGCGCGGCAGTGGCCGGGGAGGTCGTCACCCAGCCGAGCCTAGTGGCGGACCACCCGGCTCGGACCGGTGCCGCCGCAGCGCGCACGGTGCGCCGCCCCCTGCCGTGCGCCCGCACAGATCAGCGCAGCCGCTGGACGCAGCCTGGCTCCGGGGGGAGGGCGCCCACCCCGCTGGATCGCGGGTGGGCGCCCTCGGAGATCAGCTGCCGGTCTCGGTGACGCCGAACAGGAGCACGCGCCGTTCGACGTCGTAGTGGACCGTCTCGGTGTTGGTCAGCAGGTCCTGCAGGTTGTCCGCGTCGTCCGGGTCGAGGGTGAGGACCTCTTCCCAGGCGCCCTGGTCGAGCACGAGCTGCAACGTGTACGTGCCGGGCTTCCCCGGCTCCCCGGCCGTCCAGCTGAACTGGTAGTGGCTCAGCTGGCGGACCTTGATGGTGTTGTCGGTGACGGGCTGCGGGACCTCGGGCATGGGACTGCCTCTCGACGGTGGAGCCTGCCGGGCACTGCACCCGACCTGAGGACTGTGCTACCCGGCCGGGCAGCCGCCACGCGCCACGGCGAGGTCCATCGGACGAACAGCCCGGGACCACGGGTCGCACGCCGACGAGTCCGACCGCGGCCCGCTCAGTGGCCCGAGCTGCCGGGGCTGGAGTGCCAGAGCTTGCGCGGCGGTGCTGCGGCCGCGCGGCGGGCTGCGGTCGCGGCGTCCTCGCCGGCCGGCTTGATGTCGGCGTAGGGCGACATCCGGAACCCGGTCGGGTGCACCAGCACCGGCCGCACCACCACCGGCCGGGACGCCCGCGACGCCGCCGCCCCGGCGATCGCCTGCTCGGTGTACTCCCCCGGCGCGGCCATCAGCTCGGCGACCGCCTCCAGCCCGCCGGTCTCCCAGGCCTCGTGCAGCGCGGGCAGCTCCCAGGCCCCGGTGGCCCGCATCGAGACCCCGCGCGGCCCGGTGCGCCGCATCACCCCGCGGACCACCAGCAGCCAGGAGTGGAAGACCGTGGCGGCGTAGGGCCCCTGCACGTCCTCGAAGAAGGTCGCGTCCGCGCAGCCGGTGCCGTCGTCCAGGGTCACGAACACCACCCGGCGGCCGGACCGGATCGGCGGGGTCTGGGTGGCCACCTTCACCCCGGCCACCAGCACCTCCGCCCCACTACGGCACTGCAGCAGCTCCGCCGCGGGCACTGCACCGAGGGCAGCCAGGAACGGCCGGTAGAACTCGATGACGTGCCGGCTGGCGTCCAGCCCCAGCACCTCCAGCTCGGCCCGCACCCGCTCGGCGTCGGTGAACTCCGGCAGCCCGGAGGCGACGAACTCCGGCTGACCGCCGGCGTCCTCCGCGGGGGTCTCGACGTCGAACAGCCCGGGCTCGGTCTCGCCGGACGCCTCGGCGCCGAACAGGTCCAGCCCCAGCTGGCCGGTGCCGGCCGCCTTCGCGCCGCTGCGGCTCCAACGGTCCAGCTCCCCGATCTGCAGCAGCAGGTCGCGGCGGGTCAGCTGCTGGCGCCGCCGCGCCGGCCGGCCGCCCTCGCTGTCGCGCACCCCGAACCCGTAGACGGAGTCGAAGCCGCCGGCCAGCACCAGCCGCTCCACCACCGGCCGGGACACCCGGGCCCGGTTCCAGAAGTCGGTCAGCGACCGGTAGGGCTGCCCGGCCTGGATCCGGGCGACCTCCTCGGCGTCGATCCCCTTGACGTCGGCCAGCGACAGCCGGATGCCGTACCGCCCCGGGTCGGGCATCGCCGCCGGCATCCACGCCGGCCGGGGACGCAGCCGGTCACCGTCGTCCGCCCCGTCATCCGCTCCCCCGTCGACCCGCTCGACCCGGTAGGTGCCGGCCGAGGCGTTGACGTCCAGGCCGAGCACCTGCACCCCGAAGTTGCGGGCGTCGTCGAGGATCAGCCGCTTGGGGTACATCCCGGGGTCGTGGGTGAGCACCCCGGCCAGGAAGGCCGCGGTGTGGTGGGTCTTCAGCCAGGCCGACTGGTAGGTCGGCAACGCGAACGCCGCGGCGTGGGCCTTGCAGAAGCCGAAGGAGCCGAAGGCGACCAGCACCTCCCACACCTGCTCGACCACCGCGACGTCGAAGCCCTCCGCCAGTGCCCGCGGCGCGAACCAGGCCTTCACCTCCGGGTGGGCGTCCTTCTCCCCCAGCGCCCGGCGCACCTCGTCGGCCTCGGCCAGGTCGCAGCCGGTCATCACCGACACGATCTGCAGCACCTGCTCGTGGAAGACCACCACCCCGGCGGTCTGCTCCAGCGCCGGGACCAGCGCCGGGTGCAGGTAGACCGGGTCGCGCCAGCCGTTCCGGGCCATCAGGAACGGGGTGACCATGTCGCTCTTCACCGGCCCCGGACGGAACAGCGAGATGTCGACGATGAGGTCCTCGAACGTCTGCGGACCGAACTTGCCGACCAGCTCGCGCTGACCCGGTGACTCGATCTGGAACATGCCCAGGGTGCGGGTGCTGCGGATCAGCTCGAACGTCGTCGGGTCGTCGCGCGGGACGGCGTCGATCTCGACCTGCTGCCCGTCGACCCGGGCCACCTCGTCCATCGCGTGCGCGATCGCCGACTGCATCCGGATGCCGAGCAGGTCCAGCTTGAGCAGCCCCAGCTCCTCGACGTCGTCCTTGTCGAACTGGCTCATCGGGTAGCCCAGGTAGCTGCTCTCCACCGGCGTGCGGTCGAGCAGGGTGGCGTCGGAGAGCAGCACGCCGCACGGGTGCAGTGCGATGTGCCGGGGCAGCCCGTCGAGCCGGGCGACCAGGTCGAAGAGCAGGTCCAGATCGCCCGAGCCACCGCTCCGTCGCGACCCCAGCCGGCTGGCCCGCAGCTCCGGGAGGTCGCGCAGCGCCGCGTGCACCTGGTTGGCCCGGATGTGCGGGAACGCCTTGGCCACCGCGTCGATCTCCGCCGGCGGCAGCCCGAGAGCGGCGCCGACGTCACGGACCGCGTGCCGCACCCGGTAGGTGTCCATCATCGAGATGCAGCTGACCCGGGAGGCGCCGAAGCGCTCGATCACCGCGTCGTAGACCTCCATCCGGCGGGCGGACTCCACGTCGATGTCAATGTCGGGCAGCTGGTGCCGCAACGGGGAGAGGAACCGCTCCATCAGCAGCCCGTACCGGATCGGGTCGACGTCGGAGATGCCCAGCAGGTAGGTGACCAGGCTGCCGGCGCCCGAGCCGCGGGCCGCGGCCCGGACCCGCAGCTCCTTGATCAGGGTGACCACGTCGGCGACGGTGAGGAAGTAGGAGGGGTAGCCGAGGGAGTCGATGACCGCCAGCTCCTCCTCCAGCCGCTCGCGCACCACGGCCGACGGCGTCATCCCGCGCCGGCCGAACCCGGCCTCGCAGCGGGCCCGCAGCACCGCCGACGGGCCCATCCCGCGCTCGGCCGCGCTGGTGACCACGTCGAGCTCGGGGTAGCGCACGGTGCCGATGCCCAGGTCGGCCCGGACGTCGACCGCGCACTGCTCGGCGACCCGGGCGGTGGTCTCCAGCAGGTGCAGTGCCGCGTCCCGGTCGGGTCCGGCCAGCTCCTCGGCGAGCAGCGCCATCTCCTTGCCCGACTTCAAGTACCCCTCGGCGGTGCGCCGGTCGACGTGCCGCTCGCCCAGCGGCACCAGCCGGCGGGCGGCGTCCAGCACGTCGGCGGTCGGGGCGTCGAGGGCGTCGACGTGACGGACCGCGTTGGTCAGCACCGCTGGCACCCCGGCCTCGGCGGCCAGCCGCAGCATCGCCTGGGCGCGGGACCGGTCGCCCTGGCCGCGGTGGTGCACGATCTCGAGCACGAGCTGGCCGGGCCCGAACACCGATCGCCAGGTGGCCAGCCGGGCGTGCGCCAGGTCGGCCCGGCCGGCGGCCAGCGCCCGGCCGACCGAGGACCCCGGCCCCAGCACCGCCAGCAGCCCGGCCGAGTGCGCACCGGCCAGCGTCAGGGAGCTGACCGGCTCGCCGCGGGTGCCGCCGAGGTGGGTGGCGCTGGTCAGCCGGCACAGCGAGCGCCAGCCCGCGCCGTCGCGGGCGAGGAAGGTGACCCGGGGCAGCCGCGGGTCGACGCTGGCCCCGCCGCGTGCCGGGGCCCGGCGGCCGGCGGGGTGGGCGGCCCGGTGCCGGGCCGCGGCGGTGATCCGCCCGGGGGTCTGGTCACCCGGCTCGCCGCCGGCGACCGGGTCGACGGCGAGGTCGACGCCGAACAGCGGCCGGATGCCCGCCGACCGGCAGGCCAGCGCGAACTTGACCGCGCCGTACAGGCCGTCGCGGTCGGTCAGGGCCAGGGCCCCCATGCCGTGCTCGGCCGCGCGGGCGACCAGGTCGGCCGGGTGGTTGGCGCCGTGCCGCATCGAGTACCCCGACGCGACGTGCAGGTGGACGAAGGGGTCGCTCACGAGGCGGTGTCGGAGACGCGGTCGGAGCCGGAGCCGGGGTGGCCCGGGCCACGCCGGCGCGAGCCGGGGTCGACCGCCCGCAGGCGCGCGGGCGGCGGCGGTACCGGGCGGCTGATCGTGGTCTCGACGACGCCGAGGAACGTGCCGACGTCCCGGACGAGGTCGTCGGCCTCCCGTTCGGTGACCGCGTGCGAGAGCCCCGCCTCGGCGGCGGCGCGCTTGGCCGCCCCGGCGGCGAAGAACGCCGCCCACTCCCCCAGCTCGGGGGCGACCTGGCCGATCAGCACCCAGGCGCTGCGCGGCCGGCGACGCCCGGCCTCGGGCTGGGTGCGGGCGGCCAGCACGGCCGCCGCGGCGCGCAGGGCGGCCAGGTGTGCGGTCGCGTACCGCCAGGCCGCGTCGGGGCTGCTGGCGGCCTCGGCCAGCCCACGATGGGCCTGACCGAGCAGCTGGGCGGCGGCCGCGGGCAGCGGCGGGAGCAACGGGAGCTGCCCGTCGGCGGCGGCCGGGAGGGCCCGGGCGGCGCCCATCAGTCGTGCACCCGGACGAGCAGCCACTGGTTGCCCGTCGGCTCCCAGGACAGGTCGAAGACCCCGGCGAAGCTCATCCGGGACCGGCCTGCGCGGACCGCCTCGACCCGCCAGACCTGCCGGGTGGCGACCAGCTCGGCCGACGCCCCACCCCGGCCGGCGGCATCGGTCTGCCACCACGGCGCGGTCTCCACCCACGAGTCGAGCAGCTCCCCCACCACGTACCGGGTCTGCCCTCGCCAGAACTCGGCCGGCCCCGACGGCCCCTGCTCGACCTGCACCTCTTCACCGACCCGGCCACCGGCCCCGGCGAGCACTCGGCTCATGTCAGACTCCGCAACTCTCCGCCCCTCCCGACTGCCCCGCCCTCCGGCCCGGCGGGGAAGCGCACGTCGGGGAGGACGTGACGGCCCGGGCCGGCGAACGGGTCGCCGGTGTTCGAACAGGTGTTCGAACACCGATGAGTAGACCGGACCGGCCGGGGGCGGTCAAGCCGAACAGGCGTGTCGGCATCCGTGTCGTTACAGCGACTGCACCCAGGGCCGCAACACACCCTCGAGTCCGACTCGAGGGTCGCCGCGAGGCCCGGGCGACGGCGGCCTGCGGTCGGCGCCGACCGCAGGTCCCGGGTGGCGCGCGGCCCCGGGGCCGGTGGGAGGATCGCGGTCATGACCGCTGCGGAGACCCCGCACCACCCCCGGGTCGCCGAGGTCGAGCAGGTGCTGCGCGCCGCCGGCGTCGCCGGTGAGGTGCGAGTACTGCCCGACAGCGCCCGCACGGCCGCCGCCGCGGCCGCGCAGCTCGGCGTCGAGGTCGGCGCGATCGCCAGCAGCCTGGTGTTCGATGCCGGAGGCGTCCCGCTGCTCGTCCTCACCAGCGGCGCACACCGGGTCGACGAGGCGCTGGTCGCCGACCTGCTCGGCGTCCCGCGGATCACCCGGGCCACCCCCGAGTTCGTCCGCCGGCACACCGGTCAGGCCATCGGCGGGGTGGCCCCGGTCGGCCACCCGGAGCCGATCGGCACCCTCGTCGACGTGGAGCTCGCCCGGTACGCCCGGGTGTGGGCGGCCGCCGGGCACCCGCACACCGTCTTCCCCACCACTTACGACGAGCTGCTGCAGCTCACCGCCGGCACCCCCGCGGAGGTCGGCCCCGGGCCCTCCCCGGCCGCCGCCGACGAGGAGACCCCCTGATGACCGGCACCACCCCCGCCACCCGGATCACCGAGCTGCCCGCCGGCTGGATGCGCGAGCACCTGCACGAGGCGCTGGCGATCTACGGAGCGGCGATGGGCTACGGCGACTCCGTCGTCGCCGGGCGTTACGGCTACGCCGTCCAGCACACCGAGCGAGAGGGCTTCCGCGCGGTGGGCGCCTTCGTCGAGGCCCCCCGGGGCGACGGCACGGCCGGCGAGCAGCTGGTCGGCTTCGGCTACGGCTACGTCGTCGCCCCCGGCCAGTGGTGGCACGACCAGGTCCGCAACGCCCTGGACCGGCGGACGGCGAAGCAGTGGCTGCCCGGTGCGTTCGAGGTCTGCGAGCTGCACGTGCACCCCGACCGGCAGAGCCAGGGCCTGGGCCGGCAGCTGCTGCACGCGCTGCTGGCCGACCTCCCCCAGCCGGCCGCCCTGCTGAGCACCCCGGACACCGACACCAAGGCCTTCCGGCTGTACCACGCCGACGGGTTCGTCGACCTGGCCCGCGGCTACCACTTCCCCGGCGACGCCCGCCCCTTCGCCATCCTGGGCGCGCGCCTGCCGCTGGCCCCGCCGGCCGAGAAGAGCTGATCCCCGTCGCCAGCGCCCCCGACACCCGCAGCTCAGACACCCACACCTCCGGCACCCGCACTGCCGACACGACTGCCGACGTCGTCGTCATCGGCTCCGGGCACAACGGCCTGGTCGCCGCCTGCCACCTGGCCCGGGAAGGGCTGCGGGTGGAGGTGGTGGAGTCCGACGAGGTCCTCGGCGGCGCGGTCTCCACCGTGGAGCGCTGGCCCGGTGTCCGGGTCGACCGCGGGTCCAGCGCCCACGTGATCATCCGGCACAGCGGGGTGGTCGAGGAGCTGGAGCTCGACCGCTTCGGCCTGCGCTACGTCGACTGCGACCCCTGGGGCTTCGCCCCCGCACCGGTGCCCGGCGACCCCGGTCCCGACGGTCGGCCACTGGTCTTCTCCGTCGACCTCGACGCCACCTGCGCCTCCATCGCCGCCGCCTGCGGGGACGCCGACGCCGCGGCCTACCGCCGGTTCGTCGAGGTGTGGGGCCCGCGCAGCGCCGCCGTCGTCAAGGCGTTCGGCGACCGGCCGGCGATGACCCGGCTGGTCCGACACCTGTGGCCGGTCGGCGCCCCGCGGCGGGGCCAGCCCCGGACCCCGGGCGGGGAGATCGCCACCGACTTCCTCGGCTCCGGCGATGCCCTGCTCGACCGCTGGTTCACCAGCGAACGGCTCAAGGCGGCGCTGGCATGGTTCGGCGCCCAGTCCGGCCCGCCCATGTCCGAGCCCGGCACGGCGGCGATGGTCGGCTGGGTGGCGCTGCTGCACGACGTCCCGCCCGGTCACCCGGTCGGCGGGTCGGGCGGGCTCACCCAGGCGCTGGCGGCGCGGCTGGCCAGTGACGGCGGCCGGGTCACCCTCGGGGACGGCGCGGCCCGGCTGCTCGTCGACGGGCCGCCCGACGACCGGCGGGTCACCGGCGTGCAGACGGTCTCCGGACGGCGGATCACCGCACCGGTGGTCGTCGCCGCCTGCCACGTGCTGGCGACCAAGGCGCTGGCCGGCGACGACGCTCCGCCCGCGCTGGCCGAGGCCGACCCGCCGCTGGGCAACGGCTTCGGTCTGGTGCTGCGCGCGCAGACCGACGCCCTGCCGAACTACCCGGGCGCAGGTGAGGAGGCGCTGCAGGGGCTGCAGCTGCTCTGCACCGACCGGGCCCAGCTGGCCCGGGCGCACGGCGACTGGCTGGCCGGGGAGCTGCCCCGGGAGCCGGTGCCGCTGGCCATGTCGTTCTCCGCGAGCGACCCGACCCTGGCCCCGGCCGGCCAGCACGTGGTCACAATCTGGGGCCAGTGGTACCCGTACGAGCTCGCCGACGGATCGGACTGGGACGAGATCGCCGACCGGGCCGCCCAGCAGCTGATCGCCGCGGTCGACCGCTACGCACCCGGCTTCGCCGACTCGGTACAGCGGCTGTACGTCCAGACCCCGTTGAAGCTGGAGCAGGAACTGTCCCTCCTCCGTGGCAACGTCATGCACGTGGAGATGAGCCTGGCCAGCATGTTCGGTTTCCGGCCGACACCGGCGCTGTCCGGCCACCGGGTGCCGGGGCTGGGCGGGCTGTACCTCACCGGCGCCTCCACGCACCCCGGCGGTGGGGTCTCGGGCAACTCCGGGCGCACCGCCGCCCGGGTGGTGCTCGCCGACCGCCGGCCGGCGGCCCGGCTGCGTGCCCGGCTGCGGGCGGAGGTCACCCGCCGGCTGCCCCGGAGGACGGCAGGGTGACCGGTGCGCTCACCACGCGCCGGCCGGGCACCGACCCGGCCCCGCTCCCCTGGCTGCCCCTCGCGCTCACCGTCGCGCTGCTGAGCACCGCGATCGCCTACCCGCTCAGCAGCGGGGCCGCCCGCGACACGGTCAGCTGGGCGATCGTCCTGCTGGGGTCGGCGGTCTCGGTCAGCCACGCCACGGTCAGCCGCGGCGCCCGCACCGGTGCCGCGCTGCTCGTCCTCGTCGGCGTCGTCGCCGTGCTGTTCGAGGCCCTCGGGCTGAGCACCGGCTTCCCCTACGGCGAGTACCTCTACAGCGACACGCTGGGGCCGACCCTGCTCGGGGTGCCCTTCCTGGTGCCGCTGGCCTGGCTGATGATGGCGTGGCCGAGCTGGGTGCTCGCCGCCCGGCTGACCTCGCGGGTGCGCCCCACCCGACGCCGGGCCGCCCGGGTGGCGGTGGCGGCCTACGTCTTCGCCGCCTGGGACGTCGTGCTCGACCCGCAGCTGGTGCAGGCCGGCTACTGGCGCTGGGCGCACCCCGAACCGGGCCTGCCGGGCATCCCCACCGTGCCGCTCACCAACCTCGCCGGCTGGCTGCTGGCCGGGCTGGTGCTGATGACCCTGCTCGACGTGCTCGTCGAGCGCACCAGCCGGCTCCCACGGATCGGGGACACCGCGCCGCTGCTGACGGTGGGCTGGATGGTGCTGGGCGGTGCGCTGGCGCACGCCGTCTGGCTCGACCTCCCGGGGTCCGCGGTCTGGGGCGTGGTCCTGGCGCTGCCGGTCCTCGCCGTCCTCGCCGCCCAGGCGCGGCGGAGCCGTCGGTGACTGCGGCCTGGCGCCGGCTCCTGCAGGTGTGCGCCGGGGTCTCGGTGGTCGCCGCGCTCCACGCGGCGCTGAACAGCCGGCTCCTCCGCCGGCCGCCGGCCGTGCCTGGACCGGTCCCCCGCCGGGTGACCGTGGTGGTCCCGGCCCGGGACGAGGCCGACCAGATCGAGGGCTGCCTGGCCGCCGTGCTCGACCAGCGTGGGGTGCCCGACCTGCGGGTCGTGGTCGTCGACGACGGCTCCACCGACGGCACCGCCGAGCGGGTGGCGGGGGTGCCCGACGCCCGGGTCACGGTGCTGCCCGCGACGCCGCCCGGGCCCGGCTGGCTCGGCAAGCCGAACGCCTGCGCCCAGGGCGCTGACGCCCTCGACCGGGCCGCCCCCGACGACGTGCTGGTGTTCCTGGACGCCGACGTCCGGCTGATGCCCGACGCGATCGCCTCGGCGGTCGCCGTGCTCGACGAGTCCGCACTCGACCTGGTCTCCCCTTGGCCGCGGCAGCTCACCGGCAGCGCGGCCGAGCGCCTGGTCCAGCCGCTGCAGCAGTGGCTGTGGGCCACCCTGCTGCCGCTGCGGCTGGCCGAGCGGTCACCGCGGCCGTCGCTGGCGGCGGCCAACGGCCAGTTCCTGGTGGTCCGCCGGGCCGCCTACGACCGGGCCGGCGGGCACGCGGCCGTGCGCGGTGAGGTGATCGAGGACGTCGCGCTGCTGCGTGCGGTCAAGGCCGCCGGGGGCCGTGGCGTCGTCGTCGACGGTTCGACGCTGGCCGCCTGCCGGATGTACGACGGCTGGACCGGTGTCCGGGACGGCTACACGAAGTCGCTGTGGTCGGCGGTGGGCGGTCACCCGGCGGCGGCCGCCGGGGTGGCGGCCGGGCTCAGCGCCGTCTGGCTGCTGCCGCCGCTGGCCGCCCTGACCGGCTCCCGCGCCGGGCTGGTCGGCTACGCCGCAGGAGTGGCGAACCGGGCCGTGGTCGCGACGCGCACCGGTGGCCGGGTCTGGCCGGACGCCCTGGCCCACCCGGTGTCGATCGTCCTGCTCGACGTGCTGGTCGCCCGCTCGGTGGCCGGTCACCGGAAGGGCTCGCTCCGGTGGCGCGGGCGCACCCTGCCCTCGGCCGCGGTCGACCGGCGGCCCACCTCCCGCGCACCTAGCGTGGGGTGATGACCACCAGCGACCTCCTCGCCCTGCGCACCGACGAGCGCGCCGCGCTCCTCCTCGTCGGCTTGCGCGGCGACTGGTAGCCCTACTGCTGCGCCCAGGCGGTCCGTCTGGCCCAGTCCCTGCCCCGCATCTCCGCAGCCGGCGCCGAGGTGGTGCTCGCCTCGGTCGACCCGCCCGAGGTCCAGCTCGCCATGGACCACACCTGGCACCTGCCCTTCCGGTGGGCCAGCGACCCCGACGGCACCCGGCTCGCCCAGCCGCTGGACGCCTGGGACACCGAGGCGTCGATCTTCCGGCCGATCGTCCTCGCCGTGGCCCCGGACGGCCGAGAGGTGTTCCGGGAGCTGTCCCGGGACTTCACCGACCGCACCGACGACGAGCCGGTGCTCACCGCGATCGAGGCCCTCGGGCTCCCCGCACTCCCCGAGCCCACCCCCTGGGCGCCGGAGGGCGTGGTCCCCCAGGCCTCGAAGCGTGCGTTCAAGCCCAGCTCCTTCATCCCCTACTTCCGCGCCATCCGGTTCAACACCATGGCGCTGAGCCAGCGGATGGTCGACGACCGGGACCGCGACCTGCTGGTCACCGAGCAGCGGATGGCCGAGTCCTTCCTCAGCACCTTCGACGCGTGGCGCGCCGAGCACCCGCCGGACGGTCAGGCCCGGGGCTGAGCCCGGCGACCGGGTCGGCGACGATGGGCCGGTGACCGAGCAGAGCAGTCCACCGCGCGTCTCCTTCGACCCGGCGGAGATGGAGACGGGCGCCTTCTACCGGGTGCTGAACTCGGTGGTGGTGCCCCGGCCGATCGCCTGGGTGTGCAGCCGCTCGGCCGAGGGCGTGCACAACCTCGCGCCGCACTCCTTCTACACGGTGGCCTGCGTCGACCCGCCGGTCGTCCAGTTCACCTCGGTGGGCCGCAAGGACTCGCTGCGCAACGTGGAGGACAGCGGCGAGTTCACCATCAGCCTCACCCCGGAGGCGCTGTTCGAGCAGGTCAACGCCACCGCGACCGACTTCCCGCCGGACCAGAACGAGGCCGAGCACACCGGGGTCACCCTGGAGCCCAGCGACCGGGTCGCGACGATGCGGGTCGCCCAGTCGCCGGTGACCCTGGAGTGCGTGCTGCACGCGACGCTGCGGCTGGGCGACAGCACGGTGGTGTTCGGCCGGGTCGTGCACGTCTCGGCGTGGGAGAGCGCCGTCCGCGACGGCCGACCACGGATCGAGGAGCTCCAGCCGCTGGCCCGGCTCGGCGGCAACGAGTGGTCGACGATCGGCGAGGTGAAGGAGATCCGCCGGATCCCCTACCGCAGCTGGACCGAGGACCCGGCCATCGGCGACCGCCTCCGCGGAGGGTGACGTCCGCCCAGGACGGTGGCCCCGCTGCAGGGTCCCAGCGCGAGCTCGCGAGTGCGGGGGGCAGCGGGGCCCTTCGTCAGCGCGGCAGGTGCGGGGCGACCTCGTCGGCGGCGTCGGCGCCGAAGGCCTCGGCGAACCGCTCCAGGAACGGCGCGCGCGGCAGCGTGTACTCCTGCGTGCCGATCACCTCGACCGCGGCGGTGGCGACCGCGGACCCGACCTGCGTGGCGCGCTCGATGCCGAGCCCCCACTGGCGGGCCGCCACGAAGCCGGCGCGCAGCGCGTCCCCACCGCCGGTCGGCTCCACCGGCTTGGTCTCCGGGACGGCGATCACCTCGATCGTCGGCTCGCCGGCCCGCTCGACCCGCACCCCCTTGGCGGCCTGGGTGGTGACCCAGGTGCCCACCCGGGCGAGCACCTCGGCGTCGTCCCAGCCGGTCTTCTGCAGCAGCAGGGCGTGCTCGTACTCGTTGGTGAACAACAGGTCGGCGCCGTCGACGAGCCCGCGGATCATCTCCCCGTCGGCCCAGGCCAGCTGCTGCGAGGGGTCGGCGAGGAACGGGTAGCCCCGCTGCCGGCACTCCTGCGTGTGCTGCACCATCGCCGTCGGGTCGTTCGGCCCGATGATGACCAGGTCCAGGTCACCGACGCGCTTCGCCACCGGGGCCAGCTCGATCAGCGAGGCCTCGGACATCGCGCCGGAGTAGAAGGACGCGATCTGGTTGTTCGCCGCGTCGGTGGTGCAGACGAAGCGGGCCGTGTGCTTCAGCTCCGACCAGCGCACGCTGCCGGTGTCCACGCCGTGCCGGCTCAGCCAGGCGTCGTAGTCGGCGAAGTCGTTGCCCACCGCGCCGACCAGCACCGGCCCCTGTCCCAGCAGCCCGAGCCCGTAGGCCATGTTCGCGCCGGCGCCACCGCGGTGCTGCACCAGGTCGTCGACCAGGAAGGAGAGGGAGACGTTCTCCATCTTCCCCTCGACGAACTGGTCGGTGAACTTGCCGGGGAAGGTCATCAGGTGGTCGGTGGCGATCGAACCGGTCACGACGACGGGCATGAGGGCGACTCTCTCCGGAGGATGCGGCCGTCATCGGCCAGCGGACCCCGACCGGGAACGGTCACCGGGGCGGGGACAAGCGTAGGAGCCGCGACACGTCCCCGCCCGCGGTGGCCCCCGTGGGGGTGAGCCGCCGTCAGTCGCCGAGCGCCCGGCGCAGCTGGACGCCGAGCTGCGCCGTCCCGACCGCCCCCAGCAGGCAGCCCACCGCCGCCGCGCAGGTCACGGCCAGGACGACGGCGTCGACACCGCCCAGCTCCACGTCGAGCAGCGAGACGACCCCGGCACCGACCAGCCCGAGCGCCGCCATGACCACCCGGGTGGGCCGCTCCCACACCGACACGGCCCCGGTCTCGTGCACGCCGGCCTGCCCGGCGCGGGCCCGCAGGTAGTCCGGCAGCCAGCACAACGCACCGAAGGCCGCGGCCAGCCAGCCCGGGGCGCCGGCGACCCAGAAGGCGACCGCGTAGCCGACCTCGGTCAGCCGGTCGACGGCGGAGTCCAGCACGAACCCGCGCCGGGAGGCGCGCCCGCCGGCGATGGCCAGGGCGCCGTCCAGGGAGTCCAGCAGCCCGGAGAGCCCGATGAGCACCCCGGCCACGATCAGCCAGGCCCCGCCGGCGGCGGCCGGGGCGATCGCGGCAGCGGCGACCAGCAGGCCCAGCGCGGTGGCCACCAGCGGGGAGAGCCGGACCAGCGGCACTGCCAGGGCGTAGGCCAGCGACAGCCAGCCGCGCACCAGCCGGCTGTCGGCCGGGGCGGTGCCCCCGTGCCACCGCGACCAGGCCTCCAGGTACTCGTCGCGGCTCAGCACGATGTGCAGTCCACCACGATGCGCCGCAGCCGGTGGCGCCGTCGGCCTGAGCAGGGACAGTGGGCTGGTGCTCGCCGGCCTCTCCCCCGCCCGCCGCCGCCTCGCCCTCGTGCTGCTGGCCCTGGTCGCGGTCGTGACCGTCGCGGCCGTCGCCGTCCTCCGGCTGACCGGCCCGGACGACGCAGCCCGGCCGGCCGCCGTCGACGAGCTGACCCCGGGCCCGGTCCTGCTGGTGCCCGGCTACGGCGGCTCGGTCAGCTCCCTGCAGCCCCTCGCCGACCGGCTCGCCGCCAGCGGGCGGGACGCCACCGTCGTCCCGGTGCCGGACGACGGCACCGGCGACCTGGCCGCCTCCGCAGCGGTCCTGGGCACCGCGGTCGACGAGGCGCTCGCGCGCACCGGCGCCGAGAGCGTGGACGTCGTCGGCTACTCCGCCGGCGGGGTGGTCGCCCGGCTGTGGGCGGCGGACGGCGGCGCCGACCAGGCCCGGCGGGTGCTCACCCTGGGTTCCCCGCACCACGGCACCACCGTCGCCGACCTGGCCGCGCGCTTCCTGGCGGCGGAGTGTCCGGACGCCTGCCAGCAGATGACCACCGGCAGCCCGCTGCTCGCCGAGCTGAACGCCGGGGACGAGACGCCTGCCGGGCCGACCTGGGTGTCGGTGTGGACGACCCTCGACGGGACCGTCACGCCGCCGGAGTCGGCCGAGCTGGACGGGGCGCTGAACCTGCCCGTGCAGTCGGTCTGCGCCGACGCCGAGGTGTCGCACGGCCAGCTGCCCTCCGACGCGCTGGTGCAGGCGATCGTGCTCGCCCAGCTGGCCGCCGGCCCGCCGGTGGAGCTGGACCCGGCCGACTGCGACCGGCTCCGCACCGGATGATGGTTGCGCGGCGCACCCACATCGGGTGAGGCGCAACCGGATTGGGCATCACGTTTCGTGCCGGGGTCATTACCCAGAGCGAGGCGCCAGGACGGCGCCGCCCTCGACCCGCAGCCACGGAGGCTCCACGTGCCCGCCACCTCCACCCCGTCCCGCCCCCGCTGGGGCATCACCACCAAGATCGTCGCGGCGGTCGGGACCGCGGTGCTCGTCGCCGTGCTCGTCGGCCTCCTGGGCCTGCGCAGCCTCGGCGACACCGCGGACGCGACCACGTCCATGTACGAGCAGGAGCTGGTGGGCACCGCGCAGGTCGAGGAGATGCGCTCGGCGTTCTTCGCCGTCCGGCTCGCCGGGACCAACTACGCGGTGGCCACCACCGCGGCCGACCGCGCCCGGTACCTGCAGGCCCGGCAGGATGCGTACGACGCGCTCGACGGCGCAGCCGACCGGTACCTCGACACCCACCCGTCGGCCGAGGGCAGCGCCCTGGTCCAGCGCGTGCGGGCCGGGATCAGTGACTACCAGCAGGCGATGGTCGGCCTCGACGCGCTGGCCGACCGGGGCGACCTCCCCGGCTGGTCCGCGGCTCGCGAGTCGACGGTCACCCCGATCGCCACGGAGGTCATCGGCGAGCTCGGCCAGCTCGCCGAACAGCGCGCCACGAACGCCGCCGCGACCGCCGCCTCCGCGGCCGACGAGTACGAGCACACCCGGACGGTCCTGGCGGTCGTCGTCGTCCTCGGCTCGCTGGCCGCGCTCACCGCCGGTGTCCTCGTCGCCCGGGCGATCACCCGCGGCCTGCGCCGGGTGCAGGCCACCGCCCAGGCCCTGGCAGCTGGTGACCTGACCCGCACGGCCGACGTCTCCTCCCGCGACGAGGTGGGCCAGACCGCCGCCGCCCTGGACGGCGCCCTGGCCGAGCTGCGGACCGTGATGGGGTCGGTGGTGGGGTCGGCCGACGCGGTCGCCGCCTCCTCGGAGGAGCTCAGCGCCTCGGCAGCCCAGATCTCCGCCGCCGCCGAGGAGACGGCCGCCCAGTCCGGGGTCGTCTCCACCTCGGCCGGCGAGGTGTCCCGCAACGTCGAGACCGTCGCGGCCGGCGCCGAGCAGATGGGCGCCTCCATCCGGGAGATCAGCTCCAACGCCGCCGAGGCCGCGCGGGTCGCCGCGAGCGCCGTGGCCGAGGCCCGGGCGACCACCGGGACGATCGAGGCGCTGGGCACCTCGAGCCGGGAGATCGGCGCGGTGGTCAAGACCATCACCTCGATCGCCGAGCAGACCAACCTGCTGGCCCTCAACGCCACGATCGAGGCCGCCCGGGCCGGCGAGGCCGGCCGGGGCTTCGCCGTCGTGGCCACCGAGGTGAAGGAGCTCGCCCAGGAGACCGCCCGCGCCACGGAGGACATCGCCCGGCGCGTGGAGGCGATCCAGGGCGACACCGCGGGAGCAGTGGCAGCGATCGGCCGGATCAGCGCGGTGATCACCTCGATCAACGACTTCCAGCTGACCATCGCCAGTGCGGTGGAGGAGCAGACCGCGACGACGAGCGAGATGTCCCGGTCGGTCCAGGAGGCCGCCGGCGGGACCACGGAGATCGCCGGCAACATCAGCGGCGTCTCGGCGGCCGCCCAGTCGACGACCGAGGCACTCGGCCAGACCCGGGCCGCGGTCGACGAGCTGGCCCGGATGGCCGCCGGCCTGCGCGCCGGCGTCAGCCGCTTCACCTTCTGATCGGGGCCCGCGACGATCCGGGGAGGTACGGGCGGCGGCCTCCCCACCCCGGGTCGGGGGCACGCCTGGACACCGCCCGACCGGCTCGGCGATCGGCGGCCCCCTAGGGTCGCTGGCATGGCCGCCCCGATCAGCGACGCCGTCGTCGTCGACGTGCTCCGCCGCGTCGACCGTGGGCTCAGCCCCCTGGCCCGGCGACTGGGGCGGCCTCCGCAGCTGCCGCCGGCCGAGCGGGCCGCCTGGTGGGCTGAACAGGTCAGCCGGGTGGCCGCCGGCGTCTCGGCCGCGCCGCGCTTCGCCGGCAAGCTGGCCGACCTGCTGCCGCTGCAGAACACCGTCGGCTCCGCCGTCCAGGCCCTCGTCGTCCTCGGGGTGGCCGGCGAGCACGGCGTAGCAGAGCCGGCCGCCCGGGTGTCGCTGCTGGCCCGGGTGCTGCTGGACCGGGACCTGCCCGCCGACCGGGTCCAGCCGCTGCTGGACCGGACCCGTGGGCTCTACGTCGACGAGGCGCTGGGCGAGGACCGGTCCGGGGCGCGGGGCGCGGCCCGCAGCCTGTGGCGGGCCGCCCGGCTGCTCAGCCGGATCGACGACGCCCTGGACGCCCGACCGAAGGGGAAGCTGCGGCACCGGGCGCTGGCCCAGTTCCCGGTCGTCGGGGTCGCCGGTGGCTACGCCGCCGAGCGGGAGGGACTGCGGCGGGCCGCGCTGGAGGCCGAGGAGCTGCTCAGCTGACCAGGTCCGCGCCGGCCAGGTTGGTGTAGACCTCACGCGTCGCCGTGGACCGGTTCATGGTGATGAAGTGGATGCCGGGGACGCCCTCGTCCAGCAGCTGCCGGCACATCTGGGTGGCCACCTCGACGCCGAGCGCCCGCACCGCGCGCTTGTCCTCGGGGCGGTCGCCGTCCAGGGCGGCGAACCGCTCGGCCAGCTCGACCGGGAACGCCTGCCCGGACAGCTGCACGATCCGGCTGATCTGCCGGGCGTTGGTCACCGGCATCACCCCGGCGATGACCGGCACGTCGCAGCCGCGGGCCGTGACCCGGTCCCGCAGCCGCAGGTAGTCCTCGACCCGGAAGAACATCTGGGTGATCGCGAAGTCGGCACCGACCCGGCACTTGGCGACGAACATGTCGGTGTCGGAGTCGAAGTCCGCCGAGCGCGGGTGCCGCTCGGGGAAGGCGGCCACGCCGACGGAGAAGTCACCGATGCCCTTGATCAGCTCGACCAGCTCCGCGGCGTAGCGCAGGCCCTGCGGGTGGGACACCCACTCCGCCTGCGGGTCGGCGCCCGGCGGGTCCCCGCGCAGCGCAAGGAGGTTCCGCACCCCCGCTGCCGCGAGCCGGCTCACCATGTGCCGGAGCTCGGTGACGCTGTGGTCGACCGCGGTCAGGTGGGCCATCGGCAGCATCGTGGTGTCGGTGGCGATGCGCTCGGTCACCGACACGGTGCCCTCGCGGGTCGACCCGCCGGCGCCATAGGTGACCGAGACGAACGAGGGCCGCAGCTGCTCCAGCTGGCGCAGCGCCGTCCACAGCTGCGTCTCGGCCGCGGCGTCGCGCGGGGGGAAGAACTCGAAGGACCAGGTGGGCCGCTCGGTCTGGAGCAGCTCGCGCACGGTGCCGGTCATGACTGGCGAGCCTACGGGCGGGCGGCTCCCGGGCCGTGCAGCGACCGCCACAAGCCCTCCGGCCGCGGTGCATCCACCCGCGGGGTCGCGGACGAAGGAAAACGGACGGCCGGCGGACGGCCCGCGAGACGGCGGACCGGCGCGGCCGGTGGAGAAGGAGGCCCCATGGAGACCACGGCCGCACCAGCCAGGGTGAACGGGCAGCGTCCGATCACCGCGGGCGATACTTGCCCGGTGACCGCCGGGACGCAGCACCGCCAGCCACCCGCCCGGGTCCCGGCTCCGCCGGGAGCCGCGGACGTCGAGCGGGTCCGGGCGGCCGTCGCCGCCGCGCTGGCCGGGTTCCTGGCCGAGCAGCGGCAGACGCTGGCCGCGATGGACGACTCCCTGGTCCCGGTCGTCGACGAGGTCTGTGCCCTCGCCGAGGGCGGGAAGCGGCTGCGGCCGCTGTTCGCCTACTGGGGCTGGCGCGGGGCCGCGGCCGGCGCGGCCGGTGTCGCCGAGGCCGACGCCGACGTGCTGCGCGCCGTCGCCGCCCTGGAGTTCGTGCACGCCAGCGCGCTCGTCCACGACGACGTGATGGACGGCGCGCTGACCCGCCGCAACCGCCCGGCGACCCACATCGGCTTCGCGACCCGGCACGGCGACGCGGGCCTGCACGGCGACGCCGCCGGTTTCGGCGTCGGCGCCGCGATCCTCGTCGGCGACCTGGCGCTGGTCTGGTCCGACGAGCTGCTCCGCCGGTCGGGCATCTCCGCGCCCTCCCTGGCCCGCGCCCGCGGGGTCTGGGACACCATGCGCACCGAGGTGACCGCCGGGCAGTACCTGGACCTGCTGCGCGCCGACGGTGGGCTGCCCGGTCCCGGTGGCGCACTGACCGTGGCCCGGTACAAGAGCGCCGGCTACACCGTGCAGCGGCCACTGCAGCTCGGTGCCGCGATCGCCGGCGCTGGCCCCGACGTCGGCGACGCCTACACCGCGATCGGCCTGCCGCTCGGCGAGGCGTTCCAGCTCCGCGACGACGTGCTGGGCGTCTTCGGTGATCCGGCCGTCACCGGCAAGTCCGTGGACGACGACCTCCGCGAGGGCAAGCAGACGCTGCTCATCGCGCTGGCCGAGGAGCGGGCCGACGAGGCCGGCCGCCGGCTGCTGACCGATGCCCTCGGCCACCCGGACGCCGGCCCGGAGCAGTTCGCCGCGCTGCGCACCCTGCTCGAGGACACCGGCGCCCGCGCCCGGGTGGAGGACCGGATCGCCGACCGCACCGCGGTGGCCCGGGCGGCCATCGCCGCGGCGCCGATCAGCGACGAGGCCCGCGCCGCGCTCGACGCGCTCGCCGTCGCCGCCACCACCCGCACCGCGTGACCGCCGCACGAGCCACCACGATGGCCATTCCGGTGGGGAAGAAGCGATGACGAGGGCCCTGCTGAACCGTCCGTTGCGCACCGTGCCGGGGCGGACCGACCGGGTCGTGGTGATCGGGGCGGGCCTGGCCGGGTTGTCCGCGGCGCTGCGGCTGCGCGGTGCCGGGCGGGAGGTCACCGTCGTCGACCGCTGCCCCGGCCCGGGCGGGCGGGCCGGCCGGGTCGAGCGGGCCGGGTACGCGCTGGACACCGGGCCCTCGGTGTTCACCGCCCCCGACCTGATCGCCGACGCCTTCGCCGCGGTCGGCGAGACGATGGCCGACCGGCTGACCCTCACCCCCCTGGACACCACCTACCGCGCCCAGTTCGCCGACGGGTCGCACCTGGACGTGCACGCCGACCGCACCGCCTTCGCCGCCGAGGTGGAGCGGCTGTGCGGTGCCGGCGAGGCCGCCGCGCTGCTCCGCTACCTCGACGACCTCGCCGAGCTCTACGAGCTGCAGCTGCGCACCTTCATCGACCGCAACCTGGACTCCCCGCTGGACCTGGTGGGCCCCGAGCTGCTCGCCCTGGCCCGCCGCGGCGGGTTCCGCCGGCTGTCGAAGCACGTCGGGGCCGCCTTCACCGACGACCGGCTGCGCCGGCTGTTCAGCTTCCAGGCGCTCTACGCCGGGGTCTCCCCGTTCCGGGCGATCGCCGCCTACGCGGTCATCGCCCAGCTCGACATCGGGGCCGGCGTCTGGCACCCGCAGGGCGGGATCGGCGCCGTCCCCCGGGCGATGGCCGCCGCCGCCGCCGACGCCGGGGTGCAGTTCCGCTACGGCACGGAGGTGGCCGAGCTGGAGCTGGCCGGCGGCCGGGTCACCGGGGTGGCGCTCGAGGACGGCGACCTGCTGCCCGCCGACGCCGTCGTGGTCACCGCCGACGCCCCGCACCGGCTGGTGCCCGGCCTGCGTGGGCCGCGGCGCCCGGTCTACTCGCCGTCCTGCGTCGCGCTGCACCTGGGCGTGCGGGCCGAGCTGCCCGGCCAGGCGCACCACACGATCAGCTTCGGCGCGGCCTGGGAGCAGGTGTTCGCCGAGCTCACCCGCGACGGCCGGCCGATGAGCGACCCCAGCCTCCTGATCAGCATGCCGTCGGTGACCGACCGCTCGCTCGCCCCCGAGGGGGGCCAGGTGATCAGCGTGGTCGCGCCCACCCCGAACCTCGACCCGCGCAGCGGCGGCAACCCCGACCTGGACTGGCCGGCGCTGGCCCCCCGTTACCGCGAGGAACTGCTGGCCACCCTGGAGGCGCGGGGCTGGACCGGGGTCGGCGACGCGATCGAGGTCGAGGAGCTGCTCACCCCGGTCGACTGGGCTGCCCAGGGCATGGCCGCGGGCACCCCGTTCGCGCTGGCGCACACCTTCGGGCAGACCGGGCCCTTCCGCCCCTCGACCCTGCCCCGCGGTGGTCCGGAGAACGTCGTCCTGGCCGGTTCGTCGGTCCAGCCGGGCGTCGGCGTCCCCATGGTGGTGATCAGCGGCCGGCTCGCCGCCGAGCGGATCACCGGTCCGGTGCCGGCGTGACCGCCGTCCCACCGCCCGGCCGCGCGGAGCAGCAGGCGACGCTGGACGCGGCCTACGCGGTGTGCCGCGGGATCGCCGCCGAGCACGGCAAGTCCTACTTCCTGGCGACCCGGCTGCTCACCCCGGACCGCCGGGCCGCGATCCACGCGCTCTACGCCGCCGCCCGGGTCGCCGACGACATCGTCGACGTCGGCGCCGACCAGCCCGGTCGGGACCCGGAGGGCGAGCTGCTGGCCTGGTCGACGGCAGCGCTGGAGGAGGTCCGGACCGGCTGGTCCGACGACCCGGTCCGGCTCGCCCTGGTGCACACCTACCGCCGGTACGGCATCCCGATGGAGCACCTGGTCGACTTCCTCGCCGCCATGACCAGCGACCTGGACGTCACCGGCTACGCCGACCTCGCGGCCCTGGACCGCTACATGTGGGGCTCGGCCTCGGTCATCGGGTTGCAGGTGCTCCCGGTGCTCGGCACCGCGCCGGGCGTCACCCGGGAGGAGGCCGCGCCGCACGCCATCGCCCTGGGCGAGGCCTTCCAGCTGACCAACTTCCTGCGGGACGTCGCCGAGGACGTCGACCGCGGCCGGGTCTACCTGCCGGCGGACCTGATGGCCGCCCACGGGGTGACCCGCGAGCAACTGGCCGCCAAGCGGCACTCCCCCGGCTTCACCGCGCTGATGCGGGAGATGGTCGCGGTCACCCGCCGCCGCTACGACGACGCGGCACCCGGCACCCCGATGCTGGCGCGGGAGTCCCGGGACTGCGTGCGCGCGGCCACCGCCCTCTACGGCGGCATCCTCACCGAGATCGAGCGCGCCGACCACCGGGTGCTGGACCGCCGGGTCCGGGTGTCCCGGCCGCGGCGGCTGGCCGTGTTCGCCCGCCGGTTGACCGCCGCCCAGCTGGCCAGGGTCGGCAGCCCCCGGACGGCGACCACCAGCACGCCGTAGGGCAGGCGCCCGATCAGCCGGCTACAGCGCCAGCGCCTGCGCCCGGCGGGTGACCTCGGTGTGCCGGTCGTCGCGCAGTGCCTGCACCGGCGTGCCCGGCAGCGAGTCGTCCTCGCGGAACAGCCACTCGAAGGCCTCCTCGTCGGTGAACCGACCGTCGTAGAGCACGGTGAGCAGACCGGGCAGGTGCTTGAGGATCACCCCGTCCTGGACGAAGTCCACCGGGATCTTGCTGTTGCCGCTGCCGGGCACGGCCATGAGCTTCCGCTCGGCGATCAGCTGACGGACCTTGTTGGTCGAGACGCCGAGCTGCTCGGCGACCTCCGCGGGGGTGAACGTGTCCATAGGCTGCGAGCCTATGGCGCACAGTGGAGCCCCGGCGAACGGTCCCCGGCTGAGTCAGCCCCAGCGGGGCACGGAGGCAGCGGCCACCCCGGACGACCCCGGCCGCGAGCCGCCGTACCTGGACCTCGACGCGCTCGCCGCGCAGGCCCGGGAGCTGCTGCCGGCCGACGTCGCCGACTACTACGCCGGTGGCGCCGGCACCGAGACCACCCTGGCCGAGGCGCCGGCCGCCTGGCGGTCGTGGCGACTGCGCCCCCGGGTGCTGCGCGGGATCGCGACCGCACAGCTGGGCACCACGCTGCTGGGCGCGGAGGTGGCCACCCCGATCGGGGTCGCGCCGTGGGCGTACCAGGCGATGGCGCACCCGGACGGCGAGCTGGCCACGGCCCGCGGCGCGGCCGCGACCGGCGCACTGATGACCGTGTCGACCAGCGCGACCACCTCGCTGGAGGAGGTCGCCGCAGCCCGGCCGGCCGGGCCCCGCTGGTTCCAGCTCTACCGGCTGCACTCCCCCGGTCACACCGACGAGCTGGCCCGCCGCGCCGGTCGGGCCGGGTACGGCGCGCTCGTGCTCACCGTCGACCTGCCGGTGCTCGGTCGCCGGCACCGCGACCTGCGGCACGACTTCGCGCTGCCCGCGGGGCTCCGGCTCGCCAACCACCCGCCGGTGACCGGGCCGCAGCCGCCGCTGGCCGCCGCCGAGACGCCCACCTGGACCTTCGCCGACATCGGCCGGTTCGCCGACGTCTCCGGGCTGCCGGTGGTGGTCAAGGGCGTGCTGCGCGGGGACGACGCGGCCCGCTGCGTGGCCGCCGGTGCGGCCGCGGTGTGGGTCTCCACCCACGGCGGGCGGCAGGCCGACCCGGCGATCGCCAGCGCCGAGGCGCTGCCGGAGGTGGTCGATGCGGTCGGGGACGAGGTCGAGGTCTACGTCGACGGGGGCATCCGCAACGGCTCCGACGTGCTCACCGCCCTCGCACTGGGCGCGCGGGCGGTCTTCCTGGGCCGGCCCACGGTGTGGGGGCTGGCCACCGGCGGTGCCGACGGCGTGGCCCGGGTGATCGACGGGCTGAGCGAGGAGCTGGCGCACACCATGGCCCTGTGTGGAGTCGACGACGTCCGGGCGGTGCCGCGCGACACCGTCGTCCGGCCGTGGCCCGGCCGCTGAACAGCGGGCCGGCGCGCCGTCCGGCCCCACCCACCCCGCTGGCCACTGACGCCCCCGACCGACCAGGTCCGGCGACCCCACGCGTCCACCTGGTCACTCCAGGTCCCTGTAGTCCAGACCGTGACCTGGCAGCACGCGTCGTTCGGGCCGTGCGCCCGGATCCGCTCCTAGACTCGCCGGCGTGGAGACCGTCGTGACCGACCCCGTGGTCGGCCTCCTCCTCGAGGGGCGTTACCGCCTCGAGGAGCGTCTGGCGCGTGGCGGCATGTCCACCGTCTACGCCGCCACCGACCTCCGCCTGCACCGCACCGTGGCGGTCAAGGTGATGGCCGAGCACCTGGCGCACGACCCCGCCTTCGTCGACCGGTTCACCCGGGAGGCCCGGGCCACCGCGATGCTCAGCCACGTCAACGTGGTGTCGGTCAGCGACCAGGGCAGCGACCAGGGCCTGGTCTACCTGGTCATGGAACTGGTGCGCGGCCGCACGCTGCGCGACCTGCTGCAGGCCCGCGGCCGGCTCACCGTCGCCGAGGCGTTCGCCGTCCTGGAGCCGGTGCTGGCCGGGCTGACCGCCGCGCACCGGGCCGGGATCGTCCACCGCGACATCAAGCCGGAGAACGTGCTCATCTCCACCGACGGCCAGGTGAAGGTCGCCGACTTCGGGCTGGCCCGCGCGGTGGCCGGCACCGGGCAGACCAGCCACACCGGCGGCGTGCTCATCGGCACGGTCGCCTACCTCTCCCCCGAGCAGCTCGAGCGCGGCCGCAGCGATGCCCGCAGCGACGTCTACGCCGCCGGCGTGATGCTCTACGAGCTGCTCACCGGTCACCCGCCGTACGCCGGTGACACCCCGCTGGCGGTCGCCTACCAGCACGTGCACCACGACGTGCCCGTTCCGTCGGTCGAGGTGCCGACGGTGCCCTGGCAGGTCGACGAGCTGGTCACCCGCACCACCCGGCGCGACCCGGCCGCCCGGCCGCTGGACGCCGGCGCCTTCCTGGCCGAGCTGGCCGACCTGCGCGCCGACCTGGGCCTGGCCCGCGTCCCGGTGCCCACCGGCCTGCCGGCCGACAACCCCGCCACGCTGCGCCCGACCAACCGCCCGACCGCACCACGCCCCCGGCAGCCCAGCGCGCCGGGCAGGCGCAGCGGTGAGCCGCACACCGAGGTCCTCGGCGGCCCGGTGGACCGCGGCCGGGGCACCACGGTGCTGCCGGGCATGGGGGCCGGGCCGACCACCGGTGTGGGCGGCGCCCGCCCGGGCATCGGCCCGCGCCCGCCCGTCGTCCGCCCCGGGGTCCCGCCGCACATCCGCCGTCGCCGCGCCCAGCTGGGCATCGCGGTGGTGCTGCTGCTCGCGGTGACCATCGGTGCGATCGGCTGGTGGCTGGGCGTCGGGCGCTGGACCGAGGTCCCCGACCTGCTCAGCAAGGACCAGGACACCGCGGTCGGGCTGCTCCAGGAGGCCGGCCTGGACCCGGTCCTCACCGAGGAGCAGTTCAGCGAGACGGTGCCGCTCGGCGCGGTGATCACCGCCGAGCCGGCCGCGGGTGAGGCGATCCGTGGCTCGGACGTGGAGCTGGTCGTCTCCAAGGGCCCGGAGCGGTTCGCGGTCGACCCGGCGCTGGCCGGCCAGCCCGCCGACGCCGTCCTGACCCAGCTGCAGACCCAGTTCCCCGACCTGGCCTTCAGCACCGTGGAGGACTACAGCGACGAGGTGGGCGAGGGCGACGTGATCCGCTTCGACCCCGTGCCGGGGACGGAGCTCAAGCGCGGTGACACCGTCACCCTCGTGGTCTCCTCCGGCCGGGCGCCGGTCGCGGTGCCCAACGTCGTCGGCCAGAGCCCGGATGCCGCCGAGAGCAACCTGGAGCAGCTGGGCTTCACCGTCGAGCGGGCCACCGGCCGCAGCGCCGACGTCGCCACCGGCGCGGTCATGGCGGTCAGCCCCGGCCCCGGTGCGGGCGAGCAGCCCTACGGCAGCCGGGTGACGATCACCGTGTCCGAGGGGCTGCCGCAGGTGGCGGTCCCCGACGTGACCGGCAAGAACCGCGAGGAGGCCATCGCCACCCTCGAGGAGGCCGGCCTGGAGGCCGAGGTCACCCAGTTCTTCGGCAACCAGGTGCTGCGGCAGACCCCCGGGGCCGGCGAGGTCGTCGACCTGGGCTCGTCGGTCACCATCCTGGTCACGTTCGGGTGAGCGACGTCGGGGTGACCTGCGCTCCGTGACCTCCTCGTCCGCCGTGCTGCCCGCGATCGGGGCGCACATCCAGATCAAGGGCGGCCTCGCCAAGGGCGGGCTGGCCTACACCGACGCCGTGGGCGCCCGCGCCGTCCAGGTGTTCGTCGGCAACCCACGCGGGTGGCGACCCAGTGCCGGTGACCCGGCGCAGGACGCCGCGTTCACCGCCGGGTGCAGCGAGCGTGGGGTCCCGTCGTTCATCCACACGCCGTTCCTGGTGAACGTCGGGTCGCCGAACGAGGCCACCGTCGAGCAGTCGGTCGCCACCATCCGGCACAACCTCGCCCGGGGTGCCCAGCTCGGGTGCGCCGGTGTGGTGGTGCACGCCGGTTCGGCGGTGAGCGCCGACCGGTACGACGCTGCGCTGGCCCAGCTGCACGAGCGGCTGCTGCCGGTGCTCGACGAGCTGCCCGCGGGCGCACCCCGGCTGCTGATCGAGCCCACCGCCGGCGGCGGCAGGTCGCTGGCGGCCACCGTCGAGGACCTGGGTCCCTACCTGGCCGCCCTGGACCACCACCCCGCCGTCGGCGTCTGCTTCGACACCTGCCACGCCTGGGCCGCCGGGCACGACCTGGCCACCCCGGGCGGCATGGCGGCCACCCTGGACGCGCTGGAGGCCACCGTGGGCCCGGGCCGGCTGGGGCTCGTCCACGCCAACGACTCGCTGGACGGCTGCGGCTCCACCCGCGACCGGCACACCACCATCGGGGCCGGCTCGATCGGCGCAGCACCCTTCGCCGAGCTGCTCACCCACCCGGCGATGGCCGGGGTGCCGGTGGTCGTGGAGACCCCGAGCGAGGACGACGGCCACGCCAAGGACATCGCACTGCTGTGCGCACTGCGCGACGGCGGCCTCGTCTCCAGCTGACCGCGACGCGCCCGGGCGGCGGGAAACGCCGACCGCAATCGATCCCACGGCCCGGGAGCTTCCCGAATCGACACCCAGTGGTTTCACTCTCCGTGTCGGACTCGCAGCTGACTGCGATGTCCCTGGACCGAGGAGAACCACCGTGCAGATCCGCAGGACCCTGGCCACCGCCGCCGTGGCCGCCCTCACCGTCAGCGGCCTCGGCCTCACCACCGGGACCGCCGCCGCTGCGCCGAGCGCTCCGGCCACCTACATCGTGAGCCTCACCCCCGGCTCGGTGCCGTCCTCCGTCGCCGCCCTGGCCAGCGCCCGGCTGGGTGGCCACGTCGACCACGTCTACACCGCGGCGCTGAACGGGTTCGCCGTCACGCTGCGCCCCGAGGTGGCCGACCGGCTCGCCACGTTGCCCGGTGTCGCGGCCGTCGAGCGGGACGCCCCGGTCCAGCTGCAGGCCACCCAGTCCAGTGCCCCCTGGGGCCTGGACCGCACCGACCAGCGGGCGCTGCCGCTCAGCGGCTCCTACAGCTGGACCGCCACCGGCGCGGGCGTCACCGCCTACGTCATCGACACCGGCATCCGGCTCGGACACGGTGACCTCGGCGGCCGCGCGGTCTCCGGGTACGACGCGGTGGACGGCGGACGGGCCGACGACTGCAACGGGCACGGCACGCACGTGGCGGGCACCGTCGGCGGCTCGCGGTACGGGGTCGCCAAGGGGGTGCGGCTGGTCGCCGTCCGCGTGCTGGACTGCGCCGGGAGTGGCACCAACGCCGGGGTCATCGCCGGCATCGACTGGGTCACCGCCCACCACCCGGCCGGCGCCCCCGCGGTGGCCAACATGAGCCTAGGCGGCGGCGCCAGCAGCGCGCTGGACCGGGCCGTGCAGCGCTCGATCGCCGACGGGGTCAGCTACGCCGTCGCGGCCGGGAACGGTGACGCCGCCGGCGTCCCGCAGGACGCGTGCGCCGGCTCGCCGTCCCGGGTGGACGCCGCCCTCACCGTCGGCGCCACCGACCGGGCCGACGCACCGGCGTCGTTCAGCAACTACGGCGCCTGTGTCGACCTGTTCGCACCCGGCGTGGGCATCACCAGCGCCTGGCACACGTCGAACACGGCCACCAGGACGATCAGCGGGACGTCGATGGCCACCCCGCACGTGGCCGGCGTCGCAGCGCTCTACCTGCAGGGCGACCCGGCCGCCTCACCCGCCACGGTGGCCGGCGCGATCACCGCCGCGACCACCAAGGACGCGGTCCCCACGACCAGCACCGCGGACAACGACCTGCTGTTCAGCACCTGGTGAGTCCGCACGCCGCACCCGGGGCCGGGTCGTCCGCTCGCGCGGACGGCCCGGCCCCGGTCGCGACCGGCCGCTAGAAGACCAGGCTCAGCGCCCAGGCGATGGCGAAACCGACCACCCCGATCAGGGTCTCCATCACCGTCCAGGTGCGCAGGGTCGTCTTCACGTCCATCTCCAGGAACCGGCCGACCAGCCAGAACCCGGAGTCGTTGACGTGCGAGAGCACGGTGGCACCACAGGCGATCGCGATGACCACCAGCGCGGTGTCCATCCGGGACAGGTCGTTCTCTGCCGCCGCCGGGGCGATCAGCGCGGCGGTGGTCAACAGCGCGACCGTCGCCGAGCCCTGGGCCACCCGCAGGCAGGTCGCGATCACGAAGGCCGCGACGATCACCGGCAGGCCGATCGACTCCAGGCTGTCGGCCAGCGCGGTGCCGATGCCGCTGGACCGCAGCACCCCACCGAACATGCCGCCGGCGCCCGTGATCAGGATGATCGCCGCGACCGGACCGATCGAGGAGTTCAGCAGGTCCTCGGTCTCCGAGCGGGAGAACCGCTCGCGGCTGAGCACCACGGCCGCCACCAGCAAGGTGATCAGCAGCGCCACCGGCGTCTGGCCGAGCAGGGTCACCCAGTCCAGCCAGCCGGCGTCCCCGTCGACCGCTCCGGCCGTGACCAGCGTGTTGAAGCCGGTGTTGAGCAGGATGAGCACCAGCGGCAGGAGCAGCAGGGCCAGCACGGTGCTGAACTTGGGCGGGCCGGTCCGGGTGGCCGTCCCCGTCGCCGTCTCGGTCGCCGTCCCGGTCGCCGCGGTGGCGCCGGCCCCCGTGCCGCCGCCGCCCGGGCCGTCCGGGTCGTCGACGTCGGTGTCGACCCGGGGGTCGTCGGCCTCGGACTTGCGACCGGCCAGGGTGGCCGGGATCGCGACCTCGATCCGCCGGCCGGTGAACTGGCTGAACAGGTAGCAGGCGATGAACCAGGTGGGCAGGCCGATGACCAGGCCGACGACGACGAGGAGCCCGATGTCGGCGCCCAGGATGTCGCCGGCGCCGACCGGCCCCGGGTGCGGCGGCACGAAGGCGTGCATGACCGCGAAGGCACCCGCCGAGGGCAGCGCGTAGAGCAGCACGGAGCCACCGAATCGGCGGGCGACGCTGAAGATGATCGGCAGGAAGACCACGAAGCCGGCGTCGAAGAAGATCGGGAAGCCGAACAGCAACGACGCCACGCCCAGGGCCAGCGGCGCCCGCTTCTCCCCGAACCGGTTGATCAGCGAGTCCGCCAGCACGGTGGCGCCGCCGGTGACCTCCAGCAGCTTGCCGATCATCGCGCCCAGCCCGACCAGCAGCGCGACGGCGGCCAGGGTCGAGCCGAACCCGGCCAGCATGGTGTCGATGACGTCCCCGATGGCGATCCCGGTCGCCAGCGCGGTCAGCAGGCTGACCAGCACCAGCGCCACGAAGGCGTGGACCTTGAACTTCATGATCAGGACGAGCAGCACGGCGACGGCGCCCACTGCGATCAGCAACAGCGGTGTGGTGCCCAGGGCTGGTTCGACTTCTGGCACGGGAGACCTCTTCGAGTCGACGGCGACGCGGTCTCGACCGCGGGCGCGGACGAGGGCACCACTCTCGCAGTGGTGATCACCCGCGCGCGAGAGGTCCCCAGGTGACGATCAGGTCTCGCCCGGAGGTGGCCGCCTCAGTGGCCCGTGAGGTCGCCGATCACCTGGGTGAGCACCTTGGCCGCCCGCTCCACGCCGTCCCGGTCGACGTCCAGGTGGGTGACCAGCCGGACCCGCCGGGCGCTGACCTGGCCGACCAGCACCCCCTGGGCCTTGGCCGCCTCGGCGACGGCCGGGGCCGGCACGTCGTCGACGACCACCATGTTCGTCTCCACCGTCGCGGGGTCGACGCCGAGGCGCTCGGCGAGCAGCCGCGCGTGCTCGTGGTCGGTGGCCAGCCGGTCGAGGTGGTGGTCCAGCGCGTACTGGGCGGCGGCGGCGAGCACCCCGACCTGGCGCATGCCGCCACCGAGCCGCTTGCGCCACAGCCGGGCTGCCGCGATCCGCTCCGCGTTCGCGACGAGCACCGAACCGATCGGCGCACCGAGCCCCTTGGACAGGCACACCGACGCGGTGTCGGCCAGCCGCCCGTAGGTGGCCAGCGGGACGCCGGAGGCCACGGACGCGTTGAACACGCGGGCGCCGTCCAGGTGCACGTTCACCCCGGCGGTGCGTGACCACTCGAACAGCCGCTCCAGCTCGGCGAGGGGCTGCACCAGCCCGCCACCGCGGTTGTGCGTGTTCTCCACGGCGATCGCCGCGGTCGCGGTGAGGTGCCAGTCGCCGTGCGGCCGTACCTGGGCGATCAGCTGGTCGGCCGACAGTCGGCCCCCCGCGGAGACCACCGTGCGGGAGGAGAGCCCGAAGAGGGCCGCGGCCGCACCCATCTCATAGGTGAGCACGTGCGCGTCGGCGTCCCCGAGCACCTCCTGGCCGGGCTCGCAGACCAGCCGCAGCCCGATCTGGTTGCCCATCGTCCCGGACGGCACGAAGAGCGCGGCCTCGTGGCCGAACAGCGCGGCGACCCGCTCCTCCAGCGCGTTGACCGTGGGGTCCTCGCGGTAGACGTCGTCGCCGACCTCGGCCTCGGCCATGGCCCGGCGCATCGCCGGGGTGGGCCGGGTGAGCGTGTCCGAACGCAGGTCGACGGCGTCGCCGCGGGTGGCCGGGCCGTCGGTGTCGATGCCGTACATCAGCCGCGCAGCATCTCGGTGACGAGGAAGGCGAGTTCCAGCGACTGGCCGGTGTTCAGCCGGGGGTCGCACGCCGTCTCGTACCGGCTGTTCAGGTCGGCGTCGCTGATCTCCATGGCCCCGCCCAGGCACTCGGTGACGTCCTCACCGGTGAGCTCGACGTGGATGCCGCCGGGCCAGGTGCCCAGCCCGCGGTGCACGTCGAAGAAGCCGAGCACCTCGTCGACCACCCGGTCGAAGTGCCGGGTCTTGTAGCCGCTGGGCGACTCGTGGGTGTTGCCGTGCATCGGGTCGCACTGCCACACCACCTGGTGGCCGCTGGCAGTGACCTTCTCCACGATGCCGGGCAGGACGTCGCGGATCTTGCCGTTGCCCATCCGGCTGATCAGCGTGAGCCGGCCGGGGACGCCGTCGGGGTCCAGCCGCTCGACCAGTTCGGTCGCCTGCTCCGGGGTGGTGCCCGGACCGATCTTCACGCCGATCGGGTTGGCCAGCTTGGAGACGAACTCGATGTGCGCGCCGTCCATCTGCCGGGTGCGCTCCCCCACCCAGACGAAGTGCGCGCTCAGCGCGTACGGGCGGCCCTCGTACATCCGGGTCAGCGCGCGCTCGTAGTCCAGGATCAGCGCCTCGTGGCTGCTGTACAGCTCCACCCCGCGCAGCGCCGCGTCGTCGATGCCACAGGCCTTCATGAACGCCAGCGCCCGGTCGATCTCCTGGGCGACGACCTCGTAGCGCACCCCGGCCGGCGAGCTGGCGACGAAGTCCTTGTTCCAGTCGTGCACGGCGTGCAGGTCGGCCAGCCCGCCCCGGGCGTAGGCGCGGATCATGTTCATCGCCGCCGCCGAGTTCGCGTAGGCGCGCACCAGCCGGCCGGGGTCGGGAATCCGCTCCTCCAGCACCGGGTTCAGCGAGTTGACCATGTCGCCGCGGTAGGACGGCAGCCCGAGGGCGTCGGTGTTGGACGAGCGCGGCTTGGCGTACTGGCCGGCCACCCGGCCGACCTTGACCACCGGCACGCTCGCCCCGTAGGTGAGGACGACGGCCATCTGCAGCAGCGTGCGGGTGGTCGCCTGCAGGTGCGGCTCGGTGTTCAGGTCGAAGGTCTCGGCACAGTCGCCGCCCTGCAGCAGGAACGCCTTGCCCTGGGCGACGTCGGCAAGCTGCTCGCGCAGGGTGTCGACCTCGGCCGGCGCCACGATGGGCGGCACGCTGGACAGGGTCGACAGCACGGCGTCGACGGCGGCCCGGTCGGGCCACTCCGGCTGCTGGGCGGCGGGCAGCCCCCGCCACCGGTCCAGGTCCGGCAGGAGCTCGGCGGGTTCAGGGAGGCTCACCCCTTGAGCGTACGGCGCACCGCGGCCCTGCCGAGAACTCCTGTCCGGCTGGTGGGACGCCCGCGGACGCCGCCGGTACCGAAGATCCACTCGGCTGCCGATGACCTTGTTCGAGGCGGGGATCTCTCCCGTCCGGGGAAGCGGGCCAGGGAGCACACGTGCGCAGGGGAATCAGGACGAAGGTGGTGGCACTGGCTGTGGCCAGCGTCACCGTGACCGCAGCGGCCATGCTGGGGGTGAGCGCCTGGCAGAGCGGCGAGTTCGCCGACGACGCCACGGCCGACGTCCAACAGATGGTCCAGCACAGCATCGAGCAGACCGCCGACGGCGTGTACGACGTCGTCTCCAGCCAGGGCGACTCGATCGCCGCGGCCGTCGACAACGACCTGGAGGTGGCCGGCTACGTGCTGGAGCAGGCCGGCGGCTTCGGGCTCGGTTCGGCCACCCGCAACACCGTCGCCTGGGACGCCAAGAACCAGGTGACCGGCGAGGTCGTCCCCGTCGCGCTTCCCCGCGTCGAGGTCGGCGGCACGTGGCTGGGCAAGAACGCCGACGTCGCGGCGCCCACCCCCGTCGTGGACCAGGTGCAGGAACTGGTCGGCGGCACCGCGACGGTCTTCCAGCGGATGAACCCCGCCGGGGACATGCTCCGCGTCGCGACGAACGTGGTCAGCGCCACCGGCTCCCGGGCGATCGGCACCTACATCCCCGCGACCGGCGCGGGCGGCGCGCCCAGCCCCGTCGTCTCTACCGTGCTGAACGGCCAGACCTACCGCGGGACGGCGTTCGTCGTCGACTCCTGGTACGTCACCGCCTACGAGCCGCTGTTCGACGCAGGCGGCCAGGTCATCGGCATGCTCTACGTGGGTGTGAAGCAGGAGAACCTGCCCGCGCTGCGGGAGAGCCTGCAGACCACCGCTGCCGGCGAGAACGGCACGGTCTGGGCCCTCGGTGGCACCGGCGACCGGGCCGGCACGGTGCTGATCAGCAAGGACGGGCAGGCCGAGGGCACCTCCCTGCTGGAGGCGCAGGACGCCGACGGCAAGCCCTGGATCCAGGAGGTGGTGGCGGCCGCCGTCGGCCTGGAGCCGGGTGAGCAGGCGACCGTCCGGTACCGCGACGCCGCGACCGGGACGCACACGGTGCAGGTCGGCTACTACGCGCCCTGGGACTGGGTGCTGGTGGTCGACGCGCAGGACAGCGACTTCGCAGCCGCCGTCCAGGGCCTGGAGGACGGCCGCTCGTCCATGCTCAGTGCGCTGGTCGTCTCCGCCGTGCTGGTCGGGCTCGCCGGTCTGGCGCTCGCCTGGTGGCTGGGCCGGCGGCTGACCGCACCGTTGGAGGCACTGCGGCAGCGGATGGCCGAGATCGCCGACGGCGAGGGCGACCTGACCCAGCGGGTCGACGACTCCGCACAGGACGAGGTGGGCGAGCTCGCCGGCGCCTTCAACCGGTTCGTCGACAAGGTGGCCGGCACGATCCGCGACATCGGCTCCGCCGCCGGTTCGCTGGCGGCCTCGGCCTCCGGCGTGGCCCGGGTGGCCGACGGGCTGAGCGAGCGGGCCGCCCGCAGCCGGGACCAGGCACGGCACGCCCACCAGGCGGCGTCCGACATCAGCTCCGGGGTCACCTCCGCAGCGGCCGGCGCCGAGCAGATGGGGTCGGCGATCCGGGAGATCGCCCGCAGCGCCAGCGACGCCAGCAACGTCGGGCAGGGTGCGGTCGAGCTGGCCGCCCGTACCGAGACGGCGATCGCGGCGCTGGGCACCAGCTCGCGGGAGATCAGCGACGTGGTCAAGGTCATCTCGGCGGTCGCCGAGCAGACCAACCTGCTGGCGCTCAACGCCACGATCGAGGCGGCCCGCGCGGGCGAGGCCGGCAAGGGCTTCGCCGTCGTCGCCACCGAGGTCAAGGAGCTGGCCCAGGAGTCCTCGCGGGCCAGCGAGGAGATCCACAAGCGGGTGCAGTCGATCCAGGCCGACACCAGCGCCGCGGTCGGTTCGATCAGTCAGATCGTCGCGGTCATCCGGGAGATGAACGACCACCAGACCACCATCGCCAGCGCGGTGGAGGAGCAGACGGCGGTCACCAACGAGCTTTCCCGCAGCGTCAGCTCGGTGGCCGACGGAGCCACGTCGGTGACCGACACGATGAACGACGTGACCACCGACGCCGACCGCACCGCGGCCGACGTCGACTCCGCCCGGAGCGCCGCCCGGGAGCTGGACCAGCTCTCCGGGGAGCTGACCCGGTTGATCAACGTCTTCACGGTCTGAGTCGGAGGGCCGCCGGCAGCGACCTGCTGCCGGCGGACCTCAGCTGGCCGGGCCCCGCTGCCGGCGCACGTCCGTCCCGGGGTCGGCCGGTCCGCCGTCCTCCAGCCACCGGGCCACGGCCTCGGGGTCCCGGCGGACCAGCTCGTCCAGGATGAGCCCGCGGACCCGCACCAGGGCTGCCCGCTCCTGCGGGTCGGTCGCCACCTGCAGCGGTGTCACGGTGGCCCGCCACTCGCGGATCAGCGCCTCGGTGGGCAGCACGCTGACGAAGTCGCGCAACGCCGCCACCCGCCGCGGGTCCGACAGCGGAAGCGGCGCCGAGTCGCACTCGGCGATCCAGGACGCGACCACGGTCGCCGCCATCAGGACCATGCCGATCACCAGCCAGGCGCCCGACGGCCCCAGGAGGCCGACACCGCTGGCGAACGGCACGGTCAGCACCGCGCCGGCGAAGGCCGCCAGCACGACCCGCCGCGCGCGCGGCTGCGCCGGGAAGCCGGGATTGGCCAGGCCGGCGACGACGGCGGCGAAGGCGCCGACCAGCGGCGCCAGCAGCAGCATCCGCGGCACCGGGGTCACCAGTGCCCCGGGCAGCGCGATCCCCACGTACAGGACGACGAGCACCAGTCGCAAGGCCCGGATTCCCCCGGTCGAGCTGGCGCCGTTGCCTCCGGTGGACGTGGACACGGCCGCCTCCTCGGGGCCACGGGCGGGGCCGACCATGGACACTCGCCGTCCGCTGACGGTGGCCCGTCCCGCGGGGGGCCGCACCGCCATGACCGGGCACCGTCACGCCGCCGCCGGTTGCCGGGTCCCGGCAACCGGCGGGGCCTCAGTCGACGACCAGCCGGCACCGGGGCCAGCCGAGCATCCGGGCCCCGGTCACGGCGACCAGCAGCGGCAGGTGGTCGGCCGGGTCGGTGGCGTCGTGTCCGGTGAGGGCGTGCACGCGTTCGATCCGGTAGCTGACCGCCCGCACGCTCAGATGGAGGGCGCGGGCGGTCGCCGCGGTGTTCCCGCCGGTGGCGAAGTAGGCGGCCAGCGTGCGCACCAGCGGCTCGGCCCCGCCCCGGGCGTCCACCAGCGGGCCGAGCACGGTCTGCACCAGGTCGGCCATCGCCGTCTCGTCGCGCAGCAGCACCCGGTAGACCAGCAGGTCACGGGCGTGGACGACGGGCTGCGGCAGCTCCAGCCGAGCCGCCAGGTCCAGGGCGTCGAGGGCCTCCCGGTAGGAGTGGAGCACCCCGCGCGGCCCGGCGTGCGGGCGCCCGACCCCCACCCGCCACGACGAGCGGTGGGTCAGCCGGGCGACGGCCCGCCCCACCACCTCGGCCAGCTCCTGCGGGCCGATCCCGCCACCGCCGCCGCCGTCGGCGGCGGGCGAGGAGAGCATGCACAGCAGCCGCCCGTCCTTGGCGGCGACCAGCAGGCCCCGGCCGTCCGTGCGGGCGCGGACCGCCGCCTCGACCGCACCGGCCACGTGCATGCCCGAGTCGATCGGCCGGTCGATCCCGGCCACGGTGACCACGTGCGTCGCGGTGAGCGACAGGCCGAACGGCTCGGCCCGCTCGACCAGTGACCCGACGTCGGACCGGCCGCTGAACAGGTCGTCGACGAACTCCCGCCGGTAGGCCTCCTCTCGGCGCACCACCTCGTGCTGGGCGTCCAGGTGGCCGGTGGCCAGGGCGGCCAGCGCGGTGTCCGCAGCCCGCCAGACGACCTCGCCGATGCCCACCAGCTCCGCGGGCCGGACCGGCCGGGACCGCACCCGGCCCAGCAGATCGGGCAGTTCGGGCCACAGTCGCCGGGACGCCGTCATGTAGAGGTCGACCAGCGCCGGCAACGACACCCCGGCCCGCGCGGCCTCCCCACCCAGCCGACGGCAGGACTCCTCCTCGGCGAGGCCGAGGCGGCGCCCGGTGCGCGCCACGGCCAGCACCGCCGGCAGATAGCCGTCCAGCAGCCCCACCGGTGCACCGTGCTCACCGGCCGCCGCCCGCGCGATCCGGGTCAGCGCCTCCTCCGGCGTCGCAGCTGCGTCCACCCGGTCAGTGTCGTGCCCCGCGCAGGTCAGCGGGGCGTCGGACGACCTCCGGCCGCCTCGATCACCTGCCAGCGGGTCAGGTTGTAGCGCGCGTCGACCAGCGCGTCGTGCGTCCCCGCGGGCTTGGGCGGCAGGTCGGGCCGCCCGGCGTCGTCCCAGCGCTGGCGCAGCTCACGGGTGAAGCGCGGGATCGGCCTCGGCAGCGCCGGCATGGCACCCCACAGCTGGGCCAGGGCCACGTGGTCGTAGGCGGCGAACCAGGCCCACAGCTCGATCTCCTCCCCGGGTGCGGTGAGGAAGGACAGCAGGTCCGCCCGGATCCGTTCCCGGCTGCGCCAGGCCCTGTCCGCCGGCGAGGGCAGCTGGTCCAGGACGTTGCGGCGCACCCACGGGATCGCCCTGTCCGGGTCGAACTCGGTGCTGACGGCGTAGAACTCCCGGCCGGTCTCGTCGACCACGCCGATCGACACCAGGTCGATGGTGGTGCCGTCCTCGATGAACTCGGTGTCGTAGAAGTACCGCCGCACGCTCACCGGCACACCGTAGGCGGTGCCGATCACGGACACCTCGCCCTCGTGGCGGAGGGGCCGGTGTGCCCGCTCGGCCCCCGCTGATCAGCCGGCCACCACCGCGATCGCCTCCACCTCGACCAGTTGGTCGGGGTACCCCAGGACGGCCACCCCGAGCAGGGTGCTCGGCGCGTCGTGCGCGCCGAAGCCCGCCCGGACGACATCCCAGGCGGTGACCAGGTCACGCTGGTCGGCAGCAGCCACGTAGACCGTCGTCTTGACCACGTCGGAGAGGCCGGCACCGGCGGCTTCGAGCGCGACGACCAGGTTGTGCACCACCTGAGCGGCCTGACCTGCCACATCGCCGACTGCGACGATGCGCCCGTCGCCGTCGAGCGGGCAGGCGCCGGCGGTGAAGACCGTTCGGCCGGGCCCGACCACCGCCGCGTAGGCGTAGGGCGCCGAGGCCGTCAGGCCGGCCGGTCGGATGAACTCGATGGCATCGGACACCCGGCCATTCTCACCGCCCGCCGCCGCGACGGCGTCGGCTCAGACCGGGGTGACCGGGGCCGCGGCCTCGTCCCCGCGCACCGCCACGGCAGCGCGCTGCCGGCGGCGGTCCAGCCAGGTCATGACCGGCGTCGCGGCCACCCCGTGCACGACCACCGACACCAGGACGACGAGGACGGTCACCCGCCACAGCTGCTCGGCACCGGCGAACTCGGCCTGGCTCAGGCCGTAGGCGAGGTAGTAGAGCGACCCGATGCCACGGACCCCGAAGAAGGAGATGGCGCTGCGCTCCCACCGGCCGGTGTGCCCGCGGAGCAGCCCCACCCAGCCCGCCAGCGGCCGCACCAGCAGCACCAGGACGACGGCCAGCCCCACCTCGGCTCCGCTCAGGTCGGCCAGCGCACCCCGGGCGACCGCGCCGCCCAGGAGCACGAGGACGACGACGGTCAGCAGCCGTTCGAGCTGCTCGACGTAGGTGTGCAGCACCTGGTGCCGCCCGTGTGCCCGCTCCGCGGACCGGATCGTGCAGGCGCAGACGAACACGGCGACGAAGCCGTAGCCCTCGATGAGCTCGGCGACCCCGTAGGCGAGGAAGACGGTGGCGAGCGCGACGAAGCCCTCGGCCCGCTCGGCGAGGCCGGCCCGCTGCGGCCGCTCCGAGAAGAACAGCGCGCACAGTGCCCGGCCCACTCCGATGCCCACGGCGACACCTGCGGCGATCCGCCAGCCGACGTCGAGCAGGAGCCACTCCCCCAGCCAGTTCGACGGCGCCGCCCCCAGGGTGGCCATGGCGACCGCGGCGTAGGTGAACGGGAAGGCCAGCCCGTCGTTGAGGCCGGCTTCCGACGTCAGCGCGAAGCGCGCCTCGTCCTCGCTCTCCGCCTCACCGGTCGGCTCGTCCACCTGGACCTCCGTGGCCAGCACCGGGTCGGTGGGGGCCAGGGCAGCGGCCAACAGCACCGCAGCGGCCGCCCCCAACCCGAGCAGCCAGCCGCCGAGCAGTGCCGTGGCCACGACGGTCAGCGGCATGGTGATGCCGAGCAGCCGCCAGGTGGTCGACCAGCGCTTCCAGCCCAGGGGTCGGTCCAGTGCCAGCCCGGCGCCCAGCAGCGAGACGATGACGCAGGCCTCGGTCAGGTGGACGGCGATGGTCTCGTGCGCCAGCGGGTCAGGGGTGGGCAGTCCGTCGACGGTGGCGAAGGCGGCGATGCCGATGGTCACCACCACCATCGGCATCGAGATGGGCAGCCGACGGAGCAGCCGGGGCAGCAGAGCGGTCAGCAGGGCCGCGGCGCCGGCGACGAGGTAGGCCAGACCGGTGGGGTCCATCCCCGATCAGCGGGCGGCCGGGCGCCGTCGCGCCGGGGCGCCGTTCCGGGAGTGCATCTCTCGGGGGTGCCCAGGTCGACGTGCGGCGACACCACCGGCGCTGCGGAGCACTGCTCCACAGGCGCGCCTCTCGCCCGAGCGTCGGGCGGAGGTGCTCAGCCGGCCAGTGAGCTCGGCAACCGGTCGGCGGCCTCGTGCGGCGGTGGCTGCAGCCGGGACACGGCCTCGGTCGCGGTGACGCCGGTGGTGTCCATCGACTTCTTCACCTTCGCGCCGTAGAGGTCGACGTACTCCTGGCCGGAGAGCTCCATGATCTCGTACATGATCTCGTCGGTGATCGACCGTTCGACGAAGCGGTCGCCGGAGAGCCCGTCGTAGCGGGCGAAGTCCAGCGGCTCCCCGAACCGGACGACCACCCGCAGCAGGTGCTTGCTGAGCCGGCGGCCGAGCTTGCCGGGCAACGGCACCTTGCGCGGCTCGTACACCATCGCGACCGGGACGACGGGCGCGCCGGTCTCCAGGGTCATCCGGGCGATGCCGGTCTTCCCGCGGAACAGCCGACCGTCGGGCGACCGGGTGCCCTCGGGGTAGATGCCCAGCAGCCTGCCCTGGGTGAGGATGCGGATGCCGGTGCGGATCGCGTCCTCGGCCGCGGAGGCGTTGGTGCGGTCGATCGGCACCTGCCCGCTGCCGCCGAAGAAGAGACGCTGGGCGGCCCCCTTGGGCCCGCTGCCGGTGAAGTACTCCGCCTTGGCCAGGAAGGTGACCCGCCGACGCAGCGACAGTGGCATGAAGATCCAGTCCGCCGCCGACAGGTGGTTGCTGGCGATGATCGCCGCACCGGTCGACGGGACGTGCTCCATGCCCTCGGCTCGGGGCCGGAACACGAGCCTGACGATCGGCCCCAGGGCCACGAACTTGAGGAACCAGTAGAACAACGCGCCTCCCTCAGCGACTGTCAGACTAAGGAGGCGCACAACAACCCGACAATCGCAGCCGACGCCGCACGGCCAGACAGCTCCGGAGGACCGATGCCGCAGGCCGCACCGCAGGCCGGGTCGCTGATGCCCGGCGCCGCCCCGTTCGACCTGCCGGGCGGGCCGGTCGGGGTGCTGCTGTGCCACGGGTTCACCAGCACCCCGCAGAGCCTGCGGGACTGGGGCGAGCACCTGGCCGCCGCCGGCCTCACCGTGCGCTGCCCGCTGCTGCCCGGCCACGGCACCCGCTGGCAGGACGCGAACGTCAGCACCGAGGAGGACTGGTACCGCGAGCTGTCCGCGGCGCTGGACGACCTGCGTGGCCGGTGCAGCTCGGTGGTGGTGGCCGGGCTGTCGATGGGCGGCACCCTGGCACTGCGGCTGGCCCAGCGACGTCCGGACGACGTGGCCGCCCTGGTGCTGGTCAACCCCTCGCTGCTCACCGAACGGCGCGATGCCCGGCTGCTGCCGGTGCTGGCGCGGCTCACCCCGGCCTGGGCGCCGGTCGCCAACGACATCAAGAAGCCGGGGCCGGTGGAGCTGGCCTACCCGCGGCTGCCCACCCGGGCCGCGCTGGCCCTCCGCCGGCTGTGGGCCGCCGTCCGCGCCGACCTCGGCTCCGTACGGGCCCCGCTGCTGGTCTTCCGCAGCGTCACCGACCACGTCGTGGAGCCCGCCTCGACCCGGGTGCTGCTGGCCGGCGTCGGCAGCACCGACACCACCGAGGTGCTGCTGCACGAGAGCTACCACGTGGCCACCCTGGACAACGACGCACCGATGGTCTTCGCCCGGTCGGTGGAGTGGATCCAGGAGCGCGTCCCCGCGGCCCGGGCGAGCAGCTCGTGACGCTCCCCCGCGGTCCGGGCCGCGGCCGCGGCCGCCGCGACAACGGGCTGGACGCCACGCTGTGGCACCCGTTGCGCGACGTCGACCCGCGGGTGGGCGAGCACCTGCTCGACCTGCTGGCCACCGCCGGGATCGCCGCCTACCTCGAGCCGGCCACCGACGTGCAGCCCTACACCCGCAGCGTCTCCTTCCCCAGTCCGCCGTCGGACCGGTTGTTCGTCGACCGCGCCCAGCGCGCCGAGGCCGCCGCCGTCGTGGAACGGCACACCGACGAGCCGACCACTTCCCGGCCCGTGCCGCCGCGGTCGGACCGGGTCACCGACGAGGACGCCGAGTTCGCCCGGATCGTCGCAGCCTTCGAGGCCGAGCACGGCCGCAACGTGGTGGCCGCCGAACCGCGGGACGACCCGCCCCCGCCGCCGGCCGAGCGAACGGTGCTGGACGCCTTCGACGACCACTACGAGCCGCCCCCTCCCCCGCCGCTGCCGGTGCTGGCCCCGGCCTCCCTCTACGCGCTGCTGCTCATCGGCCTCGGCGCCGTGCTGCTCATCGCCCCGACCCGGGTCGGCCTGTCCATCGACCTCGGCCTGGTGCTCGGGGTGGCCGCGGTGGTGGGCGGCGTCAGCGTGCTGGTGTCCCGGATGCGGGACCGCGACTCGGACGACGGTGACAACGGCGCCGTCGTCTGAAGAAACACCCCGTGCCCCCCACCCCTCGCAGGCTCGGGGCGGGACCCTGCACGGGGCCGAGTGGCGCACGGGGGCGGCTAGCCTCCGCAGGATGAGCTCCTCGCCGCACTCCGCCGTCGTCACCCTGACCGGTCACCTGATGGACACCGGCATCCTCGCCCGAGTGCTCGACGACGTCCTCGAGTACGGCGGTGACTACCGGATCGACAGCCTGGACCTGGGCCGTCAGCACCAGGACGAGTCCCGGGCGCTGGTCGAGGTCAGCGCGACCGAGCCCGAACTGCTGGACCGGATCCTGATGCGGGTGCAGGTGCACGGGGCCAACGCCGTCGACCCCGGGACGGCGACGACCCGGCCCGCGCCCTCCGACGGCGTCTTCCCGGAGGACTTCTACTCGACCACCAACCTGGAGACCCTGGTCCGGCTGGACCGGGAGTGGCTGCGGGTCCAGCGCCCGGAGATGGACTGCGGCCTGGTGGTGACCGATGGTCCGGTCGTGCGCACCGTCCCGGTCAGCGACGTGCGGGCCGGGGACGCCGTGGTCTGCGGCGCCCACGGCGTGCGGGTGGAGCTCCCCCCGCAGGCACCTCGCGGCGACGAGGACGACTTCGGCTTCATGTCCTCCTCGGTCTCCAGCGAGAAGCCCCAGGCGCTCCTGGTGCGCCAGATCGCCGAGCGGATGCGGGAGGTCAAGGCCACCGGGAAGCGGGTGCTGTGGGTCGGCGGCCCGGCCGTGGTCCACACCGGTGCCGCGCCGGCGATGGTCCGGCTGGTCCAGGCCGGCTACGTCGACGTGCTCTTCGCCGGGAACGCCCTCGCGACCCACGACATCGAGTCCTCGCTCTTCGGCACCTCCCTCGGGGTCGACCTGGCCAAGGGCTCGGGTGTGCCGCACGGCCACGAGCACCACATCCGGGCGATCAACACCATCCGGGCAGCCGGGTCGATCGCCGCGGCAGTGGAGACCGGCGTCCTCACCGGCGGGGTCATGCACGCGATGGTGCAGGCCGGCAAGCCGTTCGTGCTGGTCGGCTCGGTGCGCGACGACGGTCCGCTGCCCGACGTGATCACCGACGTGATCGACGGTCAGCGGGCGATGCGCGCCGAGCTGCCCGACGTCGGCTTCGCGATCATGGTGGCCACGATGCTGCACTCGATCGCCACCGGGAACATCCTCCCGGCCTCGGTGCCGCTCGTCTGCGTGGACATCAACCCGGCGACGGTGACCAAGCTGGCCGACCGGGGCAGCGCCCAGGCGATGGGCATCGTCACCGACATCGGCCTGTTCCTCGAGCAGCTGGCCCGCGAGCTCGCCCCGGAGTGAGGCACCTGGCCTCCCTGCAGGGGCCCGACGCGAGCCTGCGAGCGGTGGGGGGCAGGGAGGTCCTTCGTCAGCCGTCGCCGTCGGCCACCGCACGGCGCACCAGGTCGGCGGCGCCGACCAGCCCGGCCTGCGCACCCAGCTCGGCGGCGACCACGCGCGGTCCGGGCCGGAACCCACGACCGGGCAGCGCCCGCTCCAGGCGTTCCCGGGCCGGCGCCAGCACCGTCTCGCCGAGCACGCTCACCCCGCCGCCGATCACCACCACGTCCGGGTCGAGGATCGCCGAGAGGTCGGCGATCCCCTGCCCCAGCCAGGTGCCGACCTCGCACAGCAGCTCGATGGCCAGCGGGTCGCCGTCGGCCGCGGCCCGGGCCACGACCTCGCCGGTGAGCCGCGCGGCGTTGCCGTCCACCCGGTCGAGCAGGTCGGCCGCGGCCGCCGGGGAGTGGTCGGCGACCTCGCGGGCGGTGTGGCCCAGCGCGTTCCCGCTGGCGTACTGCTCCCAGCACCCGCGGTTGCCACAGGCACACAGCCGGCCGTCGGGCACCACGCGCATGTGCCCCCACTCGCCGGCTACGCCGTGCGAGCCCCGTTGCAGCCGGCCGTCGATGACGATGCCGCCGCCGATCCCGGTGCCCAGGGTGATCATCAGCATCAGGCTGCTGCCGCGGGCCGCGCCGTAGCGGTACTCCGCCCAGGCGGCCGCGTCGGCGTCGTTGCCCACCCAGAGCGGACGCTGCAGCCGGCCGGCGAGGTCCTTGCGCAGCGCCTGGTGGCGCCAGGCCAGGTGCGGGCTGAAGAGCACGGTGTCCCCGGTGCGGTCGAACCAGCCGGCCGCGCCGACGCCGACGCCGACCAGCGGGCCGCCGTGCCGCTGGGCGAGCTCGTCGACCACGGCCGAGATGGCGTCCTCGGTGGCGGAGACCGACTTGCCCGGGGTGGCCCGACGGGCGGTGTCCAGGATGGTGCCGTCGGGGGCGACGACGCCGCCGGCGACCTTGGTGCCGCCGATGTCGATGCCCAGCGCAGGCAACTGGGCGGCCCGGCCGGTAGCGGTCGGGCTGTGGCCCTGGGAGTCGAGGCCCTGCAGGTCGGGGGCGGTCATGCCACGTCGATCCGCTGGACGGGGGCGGGGGCCGGGTGGGTCACGGTCTCCTCGGGAGGGGCTGGCGCGTCCGCGGTGCGGACGTCGGGGGCAGGGGTCTCGGGCGCGGCGACGCTGCCGTCCGGGTCGGTGCGGGGCGAGTCGGCCGGCTGCGTGCCGCCGTCCGGGTTGCCGTCCGGGGCGCCGGCCGGGGCGCGGAGTGCGGTGGCGGCGCTGGCCAGCACGTCGGCCAGCGCCTCGACCAGGTCCGGACGGCGTCCGCGCAGCGCCGCCAGGCCCACGCACACCGGGCACCAGCGGCAGTCGTCCGCCGGCTGCGGCCCCGTCGCCGCACCGTCGTCCTCGGGCGGGGAGGCGGCGTCGGGCCGTGCGGCGGGCGCGCCCAGCAGGTCGCCCAGGACGTCGGTCAGCCGCGTTCCCGCCGCGTGCTCGGCGGCCAGTCCCGCCGCCAGCCGACGGGCCTGCTCGACCCAGTCGGGGCCGGGTCCGGTCATGCCCCGCCTCCCGCGGCCGGCGCACCCGCCGTGGCGCCGGCGGCCAGCAGCCCGGCCGGCCACTGGTCCGGGTCGGGGACGAAGCGCACCTCCAGCACCGCCCGGGCGGTGCCCGGATCGGTCAGCGCCCCGCCGGAGACCGTGCACCGGCGGAGCAGTGCGTCCAGCGCGAGGGACCGGCGCACCCCGCCCGCGGTGACCACGAGGTCGTCGGCCCAGCGGGTCAGCTCGACCTCTCCGCGGCGGGTGAAGGGCAGCGGCACGTCGAGCAGCCACTCGCCGCCCACCCGGCGGGGCATGGCCCGGGTGAGCGGCTGCACCGCCGTCTCCGGCACGGCGGCGCCCAGCGCGAGGAGGTCGGCCACGCTGGCGGGCGGGACCGCGGCCTCGGCCACCTCCCGTACCGGGTCCAGGAGCGCGCGCACCGAGCGCACCGCCTGCTCCTGCACCGCGGCCCGCTGCTGCCACCACTCCCCCGAGCCGCCCGGGAGCAGCCGGGAGACGGTGACCGAGGCGATCCGCTGACCGTGGACGCCCAGTGCGGTGGCCGCGTGCCGCAGGTGCTCCGCCGCTGCGTCGGGGCGCAGCACCAGGTGGACGGCGGTGCGGGCGGGGTCGGCCAGCGCCACCGCGTCCAGCAGTTCCTCCGTCGCCGCGGCGCCGGCGAGCAGCCCGGCGGTGACCCCGCCGCGGCCCGGGGGGGCGGCCGCACGCAGCGTGGCGAGCACCCGGAGCCGGGTCGGCGCGGCCTGCGCCAGCCACCACCGCAGCGCCCCGGGGAGGCCGAGCAGCGCCGTCGCCGTCGCCGTCGGACCGGGGTCCAGTACGACGACGTCGGTGTCCCGATCGCGGAGGTGTCCGGCCAGGGCGGTGAGCAGCGCGAACTCGGCGACGCCGGGCAGCGGGACGACCGAGGAGGCCGGCGGCACGGTGAGCAACGGCAGCGCGTCGGCCAGCTGACCGACGTGCCGGTCCCACAGCTCCTCCAGCGCGGGCTGCGGAGCGACGACGTCGACGGTCACCCGGTCGGTCAGGTCGGTGATCCCGGCCGGCTGGCCGGTGAGCAGCACGCACCGGGAACCGGCTTCGGCCAGCCGCGCGGCGGTGGCTGCGGCGACGGTGGAGCTGCCGGCGCCACCGGGGCCGGTCACGAGGAGGACCTGCACGGCGCGCATCAGCCCTCGACGCGCTTCTTGAGCTCCTTGAGCGCGGTGTCGAGGATGACCTTCTCGGCCTTGCGCTTGATCATCCCGAGCATCGGGATCGACAGGTCGATCGTGATCGAGTACGTGACGGTGGTGCGGCCACCGGACTCGGTCAGGGAGTAGGAGCCGTCCTGCTGCTTCTGCATCTGGCCCTGCACCAGCGTCCAGTCGACCCGACGGTCGTCGTCCCAGGTGTAGGCCAGGACGTAGTCGTCCTGGACCGCGCCGGCGTCGAGCACGAAGTGCACCCGGCGGGCCCGCCCGTCCGCCCCGGTCTCCTGGACCTCCACCTGCTTGGCCGCCGACACCCACGACGGGTAGGCCGGGAAGTCGGCGATCACGGCCATGACCTCGGCCGCAGGCGCGTCGATGACGATCGACTGGGTGGACTGGTCAGCCATGGGGCGGAGGGTAGTCGCTGCCCACCCCCGACCTGGCCTCCTCCCGGGCCTCCTCCCCCGCAGGGGGCCGCTCGGCTACTGCCCGGTGGCCGCGCGGACTAGATTGGCCCCTGGACCCTGGTCCGGAGCGGCGGGGCGACGGAGCCCCCGGCCGGGCAGGACAGAGAGGACGGCGTGCGCGAACTGAGCGTTCCCCCCACCGCCAGCGTGGGGCCAGAAGACGCCCTGCCGGACATGGTCGCCAGGAACGCGGCCGAGCACCCCGACGAGGTCGGGCTGCGGCGCCAACAGGCCGGTCAGTGGGTCGACGTCACCTACGCGGAGTTCGCCGCCGAGGTCGCCGGTGTCGCCAAGGGGCTGATCGCCGGTGGTGTGCAGGCCGGCGACCGGGTGGGGCTGATGGCCCGGACCCGCTACGAGTGGACGGTGCTCGACTACGCCATCTGGACCGCCGGCGCCGTCGTCGTCCCGATGTACGAGACCTCCAGCGTGGACCAGGTGGCCTGGATCCTCTCCGACTCCGGCGCGCGGGCGGTCGTGGTGGAGAACGCCGACCACGCCGCGTCCGTGGAGTCCGTACGCGCCGAGGCCCCCGAGCTGGGCCCGGTCTGGGTGATCGACGACGGCGGGCTGGACACCCTGACCACCGCCGGCGCCGACGTGCCCGACAGCGAGCTGACCGCCCGGCGGGCCAGCCTCTCCGCCGACAGCCTGGCCACGCTGATCTACACCAGCGGCACCACCGGCCGACCCAAGGGCTGCGAGCTCACCCACGCCAACTTCCTGTTCGAGATCCGCAACGGCATGACGTTGCTGAGCCGGTTCATGAACCCCGACGGCTCGCTGCTGCTGTTCATCCCGCTGGCCCACGTGCTGGCCCGGGTCCTGCAGGTGGGGGCGCTCAACACCCGCACGGTCATCGGCCACACCCCCGACATCAAGGACCTGGTGGGAGACCTGGGCCGGTTCCAGCCCACCTTCGTGCTGGCCGTGCCCCGGGTCTTCGAGAAGGTGTTCAACGGCGCCAAGGCCAAGGCGGAGGCCGACGGCAAGGGCAAGATCTTCGGCCGGGCCGCCGAGGTGGCCGTCGACTGGTCGCGCGCACAGGACACCGGCGGTCCCGGGCTGGCGCTGCGGGTGCAGCACGCCCTGTTCGACAAGCTGGTCTACGGCAAGCTGCGCGCCGCCCTCGGCGGGCGCTGTGCCGGCGCCATCTCCGGCGGCGCCCCCCTGGGCGAGCGGCTCGGCCACTTCTTCCGGGGCATCGGCGTGACGATCTTCGAGGGCTACGGCCTGACCGAGACCACTGCTGCCGCCGCCGTCAACCACGACGCGGCGCTGCGCATCGGCACCGTCGGGCGCCCGCTGCCCGGCGTGGACGCGGCGATCGCCGACGACGGCGAGGTGCTGCTGCGCGGCGGGATCGTCATGCGCGGGTACTGGAAGAACGAGCAGGCGACCACCGAGGCCATCGACGCCGACGGCTGGTTCCACAGCGGCGACATCGGTGAGCTCGACGCCCAGGGCTTCCTGCGCATCACCGGGCGGAAGAAGGAGATCCTGGTGACCGCGGGCGGCAAGAACGTGGCCCCCGCCGTGCTCGAGGACCGGCTGCGGGCGCACAAGCTGGTCAGCCAGTGCCTCGTCGTGGGCGACCAGCGGCCCTTCATCGCCGCGCTGGTCACCCTGGACGTCGAGGCGCTCCCGACGTGGCTGAAGGCCCAGGGCAAGGACACCTCGCTCACCCCCGAGCAGTTGCGCGACGACCCGGAGCTGCTGGCCGAGCTGGACACCGCCGTCGCCGAGGCGAACAAGGCCGTCTCACAGGCCGAGGCGATCAAGAAGTTCCGGGTGCTGGGCGACGACTTCACCGAGGACAACGGCACCCTCACCCCGAGCCTGAAGCTCAAGCGGGCCGTGGTGATGAAGCAGTTCGGCACCGAGGTCGAGGCGCTCTACGCGCGGTAGCGCCTGAGGGGTCGAGCCGGTAGCGCCAGACGGCTGAGCTGCTCGGCCCCGCGCTCAGCGCGCGGGGTCGAGCAGGTCGGCGAAGGTCGACGCGATCGTCGTCCAGGACCACCGCTGCTCGACCCACGCCCGGCCGGCCGCGCCCATCGCCCGGGCGCGCGCCGGGTCGTCCAGCAGGTCGGCGAGCACGCCCGCGACCGCGGCGGGCGACCGCGGGTCCACCACGTGCCCCGTCACCCCGTCCCGGACGGTCTCCGGCGCCCCGCCCGAGGTGCCGGCGACGACCGGTCGGCCACAGGCGGCCGCCTCCAGGAACACCATGCCCAGCCCCTCGACGTCCAGCCCACCGCGGCGGGTGCGACAGGGCATGGCGAACACGTCCCCGGCCGCGTAGTGCGCCGGCAGGTCCGCCGGTGCCACTCCCCCGGTCAGGACGACGGAGCCGGTCAGCCCCCGGTCGGAGACGGCGCGCCGCAGCGCCGGCTCCAGCGGGCCGCCGCCCACCAGCAGCAGCTTCGCGCGCGGGTGCCGGGCCAGCACCTGCGCCCAGCCCTCGACCAGCAGGTCCTGCCCCTTGCGCGGTACGAGCCGGGACACGCAGACCACGACCGGGTCGTCCCCGAGCCCGTACCGCTCCCGGACCAGGGCCCCCTCGGCGTCCGGGGTGAACCGGTCGACGTCGACCCCGGGCGAGAGCTGTGCCAGTTCCGTGCGGTCGCCGAGGGCCGGGGCCAGCCGCCCGTGCGTGTACTCACTGATGTACGTGAGCACGTCCAGCCCGCCGGCGATGCGCTGCAGGAGCTGCCGGGCCGCCGGCAGCGCCACCCAGCCGGTCTCGTGGCCGTGCGTGGCCCCCACCAGGCGCTCGACCCCGGCCCGCCGCAGCGCCGGCGCGAGCAGTCCCAGCGGTGCCGCCGCGCCGAAGAACGCCGTCCGGCAGCCGTGCTCGCGGGCCAGCCGCGCAGCGGTCCGGGCGACGCGCGGCGTCGGCAGCAGCATGCCGGTGGGAGCACGCACCACCGGATAGGGCAGTGCGGCGTCGTGTGCGGCGGAGCCGGGGTGGTCCGAGGCCAGCACGACCAGCGACTCCGGCGGCCGGGTGGCCAGCAGGGCGGCGACGAAGGTCTGGATGCCCCCCTGCCGGGGCGGGAAGTCGTTGGTGACGACCAGGGTGCGGTCCTCGCTCACCGGTCGCGCACCGCCACCCAGTCGGCGGCGAAGGCGATCCGCTGCGGCACCGTGGGGTGCGACCCGAAGGCCCACTGCCAGATCGCGGGCGGATCGGGGTCGCTGAGGTTGGCGCCCCCCAGTGCCTGCTGCACCGCCACGAAGGAGTCCGGGTCCTCGGTCAGGTCGAGCGCGTGCAGGTCCGCCCGCGCCTCGATGTGCCGGGAGACCAGGTTCTGCACCGGCGTGGACAGCAACGTGCCCAGCGAGAGCAGCAGCAGGAGCAAGCCGACCACGGCCCCGTCCCCCGGCCCCGCTGCGCCGGCCCGGCGCAGCAGTGGGGTCGACCCGAGGAGCCAGCCCAGCAGCGCGACGCCCGCCCCGGCGCCGAGCGCCCCGATCAGCGTGCCGGTCAGGACGTCGTCGTTCGCCACGTGCCCCAGCTCGTGGGCGGTGATCGAGACGATCTCCTCGTCGGGCCGTTGGTCCAGCAGCGTGTCGTAGACGACGATCCGCCGGGTGGAGCCGAAGCCGGAGACGTAGGCGTTCAGTGTGGTGGTGCGCCGGCTGGCGTCGGCGACCAGCACGTCGTCGACCGGTGTGCCGCTGCGTTCGGCCAGCGCGATCAGCTCCGTGCGCAGCGGACCGGCCGGCATGGACTCGAAGCGGTTGAAGGCCGGCTCGATCACCAGGGGGTAGAGGAACGACCCGATGACGACGAGGGCCGCGGCCGCCGTGCCCGCCCACGCCCACCAGGTGCGCGGGGCCCGCCGGGCGAGCGCGACCAGGGCCAGCAGCCCCAGCGCGGTCAACCCGGCGGAGATGCCGTAGGAGGTCGCGACGTCGCGCGCCCACAGGTCCCAGCCGCGCGTGGACAGGCCGTAGCGACGCCGCACCACCTCGCCGTATGCCGACAGCGGCAAGGTCACCAAGCGGCCGACGAGCAGGATCGCGAGCGAGCCGAGCAGCACCTGCCAGCCCCAGCCACCGCCCAGCGGCCGGGCGACGGCCCGGGCGGCCGCCGCTCCGGCCCGGGTGAGCCCGAAGACCGCCGAGACGAGCAGGCTCAGCACCAGCGAGGTCAGCGAGGCCGGGCGTAGCGCCGCGGTGAAGGCCTCCGCCCGGGCCACCTGCTCCGGACCGAACGCGGCGCCCGGATCGACCGGGGTGCGGCCGCCGGGCGGCACGGGCAGCACGTCCCACGGCGTGGCCAGGGCGATCACGGCGACCAGCGCGGCACCGAGCACCGCCGCCACCAGCAGCGCCGCGCGCCGGGACCCGGCGGCTCCTCCCCGGCTCATCCGTGGGCTCGCGGACCGGGCGGGAGGGGCACGGCGCCGAGCTTAGGCAGGCTGCCTGTGGCCCGGCTGGACAGCCGGACCGGACGGCTCAGCCGAGGAAGCGGCGCGCCCCGGCGTAGCCGGCCATGTCGACGCTGGTGACCTGCACCGGGACGCCGAACGTGGCGGCGTGCACCATCTGGCCGCCGCCGATGTACATGCCCACGTGGCTCACCGGGCTGCGGAAGAAGACCAGGTCGCCGGGCTGCAGCTCGCTCCGTGAGACCGCCGTCCCCATCGTGGACTGGAGGCGGCTGGAGTGCGGCAGGGTGACCCCTGCCGCCGCGTAGGCGTACTGCGTCAGGCCCGAGCAGTCGAAGGCGTCCGGGCCACCGGCGGCCCACACGTACGGGTCGCCGAGCTGGGCCATGGCGGTGTCCACGGCGACCTGCGCGGAGGAGCTGGTGGCCACCACCTCGACCGGCGCCTCGAGCACCGGCCCGGCGTGCTCCTCGGCCACCTCCTCCTGCTGGACGACGGTCAGGGCGTCGTGCTGCTCCTGGTACTCGCCGATCCGGGAGGTGAGTTCACGCTGCCGCGTGGCGACGTCCTGCAGCGTCTGCTCCGCGGCCGCGGCGGCCGCCTCCGCCTCCGCCTGTGCCTGCGCAGCGGCAGTCGCCGCCGCGGTGACCTGGGCGAGGACGTCGTTCGTGTGCCCGGCGATGCTGTCCAGGGTGGTCACCTGGGAGACGAACTCGTCCGGCGACCCACTGGTCATCAGGGCGTTGAAGCGGGACAGGTGCTCCCCGGTGAAGGCGCTGCGGGCGACCCGGCGCACCTGCTCGTCCATGGCGGCCAGTCGGGCCTGGGCCTCGGCGACCGTCTGGGCCGCGGCGGCTGCGCCTGCCTGCTGCTGCTCCAGCGTCTCCTGCGCCTCGTTGAACTGCTCGGTGACGACCTCCAGCTCGTGGGTCGCGTCGGCCGCCAGCTGGGTGGCCTGCTCCGGGCTGGTCGCCTCGGTGGCCTGGTCGCCCGGGGCCGCGGCGGCATCGCCCGGCAGGACCGCCAGCGTCAGGCTCGCGGCGACGACTGCCACGATCCCGACGCCCAGTCGACCGGCGAGACGGCCGGGGCGCGCGTGCACCGGGGTGTCGGCAGCGGGGGCCGACCATGCTGGCAGGGCGCGGGACTGGGGGCTCGCCACGGGCGCCGGACTCCACTTCTCGCACTCGGACCGCGGCGCACCACCCGAGGAACGGGGCGGCGGTCCGGCGGTGCCCGAGCGAGGTCACCCTCTGTGGCGACTTCGTCTCGTTCGGACACGACGAACGTATGTCCGTGACCGGATCGAGACCTAGCCCCGTCAAACCTCGAAGTGACCCCAGGACCTGACAAATCACAGGGGTGCAATTTGTCAGCTCACGTGGCGGTCCCCGTGCGACGACGCATCCTGATGACGCAAGGGCGGAACCAGCCCGAAGTCTGCCAAGGCCCGGACGGCCTGCTCCTCCACGTCGTCCCACTCGACGACCGGGCGCGCCCCCTCGGCCGCACCCTGGTCGGGCCCGCCCGCGCCGTCGGCCGACGCCTCCCCCGGTGCGGCGCCGGCCACCCGCACGCCCTCACCGGCCGGGACGCCGGCGGGCACCCCTGGCCGGCGTCGCGTGAGCGGCACGACGGTGGGGGCGCTCCCCCGCCAGTCGGGTGGGGCGCCCAGCAGGACGGTCACGACGCAGTCGTCGCAGCCGTGACCGCGGACGGTGCAGGTGTCGCAGTCGATGAGCACGGCGGCTCTCCTTGTCTCCTGTGGTCCAGACACCGCGGACCGTAGGAGCGACCACCGACAGTTCTGCCGGGCTCCCGGCCGGGGAGCCCGGTCGACGCGTCGAGGAGCCGGCCCCGCGGCCCCGGGCCGACGGCTCGCGCGGCGTGGCTTCCCGGGGACTGTCGGACCCGCGACCTAGCGTCCGCGCCGTGCCGTCCGTACCTGCCGCGCCGTCCGCGCAGCCACCAGCACCCCCTCCGGTCCCCCCGCCCAGCACGGGCCCCACCCCCTCCCGATGGCGGCAGGTGGCGCTGCCGAGCGGCCACCAGGCGCAGGCCGAGCCACGCTTCCAGCAGGCGACGATCGACGACCTGGGCACCCCACTGGCCGGGGTCACCTTCGTGGTCGTCGACCTGGAGACCACCGGGGGCTCACCCAAGGACAGCGCGATCACCGAGATCGGGGCGGTCAAGGTCCGCGGCGGTCAGGTGCTTGGCGAGTTCCAGACCCTGGTCGACCCCGGTCACGAGATCCCGCCCTACATCAGCGTGCTGACCGGGATCACCTCGATGATGGTGGCCGCGGCACCGCGGATCGACGCGGTGCTGCCGGCCTTCCTGGAGTTCGCCCGCGGCGCCGTCCTCGTGGCGCACAACGCCCCCTTCGACCTGGGGTTCCTGCGGGCGGCCTGCGAGGCGAGCGGGCTGCTCTGGCCGGTGTCCGCCTCGGTCGACACCGCGGTCCTGGCCCGCCGGCTGCTCAGCCGCGACGAGGTGCCCAACTGCAAGCTGGCCACCCTCGCGCCCTACTTCTCCACCTCCACCCAGCCCTGTCACCGCGCGCTGGACGACGCCCGCGCGACCGTCGACGTCCTGCACGGGCTCTTCGAGCGCCTCGGGCCGCTGGGCATCACCTCCCTGGAGGAGCTGACCGGGCTGACCCGCCAGGTCGACCCGCAGCGTCGCCGCAAGCGCCACCTCGCCGAGCACGTCCCCTCCGGTCCCGGGGTGTACGTCTTCCGCGGCCCTCGTGACGAACCGCTCTACGTCGGCACGTCGGGCGATCTCCGCAGCCGGGTGCGCAGCTACTTCTCCGCCGGGGAGCAGCGCAGCCGGATGACCGAGATGATCACCCTCGCCGAACGGATCGAGGCGCTGCCGTGCGCGCACGACCTCGAGGCCGCCGTCCGGGAGCTCCGGCTGATCGCCGAGCACAAGCCCCGGTACAACCGGCGGTCCCGGTTCCCCGAGCGCGCGCTGTGGGTCCGGCTGACCGACGAGCCGTTCCCCCGGCTGTCGGTGGTGCGCCGGGTGCGCCCGGGGGGCGGCGCGTTCCTCGGCCCCTTCCCGGACCGGCGCGCAGCCGACACCGCCGTCGCCGCCGTGCACGAGTCCCTGCCGCTGCGGCAGTGCACCTCCCGGCTGTCGCTGACCGTGCTGGGCAGTGCCTGCGCCCTGGCCGGGATGGGCCGGTGCGGGGCGCCCTGCACGGGCGACCAGACCCGCGAGGAGTACGCCTCGATCGCAGCGGTGTTCCGGGCGGCCGTCGAGTCCGACCCCCGTGACCTGGTCGCACCGTTGCTGCACCGGGTCGAACGGCTGGCCGAGGAGGGCCGGTACGAGGAGGCGGCCGTGCTGCGCGACCGGGTGGCCGTGCTGGTCCGGGCGGTGCGGCGTCGGCAGCGCCTGGAGTCGCTGGCCACCGTGCCCGAACTGGTCCTCGCCCGGCCCGACGGCGCCGGGGGCTGGCAGCTGGCGGTGGTCCGTCGCGGCCGACTGGTCGCTGCCGGCGTCGCCGAACGGGGGCGGTCCGTCCGTGGCCACCTGGCCGACCTGCGCACCACCGCCGAGACCCCGACCGGCCCGGACGACGAGCTGGCCGCCTCGGTCGACGAGACGGAGCTGGTGCTGCGCTGGATGGAGAAGCCCGGCACCCGCCTGGTCGACCTGACCGGCACGCTGGCCAGCCGCACCCCCGGCACGGGCGACTACAGCGGCTTCCTCGCCCAGGTGGAGGCCGGCCGCGCCGAGCGGGACCCCTTCGCCGACACCCGGTCGCTCAGCACCCGCAGCCAGCCGGACCGGGTCGCCCCGGGTGCCCCGGCAGCCGGTGGGCGCACCGCCGGACGGCGCGGCCGGGTCGCGACCGGGCTAGCATCCCGGACGTGATCACCGCCATCGTGATGATCGATGCCGCCACCGACTCGATCGGCGAGGTGGCCGAGGCGGTCGCCGCGCTGCCCGGGGTCAGCGAGGTCTACTCCGTCGCCGGCGACGTCGACCTGGTCGCGCTCGTCCGGGTGCACGAGTTCGACGAGATCGCCGAGGTCATCGCCGGTCGGATCAACAAGGTGCCCGGCGTCGTCGACACCGCCACGCACATCGCCTTCCGTGCCCACTCCCGGCACGACCTGGAGGCCGCGTTCTCGATCGGCTTCGAGTCGACGGACCAGTAGCTCGACCCGGACGTCGGGTCGACCCGTAGCCGGCTCAGCCGACGTCTGCGCGGCCTGAGTGCGACCGGGTCGTCACCCGCGGGCGGCGCGGCTGACCCGCACCCAGTCGGCCAGCTTCGCGGCTGCCCTGCCGTCGTCCACAGCGGCCGCTGCGCGCTCCAGCCCGGCGCCCAGCGCGTCGTGCAGCCGGGCCCCACGCGTGTCGAACGCGGCGAGGGCCCCGGCCGCGTTGAGCAGCACCGCGTCCCGGACCGGTCCCGGCTCACCGGCCACCAGCCGACGGACCACCTCGGCGTTGACATCGGGGCCGCCACCGCGCAGGGCCCCTGGCCCGGACACCGGGATGCCCAGGGCCGTGGGGTCCAGCCGCTCGGCCACCACCTCACCGTCGCGCACCACCCACACGGCCGAGGTCGTGCTGGTGGTGAGCTCGTCGAGGCCGTCGTCCCCACGGAAGACCAGCGCGCGGGTACCCCGGTCGGCGAGCACCTGGGCCAGCACCGGGGCCATCCGGGTGTCCGCGCAGCCGATCGCGGCGGCCACCGGGCGGGCCGGGTTGGTCAGCGGGCCGAGGAAGTTGAAGACCGTGCCGATCCCCAGCTCCCGTCGGGGAGCCGCCGCGTGCCGCATCCCGGGGTGGAAGACAGGGGCGAAGAAGAAGCCGATCCCCGCCTCCCGCACGCAGTGCGCCACCGCCGGGGCAGGCAGGTCGATGACCACCCCGAGCGCCTCGAGGACGTCGGCGGTGCCCGAGGCCGACGACGCGGCCCGGTTGCCGTGCTTGGCCACCGGGACGCCGGCCGCCGCGGTGACGATCGCGGCCATGGTGGAGATGTTCACCGTCTGCGCGCCGTCGCCCCCGGTGCCGACGATGTCGACGCAGTCCACCGGCAGCTGCACCGGGGTCGCCTGTTCCAGCATCGTCGCGGCGAGCCCGGCCACCTCCTCCGGGGACTCGCCCTTGGCCCGCAGGGCCACGACGAACCCGGCGACCTGGGCCGGGGTCGCCTCCCCGGTCATCACCTGGCGCATCGCCCAGCGGGTGTCCTCGGCCGCGAGGTGCTCACCCCTGGTGAGTCGGGTGAGGAGGCCGGGCCAGGTCGGGCTGGCTGACGTCATCGGGTCAGCGACGGACGGCCGGGCGCTGTGCTGCCCGGTCGCGGAGCAGTCCGGCGACGACCTCGGGCGCGGTCAGCGGGTCGACCGGGTAGGCCAACGTGGCGTCGGCCATCGACCAGTGCGCCAGCCAGCGGTCCGCCTGCCGGGCGATGAGCACCACCAGCTGCGGACAGTCGGCGATCTCGTGCTTCAGCTGGCGGCTGATCCCCATGCCACCGGTCGGCTGCGCCTCACCGTCCAGCACGCAGAGGTCGACGCCACCGCGGTCGACGGCGGCGACCACCTCGTCGGCGGTCGCACACTCCAGGTACGTGACCGGCCCCACATCGGCAGCCGGAGCGTTGCCCAGGGCCGTCCGGACGGCGGTGCGGACCTCGGCCCGCTGGCTGAAGACCAGGACGGTGGCCGGTGCGGCGTCAGGGCTCACCCGCGCGAGCCTAGTGCCCCCGGTGCGAGGGGTGGGGAGGCGACGTGCCGGGCTCGCCGCAGGTGGCCGGACCGAGCGCGCCACGCCCACGTACCCCACGTCGTGGGGCGGCTGTCCCGATGCCATGATGAACCCGTGACAACGGCCCCCGTGGCGAGCAGCACCTTCGACACCTCGCGGGTGCACTCCCTGACCCGACCGAACATGGTCAGCGTCGGCACGATCGTCTGGCTCGCCAGTGAGCTGATGTTCTTCGCCGGCCTGTTCGCCATGTACTTCACCGCCCGCGCCCGCGCAGAGGACGGCTGGCCGCCGGAGCCGACCGAGCTCAACGTGCCGTACGCGTTGTTCTTCACACTGATCCTGGTCGCCTCGTCGGTGACCTGTCAGTTCGGCGTCTTCGCCGCGGAGATCGGCAACGTCTACGGCCTGCGGCGCTGGTTCACCATCACCTTCGTGATGGGCCTGGTCTTCGTGCTGGGCCAGATGTTCGAGTACCGCACCCTCGTGGTCGACCACGGCACGACCATCGCGTCGTCGGCCTACGGGTCGGTCTTCTACCTGACCACGGGCTTCCACGCCCTGCACGTGATCGGCGGCCTCGTCGCCTTCGTCTTCGTGCTCATACGGTCCACCATGGGCCGTTTCACACCTGCCCAGGCGACGTCCGCGATCGTGGTGTCCTACTACTGGCACTTCGTCGACGTCGTGTGGGTGGGCCTCTTCATCACGATCTACCTGATCAAGTAGGGAACCGGGTGTCCACCACGAAGGCCTCGTCCGAAGCCCCTCTCGAGGGCGGCCGTCGCGGGCTGCTGCGTCGCCGGCTGGTCGCTGGCACGCCGGCCGCCGCCGCCCGTGACCGGCGCCGCTCCAAGCAGCGCCGCCGCCTGGCCAACGTGGCCGGGCTGATGGCCGCCCTGGTCCTGACCGGGGTGGGCTACTCGGCCTTCGCCCCCGGGGCCATCGCCGCGGACGAACGGTCCGACAGCGAGTCCATCGCCGTCGAGGCCGGCCGCGAGCTCTACGTCCTGAGCTGCATCACCTGCCACGGTTCCAACCTGCAGGGCGTGGAGGACCGTGGCCCGTCGCTCATCGGGGTCGGCTCGGCGTCGGTCTACTTCCAGGTCTCCACCGGCCGCATGCCGCTGGTCCGCCAGGAGGCCCAGGCGCCGGAGCACCCGGTGATCTTCACGGAGGCGGAGATCGCGCAGCTGATGGCCTACGTGCAGGCCAACGGTGGCGGTCCGACCGTTCCCTCGGGCGACCTGCGCGACGGCGAGCTGGCCGAGGGCGGCGAGCTGTTCCGCCTGAACTGCGCCTCCTGCCACAACTTCGTCGGCGAGGGCGGCGCGCTCTCCTCCGGGAAGCGGGCACCCTCGTTGGACGGCCTCACCGACGCGCAGATCTATGCGGCCATGCTGACCGGCCCGGAGAACATGCCGGTGTTCGGCGACAACCAGCTGACGCCCGAGGAGAAGCGCTCGGTCATCGACTACGTGCAGACGATCCAGGACCAGGCCGACCCCGGTGGCGCCCCGATCGGTCGCGCCGGTCCGGTCGCCGAGGGCCTGGTGCTCTGGGTCGCCGGCGTCGGTGCCCTGCTGTTCGGGATCTTCTGGATGGGGACGAAGGCGTGAGCACGACGGACAAGCACCCTGGTTCGACCGGCAGCGACGTCGACGGCCCCACCCACGGCGGGCCGGACGACGAGTACACCCCGGCGCAGCTGGCGGCGATGGACCGCACGCAGCTGGACCGGCTCGGCGCCCGCTACGACGGCGTGGAGATCCTGCACGTCGAGCCCGGTCCCGTGCCGGGGTCGGCACTGGAGAAGCAGGCCACCCGCCAGGTGACCATGTGGTTCGCCCTCGGCGCGTTCTTCGCCGTCGCCTTCCTGGTCGTCTACGCCGGCTCCGGCTGGTTCCTCCCCGACTGGGAGTGGGAGGTGGGCGCCGACTCCTGGAGCGCGCTGTTCACCCCGCTCCTCGGGCTGGCGATGGGCCTGTCGCTGCTGTGCATCGGCATCGGCCTGGTCCAGTACGTCAAGAAGCTGCTGCCGCACGAGACCGCGGTACAGGACAAGCACGACGGCTCGCACTTCGACCGGGTCACCACCGGTGCGTCCTTGATGAGCGGCCTGGACAAGTCCGGGCTCCCTCGCCGCAAGCTGCTCCTGGGCACGCTCGGCGTGATGGGCGCCGCCTTCGGCGCCATGCTGATCGCCCCGCTGGGCGGTCTGATCAAGAACCCCAACACGGGCAACCCGCTCGGGACCACGTCGTGGGCCGAGGGGGTCCGCCTCCTCCGCGACGACGGCACCCCGATCCGTCCGGGTGACCAGCAGCCCGGTTCGCTCGAGACGGTCTTCCCGGCCGTCGAGGGTGGCAACCGGCAGGCCGACGCAGCCACCATGCTGATCCGGCTCCGGCCGGAGCAGCAGCTCAGCGATGAGCCTCGGGAGGGCCAGGCCGACTTCTCCTACGGCGACTACGTGGCGTACTCGAAGATCTGCACGCACGCCGGCTGCCCGGTGTCGCTCTACGAGCAGGAGACGGGGCGCATCCTCTGCCCTTGCCACCAGTCACAGTTCCAGGTGACCGAAGGGGCAAAGCCGGTCTTCGGTCCGGCGACCCGCGCACTCCCCCAGCTGCCCATCACGGTCGACGACGAGGGCTACTTCGTGGCACGGAGCGACTACATTGAGGCAGTCGGCCCCACCTACTGGAACCGGGAACGGATCTGATGGCCACCACCACGGCGGCGCCTGGTGCGCCGACGAGCAAGATCGGGAAAGCGGCCCTCGAGGTCGACGACCGGCTGATCGTCGCCGGCCCGCTGCGCCGGACCCTGAACAAGGTCTTCCCTGACCACTGGTCGTTCCTGCTCGGGGAGATCGCGCTCTACTCCTTCGTCATCCTGCTGCTCTCCGGCACGTACCTGACGTTCTTCTACGACGCCACGATGCAGGAGGTCGTCTACGAGGGGACCTACGCGCCGTTGCGGGGCGTGGAGATGTCGGCGGCCTACGAGTCGACGCTCGGGCTCTCCTTCGACGTCCGCGGCGGTCTGCTGATCCGGCAGATCCACCACTGGGCCGCCCTGCTGTTCGTGGCCTCGATCGTGATCCACCTGCTGCGGATCTTCTTCACCGGTGCGTTCCGCCGCCCCCGCGAGACCAACTGGCTGATCGGCGTCGTGCTGCTGGTCCTGGCGCTGCTCATGGGCGTCACCGGCTACTCCCTCCCCGACGACCTGCTGTCGGGCACGGGCCTGCGGATCATCAGCGCGATCATCCTGTCGCTGCCGGTCATCGGCACCTGGGCGCACTGGGCGGTCTTCAACGGCGACTACGTCGGCACGGAGATCATCGGACGGTTCTACATCGTCCACGTGCTGATCCTCCCGGCGATCATCCTGGCCCTGATCGCGGCGCACCTGCTGATCCTGGTCAAGCAGAAGCACACGCAGTTCCCCGGTGCCGGTCGCACCGAGCACAACGTCGTCGGGAACCGGCTCTTCCCCGCGTTCGCCGTGAAGGCGACTGCGCTGTTGTTCATCGTCTTCGGGCTGTGTGCCGCCCTGGGCGGTCTGGTGCAGATCAACCCGATCTGGCTGTGGGGTCCGTACAACCCGGCGCAGGTGTCGGCCGGTTCGCAGCCGGACTGGTACATCGGCTTCCTCGACGGGTCGACCCGCCTCTTCCCGGCCTGGGACATCAACCTGCCCGGCGACTACACGATCCCGGCGCTGTTCTGGCCCACCGTGGTCGGCGCCGGCATGATGTTCACCGTGCTCGCGCTCTACCCGATGATCGAGCGCAAGCTGACCGGGGACACCGCATCCCACCACCTGCTGCAGCGCCCCCGCGACGTCCCTGTCCGGACGTCGGTGGGCGCCATGGCCCTCACGTTCTACGTGATCCTGTGGATCTCCGGTGGCAACGACCTGATCGCCGACAAGTTCGACATCAGCCTCAACGCGATGACCTGGTTCGGGCGGATCGGGTGCCTGGTGCTCCCGCCGTTCGCCTACTGGATGACCTACCGGCTGTGCATCGGGCTCCAGCGGCACGACCGCGAGGTGCTCGAGCACGGCATCGAGACCGGGGTCATCCGGCGGCTGCCCAGCGGTGAGTTCATCGAGGTCCACCAGCCCCTCGGCCCGGTGGACGAGCACGGCCACGGCCAGCTGGCCTACGGCGGCGCCTCGGTGCCCAAGAAGATGAACCAGGTCGGCGGCGCACGCCGTGCGATCAAGGGCTTCTTCAAGCCGGTCGAAGAGCCGGCCGAGGTGCAGCGGCAGGCAGAGCTCGAGGCCCGCGGGCTGGAGTCGGAGCAGGCCGACCGGCAGTCCATCACCTCTGGCCGCCCCTCCGAGGGGGGCCGTCCCTCCGAAGGTGGTCGGCCGCAGGCTCCGCGCGACTGACGCAAGGCACCAGCAGCAGGGCCCCGACGGACACCTTCGTCGGGGCCCTGCTGCATCTCCGGCTGCTCTGCTGCATCTTCGGCTGCTCTGCCCGGGCTCGATCCGTCCGCACGCTGAGACGGCGGATCACCGGCGTCTCTCGTGACCGCGCGGCGCAGCCGCCGTCCTCCGGCGGCGGCCGCCAGCCGGTGCGTGACACGTCCTCGCCCATGTCAGGTCGGTACATCGACCTGTTCGGCTGCGGCCGGCAGGAGCCCGAGGACGACACCGCTCCCGTGCGGCGGCAGCTGACCGGGCTCGTCGGAGCAGTGCTCGACCTCGGTAGCGGGCCCGGTCACTGGACCGCTCTTCTGCACTCCTCTGGCGCCAGATGACGGACGTCGCCATGGTCTCCGAGTTCGTCGCGCACGCGCAGCCGACTCATCTCGGCCCCCGTTCGACCACGAGGTCGTCACCGCCCGCCGCGGGCCCGTCGCCACCTCCTCCCAGCGCCTGATGGAGGCAGGCTCAACGAGGTGCAGCGACTGCAGCGCCAGGCGCCGGAACGGGTCCAGATCCGAGGTACGCCGCGACCGCTGCACGAGCGTCCTGAAGCCCGCCCGCCCAGCCAGCGGCCGCAGGGGGCACGGGAGTGCAGCCTCCGCATGCCGAACGAGGCGTCAGGAGGCCGGACGTGCTCCCCGGGTGGAACCCGGCCAGGTGGTCACCCGGTGTCCACCCGGCATCGACTCAGCCAGTGTGTGGCTCCTTCGACGGCACGGCAGCCCCGTCACCACGGCCCCAGCCCGCCTGTCCCCGTGTCTCCGCTGCCCCAAAGGCACAACATGCTGAGCGGGGCCCCTTCCCGACTGGGAAGGGGCCCCGCTGAAGCGTGCCGTGCAGGTGTCGCTCAGCTGTGCGCGTTCTGCCCGACGTAGTACTCGAAGAGCAGCCCACCGATGGTCACGATGAGCGCGACGACACCGATGATGACCAGCCACGGGTACCAGAAGGCCAGCGCGAGGCCCATGATCCCGGCCGAGAACGCCAGCCCGAACGGCCAGTAGCTCGCCGGGCTGAAGAAGCCCAGCTCGCCGGCACCGTCGGCGATCTCCGCGTCCTTGCGGTCCTCGGGACGGGCGTCGATGCGCCGGCTCACGAACCAGAAGAAGCCACCGATCAGGGCGGTGAGGCCGCCGGACAGCGCGAGCGCCGTCGTCCCGATCGGCTCACGGGCCCAGAAGCCGTAGACGACTGCGGTCACGAGGCAGAACACCGTGATCAAGTTGAAGATGAGCGCTTCGACCTTCACGGCCGCTCCTCCAGGTGGTGCGAGGTGATCGGGTCAGTCATCCGAGGCCACCGCCTGTTCGCGCTGGAGCAGGAACGGCTCCGTGGAGACCGCCTCGCCCGGCTCGCCGATGAGCACCAGCGCGTCGTAGACCGACAGGCCCTCCTCGCGTGCCGCGAGGTAGTCCTCGTACGCATCAGGTGACACCGAACGGAGCTCGAAGTTCATGAACGCGTGGTAGGTGCCGCACAGCTCGGCGCAGCGGCCGACGAAGGCACCCTCCTCGCGGACGGTGACCTCGAAGACGTTGTCCCGCCCGTTCTCGTTGCCCGGGAGGATGTCGAGCTTGAAGAGGAACTCCGGCACCCAGAAGGAGTGGATGACGTCCGCCGAGGCCAGCTCGAACCGGATCGTCTGGTCGGTGGGGACCACCAGGATCGGGATCTCGGTGCTGGTGCCGACCGTCGACACGGCCTCACCGCCCGCGGTCTCCGTCTCGGGGTAGACGAACTGCCAGTTCCACTTGAAGGCGTTGACCTCCACCGTGACGTCCGGGTCGTCGCTGACGTCGCGGACCTCGTTCTGGGTGTTCACGGTGAAGAAGAAGAGCACCGCGATGATCAGGAACGGGATGATCGTGTAGACGACCTCGAGCGGGAGGTTGTAGGCGGTCTGCCGGGGCAGCTCGTCCCCGCGCTTCCGGTACCGGATGGTCGCGTAGGCGATGAGCACCCACACCGCGATGCCGACCACCAGGGCGGCGATCGTCGAACCGATCCACAGGTCGTGCATGCGCTCGGCCTGGTCGGTGATGCCCTCGGGCCATCCCCAACTGAGCCAACTGCCCGTGACGTCGCACCCGCTGAGCGTCAGCGCTCCCAGGAGACCGAGCCCGGCGACCTTCGCCAGCTTGCTGCGTCGAGCCACTGCCCGCTGCCTCCTCATCCCCCGCGTGGCGGCGCCACGCGGTCTCACCGGCGGGTGCTCCTCGGTTGCCCGACAGGCTCTGCCCACCCCGACCACAGTCTCGCCGAGACTAGCCGACCCCGCCCGTCGTCCCGGGGGCGGGAGCACCGCCCCGGCGGGTCGCCCCGGGCCCACTGGTCGGACACAGCCGGCGCCGACCACCGGCGGGCCGGCGAGCCCGCTGCCGGCCCGCAGCAGGGGCGCTGACGTGCTCGGGGCCACGCCGTGGGCGACGGCCCACGGTCGGCCCCGGCGGTTACAGTCGCGGGCGTGTACCGACGCCTGCTCAGCCCCGGGTGGCTCTTCATGCACCTGGTGGTCGTGGCGCTCTTCGTGATGACGTTCTTCCTCGGCTACTGGCAGTTGACCAAGGCCGAGGCCGGTGGCGGCGCCGTCAACTGGAGCTATGCGCTGCAGTGGCCGCTCTACGGGTTCATGGGCCTGGGCTTCTACCTCAAGATGGCCAAGGACGAGCTGGCCCGGGACCCCGCGGACGACGAGCCCGGCGCCTCCCTGGTGCTGTACCAGCGGCCGCGGATCGACACGACCGGCGACCCGGAGCTGGCTGCGTACAACGCCTACCTCGCCGAGCTCAACGAGAAGGCCCTCAGGCCGCGGAGCGACAGTGACCGCTGACCGCACCGCGACGTCGTCGCGGCTGCCGCGCGCGCTGGCCCGCCGGGTCGGGCAGGACGTGCCGGCCGCGCTGACCCGCTACCGGGTGATGGCCTGGGTCGTCGGCGTCCTGCTGATCGCCCTGATCCTCGTCGCCGTGCCGTTGAAGTACACCGCCGGTGTCGAGGGCCCGGTCGAGGTCATCGGCACCGCACACGGCTGGCTCTACGCGATCTTCTTCGTGACCGCCTGCGACCTCGCGCTGCGCGCCCGGTGGTCGGTCAAGGGCTCGGTGCTCGTGCTCCTGGCGGGCACCGTCCCGATCCTGTCCTTCGTCGCCGAGCGGATCGCCACCCGCAAGACCCGCGCCGGCGAGCGCGTCTGACCACGGGGCCTCCCGCCCCCCTCCCCCACCTCCTGGAGACCTCCCGCATGTGCGGCCTGCTGGCCTACCTGTCCACCGACGCCGAGCGGGTCGACGAGCAGACCGTCTCCGGGGTGCAACACGCGCTGCGCTGCCTGCGGCACCGGGGTCCCGACGACCGGGAGGTCTGGTCGGACGGGCACGCGGTGCTCGGCTTCAACCGGCTGGCGTTCATCGACATCGAGGGCAGCCCCCAGCCGATGCCCTACGCCGAGGGCCGGTACCGGATCGTCTTCAACGGTGAGATCTACAACTACCTGGAGCTGCGCGAGGAGCTGAAGGCGGCCGGCGCCACCTTCGCCACCGAGGGCGACACCGAGGCGATCGTCGCGGGCTACCACCTGTGGGGCGAGGCGATCGTCCCGCGACTGCGCGGCATGTTCGCGTTCGTCATCTGGGACACCCGGACCGGGACGGCGTTCGGCGCCCGGGACGCCTTCGGCATCAAGCCGCTGTTCACCGCTCGACTGGCCGACGGTGGCCTGGTCTTCAGCTCGGAGAAGAAGGCCCTGCTGGAGCTGCTGGGCGGCACCCCCGGCGCCGGCGGCGTCGACCCGGCGTCCCTGCAGCACTACCTGACCCTGCAGTACGTGCCCGAGCCCGCCACCCTGCACCGGGGGATCCGGCGGATCGAGAGCGGCACCAGCTTCACCGTGGTGGACGGCGAGCTGCAGACGAAGCGCTGGTTCCACCCGTCGTTCCGGTCGCAGCCGGTCGCCCCGGGTGGCGAGCAGGCACTGTTCGACCGGATCGCCGAGGTGCTCGACGACTCGGTCGCCAAGCACATGCGCGCCGACGTCACGGTCGGGTCGTTCCTCTCCAGCGGCATCGACTCCACGGCGATCGCCGCACTGGCCCACAAGTACAACGACGACCTGGTCACCTTCACCGTCGGCTTCCAGCGGGAGGCCACCTCGGAGGTCGACATCGCCGCCGAGTCCGCGGCGATCCTGGGTGTGAGGCACATACCGGTGGAGATCACCGCGCAGGAGTTCGCCGACGCGATCCCCGCTGTCGTCTGGTACCTGGACGACCCGGTCGCCGACCCGGCGCTCGTACCGCTCTACTTCGTGGCCCGCGAGGCCCGTAAGCACGTCAAGGTGGTGCTCTCCGGTGAGGGCGCCGACGAGCTGTTCGGCGGGTACACGATCTACCGGGAGCCGCTGAGCCTGGCCTGGGCCACGAAGCTGCCGGCGGTCGGGCGGCAGGCGCTCGGCCGGCTGTCGAGGCTGGTGCCGGAGGGCGTCCGCGGGCAGAGCCTGCTGGAGCGCGCATCGCAGCCGCTGGCGGAGCGGTACTACGGGAACGCCCGGAACCTCAACGCCATCGAGCTCGCCCAGCTGCTCCCCGGCCGCGACCCCGACCTCTCCCACGTCACCGTCACCGAGTCCCTCTACCGGCAGACCCGCGAGGCCGGCTACGACGACGTGACGGCGATGCAGTACGTCGACCTCTTCACCTGGCTCCGTGGCGACATCCTGGTCAAGGCCGACAAGATGACGATGGCCAACTCCCTCGAGCTGCGGGTCCCGTTCCTGGACCCCGAGGTCTTCGCCCTGGCCAGCACCCTGCCGCTGGAGATGCGGGTGCCCCGCCGCGGCGATGCGACCAAGTACGCCCTGCGGCAGGCGATGCGGCAGATCGTCCCGCCGAAGATCATGAACCGCCGCAAGCTGGGCTTCCCGGTACCGACGGCGGAGTTCCTGGCCGGCCCGTTGCACGGGTGGGCCCGGGACATCGTGACCGCCAGCCAGACCGACGAGTGGCTCGACCGCGACCACGTGCTCCGGCTGCTCGACCGACTTCGCGAGGCCGAGGTGCCCAGCAAGCGGATCGCCCGGCAGGTCTGGGGGGTGCTGGTCTTCATGCTCTGGCACGGGATCTTCGTCGAGGAGCGGATCACCCCGGAGATCCCCGAGCCGGTCTACCCCGTCCGGATGTGACCGGACGCCGGAGGGTCGCCGCGGCCGGTGGCCTGCTGCTGACCGGCCTGCTGCTGGCCGGCTGCTCCGGCACGGACGGCGAGGAGCCGGGCGATCCGGTCCCCACGACCACGGCACCCACGACCACGGCACCCACGTCCGCGGCACCCTCGCCGCGGACCCCGCCGCCGATCGCCCCCCGCCCGGACCCGTCCGCCGACACGCCCCGACCCGGGACGACATCGCCCGCACCGACGGCCCAGCCGGCGCCGGCACCGGACCCCGGCCCAGTTCTCCCGAGGGTGCCGTCCCCCTCGGCCGGCGTCCCGATGCCGATCCCCTCGCAGCCGGCCGACTGAGGCCGCCCTGCCTCCCCGGGACGCACCGAGGCCCGGCCCCCCTTGCGGGGTGCCGGGCCTCGGTGCGTTCGGGCTAGCTGGCGATCAGTGGAACGAGTCGCCGCAGGCGCAGGAGCCGCCCGCGTTCGGGTTGTCGATGGTGAAGCCCTGCTTCTCGATGGTGTCGACGAAGTCGATCGTCGCGCCGCTGAGGTACGGGATGCTCATCCGGTCGACGATGACCTCGACGCCACCGAACTCGAAGGTCGCGTCGCCGTCGAGGAAGCGCTCGTCGAAGAACAGCTGGTAACGGAGACCCGAGCAACCACCCGGCTGCACCGCGATCCGCAGCCGCAGGTCGTCGCGACCCTCCTGCTCCAGCAGCGTCTTCACCTTGAGGGCGGCGGGGTCGCTGAGGATGACGCCGGTGGCGCCGGGGGCCTGCGTGTCCTGCACGGTCATGTCGTGGTCCTCCCAGACTCGAGGGTGTCCTGCTCGGCCCGCCACGGAGGGCGGGCTCTCAGAACGGCCAACACCGCCGTGGCGGAGCTGCTTCCCACTGTACGGCGCGAACGCCGCACGGGGCGGTGCCCGCACCGCTCGCCCTGGGTGCCCCGCTGTCGTGGCACCCCTGACAGGAGGCGCTGTCCACGTAGACTCGCCGACGTGAAGCTCCGCCTGCCCGGCCGCCGTCCCGACTCCGACACGGCGTCGGACGCCGTCACCACCGTCACCCCGCACGGGTCGACGGCGGTCGGCACGACGGGCAAGGGCCGCCCCACCCCGCGCCGCAACGAGGCGCAGGGACGGCGCAGTGGGCCGGTGCCGCCGCCGCCGACCACGCGCAAGGAGGCCTACAAGCGGATGCGCGAGCAGCAGGCCGCGGGCCGTGGCAACACCCGTGCCGCCGGGGCCCGCGGCGACGACAGCGCACTGCCCGCCCGCGACCGCGGCCCGGTGCGCCGACTGGTCCGCGACGTCGTCGACGCCCGCCGCAACGCCGGCAGCTTCTTCCTGGCGGTGGCCGCGCTGGTGCTGATCGGCTACTTCATCCCGGTGCCGGCGGTGCAGAGCTACACCGTGTTCGTGTGGTTCGCCTTCTTCCTGGTGATCATCGGCGACTCGTTCCTCCTCGGCCGCAAGATCAAGGCGAAGGTCACCGAGCGCTTCCCGGACACCGACCAGAAGATGCGCAGCCTGGTCTGGTACGGCGTCAGCCGGGCCACGATGATCCGCCGTTGGCGTTTCCCCAAGCCGCAGGTGCCGCTGGGCGCCGAGGTCTGACGAAGTCGAAGGACCCCCTCGCCCCCCACCACTCGCAGGCTCGTGGCGGGCCCCTGCGAGGGGGCCGCGGTGGTCATTACCCGATCTAAGTACCGTCTGATCCGTGCAGACACGACGCCTCGGCCGCTCTGGCCTGACCATCTCCGAGATCGCCTACGGCAACTGGCTGACCCACGGCAGCCAGGTCGAGGAGGACGCCGCCCACGCCTGCGTGCGGGCCGCCCTCGACGTCGGGATCACCACCTTCGACACCGCCGACGTCTACGCCGGCACGAAGGCCGAGTCCGTCCTGGGCCGAGCGCTGGCCGGCCAGCGCCGGGAGGGTCTGGAGATCTTCACCAAGGTCTACTGGCCCACCGGCCCGGGGGCCAACGACCGCGGCCTGTCCCGCAAGCACATCACCGAGAGCTGCAACGCGTCACTGCAGCGGCTGCAGACCGACTACGTCGACCTGTACCAGGCACACCGGTACGACTCCTCGGTGCCGCTGGAGGAGACGATGACCGCCTTCGCCGACCTGGTGCGCCAGGGCAAGGTGCTCTACCTCGGCGTCTCCGAGTGGCGCGCCGAGGAGATCGCCGCCGCCGCCGAGCTGGCTCGCGAGCTCAAGGTCCAGCTGATCAGCAACCAGCCGCAGTACTCGATGCTGTGGCGGGTCATCGAGGCCGAGGTGGTGCCCACCAGCGAGCAGGAGGGCCTCTCCCAGATCGTCTGGTCCCCGCTGGCGCAGGGCGTGCTCACCGGCAAGTACCTGCCCGGTCAGCAGCCGCCGGCCGACAGCCGCGGCGGGCACGCCACGGTGGGCGGCTCGATGAAGGGCTACCTGACCGACGACGTGCTCACCCGCGTCCAGGAGCTCCGGCCCATCGCCGACGAGCTCGGCCTGTCGATGGCGCAGCTGGCGATCGCCTGGGTGCTGCAGAACCGGAACGTGGCGGCCGCCATCATCGGCGCCAGCCGGCCCGAGCAGGTGCACGACAACGTGCAGGCCGCCGGGGTCCAGCTGCCGGCCGAGGTACTGACCCGCATCGACCAGGTGCTGGGCGACGTCGTGGAGCGCGACCCCGCCAAGACCTCGCGCGGCTGAGGAGGGCACCGCCCTCCACCCCTCGCCCGCAGGCCGGCGGCGGGCCCCTCCCGCAGAGGCCCGCCGCCGGCCGACGAGCCGTGGGACAGGGCGGGCCGCCTCAGTTCGCCGCCAGGCCCATCGGGCCGTACACCCGCTCGCCGTCCTCCTGCAGCGTCACCGTGGCGACCCCGCGTTCCAGCAGGTCGCGCCAGGACTCCCCCAGCCAGGACTCGGCGTCGCCCTGGTTGTCGCACTCGGGCACCTCCACCCCGAGCGTGGCAGGGTCGATCGGCGCACCCGAAGGGTCTTCCAGCTGCCAGGTCCAGCTCATGGCGGCAGGCTAGCGATCTCCCGCCCTCGGGGCAGCCCCGGAACGTGGCCGGCCGACCGGGCACGCAGTGGCGATCTTGGTTTACGCGGTAAGCACCCGGGCATGGTGCAGGGATCACCCACGCCCGACAACGCGGAGTACAGATGAGCCAGCCCACCACGGGCGCCGGTGCCAGCCGGGTGGAGACACCCCCGCCCGCCCCCGAGAACGCCTCCACCGGTCAGCTGATCGGGCAGCTCTCCGACCAGTTGACGCGACTGGTCCGGGACGAGATGCGCCTGGCCCAGGCCGAGGTCAGCACCAAGGCCAAGAAGTTCGGGTTGGGGGCCGGCCTCTTCGGCGGCGCGGGGCTGTTCGCCTTCCTCGGTCTCCAGGTGCTCGTCGCGGCCGCCGTCCTCGCCCTCGCGCTCGTCCTCCCCGGCTGGCTGGCCGCCGTCATCGTCGCCGTCGTGCTCTTCGTGGTCGCCGCCGTGCTCGCCCTGATCGGCAAGAAGGACGTCCAGCAGGCCGCCCCGCCCGTGCCGACCGAGGCCATCGCGAGCGTCAAGACCGATGTCGCGACCGTGAAGGAGAGTGCGTCCCGATGACCGGAGCCGACGACACCCGGCCGGACGACGCTGCCGGCCCGAACGACCCCGACGCGATCCGCGCCGACATCGAGCAGACCCGGGAGCAGCTCGGCCGCACGGTCGACGAGCTCAGCCACCGGCTCGACGTCCCGGCCCGGGCCCAGGAGCGCGTCGACCAGGCCAAGAGCTCGGCACTGGAGAGCGCCAACCGGACCAAGGACACCGCGGTCGAGACGTACCGGGAGAACCCGCCGGCCGTCATCGGTGGCGGCGTGGCCGCCCTCACCGCGGTCATCGGGCTGCTCTCCTGGCGTCGCAGGCGTCGGCGGACCGCGGAGGAGCGGGCGGCCGCCAAGCAGGCCGCCCGCCGCCAGGCAGCGGCCCGGAAGGCGGCGCAGCAGCGGGCGAAGCGCGCCGGCAAGGAGCGAGTGGCGGCACGGAAGAAGGCGGCCGAGCGCGCCGAGGTCCGCCGGAAGGCCGCGGCCGCTCGCCGGAAGGCCGCCGTCACGAGCCTCAGCGCGCACAAGCGCACCGCCACCGGGCAGCTGACCGCCAAGCAGCGGGCCGCCTCGAAGCAGCTGTCGGCCGCGCAGCGGGCTGCCACTGCCCGCGTGCGGGCCGGCGAGCGCGTCGCGGTGCAGCAGGTCGCCGCGACCCAGCGGGCCGCCGCCCGGCGCCTGCCGCGCCGTCGCTCCGGCTGGCGGCGCACGCTGGCTCGGCTGAGCCGCTGAGCTCTCGCCGGTGACACCGGCCTGAGCTGCACGGTCCGCCTGTCGGCCGGCCCCCGCGTGGGGCCGGCCGGGAGTCGGCGGACGCCGCCGTTCCACCGATCCACCTGCAGACCCGAGACAAGGGGACGAGACCGATGGTCGACAACGGGCGGCCGGGCAGCGCCGTGGAGAACATCCGCGTGCGGGTCCAGGAGAAGGCCGAGCGACGGGCCGCGATGCGGGCTGCAGAAGCCCGTGCTGCCGGACGCGACGACGGGGCCAGCGGAGCCTCCTCCACGGCCGTCGTCCGCGGTGAGCAGCGGGAAGCCGCCCGCCCGGCTCCGGACGTGCCCGAGCCCGAGGAGATGCCGGGCATCCACGCCGACCGGCCCACGGACATCCCAGCGCGCGGCTGGCTGCAGATCGTCAAGCGGTCCTGGGCGGAGAACAACGCCGACAACATGCCGATCATCGCCGGTGGGGTGGCCTTCTTCGCCTTCCTCTCGATCTTCCCGGCGCTGATCGCGACCATCTCGATCTACGGCCTGGTCGCCTCCCCCGAGCAGGTCACCCAGCAGATCGCATCGCTGTCCGACCAGCTCCCGGAGAGCGCCCAGGACATCCTCACCGAGCAGCTGACCGACATCACCAGCAACGCCGGCGGGGCGCTCACCTTCGGTCTGATCGCCTCGGTGCTCGGTGCGCTGTGGACGGCGTCCGGCGGTGTCAACAACATGGTGAAGGCGGTGAACATCGCCTACGACGAGGTCGAGACCCGCAACTTCCTGAAGCTGCGCGCGCTCTCCCTGGTGCTCACCCTGGGCGCGATCGTGTTCATCCTCTTCACCTTCGCCCTCATCGCCGTGGTCCCGGTGGTGCTCGACGCGCTCCCGCTGGGCGGTGTCGGCACGGTCCTGGCCCAGGTCCTGCGCTGGGTGCTCCTGCTGGGCGTGGTGATCGGCTCGCTGGCCGTCCTCTACCGGGTCGCCCCGGACCGGGATGCGCCGAAGATCCGCTGGGTGAGCCTCGGCTCCCTGGTGGTCACCGTCATCTGGGCGGTCGTCAGCGTCGCCTTCAGCTTCTACGTGAACAACTTCGGTTCCTACAACGAGACGTACGGCGCGATCGCCGGCGTCATCGTGTTGATGCTGTGGCTGTACCTGACCTGCTACCTGGTGCTGCTGGGCGCGGAGATCAACGCCGAGACCGAACACCAGACCGCGCAGGACACCACCCAGGGCGACCCCGAGCCGATGGGGAAGCGGGACGCCGTCGTCGCCGACGAGGTGCCCGACCCGCCGGTGCCGAGCAAGTAGTCACCGAGAGCGGTGCCCCGGCCCTCAGCGGACGTGGGACTCCACGAACGGCGGACGCCGGACGACGACCGCCTGGGGCCGTCCCCGAACGTCGACGGCGACCTCCGTCCCCTCGGCGACACCGGCGGAGCTGTCCAGCAGTGCCAGGGCGATCCCGGTCCGAAGGGTCGGGGAGAACGTGCCGCTGCTGACCTCGCCGATCCGCGAGCCGTCGGCGCCGAGCACGAGCATGCCGGGCCGGGGGATCCCACGACCGGGCGCCTGCAGACCCCACAGCTGACGCGGCGCGCCGGCCGCCTTCTCCGCGACCAGCGCCTCGCGCCCCCAGAACGCGTCCTTGCCCCACCCAACGGCCCACCCCGACCGCGCCTGGTTGGGGGTGATTTCCCGCGACAGCTCGTGGCCGTGCAACGGGTACCCCATCTCCGTGCGCAGGGTGTCCCGGGCCCCCAGGCCGCACGGCCGGATCTGCTCGGGCTCGCCGGCAGCCAGCAGCGCGTCCCACAGCTGCCCGGCACGCTCGGCGGCGACCAGCAGCTCGTAGCCGTGCTCGCCGGTGTAGCCGGTCCGGCAGACGGTGACCTCGTCCCCGCCGGAGCCGGGTGTCTCGGCGAAGGACATGTAGGGCAGCTCGCCGGGCAGGCCGACGGCCGCCAGCACCTCGGGTGAGCGCGGCCCCTGCAGCGCCAGGACGGCGACCTCGGTGTGCCGGTCGGTGACCGTGACCCCCGCCGGCGCCTCGGCCGCGAGCCGGGCCAGCACGTCGGCCGCGTTGGCCGCGTTGGGCACGAGCAGGACGTCGTCCGGGCCGTGCAGGTAGACGATCAGGTCGTCGACCACGCCTCCCGCCTGCGGGTCACCGTCGGGGACGCAGCACAGCGTGTACTGGGCCTGGCCGGGCCCGATCTTGCCCAGGTCGTTGGTCAGGCAGGAGTTGACGAAGTCGGCGGCCCCCGGGCCACGCACCGTCGCGGTGCCCAGGTGCGAGACGTCGAAGAGCCCGACGCCCTCCCGGACCGCGGTGTGCTCGGCCAGCACGCCACCACCGGCGTACTCGATCGGCATGGACCAGCCACCGAAGTCGGCGAACTTGGCGCCGGCGGCGACGTGACGATCGTGCAGAGGGGAGGTCAGCGGGCTCACCGCCAGCACGCTAGTGGTCGGCGGCCTGCCGGTCGTACGCCGTCCTCACCACCTCCTTACGATCGTCGGGTGCCGCCTACCATCTCCGCCACCGACCGCCCGCTCGAGAAGCTGACCGCCGACGCCCTCGTCGTCGGCGTCGGCCAGGGACCGGCAGGCCTGCTGTCCACGCCCGGGGCCGACGCGATCGACCGGCTCCTCGGCGGTCGGCTCCTCGCCGCTCTGGCCGATCTCGGCGCCCGCGGGGCCGAGGACGAGGTCACCAAGCTGCCCACCTTCGGCCAGGGTCCGTTCCCGGTCGTGGCCGTGGCCGGGCTGGGCGCCCCGCAGGCCGACGGCTCCTACTCGGCGGAGGCGGTCCGCCGGGCCGCCGGGGCCGCCAGCCGCGCGCTGACCGGGCGCAGCTCCCTGGTCACCCTCCTCGCCGCCGTGGGTGGCGCACCGGACGCCGACCGGCTGCACGCCGTCGGCGAGGGGTCGCTGCTCGGCGCGTACGAGTTCACCGCCTACAAGTCCGACCTCCCGGCCGACCGTCCCACCCCGCCGTCCTCGGTGGAGCTCGTCGTCCCCGACGCCGGCGCTGCGAAGGCGCCGCTGGCCCGCGTGCGCGCGGTCGCCGCCGCCGTCGCCCTGGTCCGCGACCTGGTCAACAGCCCGCCCAACGACCTGTACCCGGCGGAGCTCGCCGCCCGGGGGGCCGCCGCGGGCAAGAAGGCCGGGCTGTCGGTCGAGGTGCTCGACGAGAAGGCCCTGGCGGCCGGCGGGTACGGCGGCATCCTCGCCGTCGGCGGCGGCTCGAGCCGCGGCCCGCGGCTGCTGCGTCTGGAGTACAAGGGCAAGAAGGCCAAGACGAGCGTCGCGCTGGTCGGCAAGGGCATCACCTTCGACAGCGGCGGCATCTCGATCAAGCCCGCGGCGAAGATGGAGGACATGAAGAGCGACATGGCCGGCGCCGCGGCCGTGATCGCCACCGTCTGCCTGGTCGCCGAGCTCGGCCTCCCGGTCGACGTGACCGCCACCGTGCCGATCGCCGAGAACATGCCCAGCGGCACCGCCTACCGCCCGGCCGACGTGGTCACCTTCCGCAACGGCAAGAAGGCGGAGATCACCAACACCGACGCCGAGGGCCGGGTCGTGCTCGCCGACGCCATCTGCCGCGCCGTCGAGGACTCCCCCGCCCACCTGCTGGAGACCTCGACGCTGACCGGCGCGCAGCTGGTCGCGCTGGGCACCCGCACCTCCGGCGTGATGGGCAGTGACGACCTGCGGGACGCCGTCGTCGCCGCCAGCCGGCGCAGCGGGGAGCCGATGTGGGCGATGCCGCTGCCGCCGGAGCTGCGACGCGGGCTGGACTCCCCGATCGCGGACCTGGTGAACGCCAACGCCGACCGGATGGGCGGGATGCTCGTGGGTGGGCACTTCCTGTCCGAGTTCGTGCCCGCCGGCCTGCCCTGGGCGCACATCGACGTCGCCGGCCCGGCCTACAACACCGGCGCCCCCTGGGGCTACACGCCCAGGGGCGGCACCGGCGTGCCGGTCCGCACGCTGCTCGCCACGATCGAGGGCCTCATCGCCGCACAGTGAGCCGACGGCCCCCCGCCTCCGACGAGGTGGGGGGCCGCCCGTCACAGCTTGTCGTCCGCCTTCTGGCGGGCGCTCCAGTCGCGCATCCGCTGCGGGTAGCCGGTGATCTGCGCGTCGTACACCGGGACGGCGAGGTCGCGGGACAGCTTGCGGGCGGTGTCCGGTCCGTCGATCCGTCGCCGCGTCCACTCCCCGTCGGCGGCGACCAGCAGGATCGTCGTCTCGGTCACCGCGGTACGGGGCTCGACGTACCCCTCGACGCCGCGCCGGGTGGCGACGAACTGCTCCAGATGGCTCAGGTCCGCCGACCCCGACGCGCGGTCGAGCGTGCCGCGCCGGCTCCGACCGCCCCCTGCAGCGCCCCTCGTCCCGCGGCTCCGCAGCCGGTCGATCAGCCCCATCGCACTGCCCCCGTCCTCGCCGGCCGCGGACTGCACCGCGACGCTCTTGCAGAGAGCAACGGAGCATCCGAACGCGCCGTTCCCGGGAGTGGCAGGATGGGCACGCGCAGGATCGCCGTGCCCGGAGCAGCTCCGGGCCACCCAGCACTGAGGAGCAGCCGTGAGCGCACCGTCCACCCCCGCTGACCTGGTCATCCTCGGTGGTGGCTCGGGTGGCTACGCCGCCGCACTGCGGGCCGCCGAACTGGGCATGTCCGTCGTCCTGATCGAGCGGGACAAGGTGGGCGGCACCTGCCTGCACCGCGGCTGCATCCCCACCAAGGCCCTGCTGCACACCGCCGAGGTCGCCGACAACGCCCGCGAGGGCGAGCAGTTCGGCGTCAAGTCGACCCTCTCGGGCATCGACATGGACGGGGTGAACGCCTACAAGGACGGCGTCATCGCCAAGAACCACAAGGGCCTGCAGGGCCTGATCAAGAGCCGCGGCATCAAGTACGTGAGCGGCGAGGGCCGGCTGGTCTCCCCGACCGCGGTCCAGGTCGGCGACGAGACCTTCGAGGGCAAGCACGTGCTGCTGGCCACCGGGTCCTACGCCCGCTCCCTGCCCGGCATCGAGATCGACGGCACCAAGGTCATCACCAGCGACCACGCGCTGAAGCTCGACCGGGTGCCGACGTCGGCGATCGTCCTCGGCGGCGGCGTGATCGGCTGCGAGTTCGCCAGCGCCTGGAAGTCCTTCGGCGTCGACGTGACCATCGTCGAGGGCCTGCCCCACCTCGTCCCGCTGGAGGACGAGTCGTCCTCCAAGCTGCTGGAGCGCGCCTTCCGCCGCCGCAAGATCGACTTCTCCCTGGGCAGCCGGGTGGCCAAGGTCGAGACCACCGCCGACGGCGTGAAGGTCTCCCTGGAGAACGGCAAGGACTACGAGGCCGAGCTCGTGCTCGTCGCCGTGGGCCGTGGGCCGGTCAGCGAGGGCCTCGGCTACGAGGAGGCCGGCGTCGCCATGGACCGTGGCTACGTCCTGGTCGACGAGTACTGCCAGACCAACGTGCCGACCATCTCCGCCGTCGGCGACCTGATCCCGACCCTGCAGCTCGCGCACGTGGGCTTCGGCGAAGGGATCCTGGTGGCCGAGCGCCTCGCCGGGCTGCCGGTCGTGCCGATCGACTACGCGGGTGTCCCGCGGGTCACCTACTCCGAGCCCGAGGTCGCCTCCGTCGGCCTGACCGAGGCCCAGGCCAAGGAGAAGCACGGCGAGGTCGAGGTCGCCACCTACGACCTGGCCGGCAACGGCCGGGCCGCGATCCTGAAGACGGCGGGTGCGGTCAAGCTGATCCGCGTCGCCGGCAACGGGCCTGTCGTCGGCGTGCACATGGTCGGCAGCCGGGTCGGCGACATGATCGCCGAGGCCCAGCTGGTCTACAACTGGGAGGCCCTGCCGGAGGAGGTCGCCCAGCTGATCCACCCGCACCCGACGCTGAGCGAGGCCCTCGGCGAGGCGGCGCTGGTCCTGGCCGGCAAGCCGCTGCACGCGCACGACTGACGCACCACCTGCTCAGCACGACCGCCTGATCAGCACCCCCGCTCAGCACCACCCCACGACCTGAGGAGACCTGCCTTCGATGCCGACGTCCGTCACCATGCCCGCCCTGGGCGAGAGCGTCACCGAGGGCACGGTCACCCGCTGGCTGAAGCAGGAGGGTGACCAGGTCGAGGTCGACGAGCCCCTCCTGGAGGTCTCCACCGACAAGGTGGACACCGAGATCCCCTCCCCCGCTGCGGGCGTGCTCACCAAGATCGTCGTCGCCGAGGACGAGACCGTGGAGGTCGGCGCCGAGCTGGCCGTCATCGGTGGCGAGGACGGCGGCGACGCCGGCGCCCCGGCGGAGGACGCCCCGGCCCAGGAGTCCTCGGCCGACGAGGAGCCCGCTCAGGAAGAGCCCGCCCAGGAGGAGCCCGCTCAGGAGGAGCCCGCCGAGGAGCCAGCCCCCGCAGCAGCCGAGCAGGGCGGCGACTCCGGCGGTTCCGGTGACGGCGAGGGCACCTCGGTGACCATGCCCGCACTGGGTGAGAGCGTCACCGAGGGCACCGTCACCCGCTGGCTGAAGCAGGAGGGTGACCAGGTCGAGGTCGACGAGCCCCTCCTGGAGGTCTCCACCGACAAGGTCGACACCGAGATCCCCTCCCCCGTCGCGGGCGTGCTCACCAAGATCGTCGTCTCCGAGGACGAGACCGTGGAGGTCGGCGCCGAGCTGGCCGTCATCGGTGGCTCCGGTGGCGGTGCCGCGAAGGCCGCGCCGGAGGCGGAGGCGCCGAAGGCCGAGCCCGCCCCGGAGCCGGAACAGGCTCCGAAGGAGGAGCCGAAGGCCAAGGCGGCTCCGAAGGCCGAGCAGCCGACCCCGGCCGAGGCCAACACCGACAGCGGCCAGCCGGGCGCGGACTATGGCTCGGGCGGGACCATGCCGACCCAGTCGCCCACCGACCAGCCGTCTCCCGCCGAGGCGGTCGCGCCGGCCTCGAAGCCCGCGTCGGCCCCGGCACCCGACGGCGGCGGCGCCTACGTCACCCCGCTGGTGCGCCGGCTGGCTGCCGAGCAGGGCGTCGACCTGTCCTCGGTCACCGGCACCGGCGTCGGCGGGCGGATCCGCAAGCAGGACGTCCTCGCCGCCGCCGAGGAGTCCAAGAAGCCGGCCGCGGCCCCGGCCTCCGCCTCCTCCGGCGGTGCCTCGTCGGGCGGTGCCCGCACCCCCTCGCCGGCCGCGACCCCGGACTCCTCGCTGCGTGGCAACACGGAGAAGCTGTCCCGGCTGCGCACCGTCATCGCCAAGCGGATGCTCGAGTCGCTGCAGATCAGTGCGCAGCTCACCACCGTGGTCGAGGCGGACGTCACCCGGATCGCGAACCTGCGCAACCAGGTGAAGAACGACTTCGCCGCCCGGGAGGGCGTCAAGCTGTCGTTCCTGCCGTTCTTCGCCAAGGCGGCGGTCGAGGCCCTCAAGGCCCACCCGGTGGTCAACTCCTCGGTCGACCTGGAGGCCGGGACGGTCACCTACCACGACGCCGAGAACCTGGGCATCGCCGTGGACACCGAGCGCGGCCTGCTGGTGCCGGTCATCCACGGTGCCGGCGACCTGAACGTGCCCGGCATCGCCCGGAAGATCGCCGACCTGGCCGAGCGGACCCGCACCAACAAGGTCACGCCGGACGAGCTGGGTGGCGGCACGTTCACGCTGACCAACACCGGCAGCCGGGGCGCGCTGTTCGACACCCCGATCATCAACCAGCCCCAGGTCGCCATCCTGGGCGTCGGCTCGGTGGTCAAGCGCCCCGTGGTGGTGCAGGACCCGGAGCTCGGCGAGGTGATCGCCGTCCGGTCGATGGTCTACCTGGCGCTGAGCTACGACCACCGGATCGTCGACGGCGCCGACGCCGCCCGGTTCCTCACCACGGTGCGGGAGCGGCTCGAGGGCGGGCAGTTCCAGGGCGACCTGGGCATCTCCTGATCCACCGATGAAGGGCCCCGGCTTCGGCCGGGGCCCTTCGCCGTCTCCCTGGTGCACGTCCGCGCACTGATCCGAAGGAGCACTCGATGAAGGTGGCGGTCACCGGGTCCTCCGGGCTGATCGGATCTGCGCTCGTCCGGTCGCTGGTGGCCGACGGGCACGAGGTGCTGCGCCTGGTGCGCCGCACCCCGCGCACCGCGGACGAGCACCGCTGGGAGCCGGCACACCACAGGCTCCCCGACGGTCTCCTGCACGACGTGGACGCCGTGGTCAACCTCGCCGGCGTCGGGGTCGGTGACCGGCGCTGGACGGAGAAGCACAAGCAGGAGGTGCTGGCCAGCCGGGTGGACAGCACGACCACGGTGAGCCAGGCCCTCGTCGAGGCAGCCGAAGCCGAGCCCGGTCGTGACCGGGTGCTGCTCTCGGCGTCCGCGGTCGGCTGGTACGGCGACACCGGCGAGCGGGTGGTCGACGAGACCGTGCCGGCCGGCGAGGACTTCCTGGCCCGGGTCTGCGTCGCCTGGGAGGCGGCGACCGCACCGGCTGCCGCCGCCGGGGTCCGGGTGGCGACCCTGCGCACCGGGCTGGTGCTCGGCCACGGCGGGTTGCTGGGTCGGCTGCTCCCCCTGTTCCGCCTCGGCCTGGGCGGCAAACTGGCCTCGGGGCAGCAGTACATGCCCTGGATCAGCCTGCAGGACGAGGTCGACGCGATCCGGTTCCTGCTCACCGCTCCGGTGTCCGGCCCGGTCAACCTCACTGCCCCCAGTCCGGCCACCAACGCGGAGTTCACCGCCGCGCTCGCCGAGGTCGTGCACCGGCCCGCCGTGTTCACCGTGCCGAAGTTCGCGCTGCGGCTGGCCCTCGGCGAGTTCGCCGACGTGGGTGTGCTGGCCGGGCAGCGTGCCGTCCCCGACGTCCTGCGGTCGGCCGGGTTCCGGTTCACGCACGAGGACCTCCGGGCGGCGCTGCGGGCTGCCGTCGCCGCCCGCTGACCCCTCATCGGCCCAGTCGGGCATCGGCGATCCGCCACCCGGACGCCGTGCGCTCCACGGCCATCTGCACGGGCGCCGCACCGCGGGCGGGCACCTCGGCGACCACCGCCGCATCGGGCCCGCCGGCGCGCACCACCCGGTAGGCCGGCAGCTCGTCGACCAGCGCCACGTCGAACCGGGCCGGCCCCGAGGCCGTCACCTCGACGAGGCGGACCAGCCGGGGCGCGAAGCCGTCGAGCCGCTGACCGGCCGCGACCAGCTGCTGCACCTGATCGGTGTCGCGGGACAGCGACGCACTGCCCGGTGCGTGCACCTCCGCCAGCGCCGTCGGGTCCGCGTCGGTGAAGGCCGCGCTCCGGCGTCCGTAGAGGTCGGTGAGCACCGCAGCCCACTCGGCGTCCGCCACCGGCGTCGCCGAGCGGTCGGCCGGCGATGCCTCCCCGCCGTCCACTGGATCGTCCGGGGTCGTCGGTGTCGCCGCCGGCGGGGGGACGCTGCTCGCCGCGGTCCGGCCCGCGGCGGGCACCGGGTCACCACCGGACCCACCCCAGCTCGCTCCGAGCCAGGTCGCACCGGCCAGTGCCGCAGCGAGGGCGGCGAGCACGACGGCGGCCGTCGCCGTCCGCCGGACCGCACCACGGACCAGGGGACGCACGCCCACCTCGCTGCCTCCTCCCGCGGCGGCGACCCGGTCACCGAGTCGCACCCGGAGCTGCGCCCACCGCCCCTCCGGGACGGGCACGGCATGGGCGGCGCGGGGTCGCCGGCCCGGCACCTGGTGGGTCAGCTCGGTCCGTGGGCCCCGCCCGGTGGCCCCGAGCTCGTCGTCGGGCACGCCAGCCACCGGGAGCCGGACCGGCTCCGGTCGGCAGGAGTGACGGAGGTCGAGGGCGAACGCCGCGGCGGACCCGCGCAGGTGCGGCTCGGCCGACAGCCCGCGGAGGACCACGCGCACCAGCTCGTCGGGCGCATCGGGGGCGAGGAGGGCCAGATCGGGCAGGTCACCGCCGGCTGCGACCGCGAACGTGCCCCCGGGGTCGGCGGCGTTCCAGGGAGCGACCCCGGTCAGCGCGTGGAAGGCCGCCGCAGCGACACCGAAGACGTCCGACGCCGGTCCCGGCGCACCGCCGCGGGCCACCACCGGGTCGACGTACGCCGGGGTCACCTCGGCCCGCGCGACGTCGCCGACCAACCGGGCGGTGCCCAGGTCGGTGAGCACCGGGCGGCCCTCCTCCGTGAACACGACGTTGCCCGGCGACAGGTCGCCGTGCACGACGCCCCGTTCGTGGGCGTGGGCCAGTGCAGCCGCCACCGGGGCCACCGTGGTGACCACCTCTCCGGGGCGCAACCGCCCCCGCCGGGCGAGCAGGGCCGCCAGACTGCCGCCGGCGAGCAGGTCGAGCACCAGCGCCACCTGGGCCGGGCCGTCGCGCACCTCGCGACGGACGACGTGGTGCAGCCGCACCAGGTGCGGGTGGTCGAGCTCACCGAGCAGCCCCGCCTCGCGCTCCTGCCGTTCCGGGTCACCCCGCAGCAAAACCTTGACCGCCACCGGCGACCCACCCGACCGTGGCCGGGCTCGCCACACCTGCCCGGAGCCACCCCGGCCCAGGAGCTCTTCGAGCACGTAACCGGGCACGACCGGGGCCGCCGACGGGGAGGGCTGCGCAGGCATGCCGGGACGGTAGGGCCGACGGCCGGTCCCCCGCTGCGCCCGTCCACAGGCCCCTGGTCCGTCCACAGCTGCGGCAGTGGGCAGGACGGGCCACCTCGGACCGCCTAGGTTCGGACCATGCCACCGCCACCACGCGCCGAGGTCGTCGTGGTGGGTGCAGGGCTGGCCGGGCTCAGCGCCGCCACCCGGCTGGCGGCGGCCGGCCGCGACGTCCACCTGCTCGACGCCGCCCAGCACCCGGGTGGCCGGCTGTCGACGGCCCGGATCGACGGCTTCCTGGTCGACCGCGGCTTCCAGGTGTTCAACACCGGCTACCCCCGAGCCGCCGACCTCGACCTGCCGGCGCTCGACCTGGGCTGGTTCTGGACCGGCGCGGTGGTCCGTGTGGACGGGCGCGCCCACCGGGTCGTCGACCCCCGCCAGCACCCGGGCACCGTCGTGCACACGCTGCGGGCACCGCTGGGCGGGCCGGTCCGGCAGGCTGCGCTCGCCGCCTTCTCGGCGCGGGCCGGCTACGCACCGGTGTCGCGATTGCTGGCGGCGCGCGAACGCACCGCCGCCGAGGCCCTCCGCGCCGCGGGGCTCGGCGAGCAGGCGCTCGAGGTCTTCCTGCGGCCGTTCCTCGCCGGCGTCCTGCTGGAGGACCGCCTGGAGACCTCCAGCCGCTACCTCGACCTGGTCTGGCGCAGCTTCGTGCGGGGCCGGGTGGGCCTCCCCGCCGGCGGGATGCAGGCCATCGGCGAACAGCTCGCCGGCCGGCTGCCCGCCGACCGCGTACACCTCGGCGTCCGCGCCACCGGGGTGGAGGGCGGGGCCGTGCACACCGACGCCGGGACCACGACCGCCGACGCCGTCGTGGTGGCGACCGACCCCGACACCGCTGCGGTCCTGCTCCCCGGGCTGGGGGCGGCGGCGCCCCGGCAGGTGACCACGCACCTGCACGTGCTGCCGGAGTCGCCCTGGTCCGCTCCGCTGATCGTGCTGGGGCAGCCCGGTGGGCGGCTGGTGAACAGCGCGGTGGTCTCGGACGCGCAACCGGCCTACAGCCCCGACGGCCGGGCGCTGGTCGCCAGCTCGACCCTGGCGCCGACCCGGGAGCCCGACGTCCGGGAGGAGGTGGCGCGCCTGCACGGTGTCCCCAGCACCGACCTGACCCACCTCACCACCGTCACCGTGACCGGAGCGCAGCCGGCGGCCACTCCCCCGCTGCAGCACCGTCGCCCGGTCGACCTGGGCGGTGGGCTCTTCGTCTGCGGAGACCACCGGGACACCCCGTCCATCCAGGGTGCGATGGCCAGCGGGGCCCGCACCGCCCGCGCCGTGCTCCGGTGGCTCGGGGCGCCGCCGTCCTGATCGGCGGTCAGCAGCGCCTCCGCACGTCGGCGGCATAGGCTCGGCGGCATGAGCGAGCTGGTGGTCGTCCGGGCGGGTCTGGTCCCCTACGAGCAGGCCTGGGCGCAGCAGCGCGACCTGCACGAGCAGCGCGTCGCCGGCACCGGTCCGGACACGATGCTGCTGCTCGAGCACCCGCCGGTCTACACCGCGGGCAAGCGCACCGAGCCGCACGAGCGACCGTTCGACGGCACCCCGGTCATCGACGTCGACCGCGGCGGCAAGATCACCTGGCACGGGCCCGGCCAGCTGGTCGGGTACCCGATCATCGCGCTCCCCGACCCCGTCGACGTGGTGGCCCACGTGCGCCGGCTGGAGCGGGCGCTGATGGAGGTCTGCGGCAGCTTCGGCCTGGCCACCGAACAGGTCGAGGGGCGCAGCGGCGTGTGGGTCCGGGCAGACGAGCGCGGCCCCGACCGGAAGATCGCCGCGATCGGCGTCCGGGTCGCCCGGGGCGTGACGATGCACGGCTTCGCGCTCAACTGCGACCCGGACATGGCCGCCTTCACGAACATGGTCCCGTGCGGGATCCCCGACGCCGGGGCCACCTCACTGAGCGTCGAGCTCGACCGGGACGTGACCGTCGCCGAGGTCATCGACCCGGTCGAGGCCGCGATGCGCCGCGCGCTGACCCGCACCGCCGTCGGATGACCAGGCTCCCCACCACCCGGTACGTCAGCCTGACCACCTTCCGGCGCACCGGCGAGCCCGTGCCCACCCCGGTCTGGGCGGCGCCGGACGGCGAGGCCCTGCTGGTCTGGACCCGGGCGGACTCCGGCAAGGTGAAGCGGCTGCGGCACACCAGCCGGGTCACCGTCGCCCCCTGCGACATGCGGGGCCGGCTCGAGGGTCCGGCGGTCGACGGTGTCGCCGAGTTCCCCGAGCCGTCCGAGTGGCCCCGCGCGCGAGCTGCCCTCGCCCGGCGCTACGGCTGGCAGTGGCGGATCACCTACGGCACCTCCCGCATCGCGGCGCGGATCACCCACCGCGGGCGGGAACGCCAGACGATGATCCGCATCACCCCCGCCGCCTGACCCCTCCCGCAGCGATCAGCCCAGGACGAAGTTGACCAGCCGGCCCGGGACCGCGACCACCCGGCGCACGGTCGCGCCGTCCAGGTAGCCGGCGATCCGCTCGTCCGCCCGGGCCGCCGCCTCCAGCGCCGCGGCGTCCGCGTCGGCCGGCACGGCCACCTGGGCCCGCACCTTGCCGTTGACCTGGACGGCGACCTGCACCGTCTCGTCGACCAGCCACTGCGGGTCGGCCACCGGGAAGAACGCCCAGGCCACGGAGCCGGAGTGCCCCAGCCGGGCCCACAGCTCCTCGGCCAGGTGCGGGGCCAGTGGCGCGACCAGCAGCACCAGCGACTCGGCGACCGAACGGGGCACCGGCGTCCCCGGCGGGCAGGCCGACGTCAGGTGGTTGGTCAGCTCGGTGATCCGGGCGATGGCGATGTTGAACCGCAGCGTCGTCATGCCGTCGCGCACGGCCTCGATCGCCCGGTGCAGGGCGCGCGAGGTGTCGTCATCCGGCTCGACGTCGCCGGCGCGCACCGCGCCGGACTCCTCATCGACCACGACCCGCCAGACCCGCTGCAGCAGCCGCTGCGAGCCGACCACGGCCTTCGTCTCCCACGGCCGGGACTGGTCCAGCGGCCCGGTCGACATCTCGTAGACCCGGAACGTGTCGGCCCCGTACTGCCCGATCATCTCGTCCGGCGTGACCATGTTCTTCAGGCTCTTGCCGATCTTCCCGTACTCCCGGCTGACCGGCTCCCCCTGGTAGAGGAACTGGCCGTCCTTCTCCACCACCTCGGCAGCGGGCACGTAGAACCCGCGGGCGTCGGTGTAGGCGAAGGCAGAGATGTAGCCCTGGTTGACCAGCCGGCGGAACGGCTCCTCGCTGGAGACGTGCCCCAGGTCGAACAGCACCTTGTGCCAGAACCGGGCGTACAGCAGGTGCAGCACGGCGTGCTCGACCCCACCGACGTACAGGTCGACGCCACCGACGTCGCCGGGCTCCCGCGGGCCCATCCAGTAGGCCTCCAGCTCCGGGTCGACGAAGCGCTCGTCGTTGCCCGGGTCCAGGTAGCGCAGGTAGTACCAGCACGAGCCGGCCCAGTTCGGCATCGTGTTGGTCTCGCGGCGGTACTGGCGAGGGCCGTCGCCCAGGTCCAGGGTGACCGTCGTCCACTCGGTGGCCCGGGACAGTGGGGGCTCGGGCTTGGAGTCGGCGTCGTCGTCGGCGAACGTCTTGGGCGAGTAGTCGTCGACCTCGGGCAGCAGCACCGGCAGCATCGACTCCGGGACGGCGACCGGCAGGTCGGCGTCGTCCCCGTCGACGGCGTAGACGACCGGGAACGGCTCGCCCCAGTAGCGCTGCCGGCTGAACAGCCAGTCGCGCAGCTTGTAGGTCGTGGTCGCCTCGCCGGAGCCGTTCGCCACCAGCCACTCGGTCACCCGGGCGATCGCGGCGACCTTGTCCAGGCCGTCCAGCGACAGGTGCTGGTTCGAGCTGTTGATCATCGAGCCGGTGCCGGTGTACGCACCGCCGTCGAAGTCAGCCGGCGGCTGCACGGTGCGGACGACGGGCAGCCCGAACTCCTGAGCGAAGTCCCAGTCCCGGGCGTCCTCGCCGGGCACCGCCATGATCGCGCCGGTGCCGTAGCCGGTGAGCACGTAGTCGGCGATGAACACCGGCAGGTCGGCCCCGGTCAGCGGGTTGCGGGCGGTGGCGCCCAGCCAGACCCCGGTCTTCTCCCGGCCCTCGGCCTGCCGGTCCAGCTCCGAGCGGCGGGAGGCCTGCCGCTGGTAGGCGGCGACGGCCTCGGCCGGGGTGGCCGCGCCGGCGGTCCACCGGGGGTCGGTGCCCTCGGGCCACTGCCCTGCGGTCAGCGTGCCGACCAGCGGGTGCTCGGGCGCCAGCACCAGGTAGGTGGCGCCGAACAAGGTGTCCGGCCGGGTGGTGAACACCTCGATGGACTCGGCTGCCTCGGATCCCGTGGCTCCGCCCCCACCCACCCCGAACCGCACCCGGGCGCCGGTCGACCGACCGATCCAGTTGCGCTGCATCTGCTTCAGGGAGTCCGACCAGTCCAGCCGGTCCAGGTCGGTCAGCAGCCGCTCGGCGTAGGAGGTGATCCGCATCATCCACTGGGTCAGCGGACGGCGGAACACCGGGAAGTTGCCCCGCTCGGACCTGCCGTCCGGGGTGACCTCCTCGTTGGACAGCACCGTGCCCAGCCCGGGACACCAGTTCACCGGCGCCTGGTGCCGGTAGGCCAGCCGGTGCGCGTCGACGACCCGCCGGCGCTCCACGTCGGACAGCTCGGCCCAGTCGCGCCCCTCGGGCAGCGTGCCCGCAGCGGGCTGCCGGGTGCCGGCGTCCAGCTCGGCGACCAGCTCGGGGATCGGCCGGGCCCGGCCCCGGCCGCCGTCGGCGGACTCGTCGAACCAGGCCTCGAAGATCTGCCGGAAGATCCACTGGGTCCACCTGTAGTAGCCCGGGTCGATCGTGGCGAAGGTGCGGCGGGTGTCGTGGTCGACGCCCAGCCGGCGCAGCTGGGCACTGATCGCGGCGATGTTGGCCTCGGTGGTGACCCGCGGGTGCTGGCCGGTCTGCACGGCGAACTGCTCGGCGGGCAGGCCGAAGGCGTCGTACCCCATCGGGTGCAGGACGTTGTGCCCGTCCATCCGCAGGAAGCGGCTGGTGACGTCGGTGCCCAGGTAGCCCAGCGGGTGCCCGACGTGCAGCCCGGCCCCGGAGGGGTACGGGAACATGTCCATCAGGAAGGCCTTGGGCCGGTCGGCCACCCGGTCGAAGCCCTCGCTCAGCCGGCCGACCGGGTTGGGCGTGTGGAACGTGCCCTCGGCCTCCCACCGGTCCTGCCAGGCGAGCTCGATCTGCTGCGCCAGTGCCGGGGTGTACCGGTGCGGCGGCACCCCGTCGGCGGAGGGCTCGGTGTGCTGGCTGGCCGTCTGGCTCATGGTCGGTGCTCCCGGGTACGAGGGGCGGACATGAAAAGACCCCTCACGCAGGAGGGGTCGCCGTGCTGGTCTGCGTCAGGTCAGATCAGCACGGCTGGGGAAGCAGGAGTCCGCCGGTCACGCAGCCGATCCTAGCGCGCCGCCACAGCCCCCCGGCTCGACGGCGGGGCCCTCCAGGCCGTAGCCTGCACTGGCTCGACTGCGGACGGGCGAGGAACTCCAGCGGGGACGGCCCCAGCGGGACGACCGCAGCCCGCACGCACCGGGACGTCGAGGTCCACCGGAACTCAGCAGCGCCGCTCGGCACGCGGCAGCGCGACCGGAGGACCAGCCCCGGTGCCGGCCGGGTGCACCGCCGCCCCGACCCGGTGCAGCGGCGCACCTGGAGGCAAGGCACCTGGACGCAACCGCACCTGGACGGACCGCACTGCCCCGCTGGCGGCCAGCAGAGATCGCACCCGTGGCCGGCCGGTCGCCGCGCACATGCACTGGTCGAGCCGGACCGACGGAAGAGGAGTGAGTGCATGACAGAACGCCCAGGCCCGCAGCGGGCCACGAGGCGCACCCGATGCCGGGTGACCGCCCCCTCCTCCGGCCGGGGCCGACGACGGTGAAGGTCGTCTTCAACAGCTTCGGCGGCCGGTACAACGACAACCCGCGGGCCGTCTACGAGGCCCTCGTCGCGCGTGGCGCCGAGATCGACGCCGTCTGGCTGGCCCGCCCCGACCTGCGCGGCGACTTCCCGGCCGGCGTGCACACCGAGGAGCACTGGGGCCCGGGCGCCCGGGCAGCGCTGGAGTCCGCCGACGTCATCGTCTCCAACGACGGGATCTCCCGGGAGTGGGACAAGCAGCCGACGACGACCTACCTGCAGACCTGGCACGGGACGCCGCTCAAGCGACTGCACCGGGACGCGGTGTGGGCTCCGGAGGGCCGCCTGGAGCTGGTGATGCGGGACATCTCCCGCTGGGACCACCTGCTCTCCCCCAACGCGGCGAGCACGCCCCACCTGCGCAGCGCCTTCGGTTTCGACGGGCCGGTCCACGAGACCGGCTACCCGCGCAACGACGTGCTGAGCGCTCCCGACCGGGACCACCGCCGCGCCCGGGTGCGCGCCGCGCTGGGGATCCCCGAGCACGTGCGGGCCGTGCTCTACGCCCCCACCTGGCGCGACGACCTGGTGCTCGGCGACGACGGCCCGCACCACTCCTTCCCGGTCGACCTGGGCGACCTGGCACGCGGCCTCGGCCCGGACGCCGTGCTCCTGGTCCGGCTGCACGCGATGGTGTCCGACCGGCTGGTGGTCCAGGGCCCGGCGCCGCTCGTGGACGTGTCCCGGTACCCCGACATCAGCGAGCTGTACCTGGCCGCCGACGTCCTGGTCACCGACTACTCCTCGACGATGTTCGACTTCGCCGTCACCGGGAAGCCGATCGTCCACTTCACCTACGACCTCGAGCACTACCGCGACGACCTGCGGGGCTTCTACTTCGACCTCGCCGAGATCGCACCCGGCCCCCTGCTGACCACCAGCGAGCAGGTGTTGACGGCGATCGCCGGACTGGGCGACCGTCCATGGGTGCCCACAGCGCGGTACAACCGGTTCCAGGAACGCTTCTGCTCGCTGGAGGACGGCCACGCCACCGAACGGGTCCTCCAGTTGCTCTTCCCTCCGGACGGCCACCCCGGCCGGCCGGGCCACACCCCCGTGCCCACGAACGACGAACCGAGGAGATGAGCATGCGCACTGCTGACCCGATCTTGACCGGGGGCCGCGATCAGCGGTCGCGTCCCCGGGTCGCCGTCCGCCCCGCTGCGGCCACCACCGCCCCCCAGGTGGTCGTGCTGGCCGCCGGCATGGGCACCCGCCTGGGCCGCAAGCTGCCCAAGCCGCTCACCCCGCTGATGGACGGCCGCAGCATCATGCAGCAGCAGCTGGACGGCATCCGCACCGTCTTCGGCGACGCCACCCCGATCACCGCGGTGGTGGGCTACCGGGCCAAGGCGGTCATGCGCGCCCAGCCCGACCTGCTGTTCGCGTTCAACCCCGACTTCGCCGTCACCAACACCTCGCAGAGCCTCCTCCGCGCGCTGCGCACCTCGCAGCCCGGCGGCGTGCTCTGGCTGAACGGCGACGTGGTGTTCGACCCGGCGGTGCTCGACCACGCCGCGCCGCTGGTGCAGGCCGACGAGAGCTTCGTCTGCGTGGACACCTCCACCGTCGCCGACGAGGAGGTCAAGTACACCCTCGACGCCGACGGGTTCGTGCGGGAGCTGTCCAAGACCGTCTCCGGTGGCCTCGGCGAGGCGGTCGGGATCAACTACGTCTCGGGCGCGGACAAGGGCGCCCTCATCGAGCACCTCAGCGCCTGCAGTGCCTCGGACTACTTCGAGCGCGGCATGGAGCTGTCGATCCAGCGGGCGGGCGTCCGCTTCCGGCCGCTGGACATCTCCCGGTTCTCCGCGGTGGAGATCGACTTCGACGACGACCTGCAGCGGGCGAACACCTGGCTGGGCTCCCGGGCCGCGCTGGAGCCACTCGCCTCCGAGCTGCGCTGACGTCACTGAGCTGAGGTCACTGAGCTGAGGTCACTGCGCCCCGTCCGCCACCGGCGGGCGGGGCGCCGTGCTGCTCAGCCCAGCTGGGGGGCGACCTCGGCGGCCACCAGGTCCAGGTGGTCCAGATCGGCCAGGTCGAGGACCTGCAGGTAGACCCGGCTCGCGCCGGCCTCGGCGTACCGGCCCAGGATGTCCACGGCCTCGGCGGGCGTGCCGGCCACTCCGTTGGCGCGCAGCTCGTCGACGTCCCGGCCGATGGCGGCGGCCCGGCGGGCCAGCTCGGACTCGTCCCGGCCGACGCACAGCACCAGCGCCGAGCTGTAGACCAGCTCACCGGGGTCGCGGCCGGCCTCGGTGCACGCGTCCCGGACGCCGGCGAACAGCCGGGCGTTGTCCTCGGCCGAGGCGAACGGCACGTTGAACTCGGCCGCGTACCGCGCCGCCAGCCGCGGGGTGCGCTTCTTGCCGGTCCCGCCGATCAGGATCGGGACGCCGCCGGGCTGCACCGGCTTGGGCAGCGCCGGGGAGCCGGTGAGCTGGTGGTGGTCACCGGCGAAGTCGAAGGTCTCTCCCAGCGGCGTGGCCCACAACCCGCTGATGACCGCGAGCTGCTCCTCGTAGCGGTCGAACCGCTCACCGATCTCGGGGAACGGGATGCCGTAGGCGCGGTGCTCCGCGGCGAACCACCCCGAGCCGATGCCCAGCTCCACCCGCCCGCCGCTCATCTGGTCGACCTGCGCCACCGCGATGGCCAGTGGCCCGGGCAGCCGGAAGGTCGCCGCCGTCATCAGGGTGCCGAGCCGGATCCGGGAGGTCTCCCGGGCAAGGCCGGCCAGGGTCACCCAGGCGTCGGTCGGGCCGGGCAGGCCGTCACCGCCCATGGTCAGGTAGTGGTCGGAGCGGAAGAAGGCGTCGAAGCCGGTCTCCTCGGTGCGCCGGGCCACCGCGAGCAGGTCGTCGTAGGTGGCGCCCATCTGGGGTTCGGTGAAGATCCGTAGCTGCACCCGGCCGAGTCTGCCAGCGGCGCGGCCGCTCGGTTGGGGCCTCTCACCGACTGCGGTGGGGGTTCGGGGTGTACCCGGGGACGCCAGCGGGCAGGATGATCGCTGAAGCGATCAACTCGGAGGTGCTGGAGTGTTCCGCAAGAAGAGCTCGACAGAGGTCATCGGGACCGAGTTGCAAGAGGGGTTCGCCCACATCGGCGCGGCGGTCACCGAGGCCCGTCGGGCGACGGCGGAGCAGCTCGCCCCTCAGGTGGCGGCCGCGACGAAGGCGGCCCAGACCGCCTACGCCGCTGACGTGGCCCCCCGGGTCGGGGCGGCCGTGGCCGCACTCGCCCCCCAGCTGGACGCCGCCCGTGAGGTGCTGGTCCCGCGGCTGGAGGCGGCGCAGAAGAACCTCGGACCGCGCATCGACGCGGCACAGAAGGCCTACGAGAAGGACCTGGTCCCGCGTCTCGACGCCGCCACCCGGTCCGCGCGGGCCAACCTGGAGCTGGCGGTGGCCTCCGCCGTCCCGCGGCTCGAGGCCGCCCGTGAGGCCAGCGGCCCGGCGTTCGACGCCGCCGCCAAGTCCGCCCGGGCCAACCTGGAGGCGGCGATCGCTGCCACGGCGCCCCGGATCGAGGCCGCTCGCGGCGCAGCCGGCCCCGCGCTGGCCGACGCCCGCGCCGGACTGGCCACCAACATCGAGGCGGCGCGGGCCCAGCTGGACGCCCGCAGCGCGGAGTTCGCCGCCACCGCGGCCACCCTCGGTGCGGCCACCGCGAAGCAGGGCGACAAGGTCCGTCAGGACGCCGCGGCTGCCGCCGACGCCGCCCGTGCGCAGGCTGCGCTGCGGGTCGCCGCGGTGCGTGCTGCGGCGGAGACCAACCGCAAGGCCGCCGGCAAGAAGGCCGACAAGCTCGGCAAGAGGGCCGACAAGCTGTCCAAGAAGGCGGCCAAGCGCCGGGTCGAGCTGGAGAAGGCCGCCGGCCGGGCCCGCAAGGAGGCCGGCAAGCGCACGGCGAAGACCGTCACGACGGTCAAGCGGCGCGTCGGCGTGGAGCCGGAGCCCCGTCGCTGGCCGTGGGTGGTCGGCGTCCTCGCCGTCCTGGCCGCGGTCGCCGTGGTGTTGCGCAAGAAGAACGCGAGCGACCCCTGGACCCCGGCGCCGACCGGCGACGGCCCCGTGCCCAGTTACCGAGAGGACCCCGTGCCCACGTCCCCGAGCACCCCCGCAGGCGGAACCGAGAGCCCCGAGGCCCAGGGCAAGACCGTCTCCACGGCCGAGAACGCCGTGGGCGACGCGACCCCGCCCGACAGCGACCTCGGCGCGCAGACCGCCCAGCCTGCGTCGGGTCCCGGCGAGTCCAGCAACCAGGAGCGCCCGGACTCCGCCACCGGCACGAAGGACGCCGGCGACACCCCGTCCAAGACGGCCGGGCCGTCCGACACGCCGTCCAGCCTGGGCAAGATGCCCAGCGAGGACTGACCTCCCCGCACCACCCCGACTCGAGGGCCCAGCCGATCCGGCTGGGCCCTCGAGCCGTCTCCGGGCCCCGAGCGACGGCGATCGGCGGGAGTACCGTGCTGGACATGAGCCTGGGCATGGAGGAGGCAGCCACGACTGCAGCGCCGGAGACGTCCACGACGTCCTCGCCGATCGAGCCGGCCGGCCGCAAGTTGCTGCGCCTGGAGGTCCGCAACAGCCAGACGCCGATCGAGCGCAAGCCCGAGTGGATCAAGACCAAGCTCAAGACGGGGCCGGAGTACACCGAGCTCAAGTCGCTGGTGAAGCGCGAGGGCCTGCACACGGTGTGCGAGGAGGCCGGCTGTCCCAACATCTACGAGTGCTGGGAGGACCGCGAGGCCACCTTCCTCATCGGCGGCGACCAGTGCACCCGGCGCTGCGACTTCTGCCAGATCGACACCGGCAAGCCCGCCGACTTCGACGCCGACGAGCCCCGCCGGGTCGCCGAGAGCGTGGCCACGATGGGCCTGCGCTACGCCACCATCACCGGCGTCGCCCGCGACGACCTGCCCGACGGCGGCGCATGGCTGTACGCCGAGACGGTGCGCCAGATCCACGAGCAGATCCCCGGCTGCGGCGTCGAGCTGCTCATCCCGGACTTCAACGCCGAGCCCGACCAGCTGGCCGAGGTGTTCTCCTCCCGGCCGGAGGTGCTGGCGCACAACGTCGAGACGGTGCCGCGCATCTTCAAGCGGATCCGCCCCGGCTTCCGGTTCGAGCGCTCGCTGTCGGTGATCACCGCCGCCCGCGAGGCCGGACTGGTCACCAAGTCCAACCTGATCCTGGGCATGGGCGAGGAGCCGCACGAGGTCGTGGAGACCATGCAGGCGCTGCACGACGCCGGCTGCGACCTGCTCACCATCACCCAGTACCTGCGGCCCAGCGTCCGGCACCACCCGGTGGTCCGGTGGGTCAAGCCCGACGAGTTCGTCGGCTTCGCCGCCGAGGCCGAGCGGATCGGGTTCCCGGGCGTCCTGGCCGGTCCGCTGGTGCGCAGCTCCTACCGCGCCGGCCGGCTCTACCAGCAGGCCGCCGAGGCCCGCGGGCTCACCGTCACCCGCTGAGCTCCTCCCCCGGCCCGCTGCAGGCGGCCCGCCGCGAGCTCGCGTGTGGCGGGAGGGCGGCCGGTCCTGGCGACTATCGTGGGCGCATGGCACGCAGCAGGTCCACCGACACCTCCGCCCCCGCCGGCGCCGCGGGCCGCGGCCCGGCCGGCGCCCCGCCCGGGCGCGGCAGCAAGGGCTCGACCGCGGTCGGCGCGCCCGCCGCAACGGGCAAGGGCCGGCGCAACAAGGCCCCGAAGGCACCCAAGCTGGGCAAGGACGGCCAGCCGAAGGTCTCGCGGCTGACCAAGCTGAAGCGCCAGGCCGGGATGATCCGGCAGGCCTACTCGATGACCTACAAGAACGACCCGAAGCTGCCCTGGGTGATGCTCATCGCCTTCGTGGCGGTGGCGGGCGTGGTCGAGCTGGTCGGCATCCTGCTCAGCTCACCGTTCCTCTTCCTGCCCTTCGCCCTCCTGCTCGGTCTGCTGGCGGCGCTGATCGTCTTCGGGCGCCGGGCGCAGGGTTCGGCGTACCGGCAGGTCGAGGGCCGGCCGGGTGCGGCGTCCTGGGTCCTGGAGGGCATGCGCGGCGACTGGCGGGTCAGCTCCGGCGTCGCGGGCAACCGCGAGCTGGACTCCGTCCACCGGGTGCTCGGGCGGCCGGGCATCGTGCTGGTGGGCGAGGGCGACCCGCAGCGGGTCCGCAGCCTGATCGCGGCCGAGAAGCGCCGGATCGCCAAGGTCGTCGGCGAGACCCCGATCTACGACGTCACCGTCGGCGACGGGGAGGGCCAGGTGCCGCTGAAGAAGCTCAGCGCCCATGTGATGAAGCTGCCGCGCAACCTCTCCGGCGGCGAGGTCAACGCGCTGGGCAAGCGGATGTCGGCGCTGGGCGGCCCACGCCCGCCGGTGCCCGGTGGGCCGCTCCCCGGCGGCCGGCAGATGTCGGTCAGCCAGCGCCAGGTCCGCCGCCGCTGACCTCGCGAGCTCCGCACCACGACGCCCCGGCCGCTGCCCAGCGGCCGGGGCGTCGTGCGTCGGGGCCGGTCGCCCGGCAGGCGGGTCGGTCGGCCCCTCGGTCCGGCCATGACCTGCGAGGTCATGGACGGCGCGCCCCGGACCGGCGACGGTGGTCCTGGCCGGACGACCGGCCACGTCGGCTCCGTCGAGAGGACCCCACGATGACCGCGCTCACCCTCCCCCCGGCCCGCACCGCACCGGCCCGGTTGCTCCAGCTCGACGGCGTGCTCTGCGCCGCGATGGGGCTGGTCATGGCAGTCGCCGCCGGTCCGGTCGCCGAGCTCCTCGGCACCGACGCGACCGGTGTCGTCCGCGCCGTCGGGATCGCGCTGGTGGTCTACGCCGTCGGCCTGGTCGTCAGCTCCCTCACCCGCTGGGCCCGGGCGGCGCTGCGGGCGGCCGCCATCGGGAACCTCGGCTGGGAGGTGGCGAGCCTGGCGGTCGCCGCGTTCGCCGACCTCAGCACCGCGGGTCGGGTCCTCGTCGCCGCTCAGGGACTGGCCGTCGGCGCGCTCGCCCTCGTCCAGCTGCGGGCCGGCCGGCGGTGAGCAGCAGCGGGATCCCGGCACCCGGGCGCACGTCGTCCTCTCCTGGCCGGCAGGTCACGACCGCGGCGGGCGTCGTGCCGTGACGGCGGCCCTCCGGCCCCCGGTCGCCGGCGCCCTGCTGAAGGACTGGCGCGAGCGCCGGCGGCTGAGCCAGCTCGACCTGGCCGACCTGGCGCAGACCTCCACCAGGCACCTGTCCTACGTCGAGACGGGGAGGTCCCGGCCGAGCCGCCAGTTGGTGCTCAAGCTCGGCGAGGCGCTGCAGATGCCACTGGCCGACCAGAACCAGGTCCTGCTCGCCGCCGGGCACGCGCCGGAGTTCCCGGACGCCCGGCGCGACGCCAGGGCCACCCGGTACCTGCTCGAGGTGCTCGAGCTGGCCCTCGCCGCCCACGACCCGTGGCCGGCGCTGGTCATCGACGCCCACTTCGACGTCGTCGCCACCAACCCCGCCGTCGACCGGCTGATGGCCCTGGTCGACCCGGAGCTGCTCGACCCGCCGGTCAACGTCGTCCGGGTGATGCTGCACCCACGCGGACTCGCCGACCGGATCGTGGACCACGCCGCCTGGCGCGCGCACCTGCTCCGGCAGGTCCGCCGGCACGCTGCCGCCGCACCGTCGGCGGACCTGCAGGCCCTGCTGAGCGAGGTGGAGGGGTACCCCTGCCGGCCCTCGGCCGTCCCGGTGCCGCCCGGCCCGACGTTCGCCCTGCCCCTGGAGCTGCAGGTGGAGGGCGTCGTGCTGCGCACGTACAGCACCGTCGCCACCTTCGGCACCCCGCTGGACGTCGCCGCCAGCGAGCTCGCCATCGAGACGTTCCTCCCGGCGGACGAGACCACCCGGCGGTGGTTCGCCGAGGCGGCTGCCCGGGCGTGAGGCGCCTCAGCGGTCGCGGACGACCGCCGTGCTGGTCCACCGGTCGTGCAGGCCACGGCCGTCGATGTCGACGACCAGCGCCGGCACCAGCAGGACGAGCAGCCCGGTGCGCACGAGTGCACGCCAGAGGGCGAGCCGCTGCTCCGGCTCCGGGTGGGCCAGCCGCAGCCCGAGCAGCCGCATGCCGGGTGTCTGACCGGCCAGCACCAGGAAGGCCACGGTGATCAGCACGAAGGCCAGCAGGCTCCAGTTGCGGGGCAGCTCCGGCGCGGTGAACAGGCCGGCGACGAACGCCGCGGCCAGCGCGTCGACGAGGAAGGCGACGACCCGCTGCCCGAAGGACGCCAGTGAGCCGGGTCCGGTGCCGGGCAGCCCCAGTGCGGCGCCACGGGCGCGCTCCTGAGAGGGTTGAGCGTCGTCCCTGGCCACTCCACCAGCGTATGTCCTGCCCGACGCCGTTCCGGTCGGGAGCAGTCCGGTGGGGTGAACAGCGGCTCGGCCGCCCCCTCCGCGACACGCCGGAGGACGGTGTTACAGCGACGAAACACCAGAGACACCCCGGAGCAACCCCGCGCTCGTAACTTGCGGGTGGCTTTCCGTCCACTCCCGGAGGATCGATGTTCAACAGTCCCGACGAGGTCACCGCCTACATCCGCGACAACGACGTGAAGTTCGTCGACGTCCGGTTCTGCGACCTGCCTGGCGTCATGCAGCACTTCACCATCCCCGCGGAGACGTTCGGGCCTGACACCTTCGCCGACGGCCTGGGCTTCGACGGCTCGTCCATCCGCGGGTTCCAGGCGATCAACGAGTCCGACATGCTGCTGCTGCCCGACGCGAGCAGCGCCTACGTCGACCCGTTCCGCATCCACAAGACGCTGAACATCAACTTCTTCATCCACGACCCGATCACGCGCGAGGCCTACAGCCGCGACCCGCGCAACGTGGCGAAGAAGGCCGAGGCCTACCTCGCGGCCAGCGGCATCGCCGACACCGCGTACTTCGGCCCCGAGGCCGAGTTCTACGTGTTCGACTCGGTGCGGCACAACACCTCGATCAACGAGGGCTACTACCACATCGACGCGGTCGAGGGCTCCTGGAACACCGGGTCGCTCACCGGTGAGAACGGCGGCCCCAACCTGGGCTACAAGACCCGGCCCAAGGGCGGGTACTTCCCGGTCGAGCCGTACGACCACCAGAGCGACCTGCGGGCCACGATGATGGTCAACCTCGCCAACGCCGGGCTCGAGCTCGAGCGCGGTCACCACGAGGTCGGCACCGGCGGCCAGGCGGAGATCAACTACAAGTTCGACACCCTGCTGCGCTCGGCCGACAGCCTGATGCTCTTCAAGTACATCGTGAAGAACACCGCGTGGGCGCACGGCAAGAGCGCCACCTTCATGCCGAAGCCGCTGTTCGGCGACAACGGCTCGGGCATGCACTGCCACCAGAGCCTCTGGAAGGACGGCGAGCCGCTCTTCCACGCCGAGACCGGCTACGCGGGGCTGTCCGACATGGCCCGGCACTACATTGGCGGCCTGCTCGCCCACGCGCCGTCGCTGCTGGCCTTCACCAACCCGACGGTGAACAGCTACCACCGCCTGGTGCCCGGCTACGAGGCGCCGATCAACCTGGTCTACTCGGCCCGCAACCGGTCGGCGTGCACGCGCATCCCGATCTCCGGCGACAGCCCGAAGGCCAAGCGCATCGAGTTCCGGGTGCCCGACCCGTCGGCCAACCCCTACCTCGCCTTCTCGGCGATGCTGATGGCCGGCCTCGACGGCGTCAAGAACAAGATCGAGCCCCCGGCACCGATCGACAAGGACCTCTACGAGCTGCCGCCCGAGGAGGCCCTCGGCATCGAGAAGGTGCCGGCGTCGCTCGACGCGGTGCTCGACCGGCTCGAGGTCGACCACGACTACCTGCTCGACGGTGGCGTGTTCACCTCCGACCTGATCGAGACGTGGATCGAGTACAAGCGGGAGAACGAGATCGACCCGATCCGGCTCCGCCCGCACCCGCACGAGTTCGCCATGTACTACGACATCTGATCGGCGGGGCCCGCACCGGCCCTGATCCGTTCGACAGCGCAGCCCCCGCCGGTCTCCCGGCGGGGGCTGCGCTGTCGTGGTCGGCCCGCGCTGCGGGCACCGCTCAGCCCGCGACCGCTGGCACGGGCGGGGCCGCCACCGGGGTCCGGGCGGTAGGCACCTGCACGGTCGGCGGGGCGACCGTCGCGCTGGGCAGCTCCGGTCGGCCGAAGTGCCATCCCTGCCCGAGGTCCACCCCGAGGCCGCGCAGCGCCGACGCCTCCGCGGCCGTCTCCACGCCCTCGGCCACGACACTCGCGCCGCAGCCGTGTCCGAACTCGACCAGGGACGAGACCAGCCGGGTCAGAACCGGGTCGACGTCGACCCCGGAGACGATGCTGCGGTCCAGCTTGATGACGTCCGGTGCGGTGATCACGATGTGCCGCAACGAGGAGAACCCGGCGCCGACGTCGTCGATGGCCAGCCGCATCCCGCGGGCCCGCAGCGGGCTCAGCACGGCAGCCAGGGCGGCGTAGTCGGCAACCTGGTCGTGTTCGGAGAGCTCGAGCAGCACCCGGTCCAGCGGCAACGTCTCCATCAGTGCCGCGAACTCCGGCTGCACCAGCGTCGCCGGGGAGATGTTCATGGCGACGTACCCCTCGACGACCGCCAGGTGGTCGGCCGCGCGACGGAGCGCCAGCAGTTCCAGCTCGTGCCCCAGCCCCACGCTGTGCGCCTCCTCGAAGCACACGTCCGGCGCCTTGCCCCACGCAGCCGGGAACCGGCTGAGCGCCTCGTACCCGACCCGGAGCCCGGTGGCCAGGTCGACGATGGGCTGCAGGACGACGACCGGGCCACCGGCGGAGACCACCGGCACCAGTCGGCCCAGCAGTTCCCCTCGGCGCTCCCGCTCGCGTACCGAGGGTTCGATGAGCACGGCCGCGGCCGAGGCGAGGACGGTCATCAAGGACTGGTCCCGCTTGGTCAGCCCCTTGTCCGTGGTGAGGCCGGCAGCGCAGAAGGTGCCGTAGAGCTCGCCGTCGCTGAGCACGACGGGCACCGAGACGTAGCTGCGGATCCTCGGCAGACGGGCGGCCGGCAACGCCATGGCCGCCGGGTGCCGGCGGAGGTCGGGGATCACCGCAGGCAGCTCGCCGTCGAGGATCGCCTGGCAGAGGGACGTCTCCTGTCGCTGCTGGTTCCCCTCCTGGAAGAGGAACGGCACCGATGATTCGACGACCTCCAGGTGCTGGGTGGTCCCGTCCAGCCGGGAGAGGAACGCCACGGACAGCTGCAGCGACTCCTTCGCGGTGCGCAGCAGCTCAGCGACCTTCTGGTCGGCGTCCGACCGTCTCTTCTTCACGTTCCCTCCTCGTGGCCGTGCTGGTCCCATCGACTGGTCCCGGCCCGAGCTGAAGCGGCTCACCCGAATTCGTCGCACCGTGCATGTCGACCCGGCTATCGGGGGCACTGGTGCTGCCATGGACCTGCCGATCGGAGAGACCCAGCTCGTCCCCGTGGGCGACAGCCCGATGAACGTCTGGACGGCCGGGGACGACGGCCCCACCGTCCTGCTCGTCCACGGCATCCCGACCAACCACCGGCTGTGGTGGGACGTCGTCCCGCCCGTGGCCGAGCGGGCCCGGGTGCTGGCCGTGGACATGGCCGGCTACGGCGACTCCCCCGCACCCGACGGCCAACCGGTGGACCTCGCCGCCCAGGCCGCCCGCCTGCTCGGGCTGCTCGACGCCCTCGACCTGGAGCGGGTCATCGTGGTGGGGCACGACCTCGGTGGCGGGGTGGCGCAGATCCTCGCGACGACGGCGAGCGAACGGGTCGCCGGCCTGGGGGTCGTCGACGGCGTCTGCTACGACGCATGGCCGGTGCCGCTGGTGCGCGCGATGAAGGCCGGCTGGCCGCTGGTCCGGCACCTGCCCCCCGCGGCCCTCGGCACGGCGCTGCGGCCGGCGCTGCGCACGCTGTTCGCCCACCAGGAGCGCGCGAAGCCCTTCCTGGACCGGTTCGTCGAGCCCTGGGAACGGCCGGACGGCCCCCGCCTGCTGAGCCGGCACCTCCGCTCGCTCGACTCCGTCTACACCCAGACGGTCGCCCCGTTCCTCCCGCGGCTCAGCGTCCCTGCCGAGGTGGTCTGGGGGCGGCAGGACCACCAGATGCAGCCCGAGCACGGTCAGCGACTGGCCGACGACCTGCCCGGTGCGCGGCTCACCTGGGTCGACGACGCCAGCCACTTCGTCCCCGCCGACCGCCCCGACGTGGTCGCCGAGGCGGTGCTCCGGCTGGTCGAGCGGGCCTGACCTCCGGTCGGCCCCGGGGCGCACGGGCACGCGCACGGCCCGCCTCCGGCGGAGGCGGGCCGTGTCGCGACCGGTCAGCCGGCCGTGATGTCCAGCGTGTGCACCATGTGGTCGAGGACCCGGACGTTCCGCTCGTAGTCGAACTCCGGCAGCCCCACCGTGTTCACCACCAGCGTGGCCGGGCCGTCCGGCCCGTCCGCACCGAGGTCGATGGCGTAGGTGGTGGTCCGGGTGCCCTCCGGCCACAGGCCCTCGCCGTCCCAGGTGCGCTGGATGCGGACGCCCTGCCGCCCGTCGACGACGGTGCCGCTGCGGCTCTCCTCGACGCCCTCCTGGGGTGCGCTCACCCGGTCGTACGGCACCGGCTCCACCGAGGCGGCGATCGGGGCCGTCCGCACGTCGGTCCCCGCGGTCAGCGTGAACGGCTCGGGCGCGAACCGCGAGCAGGGCGGCAGCACGTCACCGGTGTTGGTCGACCACGACCCGGGGTAGCTGAGCGCGAAGCCGTCGGGGTGCTCGCACCGGCTGCCCAGGTCGACCGGCGGGCGCCCGTCCTGGGCCAGCACGTCGACCACGATCCGCTGCGGCGAGGAGAGCCGGGACACCGCGAACGGCCGTTCGGCGTCGAGCCCGGCGAAGAACGTGTGGTGCCCCTCGAACACGGTGTCCTCCACCAGCGCCTGCAGCGTGGAGGCCCCGGGCAGCTGCTGCTGGTCGGGACCGTCCCAGGGCTGCACCCCGTCCGGGGCGTCGCCGGGCAGGGCGACGTTGGTCAGCGTCATGCCGAGGACGGCGTCCCCCGGCACCTCGATGGGGGCACCGGAGCCCTGGGCCCGGGGGTCGTCGGTGTACCCGATCCGCCAGCCGGCCTCCCCCTCGCCGGCGACCTCGAAGACGATCCGGTCGAAGCCGGGGTGGGCACCCAGCCGGACGTCGGTGACCACCACGGGGGCCCCGGCGCCGGCGACCTCGGAGTCAGCGGTGTCCCCGGCCCCGATCGGCTGTGCCGGCTCGTGGTGCACGTCCACGACCAGGCGGGTCGGCTCCTCGAGCACCGCGACGCCGAAGGGCACGCGCTGCTGCAGCCCGATCGTCCAGGCCAGCTGCCCCTCGAAGTCGCCGGTCCGGACGACCTCGGTGACGACGCCGCCGTCGGTCGGGGCGACCCGGTCAGGGCCGGTGTAGGTCTCCCGCGGCTCGTCGCCGGAGAGGTCCACGCCGCTGGCCGGCGCAGCCCGCACCTCGAGGAACGCCGCACCGGGCACCGGGACCTCGGCGCCGGATCCGTCCTCGGTGATCGGCGGCTCGACGTAGGCCACCCGGTACCCGGGCGCCGCCGTGCCCGCGAACTCCAGGACCACGCGGTCGAAGCCGTCGTGCCGGGCGGTCCGCACGTCGGTCAGGTGGGCCGTCGGCCCGGTCACGGCGGGGAAGTCGCCCGCCTGCACCGGGCCGGTGCCCGGCGTGCCCACGGGTTCGGTCGCCGGAGCCAGTGGCCCGGCCAGTGGCACGGGGGCGGGTGGCCCGGCCGACGGCGCGGCGCTGGCACCGCCCACCAGTCCGGTGGTCGCCAGCAGCAGGGACGAGGAGAGTGCGAGGAAGGTGTTCACGGAGACCCCGATTCGGTCGCGTTGTGTCTTCCTGACGCTGTGACCCTTGCCACCGGAACCGGCCCCAAACACCTGCGGGCAGGTCCTGCGGGCTGCCGAACGGTCGGCCGACTCGACGGCGCACGACCGAGTCGTCCCCGGTTCAACTCGCGCCCCGACCTGCCGATGACCTGGGTGGACTGCGCCGACCGCTGCCGGGGGCCGGGCAGCACAGCACGCCGGCTGCGATCCCCGCAGGCCGGCGACGGCCTGCGATGGAGGACACGGATGAGGCGGCGCACCAGCACCCCGGCCACGAACACGATCGAGGGGGGGCAGATGCCCCGGGACGTCGAGGCCGTGGAGGCCGTGATCGCCCGGCTCGAACAGGGCGTCACCGACGAGCCCCACGCCCATCAGCTGATCATCGAGACGCTCGTCCAGGAGCTCGGCATCGCCTACGGCGCCGTGTGGCTGGCCGGTGACGGCGGCACCTTCCACCTGACCCACGAGTCCGGCCCCCTGACACCGACCATCGCCGCGGGCTTCGGGAACCAGGCGCTGCAGATGACCGCCTCCGACGGCTACGGCGGTGAGGCGATCCGGAACAAGAAGACGCTGGTGACCGACGCCAGCAGCGACCCCCGGAAGTGCCTGCGCTGGGCGGCGGCCCTCGCCGCCGGCGCCACCGCCGGGTGCGTCGTGCCGCTGGTGGAGAACGGCCGGGTCATCGCGCTCTACGAGTACTACAACGCCGGCGAGCTGCCCTTCTACGGTGCCCGCCAGGGCAAGTGGGACTCCCTGAGCCGCCTGCTCACCCATGCCCGCCGGTCCGCCCTGGGCAGGGCCGAGCTGCAGGAGACCCTCGACGACCGGGTCGCCGTCACCACGGTCGTCACCGAGCTGAGCGCGGCCCGTGACCAGCAGTCCGCCCTGCGGATCGCGCTGGACACCGTGCGGGAGGCGTTCGGCTGGGCGTACGGCTCCTACTGGGCACTCGACGAGAGCGCGAACGTGCTGCGCTTCCAGCAGGAGTCGGGTTCGGCCGGTGAGGAGTTCCGCAAGGTCACCCTGGCGGCGAGCTTCGCCGAGGGGGTCGGCCTGTCCGGGCGCACCTGGCGGTCCCGGGACCTGTTCTTCGTCCGCGACATCGGCGAGATGACCGACTGCGTCCGTGCCCCCGCGGCCCAGCGCGCCGGGGTCAAGTCCGGTGTGTGCTTCCCGCTGATGGTCGGTGGTCGGGTCGTCGGCACGATGGACTTCTTCGTCACCGCGACCATCGAGCTGTCGGACTCCCGCCGCTCGGCGCTGCGCAACGTGCAGCAGCTGGTCTCCCAGCGGCTGGACGTGCTGCGCCGCACGGAGGAGTCGGCGGACAACGCCCGCGAGCTGCTGGACACCGTCTCCCGGCTCCGCGAGGCCGCCGGGGACGCCGGCCGGGTGGCGGAGAGCGCGGTCAGCCAGGCGTCCACGATGACCACCGAGGTCGAGGCGCTGGACGAGGCGTCGGCCGCGGTCGGCGAGGTCATCCGGATCATCTCCGGCATCGCCGACCAGACCAACCTGCTCGCGCTCAACGCCACGATCGAGGCGGCGCGCGCCGGTGAGCTGGGCAAGGGCTTCGCGGTCGTGGCCAGCGAGGTCAAGGACCTCGCCCGGGAGACCGCCAACGCCACGCAGAAGGTGTCCGACCAGATCGCCGGGATCCAGGCCAGCAGCAAGGCGGTGGCCGACGGCATCCACACCACCGGGGAGATCATCGGCCAGCTGGACGCCGTCCAGGCCCGGATCGGTGAGGTGCTGGAGGAGCAGGCCCGGATGGCCTCGGCCTTCGACCGGGACGTCTGACCCCACGACGCGCCGGACCCCGCCCCTCCCCCGAGGTGCGGGGTCCAGCAGCGAGTGGTGCACGACCGATCGGCCCGCGGAGGTTCCGGACGGCGGCGGGCTGGGCATGATCGGACCCATGCGCCTTCCGAAGTCACGGGGCCCCGTCAGCGCAGCGCTGAGCGCGGACCTCACCGCCGGGTCGACCCTCAGCTCTCGCACGCTCGCCGCCGCCGAGGGGCTGGCCGCCTCGGCGACCGACCCGCTGACCGACGACGACCTGCAGCTGACCCTGGCCATCTGCTACGAGCTGCACTACCGGGGCTTCGACGGGGTGGACGACGCCTGGGAGTGGGACCCGGAGCTGCTGCGGCTGCGCGCGCTGCTCGAGCAGCGCCACCTCGCGGCGCTGCGGGCCCTGGTCACCCCGGTGCAGGTCACCGACGAGCCGGTCGACCAGCAGCTCACCGCCGTGATCGCCGCCGACGACGGCCCGTCGCTGTCGAGGTACCTGGCCAAGCACGGCACCCGCGAGCAGTGGCAGGAGTACCTCACGTTGCGGTCGGTCTACCACCTCAAGGAGGGCGACCCGCACACCTGGGCCATCCCGCGGATCAGCGGGCGGGCCAAGGCGGCGATGGTGGAGATCCAGGCCGACGAGTACGGCGGCGGATCGGCCGAGCGCATGCACAGCCAGCTGTTCGCCGGGATGATGGCCGACCTCGACCTGGACACCGGTTACGGCGCGCTCTGGGACGCCGCCCCCGCGGTGGCGTTCACGTCGGTCAACACCATGTCGCTGTTCGGGCTGCACCGCCGGTTCCGGGGCGCGTGCCTGGGCCACCTGACGGCGGTGGAGATGACCTCCTCGGAGCCCAGCCGCCGCTACTCCTCCGGGCTTCGCCGCCTGGGGTTCGGCGAGCAGACCAGCGTCTTCTACGACGAGCACGTGGAAGCCGACGCCGTCCACGAGCAGATCGCCTCGGTCGACATGTGCGGGTCGCTGGTGGCCGAGGACCCGTCGCTCGCCGCCGACGTCCTGTTCGGCGCCCAGTGCTCGCTGGCCCTGGACGGCCTGACCGCCGAGCACCTGCTCGGCGCCTGGGAGGCCGGGCGTTCCGGCCTGCGGCAGGAGCAGCCGGTCGCCGCCTGAGGCGACCGGCTGCCCGGCCTCAGCGGAGGCCGAAGACGGACAGGGTGCCGTCGTCCTCGTTGCTGGCGACGAACAGGCCGCGGGACGGGATGGCGAGCAGCCCCTCCGGTGCGTCGCCGACCCGCAGCACCTGGAGCAGCTCCGGCGCGGCGTCGCGGTCGGTGTCGTAGACCAGCACGGCGTCCCCGCGCTCGGCGCCGATGAACGTGTAGTCGACCCCGCGCATCCGGGCCACCTCGGCGCCCTCGAACTCCGCGCCCTTGTCGTCGCTGCGCCCGTCCGGGTACGCACCGACGGCGGCCAGCGCCCGCTCGGCGGAGCCGCCGCTGCCGTAGAGCACCTCCCCCGTCTGGCTGAACACCGTCCAGCCGCGGCCGCCGGCCGGCTCCTCGGCCAGGTCGCCCTCGTCGGCGGTGACCAGGTTGCCGCGCAGCGTCCACTGCACCGTGTCCGGCTCGCGCGGGGCGACCAGCAGGTCGTCGAAGGCGACGACGTCGTCGTCGACGGTGTCGGCGTCGGTGCGGGTGACCGTGCCGGCCGAGAAGGAGCTGACCACCGTGCGGCGGGCCAGGTCGACCAGCGCGATCGCGTTGTTCTCCTGCAGGGTGACGGCGGCGATGTCCCGGCCGTCGACGTCGACGAACTCCGGCTCCGGGTCGTCGGCGAACACGGCGCCCGGCAGCCCGGTCAGCTCGACCCGGCCGACCGTCCACGCGCTCACCGGGCCGCGCAGGTCGACCACCGAGAGGAAGCCGGCCGGCAGCTGCGGGAGGCCACCCTCCACGTCCCCGACCTCGATGTCCTCGTCGCGCTGGTTCTCGATGGCGATGGCCGCGAAGACGCCACTGGGGCCGATGTCGATCGAGTCGGGCTGACCGCCCAGGTCGATGGTCCGCACGATCGCGCGCCGCGGCAGGTCGACGACCGCCAGGTGGCCCGAGGGGGAGGCCAGGTCGGTGGTCGTGCCGACCGCGACCAGGGCATATCGGGCGCTGGAGGTGATCGTGACCGAGGTCGGCGAGCCACCCACGTCGATGGCCCCCCGGTCCCGCGGCGCGCTCGGGTCGCTCAGATCGACCAGCCCGATCCGGCCGAGCTCGGAGTCGGTGTAGACGACCGTCCGCCCGTCCGGGGTGGCCGAGATGATCTCGGCGACCTCCCCCTCCACGGGGAACGTGGCCAGGGGCGTGAAGGTGCGTGCCGGTGCGGCTGCGGCCGGGCCGGCGGCGGCCAGCAGGGCGAGCGCGCTGAGCGAGAGCACGGCGGTGACGGGACGGAGCGGACGACGGAGCACGGGCCACCTCGGGAGTTCGGGTCAGGGTCGTCGCCGACCCTGGTACGCCCGCACGGCCGGCAGGTGGCCCACCGGCGAACACGCGGTGGACCGGGGCCGACGTCCGCTCAGGTCGGCGGACGCTGCCCGTCGTCGGCCTCGCGGCCGGCCTCCTGGAACAGCCGGGCCGCCGGCCGAGGACGCGACGGGGCGCTGCCGGAGTGGAACCCGGCGCGCTTGTGGGTGCCGTCGCAGAACGGCTTGATCCCGGACTTCCCGCAGCGGCACAGCGCCACCGTCCTGCGGCCCGGGTCGATCTCCTGGCCGTCGGTGTCCACCAGCTGGAAGTTGCCGCGCACGATCAGCGGACCGTCCCGGTAGGGCGTGATGGTCGCCGTCGGCTCGTCGACCGGGGGTTCGTCGCGCACCCGGGCGTCGGTCACGTCGGCGGGGTCGTCGGACACGGGGTCCGGGCTCTCATCGGTGGGCACCGGTCGATGGTGCCCGGGACCGGTCGTGCTCAACCGACCACCCCGTCGACCGGGCACGGGCGGCCGTCCACCGACTCAGCCGTCCTCGGTCCGGCCGTAGAAGACGCGCTCCACGACCGTGCGCGCGTGCCGGGTGACCCGCCGGTACTCGTCCAGGAACTGCCCGGCGTCGGTCTCCGGCCCGTACCCGCACGCCCGGGCCACCCCGCTCAGCTCCAGCCCCTGCCGGGGCAGCTGGTCACCCGGCCGGCCGCGGACCAGGAAGACCGCGTTGCGCGCCCGGCTGGCCAGCTCCCAGGCCGCCCGCAGCGCGTCCCGCTGCTCGTCGTCGAGCAGGCCGGCCTCCCCCAGCGCCTCCAGGGCCGCCACCGTGCCGGTGACCCGCAGCGCCGGGTGCGTCGCGGCGTGCTGGAGCTGGAGCAGCTGCGCGGTCCACTCGACGTCGGCCAGCCCACCCCGGCCGAGCTTGGTGTGCGTGGCCGGGTCGGCGCCGCGGGGCAGCCGTTCGCTGTCCACCCGGGCCTTGACCCGGCGGATCTCGGCCACCTGCTCGGCCGAGAGCCCGGCGGCCGGGTAGCGCAGCCGGTCGATCAGCGCCACGAACTCCCGGCCCAGCGCCTCGTCCCCGGCCACCGGCTCGGCGCGCAGCAGTGCCTGCACCTCCCAGGTGGAGACCCAGCGCTCGTAGTACTCGGCGAACGCGCTCAGGCTCCGCGACATCGCGCCCTGCCGGCCCTCGGGACGCAGGTTGGCGTCCACCTCGAAGGCCGGGTCGGGGGCGGGTTCGCTCAGCAGCCGGCGCAGGGCGTGCGCGATGGCGGTGGCCGCCGACGTGGCCCGGCCCTCGTCCGCACCCGGGCGGACCCGGTGCACGAAGAGGACGTCGGCGTCCGAGCCGTACCCCAGCTCCGCACCGCCCAGCCGGCCCATCCCGATGACCGCGACGTCGACCGGGACGTCGGCGACCGCTAGCCCGGTCTCGGCCGCCCAGCTGCGCACAGCGGCGTCCAGGCCGGCACGCAGCGTGGCCACCGCGACGTCATACAGGGCCTGGCCGACCCGGAGCACGTCCAGCCGGCCGAGCAGGTCGGCGCAGGCGATCCGCAGCAGCTCCTGCCGGCGCAGCGACCGCAGCACCTGCACGCCGGCGCTCGGGTTGTCGGCCCGGGCCACCGCCTGCCGCCACGCCGAGGTGAGCGCGTCGGCGCTGCGGGGCTCCAGCTGGGCGTCGTCGGCGAGGATCCGCATCGCCTCCGGCGTCCGGGTCAGCAGCCCGGCGACGTACTGGCTGGAGCCCAGCAGCACGGCCAGCCGCTCGGCGGCCTGCCCCTCGTCCCGCAGCAGCCGCAGGAACCACTGGTCGTTGCCCAGCGCCTCGCTGACCTTGCGGTAGGCGAGCAGCCCGGCGTCGGGGTCGGCGCAGGAGGCGAAGCTCTGCAGCAGCACCGGCAGCAGGTAGCGCTGCATCGACGCCGACCGGCTCAGCCCACCGGTGAGCACGGTGAGGTGCCGCAGCGCGCCATCGGGGTCAGCGAAGCCGAGCGCCCGCAGCCACTCCCCCGCTGCCTTCGGGCCCAGCTGCAGCTGCTCACCCGGCACCCGGGCGACCGAGGACAGCAGCGGCCGGTAGAAGAGCTTCTCGTGCAGCCGGCGCACCACCCGGGTGTGCAGGGCCAGCTCCGCCTGCAGGACGGCGACCGAGTCACCGCGGTCGTCGGGCTTGTAGCCCAGCGAGCGGGCCAGCCAGCGCAGCTGGTCACCGGCGACCGGGAGCAGGTGGGTGCGCCGCAGCCGCAGCAGCTGCAGCCGGTGCTCGACGGTGCGCAGGAAGCGGTAGGAGGCGATGAGCGTGGCGGCGTCCTCCCGCCCGATGTACCCGCCGGCACCGAGCACGGTCAGCGCGGGGATCGTGCCGCCGGCGCGCAGCGAGACGTCGGCCCGCCCGTGCACCAGCTGGAGCAGCTGGACGCTGAACTCGACGTCGCGGAGGCCACCACGGCCGAGCTTGAGCTGCCGCTCGGCCTGGGCGGCCGGGATGTTCTGCTCCACCCGGCGGCGCATCGCCTGGATCTCCGCGACGAAGCCGGGGCGGTCCCCGGCCTTCCAGACCAGCGGCCAGATCTCGTCCACGTACTCCCGGCCCAGCCCGGGGTCCCCGGCCACCGGCCGCATCTTGAGCAGGGCCTGGAACTCCCAGGTGCTGGCCCACTGGTCGTAGTACGCGCGGTGCCCGGCGACGGTGCGCACCAGTGCACCGGCCTTGCCGTCCGGGCGCAGCGCTGCGTCCACCTCCCAGGCGGCCTCCCCGCAGATCCGCATCAGCGCACTGGCCACGCGCGCCGCGCTGGCCGTCGCCGCGGCGTCGTCCTCCCCGTCGACGGGCTCGGCCACGAAGACCACGTCGACGTCGCTCACGTAGTTGAGCTCCCGCCCACCGCACTTGCCCAGCGCGATGACGGCCAGCCGGCACGGCGTGGCGTCGGCCGGCTGCTCGGCGAGGGCCACGGCGAGGCCGGCGGTGAGCACGGCCCCGGCGATGTCGGACAGCTCCGCGGCCACCTCGTCGGCGGGCAGCCCGTCGCCGAGGTCACGGCCGGCCAGCGAGAGGACGGCGCGCAGGTGGGCGTGCCGGAGGTCGCGGACCCGGGCGGGTTCGGCGTCGGGCGCGGCGGTGCCCAGCCGCACGCCCCACGGCGGGTCGTGCGGGTCGGCCCCGACGGCGAACAACAGCTGCTGCTCGAGCTCCTGCGGGCTGGGGCGGGCGGTGCGGTCCTCGGTGTCCAGCACCACCCAGTCCGTCGGGTGGGCGGCCAGGTGGTCGGCGAGACCGGCAGAGGCACCCAGCACGGCGAGCAGCCGGGAGCGGACCGTCGACGAGCCCCGCAGCCGGGCCAGCAGGGCGGCCGCGAGCTCGCCGTCGGCGTCGGCGGCGTCCAGGGCCTCGACCAGCCGGGCCAGCGAGCGGACGGCGAGATCCGGGTCGCCGGCGCGGGCCAGCGCGGAGACCACCGGCGCGGCCTCGGGGTCGGCCGGCTCGTTGCGCTCCAGGTCCCACAGGCCCAGCGCCGAGGAGGCCAGCAGCCGGGCCACCCGGGCGCCGTCGTCGAAGCCGAAGCGCACCAGCCGGACGACGGCGCGGCGGGGCACCTCGTCGTCGAGCTGCGGAGCGGCCGCCACCGTCAGCCCCCGGTGGTGGCGCGAGCGCGCACCAGGTCGGCGAACCGCGCCGCGAAGGGCGCCCAGACCTCGGCGAGGTCCGGGTGCACGGCGGTCGCGCGCGCACAGATCGTCTCGACGTCCAGGCCGCTGCTGGCCACCCCGACCGCATCGCCGTCGGCCCACTGCCGCACCAGCGCCGGGTCGGTCTCGATGTGGAACTGCAGGCCGTAGACGTGCTCCCCGACCCGGTAGGCCTGGTGCTGGTACCGCGGGTTGCTGGCCAGCAGGGTCGCGCCGGCCGGCAGCCGGTCGACCTCGTCGTGGTGCCACTGGAGCACGTCCGGCGACAGCGGCAGCGGCGCGAACAGCGGGTCGGCGTCGGCGAGGTCCCGCTTGGCCACCAGCGTCGCCCCCACCTCCGGACCGTCGGCGCCGACCCGGGTGCTGCCGCCGCCGACCTGGGCCAGCAGCTGGGCGCCCAGGCAGATCGCCAGGGTCGGGACGTCGGCCGCGACCGCTTGAGCCAGCAGGTGCCGCACGCCGACCAGCTCCGGTGAGGTCTGCTCGTCGTCCAGCGACGACTGCGGGCCGCCCATCACCAGCAGCCCGTCGAACCCGGTCAGGTCAGCCGGCAGCGGCTCACCGCGGGACAGCCGCCGCTCGTCGAGCTCCAGCCCGGCCTCGCGCAACCACTCCCCCAGCCGGGTCGGCGGGTCGGTGTCGGAGGGGACGACGACGAGCAGACGGGCCATGTTCGCAGCGTAGTGAGCGCCGTCAGGTCTGGACTGGAACGGCCCCCTCGCAGGGGCCCGGGCCGAGCTCGCGAGGCCTGGGGGGCGAGGGGGTCCTTCTACAGGCCGGGGAGGTAGCGCTTGAGCTCGAAGGGGGTGACGTTCTGCCGGTAGGAGTTGAACTCCTCCCACTTGTTTCGCAGGAAGAAGTCGAAGACGTGCTCCCCCAGGGTCTCGGCGACGAGCTCGCTGCCCTGCATCGCGGTGAGCGCCTCGCCGAGGGAGACCGGCAGGTCCTCGTACCCGGCCGCCCGCCGCTCGGTGTCGGTCAGCGACCAGACGTCGTCCTCGGCCTCGGGCGGCAGCTCGTAGCCCTTCTCGATGCCGCGCAGGCCGGCGGCCAGCAGCACCGCGAAGGTGAGGTACGGGTTGCACGCCGAGTCCGGCGAGCGGACCTCGACCCGGGCGGAGTTGCCCTTGTTCGGCTTGTAGGAGGGCAGCCGCACCAGCGCCGACCGGTTCGCCCGGCCCCAGGTCGCCGCCGTGGGCGCCTCGGTGCCGGCCAGCAGCCGCCGGTAGGAGTTGACCGTCTGGTTGGTGACCGCGGTCATCTCCCGGGCGTGGGTGAGCAGCCCGGCGATGAACTGCTTGCCGGTGGTCGACAGCCGCATCGGGTCGGCCGGGTCGTGGAAGGCGTTGCGGTCGCCCTCGAACAGCGACAGGTGGGTGTGCATCGCCGAGCCGGCCAGCTCGGTGAAGGGCTTGGGCATGAAGGTCGCGTGCACGCCCTGGGCCAGCGCCACCTCCCGGACGACGTGCCGCAGCGTCATGATGTTGTCGGCCATCGACAGCGCGTCGGCGTACCGCAGGTCGATCTCCTGCTGGCCCGGGGCGACCTCGTGGTGGCTGAACTCCACCGAGATGCCCATCGCCTCCAGCGCGAAGACCGCCTCCCGGCGGAAGTCGTGGGCCACGTTGTGCGTGGAGAGGTCGAAGTAGCCGCCGACGTCGGCCGGCTCGGGGGGCGTGCCGTCGCTGGGCAGGTCCTTGAGCAGGAAGAACTCGATCTCGGGGTGGGTGTAGAAGGTGAACCCCATGTCGGCGGCCTTGCCCAGCGCCCGCCGCAGCACGTGCCGCGGGTCGGCCCAGGCCGGCGAGCCGTCGGGCAGCGTGATGTCGCAGAACATCCGCGCGGTCTCGCTGGCCTGCCCGCGCGAACCCGGCATGACCTGGAACGTGGCCGGGTCCGGCTTGGCCAGCATGTCGGACTCGTAGACCCGGGCGAAGCCCTCGATCGCCGAACCGTCGAAGCCGATGCCCTCTGCGAACGCGGCCTCGATCTCGGCCGGGGCCACCGCGACGGCCTTGAGATAGCCGGAGACGTCGGTGAACCACAGCCGCACGAAGCGGATGTCGCGCTCCTCCAGGGTGCGCAGGACGAACTCCTGCTGGCGGTCCATGCTGGCCATGCTCCACTCCCGTCGTGACAACGGTGTTACGTGGTCCCCAGCCTGCCCCCTCGGAGGGGCCGGGCGGAACAGGCGCCCCGGACCGGTCGCACGCCACCGCGCACGTGACGTGAACCACAGCCACCCGGGGAGTCCCCACCTGGGCGACCGGGCGGGGCGGCGACCACACTCTCCGGTGTGAGTGATCAGCAGCGGACGGCGGAGTCGGCGCGGCAGTTGCGGGTGGCCCTGGCCCAGGTCGACACCCGGGTCGGCGACCTCGCGGGCAACGCGGAGCTGGTCGTCGAGTGGACCCGGCGGGCCGCCGGCCGCGATGCCCACCTCGTGGTGTTCCCGGAGATGACGCTGACCGGCTACCCGGCCGAGGACCTGGTGCTCCGGGAGTCCTTCGCCCGGGCCAGCGAGCAGACGCTGGTCGAGCTGGCCGGCACGCTGGCCGAGCAGGGCCTGGGCGGCACCGCCGTCGTCGTCGGCTACCTGGCGCACACCGAGGGAGCCGGCCCCGCCCCGGTGGACGAGATGCCGACCGACGCGGACGACACCCCCGGCGACGCCAACCCCCGCCGCGGTGCCCCGCGCAACGCCGCGGCGCTGCTGCACGGCGGGGAGGTCGTGGCGCGGTACCACAAGCGCCACCTGCCCAACTACGGCGTCTTCGACGAGGCCCGCTACTTCGTGCCCGGCACCGAGCTGCCGATCGTGCGGCTGCACGGCGTCGACGTCGCGCTGACGATCTGCGAGGACCTCTGGGTCGAGGGCGGCCCGTGCGGGGTGGCCGGGCAGGCCGGGGTCGACCTCGTCGTCTCCCCCAACGCCTCCCCCTACGAGCGCGCCAAGGACGACCTGCGGCTGCCGCTGGTGCAGCGCCGCGCCGCGGAGGCGAACGCCCCGATCGTCTACTGCAACCAGGTGGGCGGGCAGGACGAGCTGGTCTTCGACGGCGACTCGCTGGCCGTCTCCGCCGCCGGCGAGCTGCTCGCCCGCGCCCCGCAGTTCGTCGAGCACCTGCTCACCGTCGACCTGACGGTGGACCCGGCGGCCGTCCCGGTGCGACGGGAGGGCCGGATCGGCCCGATGACGGTCACCCGGCACCTGGTGTCCGAGCAGCCGGTGGCCGCCTACCCGGCGCAGCCGGGGACGGTGGCCGAGCCGCTGAGCGACTGCGAGGAGGTCTGGCGGGCCCTGGTGCTGGGGCTGCGCGACTTCATCGACAAGAACGGCATGCCCTCGGTGGTGCTCGGCATGTCCGGCGGCATCGACTCGGCGGTGGTGGCCGCGCTGGCCGTCGACGCCCTGGGCGCCGACCGGGTGGTCGGCGTCGGGCTGCCCTCGCGGTGGTCCAGCGAGCACTCCCTGGCCGACGCCGCGGACTCGGCGGAGCGCCTGGGCATGCACTACTCCGTCGTCCCGATCGCCCCGGTCGTGACGGCGTTCGAGGAGGCGGTGGAGCTGTCCGGCGTCGCCGCGGAGAACGTCCAGGCCCGGGTGCGCGGGACGCTGCTGATGGGGCTGTCCAACCAGCACGGCCACCTGCTCCTGGCCACCAGCAACAAGAGCGAGGTCGCCGTCGGCTACTCCACGCTCTACGGCGACGCCGCCGGTGGCTTCGCCCCGATCAAGGACGTGCCCAAGACCCTCGTCTGGGACCTCGCGCGGTGGCGCAACGCCCACGCCCGGGACCGCGGCCAGGTGGAGCCGATCCCGCAGAACTCCATCGACAAGCCGCCGTCGGCCGAGCTGGCCCCCGGGCAGCAGGACAGCGACTCGCTCCCCTCCTACGAGGAGCTGGACGCCGTCATCGCCGACTACGTCGACCGAGACCTGGGGCTGGCCCAGCTGCTCGAGCGCGGCCACGACCCCGAGGTGGTGGCCCGGGTGCTGCGGCTGGTCGACCTGGCCGAGTTCAAGCGCCGCCAGTCCGCGCCGGGCACCAAGATCTCGCTCAAGGCGTTCGGCCGGGACCGCCGGCTGCCGATCACCAACCGCTGGCGGGAGAGCCTGCCCAGCGTCCGCGAAGGAGCGGCCCGATGACCGAGTCCCCCCTCTACGGCGGCACCGCCACCGCCCGGGTGCGCGTCCACCACCTGCAGCAGGCCAAGGAGCGCGGCGAGAAGTGGGCGATGCTCACCGCCTACGACACCTACGCGGCCGCCGTCTTCGAGGAGGCCGGCATCCCGGTGCTGCTGGTCGGTGACTCCGCGGGCAACGTCGTCCTCGGGCACACCTCGACCGTGCCGGTGACGGTGGATGACCTGCTGCTGATGACCAAGGCGGTCACCCGCTCCACGAAGCGCTCGCTCATCGTCGCCGACCTGCCGTTCGGCAGCTACGAGTCCGGCCCGCAGCAGGCCTTCGACACCGCGGTGCGGATGATGAAGGAGGGCGGGGCGCAGGCGGTCAAGCTGGAGGGCGGCGTCCGGGTGGCGCCGCAGATCCGGCTGCTCACCGAGGCCGGCATCCCGGTGATGGCGCACATCGGCTTCACCCCGCAGAGCGAGCACGCCCTCGGCGGATTCCGGGTGCAGGGCCGAGGTGCGGGGGCCGAGCAGCTGCTCGCCGACGCGCACGCCGTGCAGGACGCCGGCGCGTTCGCCGTCGTCATGGAGATGGTGCCGGCCGAGATCGCCGGGCAGGTCACCAAGGAGCTCACCATCCCGACGATCGGGATCGGCGCCGGGCCGGACTGCGACGCCCAGGTGCTCGTCTGGCCGGACATGGCCGGGATGACCTCCGGGCGGGTGCCGAAGTTCGTGAAGAAGTACGCCGACCTGCGCGGCGAACTGCTCCGAGCCGCCCAGGAGTACGCAGAAGAGGTCCGCGACGGCTCGTTCCCGGCCCCGGAACACTCCTTCGAGTAGCGGTGATGTGCAGCGAGGGCGTGTTCCCGGCCGGGAACACGCCCTCGCTGCACATCACGCCCCCCACCGGGGGGCGCGACCTCACACGTCGGTGATGCGGACGCCGGCGTGGGCCTTGTAGCGGCGGTTGACCGACACCAGGTTGATCGTCAGCGCCTCGACCTGGCGGGCGTTGCGCAGCCGGCCGGCGTAGACCCCGCGCATCCCCGGCAGCCGGCCGGCGAGGGCCTGCACCAGGTCAGTGGCCTCCCGGACATCACCGACCACCATCACGTCGCCCTCGAGCGTCGGCTGGGAGAGGTCCTCCAGCGTCACGGCCGAGAGGTGGTGGAAGGCGCCGACGACGGAGCTGTCCGGCAGCAGGGCGGCGGCCTGCTGGCACACGCTGCCCTCCGCCACGTCCAGCACGTAGGCGCCGAGCTCGTCCCAGCCCATGGGGACGACGCAGTCGACGACGACCTTGCCGGCCAGCGGGGTCGCCAGCTCGGCGAGGGTGTCGGCGTGCCCGGCGTACGGCACCGCGACGATGACCAGGTCCGCGGCCCCCGCGACGTCGGCGTTGGAGCCACCCCGGACCGACACCCCGACGCCACCGGCGGCCGCACCGGCCCGGGTGGCCACCTCGCCGGCGACCTCCTCGGCGCGTGCGGCGTCCCGGGAACCCAGCAGCACCCGCTGCCCGGCCGCGGCCAGCCGCACCGCCAGACCCCGCCCCTGCGGCCCGGTGCCACCGAGCACGCCGACGACGAGGTCCTCCATCGCGCGTCCGTCCGTCACGGCTCCTCCTGATCCTCCGGGCGCCCTTCCGGACGCCCCCTGCCGACGATCATGCCCCGCGCGGCCGCGGACGGCCGCGCGGGTCGGCTCAGCCCCGGCCCTCCTCCCAGGCGCGGTCGGCGGCGTCGGCCGCCTCGTTCCGCTCGGCGACCTTCTCCAGGGCGGCCTCGGCCTCCGCGCGGTCGTCGTACGGGCCCAGGCGGTGCCGCTCGGCACAGCCGTCCCGCGTCTCGACGGCGTGGTGCTTCAGGCAGTAGAACCACGGTCCCTGCGCCATCGTCGGCTCCTCTCGTGGTGTCCGGCTCGTCATGTCCAGCCTCGCATCCGCTGGTCGTCCTCGCCGTCGGTCAGTCGTTGTACCCAGCAACAGAACCGGTTCCGGAAATGACACGCCCCATCCCGTTCTGCTGAGCCGCCACCTGCGGCATGCTCCTGCCCATGACGGGGGCCCACACGCCCAGCACACGGCGCGACGGGGAGTCGACCCGTGCGGCGCTCGACCCCCTGCGTCCCGGCCGGGGGCCGGAGAGCGCCCTGGTCGCCGGGGCGCTGGCGGTGCTGCTCGCGGTGAGCGCGGTCCTGGGCTCGATCAACCTCTTCATCGACGGAGCGGTGCGCGAGGGCGCCAGCCGTCCGGTCTACGCCGTCACGCTGGGCGCCTGCCTCCTGCTCGCCGCTGCCCTCGGGGTGCACCGGCGCGCCGGTGAGGCCGCGACCGTCGCCCTCGTGCTGTTCGGGGACCTGGTCTACGTGGTGTTCGCCTGGGCGACCGGCGACCCGCTGCGCTACGCCCCTCCCCTGATGCTGCTGTTCACCTGCCTCGTCGCCGCCTGGTTCCTCGGCATCCGCGCGCTCGCGGTGCACATGGTCGCCGTCGTCGTGGCCTGCTGGCTCGCCCTGGCCGACAGCTACCCGGGCACCGCCGGCCTCGTCGTCGCCGTGACGGCCAGCGCCGGGCTGCTCAACGCCGCCACCTTCGGCGTCTTCGTGCTGCGCCGGCGGGTGCAGCGCCTCCTGACGGCGACCCAGGCGCTGTCCTCCACCGACCCGCTGACCGGCCTGGCCAACCGGCGGTCCCTGGTCGACCAGGCGCCACGCATCTGGCGGCAGGCCCGGCGCGACGGCCAGCGGGTGGCGGCCCTGGTCCTGGACCTGGACCACTTCAAGCGGCTGAACGACACCTACGGCCACGCGGTCGGCGACGCCGTCCTCCGCGAGGTGTCCGGCGCCCTGGCCGCCAGCGTGCGCCCGGCCGACGTGTTGGCGCGCACCGGCGGGGAGGAGCTCGTCGTGCTCGGGCTGGTGTCCGACCCCGACGTGGCCTGGCGGCTGGCGCAGCGGCTCCGGTTGGCCGTCGTGGACAGCGAGTGCGGACGGCAGCGAGGGGTGACCGCCTCGATCGGGGTCGCGCTGGCCGGCCCGGTCGACGGCGAGGACCCCACCGACGCGCTGTGGCGGCTGGTCGACCGCGCCGACGCGGCCATGTACCTGGCCAAGCAGGGCGGCCGGGACCGGGTGGTCGTGGCCGGCAGCCTGCCCGTCCACCGCCCCCCGGTCGCCGGTGGCGCACGGCGTGCTCCGGGCGGCGGCGGGATGGCCTGAGCAGGAGCAGCGCCCCAGCGTCCCCGGGCGGCCCGGGCGGCGGTCTGCTTTCCTGCCAGCATGATCGCGACCGCAGACCGGGGCGTCCCGGACCCCACCCGCACCGTGCCGCTGTCGCTGCGCGAGCAGGCCGACGTCCGGGACCGCTGGCTGACCCAGCGGCTGCTCGACGTGCTGCCCGGGCTGATGGACCGCGCGGAGATCGACCTGTGGGTGGTCGTCGGCCGCGAGTACAACGAGGACCCGGTGCTCCCGACCCTGCTGCCGGCGACCTGGCTGTCGGCCCGGCGGCGCACGATCCTGCTGTTCCACCGCAGCGACGACGGCGTCACGGCCGCGGCGGTCTCCCGGTACCCGGTCGGTCAGTTCCTCAGCTCCTGGGACGCCGACGAGCAACCGGGGCTGACGGCGGAGGAGTCGCAGTGGACCGCCGTCCGCCGCTTCGTGGACCAGGCAGCGCCGCGCACGATCGGCGTGGACGTCTCGGCCACCTTCGCCCACGCCGACGGCCTGGCCCACACCGAGCACGACCTCCTGGTGCAGGCGCTGGGCCCGCACGCGGAGAAGCTGGTCTCGGCCGAGCAGCTCGCGGTGGGCTGGCTGGAGACCCGGCTGCCCGAGGAGATCGCCGCGCTGCACGCCCTGAACCGGCTGGCCCACGAGGTCATCGACGAGGCGTTCTCACCGGCCGTCATCACCGTGGGCGAGACGACGGCGCTCGACGTCGCCTGGTGGATCCGCCAGCGCTTCGCCGACCTCGGGGTGGACGCCTGGTTCCAGCCCACCGTGGGGCTGCAGCGGGCCGGCAGCCCGCTCGCCGACGAGCGCGGCACCGTGCTGCCCGGCGTCCGCTACGACGCGGTCATCGAACCCGGTGACCTGGTGCACTGCGACGTCGGGCTCTCCAGCCTGGGCCTGATGACCGACACCCAGCGCAACGCCTACGTGCTGCGCCCCGGGGAGGGCGCCGCCCCGGCCGGGCTGGTCGCTGCGCTGGGCGTCGGCAACCGGATGCAGGACCTGACGACCGCCGCACTGCAGCCGGGCCGGACCGGCGACGAGGTGCTCGCCGCCGCCCGCGCCGCCGCGGCCGCGGCCGGCATCGACGGCGACGTCTACTCCCACCCGGTCGGGGTGCACGGTCACGGCGCCGGCCCGGCCATCGGGATGTGGGACCAGCAGGACGGCGTCCCCGGCGCGGGTTCGGCGCCGGTGCACCCGGACACCGTCTACGCGCTGGAGCTGTGTGTGCGCGTGCCGGTCGCGGAGTGGGGCGGTCAGCTGGTGCGGATGGCCCTGGAGCAGGGCATCGCGCTCACGGCTGCGGGCGTGGAGTACCTGGACCAGCGGCAGACCGAGCTGATCCTGATCCCGTCGGCCTGAGCTCACCGAGGGGCTGCCCGGCGAGGTCGCTGCGCAGCCGGCGGACCTCCTCGGTCAGGTCGGCCAGCTGCGCACGCAACACGGCGTCGTCCGCCTCGTCCTGGGCCTGGGCGGCGTCGGCGACCCGGCCGACGAACCAGGAGGCGACCGCGGCGGTGACCACACCGAGCAGGGCGATGCCGCCGACCATCAGCAGGGCCGCCACCAGCCGCCCCTCACCGGTGACCGGGTACTCGTCGCCGTAGCCGACGGTGGTGATCGTGGTCAGCCCCCACCAGACGGCGTCCCCGTAGTCGGTGATGACGGCGTCGGGGGCGTCCCGCTCGGCGTCGTAGACGGCCAGGGAGGCCATGAAGACGACGAGGGCGGAGATCGAGGTGACGTAGTAGGCGACCCGTCCGTGCAGCGAGACGGTGAGCGAGCGGTCGAGCACCCGGGCGACGCGGACGAGGCTGATGATCCGCAGTGGGCGCAGCAGCGGCAGGAGCACCGCCAGGCCGTCCAGCCAGTTCTGCCGGACGAACCGCCACCGGTGCTCGGCCAGCACCAGCCGGATGACGTAGTCGGCCAGGAACACCGGCCAGACCCCGACGGTCACCACCAGCAGGACCGTCTGCACCCAGCCCGGGAAGCCGGGTTGCAGCACCCGCCAGGCGTAGGCCACGACGAACAGCACGGCCACCACGACCAGCGGCCACTGGCTGGCCCGCTCGTAGCGGGCCCTGATCTCCTCCCGGTGCACCCGGTCAGTGTCGCTGGGTCACTTCCGGCGTGCCTCGGCGGTCTTCCGGTCGTTCGCCTTCTGGATCGCGTCGACCAGCTCGTCCTTGTCCATCGTCGACCGGCCCTCCACGTCCAGCTCCTTGGCGACGTCGTAGAGGTGGGACTTGGAGGCGTTCGCGTCCACCCCGCCCTTGGTCTCCCGGTCGGTGTCCCGGCCGCCCTCGGCCTGGGGGTCACTCGGCCCCTTGTGGTCCTTGGGCTCCCAGTGGTCGCCCACCTTCTCGTGCGTGTGCTTCACCGCGCTCCAGGCGACCTGGTTGGCCCGCTGCTCGTCGCCGTAGGAGTCGGCGGCGGAGTCGTGCGCCTTGGCGAAGGTCCGCTGCGCCTTCTCGTCCGAGCGCTGCAGGGTGCTGGGGATCTCGTCCTGCTTCGCGTCGCCGCTCTTCGTGGTCTTCGGCATGGCCGTTCTCCTCGGTCGTCGGGACGGTCGACCTCGGACGGCTACCCGGTGGGGAGCCCGGCCAGTCACCGGGCTCCCCACCGGGGTCAGGCGATCCCGTCGGTCACCGCACGCCCAGCCAGCGGGCCTTGGCGAGGGTCACGGCCAGCGCCCAGTAGGCGGGCTTGCGCGTGTAGTCCTCGAACATCACGTTGGCCGCGCCGGTGCCCTCGAAGAAGACCGGCACCCAGGAGTACTTGTCGTTGAAGCCCCAGATGGTGAAGGAGTTGCAGCCCTCGACACCGACACAGGCCTCCAGCGCCCAGCGGTACCAGTCCGCCTGCTGGCTCAGCTGCTCCTTCGTGGGTCGGCCGTCCTCCCCGAGCGGCATGCGGACGTCGAGCTCGGTGATCGCCGTCTCCAGCCCGAGGTCGTCGAAGCGCTGCAGGTTCTGCTCCAGGGTGGCCGGGAACGGGTACTCGAAGCTCAGGTGCGCCTGGGTGGCGAAGCCGTGCAGCGGCACGCCCTGGGCGAGGAGCTCCTGCGACAGGGCGTAGTAGGCGTCGCTCTTGGGCCCGATGTCGTCGACGGCGTAGTCGTTGAGGAACAGCTCCGCCGTCGGGTCGGCCTCGTGCGCCCAGCGGAAGGCGTCGGCGACGATGCCCGGGCCGAGCTCGCTGATCCAGATGTTCTCCGGCCGGAAGGTCGGGTCCTCGCCGTCGGTGAAGATCTCGTTGGCGACGTCCCACTGCTGGATCTTGCCCGCGTAGCGGCCGACCACGGTCTGGATGTGGTCCTTGAGGATCGCGCGCAGCTCCTCGGGGGTGAAGTCACCCTCCTGCAGCCACGCCGGGTTCTGGCTGTGCCACAGCAGGGTGTGGCCGCGCACGACCTGCCCGTGACGCTCGGCGAACTCGACGATCGCGTCCATGGGGCCGAAGTTGTACTGGCCCTGCTCGGGGTGGATGAACTCCCACTTCATCTGGTTCTCCGGCGACAGCGAGCTGAACTCGCGCGCCAGCGCCTCGCGGTACTCCTCGTCGTAGGTGAACGGGTCGGGGTAGTCCTGCTCGAGGTGGTGCCCGCCCCCGGCGACGGCGGTGCCGATCTCCAGGTCCGGCGGCGCCACGTCGCGCAGGCCGAGCCGGTCCAGGGCCTTGTGGACCCGTTGCTCCACCGCGTGGTCGGGGGCTCGACCACGCTCCCCGGCTGCTGCCGGGGCGAGGGTGGCGCCGAGGAGGACGGGCAGCATGCCCACCCCCACCGCGCACCGGACGAACGTTCGGGACAGGGACTGCTGGGAGCGCATGGCGCAACCTCTCGTCGGCGTCATTGCCATACCGGGAACTTCCGGAACTGCTGCGCGGCACGTTACGAACGACCGGGCGTCGTGACAACAGGTCCTCGGCGTGTCCCGTCGTCAGCCGGTCGGGCCCGGCGGGCGCACCGGGGCGCCGTAGGGTGAGCCCTTCGACGAGGAGGAGGGGTCCGTGTCCGACACCGAGACGCGCACGGTCACCATCGCGGCCATCGCGGCCGAGGCGGGGGTGTCCGTGCCCACGGTCTCCCGCGTCCTCAACGGCCGTTCGGACGTCGCCCCGCACACCCGGGAGCGGGTCGAGCGACTGCTGCGCGACCACGGTTACCGACGTCGCGGGAGCCGGCCCACCACCGCCGCCCGGCTGATCGACCTGGTCTTCAACGACCTCGACAGCCCCTGGGCGGTCGAGATCATCCGTGGCGTCGAGGACGCTGCCCACGCCGAGGGCGTGGGCACGGTCGTCACCGCGATCCACCGGCGGGCCAGCGACACCCGCTCGTGGCTGGACAACCTCGCCGGGCGCAACAGCGACGGCGCGATCCTGGTGACCAGCGACGTCGACCCGTCGCTGCACGCGGAGCTGCGCCGGCTGCACGTGCCGGCCGTGGTGATCGACCCGGCCGGGGTCCCGGAACTGGACGTGCCGACGATCGGTGCGACCAACTGGGCCGGCGGGCTCACCGCCACCGAGCACCTGATCGGCCTGGGCCACCGCCGGATCGGCGTCGTGGCCGGCACACCCACCCTGCTGTGCAGCCGGGCGCGCCAGGACGGTCACCGCGCCGCGCTCGAGGCGGCCGGTCTCACCGTCGATCCCGCCCTGCTCCTCGTCGGCGACTTCAGCCACGAGGCCGGTTTCCGGGCGGCCACCGAGCTGCTGCAGCTGCCCGAGCCCCCCACCGCCATCGTGGCCGCGAACGACCAGATGGCCTTCGGGGTGTTCGAGGCGGTCCGTCGCGCGGGTCTGCGGGTGCCCGAGGACGTCAGCGTGATCGGCTTCGACGACCTGCCCGTGGCGCAGTGGTCCTCACCGCCCCTGACCACCGTGCACCAGCCGCTGTCGGAGATGGGGGCGCTCGCCGCCCGCACCGTCCTGCGGTTGGTGCGGGGCGAGCACCTGGAGACCCCGCGGCTGGAGCTGTCGACCCGGCTCGTCGTCCGGGAGAGCACCGCCCCGCCCCGTTCCGCGGGCTGAGCGGCCCCCCGCCTAGGGCAGGTCGGCGGTCTCGGCGGACTGCCGGTGCCCGCCCTGTGCGTCGTCGGGGTCGGCGTGCACGGTGCGCTCCTCGGACTCGGCGAGGATGACTGCGGCCTGCACCTTGGGGTCCAGGCCCTCGTTGGTGGGGTCGGTGTCGCCCTCGACGGCCTGCTCCTCGGGCAGCAACTGCGCCCGGGTCTCGACGTTGTGCTCGGTGACGTTGGCGATCGCCTCGGGGGACGGGTCCTTCATGGAGGGCATGGTGCTGCCCTACCCACGTCCCCCGAGCCGATGCCTGCCGATCAGAAGCGCTGTTGCTCGGTGTGAATCCCGAGGGCCTCAGCGACCTCCTGGACGTTGCCGAACTCCTTGCCGGCCGGCAGCCGGTTCAGCGAGGCGAGCACCCTGTCGGGGGCCTGGGACTCCCGGGCCTTGGCCACGAGCGCGTCCTTGTCGGCCGGCCAGACCTCCTTGCCGAGCGCCTCGGCGATCGCGGCCCGCTGCTCGAGGTCGGCCGGGTCGGTGCCGGGGGCGGTGCCGGGCTGGTGGGGATCGGTCATGGGGTCCTCCTGGTGTTCGATCGGCCGCGGTGCGGCCGGGGATGCGGGTGACCCTGGGGTCAGCTGGGGGTGGAGGCGTCGGTGTAGCGGAGGACGGCGGCCACCGGGACGCCCTCGGGCATCGCCGTCCGCGGGACGACGACGACCGCCGCGTCGCTGGCGACGGCGGCACGCAGCAGCGCCTGGTCGGCCGGGATGCGCTCGGCGCCGGAGACCCCGAGGGCGGTCATGTCCGCGTCGTCCACGCCGATCTGCAACGGGTCGGTGCCGACCAGCAGCTGCTCGTCGTCGACCTGGTCGGCGATGACCAGGGTCTCGACCTGGGCCTTCCGCAGGGCCTCGACGACCTGCGCGGTGCCGGTGACGGCCAGCCCGTGGGCCGACGCCGCCTGGACCTGCTCGACCGCCTGCGCCTGCCCGTGGGCCTCGTGCTCGGCGACGAGCTCCAGCGCTCGGAGCTGGACCGGCGCACGGTCGGCCCCGGCGGCGCGGCCACCCTCCTCCATCGAGACCAGCACGTCGCCGACCTCCTTGCTGGCCTTGTCGGCGAGCAGCTGACGCGCCCGCACGTCGCCGGCGACGAGCACGAAGCGGGCGCCGGTCCGGGTGACCAGCTGGTGGAGGTGGTCGGCCACCTGGCCGGCGTTCTCCTCCCACTGGTTCTCCGCGGTGTGCATGTAGGTGTTGTGCGCCCAGCCGCCCACCTTCACCTTGCGCATGTGGAAGGTGTCGCCCTCGATGGTGTCCTCGTCGGTGGGGCGACCGGGGACGGTGGCCACGGAGACGTCGGCACCGACGCGGTCGGCGACCACGACGACGTGTGGCACCCGGCCGGCGAGCTGGCGCAGCACCGGCAGCAGGTCCGGGTGGGGCGACCAGTGGGCGACCGGGTCGCGCGGGACGTCGGCCAGCGCCTCGTCCAGCACCACGGAGCCGTCGGCGGCCACGATCAGGGCGCGGCCGCGCAGGGTGGCGATCTCACCACCGTCGTTGGCCTGCAGGAGCTGGCTGCGCACCGACTCGACCACCCCCTCGGGTGCGCCGTCGGCGGCCAGTTCCTCGCAGACCGCGCGGACTCGCAGTTCGACCTCGGCGTCGGCGTTCTCGGTGGTGTGGGTGACATCGGCGCAGACCGTGGCGTACGGGCCGGGCGCGCTGAACACCTGTTCCAGGAAGGTCACGTCCATGGGACGGGGGCTCCTTCGTGTGGTCGACGTGTGCGACGGGGCCTGCTCTCGACCCCGATGCGTTCGTCGTCGCGGCCTACCCACCGCTCCCGCCGTCTCACACGCGGTGTGTCAGCCCACGCCGCCCGGGTAGCAGAAGGACCCTCCTGCCCCCCACCACTCGCCGGCTCGCGGCGGGAACCTGCAGGAGGGCCCAGAAGCACAACAGGAAGGAGCCGGGATGTCCGAGCGCGACAGCCTCCCGTTGCCCGACTACGACCACCTGCCCGTGGGGAGCCTCACCTCCCGCATCCGCACCCTGGACGCCGACGGCCTGCAGACCGTGCTGGCCTACGAGAAGTCGCACGCCAACCGGGTGCAGGTCGTCTCCGCGATGAACCACCGGCTCAGCGAGCTGCAGTCCGGCGACCAGCCCTCCGGGGGCGACCCGGGCGCCGTCCAGCCCGAGCAGGCCCCGGCGCCGTCCGCTGGGTCACCGGTGTCCGAGGCGACCACCGGGCCGCCGGTCAACCCGCCGTCCCAGGGCGTCCCGACGAACCCCGCCCAGCCCCGCTGACCCGAGGGGTCGGGCGCTCCCCTGACCGCAGGAGCGCCCGACCCGGGATCAGGCCGGGTCCGCCGCAGCGGCCGGACCCAGCAGCCGCTCGATGATGCGGCGGTCACCCGGCCAGGCCTCCAGCAGCACGTGCCGGGGCACGCGGCGGGCGGCATAGCGCAAGGCCAGCGCCACCACCACGACGTCGTCCAGGGGACCGATCACCGGCAGGAACTCCGGGATCAGGTCGATCGGTGAGAGCACCCACAGCCCGGCCAGCACCAGCGCCACCTTCGCCCGGCGAGGCACCGCGGGGTGACTGCGGAGTCGCCGGAGAGCGGTGGCACACGCGGGGAGGAACCGGGCGAGCTCTCGGGCGGTGCCCGGCGGGAGCGTGCGGGCCAGCACGATGAGCAGCACCCAGCTGAGCAGCACGCCGCCGACTGCGATCGCGGCCCCGTGCACGAACCCGTCCACGGCGCCCATGGTGGCGCACCCGTCCTGCGGACCGTGCTCCAACGGGTGAACTACCACCGGAGGGCTTCACCGCACGGCCTCCGGACCCGATCACCCGTACATGCCCGCCGGTCCGCGTCCGTGGCTCCTGCCGGGAGCCCCGCGCTGGGCCCTGGCCGTCGTGGCCACCGCCAGCCCCGTGACGGCCGTCGGCATGGTCTCCCCCGGCGCACCGTCCCTGGCGAGCGCAGGACCAGCTCTGGTCGGCTCGGTCGCGCTGCACGTCGGCGTCTGTGCGGCCGTGGTCTGGCGTGCCCATCGGGTCCGGCACGAACGCGAGCTGTGGACCCGGCTGGCGCTGGCGACCCTGCTTACGGCCCTGGGGGTCATCACCTCCGGGGTGCTCGGCCTGCTCGGGTCCCCGGCCGCCGTCGCTGCTCTCCCCGCGGCGTGGGCGCCCGTCGCGGCCTTCCCCGTCGCCTATGCGGGACTGGTCCGCTGGAACCGGTACAGCACCAGCCTGGCCGACCCGAACGACGTGCTCAACGGCTCGGCGGCGGTGCTGGCGGTGGTCGCGCTGCTGGACGTCGTCCTGGACCGAACCGGCAGCCGGCTGAGCACCCTGCCGTGGTGGCAGCTGCAGTCGCTGCTGGCCCAGGACGCCGCGCTGTTCGTGCTCGCGGGGACCGCGCTGTCGATGGTCTTCCTCGGGGCGATGGGCCGCGATCCCCGGACCTGGCTGGTCCTGGCCGCGTTCATCGCGCCGTTGTCCGGGGTGGCCATGACGACCGCCGGGAGCTCGAGCACCGCCTGGCCCGCCCTGGCTCCCGTGGTCGGCCTGCTGTGCCTGGTCCTGGCGGCGGTCCTGCGACCGGCCCCCTCGGATCCGCAGCCGACCGACCCGGCCGCCTCCACCGTCGGGGCGTTCGTCGTGATCGCCGCCTCCACCGCGATCCTGGTGACCGGTGCGGTCAGCGACTCGTCCGCCGTCGCCACCTGGTGTGCGGCGGCGGCCGCCACCGGGGCCAGCATCCGGCTGCTGGTGAACGTCCGCGAGCTGGCCCAGCTGGCGGTGAGCCGCCGCGAGGCGCTCACCGACGAGCTGACCGGGCTGGCGAACCGCCGGGCGGTGCTCCGCCGGGTGGAGGAGCTGTGCGGCAACGGCGAGCCGGTGGTGCTCGCCCTGGTGGACCTGGACAAGTTCAAGGAGGTCAACGACGGCCTCGGCCACTCGGCCGGCGACGACCTGCTCCGGCTCGTGGCCGAGCGGCTGCGGACGGCCCTGGGCGCCGGTGAGCTGCTCGGCCGGCTGGGTGGCGACGAGTTCGCCGTCGTGGTGCGGGCCGACGGCCACCGTTCTCCCGCCGACCGGGCCGTCCGGCTCGGCACCGACATGGACGCCCAGTTCGCTGAGCCCTTCGAGGTCGGCGGGTTGACCCTGCACGTGGGGGCCAGCATCGGGGTCACCCACCGGGACGCAGGCAGTCCCACCCGGGGCACCGGGAGCGCGACCCGGGCGTCGTTGCTCCGGCAGGCCGACGCTGCGATGTACGACGCCAAGCGTTCGGGCGCGACCGTCGTCCTCTACGACCCGGTCCGACACGTCGACAGCAGCGGGCGACTCGCCATGGTGGAGGAGCTGCGCCAGGCGCTGGTCGCCGGGGAGCTGGTGCTGTACCACCAGCCGCAGGTCGACATCGCCGCCCGGCGCACCATCGGGGTGGAGGCACTGCTGCGCTGGGCGCACCCGGTCCGGGGTCTGCTGGGGCCGGCGGAGTTCCTCCCGCTGGCGGAGGTGCACGGGCTGATGGGCGCGATCACCGACGAGGTGCTCAGCCAGGCGGTGGCGCAGGCCGCCCTCTGGCGACGGCAGGGCCGGGACCTGCGGGTCTCGGTGAACCTGTCCGCGAGCAACCTGCTCGACACCGGGCTCCCGCAGCGGGTGGCCGACCTGCTCGCGATGCACGACCTGCCGCCGTCGAGGCTGGTGCTCGAGGTGACCGAGACGGTGCTGCTCAGCGACCCCGACCGCAGCCTGGCGGTGGTGGGTGCGCTCGCCGACCTGGGCACCACGGTGAGCATCGACGACTTCGGCACCGGGTACGCCTCGCTCACCTACCTGCACCAGCTCCCGGTGGGCGAGCTCAAGCTGGACCGTTCCTTCACCGCCGACCTGCTCACCGACACCCGGGCCGCCGCCATCGTGGCCAGCACGGTCCGGCTGGCCCACCAGCTGGGGCTGCGGGTGGTCGCCGAGGGCGTCGAGGACCCGGCGACGTTGCTCCACCTGCGCGCACTGGACTGCGACGAGAGCCAGGGGTACCTCCACTCGCCGCCGCTGCCGGCCGCCGAGCTGGAGCGCTGGCTGGCCGTGCGGGGCGAGCTGCCCACCGTCGTCCAGGCCTGAGGACGCCCTTCGGGTAGCCGCGGAGATGACCGTGCTCGCCCGCAACCAGGTGCTCAGCCAAGCCGGGACGGCGATGCTGGCACAGGCCAACCAGACGCCGCAGAGCATCCTCGAGCTGCTCGGCTGACGCCGTCGGCGTGGTGCTGGTGGTGGTCGTGCGGGCCGGTGGGACGCCCGGGACTGCCGCGAGACGACACGGTGCCGCAACCTGCCGGGATCGGCTGGACGGTCTGCCTACCGTCCGTCCATGCGCCCGAACCGACTTCCCCCGGTCCCCCAGCCCACCGCCCGCCTCCAGCAGCTGAAGTTGATCGCCGCGGCCCGGGTGAGCGCCTGCCGGACGGCGTCCAGCCAGCAGATCACCGACATCGTGCGGGTCACCGTGGACGACGAGGTCGACACCACCACGTTCCGGGCGATCGTCGCCGAGGTCGGCGGTACCGCCGAGCGGTGAGGCGACGGACGAGTCGACCTGTACGCCGGGTTCTGTCCCCGGGCGCCTCACGGCGTCCCGATGAGCGGCCATCCATCTAGGCCTGCCGTTGCCGACAGGCTCGAGCGGTCCACCCGCAGGCTCGGGCGGGCAGCCCTCGAACGCCTGCGCAGGACGGCGGCGGACCGCCGTCCCTTTTCGACCTTGCTCCGGGTGGGGTTTACCGAGCCACACCGGTCACCCGGTGTGCGGTGGTCTCTTACACCGCCGTTTCACCCTTACCAGTGCACGCACTGGCGGTCTGTTCTCTGTGGCACTGTCCCGCGGGTCACCCCGGGTCGCTGTTGGCGACCACCCTGCCCTGTGGAGCCCGGACGTTCCTCGGCGGCAGGGTCTCCCCCACCGACGCGACCGCCCAGCCGACTCGTCCGTCGTGCCGGCAGCCTACCCCGGCGGTTCAGCCCCAGTAGAGGCGGAAGCCGACCTGCCGGCCGCCGTCCTCGGTCAGGGTCGCCATGTCGACCTGGCGGCGGGCCTGCTCCTCGACCGGGTCGTCGGACAGCGCCTCCAGGTAGCGGCGGTGCTCGACGAGGGAGGCGACGGCGGTCTCGACGCCGGCGCTGACGTCGACCACGTGCGGCGGCGGGTACCCGACCGCGTGCACGGCGACGTACTGCACGCCCGACCACGGCGTCTCGGTCAGGTCGGGGAAGATCCACTCGTTGCCCGCGTCGGCGACGGCGTCCAGCAGCGACCGGGTCAGCGCCCGGTGGTCGGCGGAGTTCAGCGCGCCGGGGGTGACCTCCGGCGGGGTCCAGGTGTCCCCACCGTGCATGACCACGACCAGGTCGGGCCGGTGCCTGCGCAGCGCCCCGGCGAGGTCCTGGCGCAGCTGCAGGTCGGCGACGAGCACGCCGTCGGAGTGGTCGAGGAACTCCACCTCCGAGACGCCGACGACGGCGGCCGACCGGCGCTCCTCCTCCTCGCGCAGCGGGCCGGCCTCGGCCGGGGACAACCCGGCGATGCCCGCCTCCCCGCGGGTGGCCAGCAGGTAGTGCACCTCCTTGCCCGCCGCCGTCCACACCGCGACCGCCGCCGCCGGGCCGTACTCGATGTCGTCGGGGTGGGCGGCGACGACGAGGGCACGCTGCCAGTCGTCGGGGAACGGGGCGGGAGCGGTGGCCATGCCCGGAGTCTGCCCGCTCAACGCGCCGGGGCGGTCTCCGACTCCGCCGGCCGCGGCCCGCCCTGGCTCGGGGCCGGGGCGCGCACCAGCCACAGCACCAACAGCCCGCCCACGATGCCGGCGCCGCCACTGACCAGGAAGACCTCCCGCAGCCCGCTGGCGTAGGCGCTGCCCAGCAGGTCGGCGAGCCCGGCCCGGTCCGCGGCGGGCGCAGCGTCGACGAGCTGACCGGCCTGGCCGGCGGTCAGCGCCGAGGCGGTGTCCGCGGGGTCGGCTGCACCGGCCTCCCGCAGCACGCCGGCCGCCTGCGCGGTGAAGACGCTGCCGAGCACCGCCACGCCGAGGGCGAAACCGAGCTGCCGTGCGGTGTTCACCGCACCGGAGGCCATCCCGCTGCGCTCGCGCGGCACCGCGGCCAGCGCCGAGGACGCCAGCGTCGGGTTGGCCACCCCGACCCCGATGCCCAGCACGGCCAGCCCCGGGACCAGGACCCGCCACGAGGAGTCGGCCTGCACGAACGCCATCAGCAGCGCGGCGACGCCGATGACGACCAGCCCGCCACCGACCACGAACCGCGGGGGCAGCGTCTGGAGCCAGCGACCGGAGAAGGCGGCCACGACGAAGCTGAACGCCGAGAGCGGGATGAACACCAGCCCGGCCTGCAACGGCGAGAGCCCGAGCACCGACTGCAGCCACAGCGAGATGTAGAGGCTGCCGCTGAACGCCGCGGCGTTCAGCAGCAGCGCGCCGAGCATGATCCCGGTGAAGGAGCGGTTGCCGAACAGCCGGACGTCGAGCATCGGCGCCGGGCGACCGCGCTCGACGCGCACCCAGGCGGCCAGCACGACGACGCCGGCGGCCAGCGGGCCCCAGGCGACCGGGGCGCTCCACCCGTCGGCGGCGGCGCGCACCAGACCGAAGACGATCCCCGAGGCGCCGAGGGTGAACAGCACGATGCCGGGGACGTCGGGCCGCGGGGCGTTCGGCTGGCGCGTCTCCTGTACCGCGACGAGGGTCAGCACGACACCGAACACGCTGATCGGCAGGTTGACGAAGAAGATCCACCGCCAGTCCAGCTCGGTGAGCGCGCCGCCCAGGATCGGGCCCAGGGCCGCGGCCGCCCCGACCACGGCCCCCCAGATGCCGAAGGCGGTCCCGCGGTCGCGCCCCTCGTAGCTGGTGTTGATCAGCGCGATGGTGGTGGCCAGCATGGCCGCCGCCCCGATGCCCTGCACCGCCCGCGCCCCGATCAGCAGCTCAGCGCTGGGGGCGAGCCCGCAGGCCAGCGACGCCACGGCGAAGAGCACCAGGCCGACCAGGTAGACCCGGCGCCGGCCGTACAGGTCGGCGAGCGACCCGGCGCCCAGCACCAGGGCGGCCAACGCGAGCGCGTAGACGTCGACCACCCACTGCAGCTGGCCGAAGCTGGTGTCCAGGTCGGTGGCCATGTCGGGCAGGGCGACGTTCACGATCGTGACGTCGATGAGGAGCATGAACGTGCCGGTGCAGATCGCGACCAGCGGCAGCCACTTGCGCATGCTCCCACTGTGCAACGGTCCACCGACGGGACCCACGCCAGGAGCCCGCCGGTGACGGGATCCTCCATCCACAGGTCCGTGGTGCAGGATGGCGACCGTGCTCGACGCCGTGGACCGCCAGATCGTGCACGCCATGCAGGTCGACGGCCGGGCGCCGTTCAGTCGCATCAGCGCCGTCCTGGGCGTCTCCGAGCAGACCGTGGCCCGCCGGTGGCGGCGGCTGCGGGCCGATGGCGTGGTGCGGGTGCTCGGGCTGACCACCCCCGAGGCCAGCGAGCCCAGCTGGCACATCCGGATGCGGGTGCAGCCGGCCGCCGCGGGCGCCGTCGCCGACGCCCTGGCCCGCCGTCCCGACGTCTCGTGGGTGAGCCTGACCGCCGGCGGCGCCGAGATCACCTGCTCCACCCGGCCCCGCACGACCCGCCAGCGCGACGCCCTGCTGCTGGACCGGCTGCCCCGCACCGTCCAGGTCATCGACCTGGCCGCGTTCTCGGTGCTGCACTCCTACGTCGGCGGCGCCTACGAGTGGACGGACTTCGACGACCCGCTCAGCGAGGAGCAGATCGCCGCGCTCGGCTCCGACTCGGCCCGGACCACCCCGACCCCCGTCGCCCTCGACCCGGAGGACGAGCTGCTGTTGGCCGCGCTGGCCACGGACGGCCGGCTCAGCTACGCCGAGCTCGCCGGGGTCACCGGCTGGTCGGAGAGCCGGGTGGCCCGGCGGGTGGAGGCCCTGCGGTCGGCCGGCGCCCTCTACTTCGACCTGGAGATCGCCACCGAGCTGCTCGGCCACCCGGTCAGCGCGCTGCTGTGGCTCGGGGTCGCCCCGAAGGACCTCGCGCACGTCGGCGAGTCCCTGGCCCGGGCACCGGAGACCGGCTTCACCGCGGTCGTCACCGGCCCGGCGAACCTGATGGTGTCGGTGACCTGCCGGGACACCGCCCACCTCTACCGGTTCCTCACCGACCGGGTCGGCGCGCTGCCGGTGCGCACCCTGGAGACCTCCACGGTGCTGCGCCGGGTCAAGCAGGCCGGCAGCCTGATGGACGGGCCGCGGCTCACCGACCCCGAGCCGCCGCCGGTCCGCGGCCGCTGACGGGGCCCCCCAGCTCGGGTCGGGGCCACGAGGCCATCCCGGCGTTGCTCAGCGGCGGCCGCGGGCGACCTTCAGCGCGGCGGTGAGCATCGGGACCTGGAAGGGGATCCGCCCCACCGCGACGGCCAGCTTCCCCGGCTGGCGCCGGAACGCGCGCAGCGTCTGCGCGTGTGCGGGCAGGACACCGACCAGCAGCCCCACCGCCGCCCAGCCACCGGCCCGCCGCGTGGCCGGCACGGCCAGCAACCCGGCGGTGACCAGCTCGACCACCCCGCTGCCGAGCACCCACGGACGCGGCGCGCCCAGCTCCGGCGGGATCATCCAGTCGTAGGCCTGCGGGCGGACCAGGTGGAAGACCCCGCTCGCGGTCATCCCCGCCGCCATGCCCAGTGCGCGCACGTCGTCCCTCATGGGCCGGACAGTAGGCTCCGCGGCCGTGTCCCCTGTCGACCTCCTCATCGCCGCAGGGGTCGCCCTCCTGGCCGGCGGCATCAACTCGATCGCCGGCGGCGGGTCGCTGATCCTCTTCCCCGTGCTGGTCGGCCTGGGGCTGGGGACGGTCGCGGCCAACGTCACCAACTCGGTGGCCCAGTGGCCCGGGTACATCGGCGGGGTGCTCGGCTTCCGCAAGGAGTACGGCGGCCAGCGGGCCCGGATGATCCGGTTCTCGGTGGTCGCGGTGCTGGGCGGCACGGTGGGATCGGTGCTGCTGCTGACGACGCCGACCGAGGCCTTCGACACCGTCGTCCCGCTGCTGGTGTTCCTCGCCAGCATCCTGCTGGCCTTCCAGACGATGATCACCAAGCGGCTCAAGAAGCAGGAGGAGGGCGTCGCCCACGCCGACCCGGCGTGGTTGTACGTGGCGCTGTTCCTGGCCACCGTCTACGGCGGCTACTTCGGCGGCGCGCTGGGCGTGATCCTGGTCGGCGTCCTCGGGCTGGGCCTGGGCCGGCTCAAGCTGGCCAACGCGATGAAGAGCGCGATCTCGCTGGTCACCGCGTCGGTCACCGTCGTGGTCTTCGGCATCTGGGGCCCGGTGGAGTGGGCCTACGTCGCCGTCTGCGCGCCGGCCGCCCTGCTCGGCGGGTACCTCGGGGCGAGGGTGGCGACCCGCATCCCGACCACCCCGCTGCGCGTGTTCATCGTGGCCTTCGGCGTCGGGGTGTCGATCTACCTGTTCCTCCGCGGCTGAGCGACGCCCTACGTGCAGGGTCCCGCCGCGAGCTTGCGAGGGGTGGGGGGCACGGGGGTCCTTCTGCTACTCGCCGCCGCGGCCGGGCTCGCCGATCGCGATCATCGCCTCGACCGCGCGGCGGGCGCGGGCGGCGGTGTCCGGGTCGACGTCGATCGCGCCCTCGCCGGTGCGCAGCGTGTGCAGCAGCTTGGCCGGGGTGATCATCTTCATGTAGCGGCAGGCGGCCTTGGCGTTCATCGGGATGAACTCGGTGTTCGAGTTCAGCGCGCGCAGCTGGTGCAGGATGCCGATCTCGGTGGCCACCAGCACCTGGCCCGCCGTGGTCGCGGCCGCAGCGTCGGCCATGCCCCCGGTCGACAGCACCCGGGTGCGGTCGGCCGGCAGGTCGCCGTGGCTGACCAGGTCCAGCACCGAGGTCGTGCACCCGCACTCGGGGTGCACCAGGATCTCGGCGTCGGGGTGGGCGGCGATCTGCGACCGGACGTCGGCCGGGCTGATGCCGGCGTGCACGTGGCACTCCCCCGCCCAGATCGAGATGTTCTCCCGGCCGGTGACCCGCTTGACGTGGGCGCCGAGGAACTGGTCCGGGCAGAAGAGGATCTCCTGGTCGGCCGGGATCGAGCGCACGACGTCGGCGGCGTTGGACGACGTGCAGCAGATGTCGGTCTCGGCCTTCACCGCGGCCGTGGTGTTGACGTAGCTGACCACGACGGCGCCGGGGTGGTCGGCCTTCCACTCGCGCAGCTGCTCGGCGGTGATGCTGTCGGCCAGTGAGCAGCCGGCGGCGTGGTCGGGCAGCAGCACCGTCTTGTCCGGCGACAGGATCTTCGCCGTCTCGGCCATGAAGTGGACGCCGCAGAAGACGATCTCGCGGGCGTCGGTCTCGGCGGCCACCCGGGAGAGGTACAGCGAGTCGCCGGTGAAGTGGGCGACGTCCTGGATCTCGGGCACCTGGTAGTTGTGCGCCAGGACGACGGCCCCGCGCTCGTCGGCCAGCCGGCGGATCTCGGCCGCCCACGTCTCGTACTCGGCGGCGGACATGGTGCGGTCATCAGCGGCGACGGTCGCGGTCACAGAACTCCTCAGCAGGCCGGGCTTCGGTACTCCAAGGTCCAACAGCCGGGGACGCCCACGGCTTCCCCGGGCGGTCAGCCGAGGTGGGAGGTGTCGTTCACCAGCCGCACCGAGGTGCGGCCGTCGGAGGACCAGGTGACCGACGACAGCGATGCCGCCTCCAGGAACACCCGGTGCACGACGTCCTCGCCCACGCCGAGCCCGGCGGCGAGCAGCAGCTTGATCGGCATCATGTGGCTGACCAGCAGCACGGTCTCCCCGGCGTGCCGGTCCAGGATGCGGTTGCGGGCCCGGCCCACCCGGGTGGCGACGTCGGCCACCGACTCCCCGCCGGGCGGGCGGACGTCGACCGCGCCCGACCAGCGCCGGAACGCCAGCGGGCTCTTCGCCTGGGCCTCCGCCGCGGTCAGCCCCTCCCAGGCGCCGAAGTCCAGCTCCCGCAGGTCCGTGTCGACCTCGACCGGGACGCCGAGCACCTGCGCGGCCGCCTCGGCGGTCTGCCGGGTGCGCTGCAGCGGGGAGCTGACGATCACGTCGATGCCCCGCCCGGCCAGGTGCCGGGCCGCGGCCTCGGCGTCCGCGCGCCCGAGCTCGGACAGCGGCAGGTCGCTGCTGCCACTGAACCGACGCTCCGGGGTGTGCTCGGTGCGCCCGTGCCGCAGCAGGTGGGTCACGGTCACGACGACGGGGGCGGGCTCCGTGGTCGGCTGGGTGTCGTCCTCGACCACCACCGGTTCGGTGGCCAGGTCGCGGCGCACCGGCTTGCCGTCCATCGCGCTGTTGGCCAGCGCGTCGGCGGCGCCGTTCTGCGCCCGCGGGATCCAGGTGTAGCGGACCGAGCCGAGCTGCCGGGCGATGTCCCGGGCCTGCACGGCGAGCTTCTTCATGTCCGGGTGCTTGATCTGCCAGCGGCCGGACATCTGCTCCACGACGAGCTTGGAGTCCATCCGCACCTCGACGCTCGAGCTGGGGTCGAGGTCGAGGGCGGCCTGCAGCCCGGCGACGAGACCGCCGTACTCGGCGACGTTGTTGGTGGCCCGGCCGACGGACTCGGCCCGCTCGGCGAGCAGCCGGCCGGTCTCGGCGTCCTTCACCAGCGCGCCGTACCCGGCCGGCCCGGGGTTGCCCCGCGACCCGCCGTCGGCCTCGACGATGAGTCGGCGGCTCACAGCCCGGACTCGGCGGTGCGCACCAGGACCCGGTTGCAGTTCTCGCAGCGCAGCACGGTGTGCGGGTCGGCGTTGCGGTAGGAGGCCAGCTCGGTCCCGTAGAACTCGATCCGGCAGCCCTGGCAGCGGCGGGCCTTCAGCTCGGCGGCGCCGGTGCTGCCGGTCTGCGTGGCGACCCGGTCGTAGACCTTGAGCAGGTCGGCCGGGACGGTGCCCGCGATCTCGTCGCGCTTGGCCTGGTGCTGGCCGGTGGCCTCGGCGATGTCGGCGAGGGCGGCGTCCCGCCGCTGTTCGGCCTGCTCCTGGTCGGCCTGTGCCCCGGCCAGTCCGCCCTGCGCCGTGGCGAGGGCGGCGTCGGCGGCCTCGCGGCGCTCCATCAGCTCGAGCACCTGGTCCTCCAGGTCGGCCTGCCGGCGGTTCAGCGACTCGAGCTCGTGCTGCAGGCCGGTGATCTCCTTGGGGGTGGCGCCGCCGGAGTCGATCCGCGACTGGTCGCGCGCGGCCCGCTGCCGGACGGTGTCGACGTCGCCCTCCAGCCGCTTCTGCTCGCGGTCGAGGTCCCGCACCTCGGTCTCGGCCCGGACGACGTCGTCCATGAGGGCCCGCTGCGCCTCCTGGGCGGCCTCGACGGCGGCGAGCTCGGGAAGGGTGCGCTTGCGGTGGGCGAGTTGCGCGAGGGCGACGTCCTCCGCAGCGAGAGCCAGCAGCTTCTGCTGGTCGAAGTGGTCAGCCTGCACGGGCTCAACCTACCCGCGCCGCGGGGGCCGCCGGACCACCCGGCCCGGCCCGCTCGGCAGCGGCCCGGGCCCGGTGCGGTCAGCGGTGGGGAGGGCCGTCGACGCGGAACGTCCACGGGTCGGTGCGCCGGCCGGACACGGTGACCTGCACCTGCCCGCCCAGGTCCCGGTGCAGCAGGTCGGCGGCGACCGACAGCCACGGCCACTCCGACGCGTAGTGCGCCACGTCGCAGAGGGCCGGACCGGGGACCTCGGCCGCGTCGACCGCCGGGTGGTGCTTGACGTCGCTGGTCAGGAACACGTCGGCGCCGGCGTCGGTGGCCGCGGCCAGCAGGGAACCGCCGCTGCCGCCGCAGACGGCGACGGTGCGCACGGGCCGCCCGGGGTCACCGACGACCCGCACGCCCCCGGGTGTGGACGGCAGCGCAGCGGCCACCTGCTCGGCGAACCGCTGCAGGCTGGTCGTCTCCCGGAGCACCCCGACCCGGCCGAGCCCGGCCCCGGGGGTGGCCGCCGGCTCCAACGGCACCGCTTCGAGCAGCCCCACGGCCGCGGCCAGCGCGTCGTTGACGCCGTGGCCGGCGGCCCGGTCGGCGTTGGTGTGCGCGACGAACAGCCCGATGCCGGCGCGGACCAGCCGGTGCACCAGGCGGCCCTTGGGGTCGTCGGCGGGCACGCCGTGCACCGGGGTGAGCAGCAGTGGGTGGTGGGTGACCACCAGGTCGGCGCCCAGATCGATCGCCTCGTCCACCACGGCGGAGGTCGGGTCGACGGCGAAGAGCACCGAACGGACCACCTCCGCCGGGTCGCCGCACACCAGCCCGACGGCGTCCCACGGCTCGGCGAGCGCCGGGTCGTAACGGGCCTCCAGCGCGGCGGTCACCGCACCGAGGGGGCGGCCGGAGCCGCTCCGCTCCCCCGCCACCGGACCGCTCATCGCCGACCTCGCACCGCGGCTGCCACGGGAGGGGACTGTAGGGCAGCGCCCTCCCCGGCCACCGCCGTCACCGGAGGCGGACCGGCCCGGCCCCGATCGGGGTGCGCAGCAGCAGGTAGGGGTACCGGCGCTGGTCGACGCCGCCGGCGTACCGGGCCTGCCGGTGCAGCTGGTTGGCGGTGACGTAGAGGTGGCCGTCGGCGGCCACCGACATGGTGTCCGGCCACAGCAGCCGGGGGTCGTGCACGACGGTCTCGATCGCGCCGTCGGGGCGGCGGCGCACGATCGCGTTCTGCTCCCCCGCGGTCGCGTAGAGGTTGCCGGCGTCGTCGGTCTCCAGGCCGTCCCCGGCGCTGCCCTTGTCGCCCTCGTCGACGACGGTGGCCGCGACCGCGTCGTCGTCCAGGCCGCGGTCGACCAGCGCGTCGGTGGCCACGCTGTACCAGTGCCGGGCGGCCAGCGGGCAGTACCAGAGGCGCGCACCGTCGGCGGAGATCGCGATCCCGTCGGAGCCCATCGCCACCGGCTGTGGCTCGGCGTCGGGCTCGGGCTGCTCCAGGAACGGCCGGCCCTCCACCATGAGCAGCAGCTCGGGGGGCGTGACGGCCTTGGTCGAGGGGTGGTCGTGCAGCCGGCGCCAGGACTCACCGGTGGCCAGGTCGACCACGATGATCCCGTTCGGGCCGGAGTCGGCGGAGTCGGTGATGTAGGCGACCCCCGCCTCACCCCGGCGCAGGTCGAACCGGACGTCGTTGAGGTACGTCGTCTCCAGTGCGGTCTCCCGCGGGAAGACGATCGTCTGCACGACGGTGTCGGTGCTCAGGTCGACGCAGACCAGCTTCGGGCCACCGACCTGGGTGGGCTGGAAGAGCGGGGAGCCGGTGTCGAGCACCCAGAGCCGGTCGGCCGGGTCGACGACGATGCTCTGCACGCTGACGAACGCCTCGCGGTCGTCGTCCCCTCCGGGTGAGTTCCACGCCTCGTCGGGGAAGGCGACGACCTCCCCGTCCCGGATCTCGGCGACGGTGGCGCGCACGTCGTCGCCCCACTTCGGGAAGTTCACGAAGACCCGGCCGGTGTGCGACACCGAGACGCCGGTGGGCATCGGTCCCTCGGTGAAGGCATGCACCACCTCCAGCTCACCGGTGGGGCGATCGGTCTGCAGGTCCGCGGCGTTCTCGGTCATGGCCCCGTTGTGCCCCGGGCACCGTCCGCTGCAACGTCAGGTGACCAGCTGCACCATCGCGACCCGCGGCCCGTGCCGGTCCAGTCCCAGCTCGGTCTCCCGACGGCGCAGCGCCTGCAGCCCAGGGGTCAGCTCGGTGGTCGCCACCCAGCCGCGCCGGGCGTAGAACGGGGCGTTCCACGGGACGTCGGCGTAGGTGAGCAGCGTGACCCGGTCGGCGCCGTGCTGCCGGGCCGTCTCCAGGGTGGCCGCCAGCAGGGCGGTGCCGATCCCCCGCCGGCCGTGCGCCGGGTGCACCGACAGCTGCTCGAGGTGGACGGCGCCGTCCACCAGCTCCAGGACGGCGAACCCGGTGACCGGACGCCCCACCACCAGTACCCGCCAGGCCCGGGCGCGCTCCTCGGCGGTCGCCGGCAGCGGGAGGTCGGTGACGCCCAGCGGGACGAACAGCTCGTCAGCGGCGGCCTCGACGGCTGGGAGCTGCGGCAGGTCGGCGTCGTCGGCCACCCGCACCGACGGTCCTCCTGTCGACATGTCGGCACCCTGACACGTCGACCGGTCGACGTGTCGACCGCGGCGGCCCCGCTCGTCGGACCCGAGTGCGCAGAACTGGTCGACGACACGCGCGGGCGCGCCGGGGCGGGCAGCACCAACTGCTCACTCGGCGGATGCCGGCCGCCCCTGGCCAGGGGTGGCCGCGTCTGCCAGCCTCGGCGGCATGAGCACCGTGGTGCCGGAGACGGTCAGCGCCCCGCCCCGCCCGGTGGGTGGCCGCCGGGTCGCCCTGCTCGCCGGGCTGACCGTGCTCGCGGTGGCGCCCTACCTGGCCGGCTTGCTGGTGCCCTACTACGTCAACGACCTCGACGCCCTGCCGCTGGCCGAGGTGTCCAGTGGCGCGTACGACCCCATGGACCTCTGGCCGCAGGGTCCCCTCGCCGGCCCCACGCAGCTCGCCGGCCTGCTCGCCATCAGCCTGACTCCGCTCGGCCTGCTGGCCGTGCTCATCGCCGCACTGACCGGCCTGGCCCCGCGCCGTCGGCGGAGCGCCCCGGTGGTGACGGCCGGCCTGGCGCTGGTGGCCCTGACCTGCCTCGCCGCGCTGGCGTTCTACTTCTCCCCCATGGGCGTAGCGCTCATGTCGTGGCGACTGGACTGAGGACTGGGCTCAGTCCATCAGCGGGTCGGCGTCCTCGTCAGCGGTGTAGGCCGCCCACAGTGCGGCGTAGGCACCGCCGGCGGCCAGCAGCTCGGCGTGCGGGCCGACCTCGACGACCCGCCCGCCGTCGAGCACCGCCACCCGGTCGGCGCGGGCCGCGGTGGTGAGCCGGTGCGCCACGACCAGCGTGGTCCGCCGCCGGGCGACGACGTCGGCCGCCCGGGTGACCGCCGCCTCGGTGGCCAGGTCCAGCGACGCCGTCGCCTCGTCCAGCAGCAGGACGTCGGGGTCGACCAGCTGGGCGCGGGCCAGCGCCAGCAGCTGCCGCTGCCCGGCCGACAGCGACCGCCCGCGCTCCCCCACCCGCGTCCGGTAGCCCTGCGGCAGCCCGGCGACCATCTCGTGCGCGCCCACCGCACGGGCCGCGGCCTCCACCTCCGCGTCCGAGGCGTCCGGCCGGCCGTAGGCGATCGCGTCGCGCACCGTGCCGGCGAACAGGTACGCCTCCTGCGGGACGACACCGAGCCGGGCCCGGTACTGGAGCAGGTCCAGCGAACGCAGGTCGGCGCCGTCGACGCAGACCGCCCCGGACGTCGGGTCGTAGAAGCGGGCGACCAGCTTCACCACCGTCGACTTGCCGGCCCCGGTCTCGCCCACCAGCGCCAGGGTCTCCCCCGGCGCGACGGTGAGTGAGACGTCCCGCAGCGCCGGGGCCGGGGCGCCGCGGTAGCTGAACGTGACGTCGACCAGCCGCACCTCCCCCCGCAGTCGGCCCACCGGCGCCGGGTCGGCCGCGGCCGGGGTGGAGGTCGGCGTCCGCAGCAGGCCGCGCAGCCGGCGCAGCCCCACCGCGGCCTGCTGGTAGCTGTCGAACACCTGGGACAGCTGCTGCACCGGGGAGAAGAACGTGTTCACGTACAGCACGAAGGCCAGCAGGACGCCGGCGGTGATGTCGCCGGCAGCCAGCCGTGCGGCGCCCACCGCCAGCACCGCGGCGGCGGCCACCTCGGAGAGGAACTCGACGAACGGGAAGTAGGTGGCGATGTACCGCTGGGCCTGCAGCCGCACGTCGCGGTAGGCCTGTGCGTACCCGCGGAAGGTGGCGGTCGAGTGCTCGGCCCGGTCGAAGGCCTGGGTCACCCGGATGCCGGCGACGTCCTCCTGCAACCGGGCGTTGACCGCGCTGACCCGTTCCCGGGCCTCGGTGTAGGCCGGCACCGACCGGGACCGGAACCACACGGTGGTGACCGCCAGCACCGGCAGCGACGCGACGAGCACCAGTGCCAGCACCACGTCGTAGAGGAAGACCACGACCAGCACCCCGACCAGGGTCAGCACGCTGATCACCGCCGTGGTCAGCCCGGTCTGCAGGAACGCCGACAGCGCGTCGACGTCGGTGGTCATCCGGGTCATGATCCGGCCGCCGAGCTCGCGCTCGTAGTAGTCCAGCCCGAGCCGCTGGAGCTGGGCGAAGGTCTTCACCCGCAGCGTGTAGAGCAACCGCTCGCCGGTGCGCCCGGTGAGCCACGCCGCGCCCCGCCCGACCAGCAGACCGAGGGCGACGACGACCAACGCGATGCCGGCGACACCGAACAGCAGGGACGTCGACCCGGCGGTGATCCCGTCGTCGACGCCCTTGCGCACCAGCGCCGGGATCGCCAGCTGCGCCGCGGTGTCCAGCGCCACCAGGACCAGCGCGCCCGCCAGTGGCCACCGGAACGGCCGGATCAGCCGCCACAGCGAGAACTCCTGGTCGCCGGCGCGGGCGCGGTCGGCCGGCACCTCGGGGTCGTCGACGGTCGGGGGCAGCCGGGCGACCAGCTGCCGCAGCATCGGCGTGGGCGCCGCCGCCTCCATCGCCGAGCCCCGCCCGCCGATGGAGGGGGCCGCGGGCTTCGCCGGGCCGTCGTCGTCGGCGACCGGCTCGGGCTCCGGCCAGGCGGCCCGGCTCACCGCACCGACCGGCGGGGCGTCGTCCGCGGCCGGCTCGCCGCCGGTGCCGGACAGCAGCAGCCGGTACAGCGGGGAGCGCGCCTCCAGCTCCGCCGCGGTGCCGACGTCGACCACCCGCCCGGCGTCCAGCACGGCGACCCGGTCGGCCAGCGCCAGGGTGGAACGGCGGTGCGCGACCAGCAGCGTCGTCCGGCCCTGGACGGCGGTGCGCAGCGCGGCGTGGATCCGGGCCTCGACCGCGGCGTCGACCGCGGACGTGGCGTCGTCGAGCACCAGCACCCGCGGGTCGGTGAGCAGGGCGCGGGCCAGGGCGACCCGCTGCCGCTGCCCGCCGGAGAGGGTCAGCCCCTGCTCGCCGACGACGGTGTCGTAGCCGTCGGGCAGCTCGCTGATGAACCCGTCGGCCTGGGCGGCGCGGGCGGCGGCGCGGACCTCGGCGTCGCTGGCGTCCGGGCGGCCGAAGGCGATGTTGGCGCGCACCGAGTCGGAGAACAGGAAGCTGTCCTCGAAGACGACGCCGAGCGCGCCGCGCAGCGCACCGAGGTCCAGGTCGCGGACGTCCCGGCCGCCGATCCGCACCGCCCCGACGGAGACGTCGTAGAAGCGCGGCAGCAGGCTCACCACGCTGGACTTGCCCGACCCCGACGTGCCGATCAGGGCCAGCGTCTCCCCCGGCTCGACCCGCAGTGATACCCCGGAGAGCACCGGGCGGCCCGGTTCGTACCCGAAGGTCACCCCGGCCAGCTCGACCGGCAGCGGGCCGGCGGGCAGCGGGGCGGTGCCGGACACCAGCGTCGGCCGGGCGTCGATGATCTCCAGCACCCGCTCCACCCCGGCCCGGGCCTGCTGCCCGAGGGTCAGGACGGCGGCGAGCTGGCGCACCGGGGAGACGAGCACGGCCAGGTAGGTGGCGAACGCCAGGAAGGTCCCCAGCGTGATGGAGCCGCGCAGCGCCAGCCACCCACCGAACGCCAGCACCCCCACCTGGCCCAGCGCCGGGACCGCCTGCAGCAGCGGGTTGTACCGGGCGGTGAACCGGACCACCCGCATCCGGGCACCGAACAGCCGGCGGGCACCGCCGTCGAGCCGGTCGAGCTCGCGGTCCTCCTGCCCGAACCCCTTCACCACCCGCACCCCGGTGACCGCGGCCTCGACGTCCCCGGCCACCACCCCGGCCTGCTGCTGGGCGGCCCAGTTGGCCGGGAAGAGGTCCCGGCGGGAGCGCAGCGCCAGCCACCACAGCGCCGGGCCGACCGCGAGCGCGACCAGCGTGAGCAGCGGGGAGAGCCAGGCCATGACGCCGAGGGAGACGACGAACAGCAGCGCGCTGCCGGTGAGGTTGGGCAGGAACGCCAGCAGCCCCTGCACGAGGGTGATGTCGCTGATCGAGCGGCTGACCGTCTGGCCGGTCTGCAGCCGGTCCTGAGCCGGGCCGTCCAGCCGGGACAGCGCCACGGCGACGTCGTCGCGCAGGTCCAGCTGCACGTCCAGCGACAGCCGCCCGGCCAGGTAGCGGCGGACGAAGCCGGCCGCGAACCGGAGCACCCCGGCCAGCACGAGCGCGACGAGGAACGGCGTGACGTCGACCGGGAGCCCGGACTCCGCGCCGGCCACGACCCGGTCGACCACCTCGCGGGTCAGCAGCGGCACCCCGGCGGCGATCACCGAGCCGAACAGGGCCGCGCCGAACGCGCCGATCAGGTCGGCCCGGTGGCGCAGGCAGTAGCCGACCAGCCGGCGGAACCAGCCGCCCTCGGGCACCGGGTCGGTCCGGTCGGCGGACGGCGCGGCGGTCTCCTGGACGGTGGCCGTCACTGCCGGGCCGGGCCGGTACAGCGGTGGGCTCCCGGGCACGGCACGGCGTCCAGTGTGCGACGTCCTGGCCCGGCGTGCCGCGCCCGGGTGGGAGGCTGCCCCCGTGGCGGAGCGGGGGTTGCGGGCGCCGGCCTGGCTCGAGGAGCTGGTGCGCACCAGCCCGGCGAGCGTGCCGTGGCGCGACGTAACCCGTTTCGCCCTGGTCATCCCGGCTCCGCTGGCCGTCGCCCTGGCGGTCGGCGGCGTCGAGGGCCCGGCGCTGGGTGCCGGGGTGTTCGCCACCATGGGCTCGCTGGCCGCGACGCTGGCGCCGCAGTCGGGCCCCTTGCGCGTGCGGCTGCGCCGGGTCGCCGCGGCCTCGCTGCTGGGCGGCGTCGGCCTGCTGGTCGGGCACGGCCTCACCGGCGGCGGCTGGCAGCCGGTGCTGCTGATGGTCGTTGTCTCGGCGATCGCCGCCCTGCTGAGCTCGATCAGCGGCGCCTTCTCCCTGGGCGCCCTGCAGCTGCTCATCTACACCGCGATCTCCTCCGGGCTGGAGACCCCGCTGTCCGCCGGCGTCGAGCTCGGGTTCTTCCTGGCCGGGGCGGCGTGGGGGGCCCTCGCCGTCCTGGTGCAGGCGCGCACCGAGCAGCTGGACCCCGACCGGTCCGCCGTGGGGGTGGTGTTCACCCGGGTCGCCGAGCTGCTCGAGGCGATCGGCACCGACCGCACCGAGGAGGCCCGCCGCGAGCTCACCCTGGCGCTGAACGCCGGCTACGACCGGGTCATCCACGCGCGCAGCCGCTCGGCCGGCCGCAGCCGGGAGCTCGCCGAGCTGGCCGGGGTGCTCAACGCGGCGGCGCCGCTGGTGGAGGGCGCCGTGGCCAGCGCCCGGGGCGGGGTGCCGGCCGACTCCCGGGACATCGGCGCGGCGCACGCCCTGGCCACCGCCGTCACCAGCCGTCGTCCGGTGCTCGGCGAACGGCCGCCACCGGTGGAGGACGCACCGGCACCGCGCCGGGCGGTCCGGCACGGTCTGCGGCTGGTGTGGAACGTCGTCGGCGACCCGGAGGAGCGGGCCTCGGCGGCGGTCGTGCGGCCCGTGCCGGAGTGGCGGGTGCGGCTGCACGACCTGTTCGACCGGACCGTGGGCAACGCCGACTCCCGGGCCTTCGTCGTCCGGCTCACGCTGTGCATGACGGTCGCCGAGATCGCCCGCCAGCTGCTGCCGATCGAGCGGCCCTACTGGGTGCTGCTGACCGTGGCGATCGTGCTCAAGCCCGACTACGGGTCGGTGTTCACCCGGGCCGTGCAGCGCGGCGCGGGCACGCTGCTCGGCGTCCTGATCGGCTCGCTGCTGCTGACCTTCCTGCACCGGGACGCCTGGGTGCTGCTACCCCTGGCGCTGGCCGCCGGTGCGCTGCCGTGGGCCCGCAGCGGCAACTTCGGGCTGTTCTCGGTCTTCCAGACCCCGCTGATCATCCTGCTGCTCGACCTGGCCACGCCCAGTGGCGCCGAGCTGGTCGGCGCCCGGCTGGTCGACACCCTGATCGGCTGCGGGATCGTGCTGGTGTTCGGCTACCTGCTGTGGCCGCAGACCTGGCGGGCCCCGCTGGACGACGCGCTGCGCAGCGCGGCCCTGGCGCTGGACCGCTTCGTCGACGCCGCGTTCACCCAGGGACCCGAGGCCACCCGGCGGGCCCGGCGGGGCAGCTACCGGGCGCTGACCGAGCTGCAGACGCAGCTGCAGCGCCGGCTGGCCGAGCCGCCGCCGATCAGCACCCGGGCGGCGGCCTGGTGGCCGGTGATCGTGCAGCTGGAGCGGACGTCGGACGCGGTCACCGAGGCGGTCATCGCGATGCGGGCAGGCGAGCCGGCCCCCGACTCCGCGCAGGTCGGGGTGCTGTGCAAGGCGATCCGGCAGCTGGAGCAGGACCTGCGCGAGCACCGCGCCCCCGACGACGCCGAGATCCACGCCGAGGGCGTGCTGGCCCCGGTCGCCCGGGAGATCGACGCCGCCCGGCGGCTGATCCGGGCGACCACCCCGGGCCGGCGGTCCGGTGTCCGCGGCACCGACGACTGATGTCGCGCACGCCTCACCGGAAGGCGCAGGCCCCCGACCGGAGCAGGGCGCCGGCCTCGGCGGCGGGCAGCGGCCGATGGAGCAGGTAGCCCTGCGCCTGGTCGCATGCCTCGGTCCGCAGCCTCGCCAGCTGGGCGGGCTCCTCGACGCCCTCGGCGACCACGGTCAGCCCGAAGGTGTGTGCCGCCCGGATCATCAGCGACACCAGCTCGCCGTGCCCGGGCTCGTTGGAGCCGATGAAGCTGCGGTCGATCTTCAGCGTGTCCACCGGCATGTGCCCCAGCTGACCGATGGAGGTGTAGCCGGTGCCGAAGTCGTCGATGGCGACGGCGGCGCCCAGCGCCCGCAGGGTGACCAGGTTCTCCATCGCCGAGGGATCGGCCACCAGCACCGTCTCGGTCACCTCGAGCACGAGCAGGTGGGCCGGGAGCCCTGAGGCGGCCAGCGCGTCGGTGACGTCCTGCACGACGCGGCGGTCGGCGAGGTGCCGCCCGGAGACGTTGACCGCGATGGTCGGCTCCGGCACCTCATCGGCCAGGCCGGCGTCACGGCGCCACTCGGCGAGCTGCCGGGTGGCCTCGTGCAGCACCCAGCGGTCCAGCTCGCAGATCAGCTGGGACTCCTCGGCCGCCGGGATGAACTCGTCCGGCGGGACGAGGCCGTGCCCGGGCCGCTGCCAGCGCACCAGGGCCTCGTAACCGGTCACCCGGTCCGACGTCACGTCGACCACGGGCTGGTAGTACAGCTGCATCTCCCCGCCGGCCAGGCCGACCCGGATCGCCGCCTCCAGCTCAGCCCGCTCGGCGAGCTGACCCCGCAGCACCTCGTCGAAGACCTCGGCCCGGCCCCGCCCGTGCCGCTTGGCCCGGTAGGCGGCGGTGTCCGCCGAGACGAAGAGGACGTCGGCGTCGGTGTCGGCGTCCCGGCTGACCGCCACGCCCACACTGGCACCGACCCGCACCGTGTGGCGGGCCAGCCGGATCGGCTCGCTGGTCGCCGCGATCAGCCGCTCGGCGAGCTCGACCAGCGCGCGCTCGTCCTCCACCGCCTCGACCAGCACGACGAACTCGTCGCCGCCGAGCCGGCACACGACGTCCCCCGCCCGGACCGCCGCCGACAGCCGGCCGGCGACCTCGCGCAGCACGTCGTCCCCGGCAGCGTGGCCATGGGTGTCGTTGACCGACTTGAAGCCGTCCAGGTCGACGAACAGCAGGCCGGTCATGGTCCCCGCGCGTCGGCCGCGGGACAGGGCCGCCGCGGTAAGCAGCAGCGCCTGCGCCCGGTTGGGCAGCTCGGTCAGCGGGTCGTGCGCGGCCTGGTGGGCGAGCGCGGACTGCAGCTCCTCGCGCTGGCGCACCGAGCTGACGATCTGCCGCACCGAGGCGTGCACGACCGCACCGAGCGGACCGGGCAGCGGCTCGGCCAGCACGCTGTCGGCGAGGTCCCCGCGGGCCACGGCCTGGGCCTGGTCCTGGATGCGGCGGAGACTGGCGACCGCGGCGCCCAACGCGGTGGAGACGGTGCGCACCTCGCGCGGGCCCCCGCCCTCGACCTCCACGAGCTCGCCGCGACTGACCTGGTCGGCCTGCCCGGCCAGCACGCCGAGCGAGCGGGACACGCTGCGGCCCAGGACGACGCCACCGACCGCCGCGGTCAGCAACAGACCGAGGCCGGCCAGCAGCGTGGTCGTCCGGCGGCCGTCCGCCGCGTCCCGGTCGGCGGCTGAGCTCGCCTGGGCGCCGGCGACCGCGATGTCCAGCAGCTCGGTGAAGGTGGCATCACGCGTGGTGCTCCCGTTGACCAGGGCCGCGACCTCCTCGATGGGGAGGGAGGCAGCGGTGTCCTGATCGGCCTGTGCGGCGAGCACGTCGTCCACCGCGGTCACCGCTTCGGACGCGCGGACACCGTCCCAGGCGGCGGCCAGAGCCGGCTGGGACAGGTCGTCCAGCTGGCGCTGGGCGTCGGTGTAGGCGGTCCAGGCGGCGCGCCAGTCCAGGTCGCTGCCGCGGGTGCCGGAGAGACGGAACTGGGAGCCGAGGAACAGCGGGACCACGCGACTGGAGGCCTGGGTCAGCTCGGCGACCAGCTCGACGTCGCGGGTGGCCCGATAGGTCCCGATCGTCACCTCCTGGGCACTGGCCTCCGTAGCCGCCTCCTGCTGAGCCGCCATGAGCTGAGCGGAGACGTCCAGGTAGTCCCGGTAGGTGTCCTGCAGCGAGCTCGTCCGGTAGTGCGCGCCGGCCCGGACGTCGACGAGCCGGGCGGTGGCCCGTACGGCGGCCCAGGCGCCCACGGAGGCGGCGGGCACCGAGGCCAGCGCCCGGTCGGTGACCTGCTGCGCCTGGGCGATGGCCTGCTCGGCCTGCGCCAGCTGGGCCTGCACCATCTCCGGGGAGAGCCCGGCCATGGCGCTCAGGGCCGGGTCGAGCAGGACCGTCGCGGACAGCACCGGGACGATCTCGTGCTCCACCCCGCTGCGGGCCGCGTCCAGCTGCGCCACCGCCTGCACCGCTGCCTCGGCGCGCTCGGCGGTGGCCGCCTCGGACACAGCCGATCGCACGATCGCCGCCGTCAGCGCGACCACCCCCATCAGGGGCAGCAGCACGATGGCCACGAGGTACGCCCACAAGGGAACGCCGCGGCGTCGCTGTCTGCCCGAAGGCCGGGATCTCCGTTGCACCAGATGGGCATCGGTCCACGGCCGACGGCGGACGAGCCACGGGCACCCGTCCGGGTGAGGCGGCACCGCAGCCGCACCCGGGCGGCGCGGGGAGGAGTGGGCGCGGCAGGGATCGAACCTGCGACCGCTCGCTTGTAAGGCGAGAGCTCTCCCGCTGAGCTACGCGCCCGTGCGGCCAGGGTAGCGGGAGGTCGCCCGCGCCCTGGCCGCCCGACGGACTGCGGTGGGACGGCGGCTCAGGCCGCGACGAGCTGCCCGACTGCGTCCTTCCAGCCCGACTGCGCCCGCGCGTCACCGGGCTGGTTGACCTCGGCGAAGACGAGCGTGCCCTCCCCGTCCACCAGGAACGTGCCGCGCAGCGCCATCCCGGCCCGCTCGTTGAACACCCCGTAGGCCTGGGCGGCCGCGCCGTGGGGCCAGAAGTCCGAGAGCAGCGGGAAGGGCAGCTGCTGCTCGGCCCGGAACGCCTTGAGGCTGAAGGTGGGGTCGGTGGAGATGGCGACCACCTGGACCCCGGCGTCGGTGTAGGTGCCCAGCTCGTCGCGCAACTGGCACAGCTCGCCGGTGCAGATGCCGGAGAAGGCGAACGGGTAGAAGACGACGAGCACCGGTGCCCCCCGGAGCCCGGCCAGAGAGACCACCTGCTTGTCCTGGTCGGGCAGGCTGAACTCGGGGGCGGCGTCGCCGACGGAGAGGGTCATCCCGCGATCGTGCCCCACCTCCGGCGCGGGCGCCCGGCTGAGGTCGTCATCCCCCGGCTCGTCGGCCCCCTCGCAGGGGCCCGCCGTGAGCCCGCGAGCGGTGGGGGGCGAGGGGGTCCTTCTTCAACGGCGGGAGCGGGCTGCCTTCGGGGTGACCAGCCGGATGCCCGACCAGTCCTTGGCCGCGGAGATGCTGGAGGTCTGTGCGAGCCCGGCGGTGGGGGCGGCCTCGGTGACGTCACCGGGCTCGACGTGGCCGGGGCGCCCGGACTTCGGGACCAGCAGCCACACGACGCCGTCCTCGGCGAGCGAGGCGATCGAGTCGACGAGGGCGTCGATCAGGTCGCCGTCCTCGTCGCGCCACCACAGCAGGACGACGTCGGCCACCTCGTCGGAGTCCTCGTCGACCATCTCGCCGCCCGAGAGCTCGACGACGGAGTCGCGCAGGTCCTCGTCGGCGTCCTCGTCCCAGCCGAGCTCCTGCACGACCATGCCCGGCTTGATCCCCAGCCGGGCAGCCATGCTGGTGCTGCCCGAGTCGACGCTCATCCCTGCTGTTCCTCCGTGTGCTCGGCCGCCCGGTCTCCCGGGCTGTCTCGTGTGCGGTGTGCTGCTGTGCGGTCTGGCGCGCCCCGTCGCGTGGTGCGCCGGTGCGGTGGTCCTGGAGGGATCGTGCCCTGTCCCGGCCCGCGCTGCCTGGTCGGGACCTCTGAACAGCTCGACCCGACCCCCTCCGCCCGGGTGGAGGGCGGCCCCTGGCGTGCCCCCGTCCCCCGACGTCGCCGGGGTGCGGGCCCACGCTGTCCGGGCCACCGTTGCAGCGGAGCGTAGGGCATCGGGGGGCAGGCGCAAGGCCTCGACCGGGCTGCACGGCCGCGCCCCGTGTCCCGCCCCTCGGGACGCGACACGGGGCAGACGTGACGCGCGCCGCCCCGGCAGGAGACGATGGGGGCATGAGCGCAACGCAGCAGTCGGACGGAGACCCCGCCCGCACCATCGGCAGCCCTCGTGCGGTCATCACCGACGGGCGGGCCAGCCAACTCCCCGACACCGACCCGGACGAGACCCAGGAGTGGCTGGAGTCCCTCGACGCGGTCGTCGACCATGCCGGCCGCGGCCGAGCCCGCTACCTGATGCTCCGCATGCTGGAGCGCAGCCGGGAGCAGCAGGTCGGCGTCCCCGCGTTGCGCAGCACCGACTACATCAACACGATCGGGCCGGAGCAGGAGCCTTGGTTCCCCGGCGACGAGGACGCCGAGCGCCGGATCCGCGCCTACATCCGCTGGAACGCCGCGATCATGGTCCACCGGGCGCAGCGCCCGGGCGTCGCCGTGGGCGGCCACATCTCCTCCTACGCGTCGTCCGCGTCGCTGTACGAGGTCGGCTTCAACCACTTCTTCCGCGGCAAGGACCACCCCGGCGGCGGCGACCAGATCTACTTCCAGGGGCACGCCTCCCCCGGCATCTACGCCCGCGCCTACCTCGAGGGCCGGCTCGACGAGCACCAGCTCGACGGCTTCCGGCAGGAGGTCAGCCACCCCGGCGGCGGGCTGTCGTCCTACCCGCACCCGCGGCTGATGCCCGACTTCTGGGAGTTCCCCACCGTCTCGATGGGCCTCGGCCCGATGAACGCGATCTACCAGGCGCGGTTCAACCGCTACCTGCGCGACCGCGGCATCGCCGACACCTCCGACCAGCACGTGTGGGCGTTCCTCGGCGACGGGGAGATGGACGAGCCCGAGTCGCTGGGCCCGATCGGCCTGGCCGCCCGTGAGGAGCTGGACAACCTCACCTTCGTCGTCAACTGCAACCTGCAGCGGCTCGACGGTCCGGTCCGCGGCAACGGCAAGGTCATCCAGGAGCTGGAGTCCTTCTTCCGCGGCGCCGGCTGGAACGTCATCAAGGTGGTGTGGGGCCGCGGCTGGGACAAGCTGCTGGCCGCCGACCGCGACGGCGCCCTGGTCAACCTGATGAACCAGACGCCGGACGGCGACTACCAGACCTACAAGGCCGAGGACGGCGCCTACGTCCGCGAGCACTTCTTCGGCCGCGACCCGCGCACCCGCAAGCTCGTCGAGGGCATGAGCGACAAGGAGGTCTGGGACCTCCAGCGCGGCGGGCACGACTACCGCAAGGTCTACGCGGCGTTCAAGGCGGCGCAGGACCACAAGGGCCAGCCGACGGTCATCCTGGCCAAGACCATCAAGGGCTGGACGCTCGGCAACCACTTCGAGGGCCGCAACTCCACGCACCAGATGAAGAAGCTGACCGCGGAGGACCTGGCGAACTTCCGGGACCGGCTGTACCTGCCGATCCCGGACGAGGAGCTGGACAAGACGCTGCCGCCCTACTACAAGCCGGCAGCCGACTCCGACGAGATGCAGTACATGATGGAGCGGCGTCGCCAGCTGGGCGGCTCGATCCCCCGGCGCAGCTACGCGGCCAAGCCCCTCAAGGCGCCCGACGACAAGGCCTTCGAGGTCGTCCGTCGGGGCTCGGGCAAGCAGGAGGTCGCCACCACGATGGCGTTCGTCCGGCTGCTCAAGGAGCTCATCAAGGACCCGGAGCTCGGCCCCCGCTTCGTCCCGGTGATCCCCGACGAGGCCCGCACCTTCGGGCTGGACTCGCTGTTCCCGACGAAGAAGATCTACAACCCGCACGGCCAGAACTACACCTCGGTCGACCGCGAGCTGATGCTGGCCTACAAGGAGTCCGTGACCGGGCAGATCCTGCACGAGGGGATCAACGAGGCCGGCTCCACGGCCTCGTTCATCGCCGCCGGGACGTCGTACTCCACGCACGGCGAGCCGATGATCCCGATCTACATCTTCTACTCGATGTTCGGGTTCCAGCGCACCGGTGACTCGTTCTGGGCCGCCGGTGACCAGATGACCCGCGGGTTCCTGCTGGGCGCCACCGCCGGGCGCACCACGCTGAACGGGGAGGGCCTGCAGCACGAGGACGGGCACTCGCTGCTGCTCGCGGAGACGAACCCGGCGGTCGTCTCCTACGACCCGGCGTTCGGCTACGAGCTCGGGCACATCATCAAGGACGCCCTGCGGCGCATGTACGGCGAGGACCCGGGCGCCCCGCTGGGCGGGCACCGCAGCCCCGACGTCATGTACTACCTGACGGTCTACAACGAGCCGTACGTCCAGCCGGCCGAGCCGGAGGGCCTGGACGTCACCGGGCTGCTGGCCGGGATGTACCGCTACGCCGAGGGCCCGCAGGTCGACGGCCCCAAGGCGCAGGTGCTCGCCTCCGGCGTGGCCGTGCCGTGGGCGCTGCGGGCGCAGGAGCTGCTGGCGCAGGACTGGGACGTCTCGGCCGACGTCTGGTCGGTGACCTCCTGGAACGAGCTGCGCCGCGAGGCGGTGCAGGCCGAGGAGTGGAACCTGCTGAACCCGGCGGAGGAGCCCAAGGTGCCCTACGTCACCCAGCAGCTCACCGACGTCCCCGGCCCGGTCGTCGCGGTGTCGGACTGGATGAAGGCGGTGCCGGACCTGCTCGCCCCGTTCGTCCCGGGCGGCATGACGTCGCTGGGCACCGACGGGTTCGGCCTGTCCGACACCCGCCCGGCGCTGCGCCGGCACTTCCGGGTCGACGCCGAGTCGATCGTCGTGCGCACGCTGGCCTCGCTCGCCCAGCGCGGTGAGGTCGAGCGCGACGTCGTCCGGCAGGCGGTCGAGAAGTACCAGATCGGCGAGGTGCAGGCGGCTCCCGCTGACACCAGCACCGCCCCGGAGCAGCAGCCCGAGGCGTAGTCGCCGACGAGCTCCGGTCCGACCGGACGGCCCGCCTCCCCGATCCGGGGAGGCGGGCCGTTCGTCGTGTTGACCTTGACGTAGCGACAAGGTCCATCCTGACGCCGTGGTGAGCATCGGTGCGCTGGCCAGGCTGGCGGGGACGACGACGCGGACGATCCGGCACTACCACTCCGTCGGCCTGCTCCCCGAGCCCCGCCGCCGGGCCAACGGCTACCGCGACTACGACGCGCACGACGCGGCGCGGCTCCTGCGTGTGCGTCGACTGGTCGGGCTCGGCCTGCCGTTGCCGGAGGTCGCCGCCGCACTGGCCGGCGAGCCGGTGGCCGGGCCGACCGGCGTCCGCGACGCCCTGCTCGCCCTGGACGCCGACCTGGCCCAGCAGGCCGCGGCCATCGACGTCCGTCGCCGGCAGCTCGCCGACCTCCTCGCCCGGGAGGACCTGACGACCTCCGAGCAGGTGGCCGCCCTGCTGCGTGACCTGACCGCCGCAGCGCCCGGCACGGCGCCCGACCGGCTCGCCCGGGAACGGGACCTGCTCGAACTGCTGGAGACCGCCGGGGGCGCGGAGCAGTTCAGCGGCATCGCCGACCGCTACCGGGCCGTCCTCGCCGACCCCACCACGGTCGACCGGATCAGTGCCTGGTCGGAGCGGTTCGAGGCACTGGCCGGTGCGGCACCGGCCGACCCGGCGGTCGCCGAGGTGGCCGCTGAGCTTCACGCGCTGGGCCCGGAGCTCTTCCCGGGCCCCACCGGCCCGCCGGCCGAGGACGACGGGACGGCGTGGGAGGCCTTCCTCGCCTCGCTCGCCCCGGCCCAGCGCCGGTGCGTCGAGCTGGCAGGTCGGGGGTGGCCGACGTGCGCGTCCTGAGATGGGCCGCACCGGCGGTGCTGCTGGTCGAGGTGGTGCTGGTCGCCGGGGGCCGGCTCTCCCTCGGTCGGGCCGCCCTGCTGTTCGTCCTGGTGGAGGCGCTCCTCGCGCTCACCGTGGCCGGGCAGCTGGTCGCCGCCCGTCGGCGGTACCGGCAGGCCCGGACGGCCGGAGCCGAGGCGGAGGAGGCGCTCGACGAGGCCCTCCGCACGGTGCTGCCCGGCCCGATCGCCACCGCGGTGCACCACGAGCTGCGGCTGTGGTCGTCGCTGGTGCTGCTGGCACGCCGCCGCCGGCACGGGGTGCCGCCGGGCGCGGTCGCGATCCCCTACGACCGCGACCTGCGCCCGATGGCCGTCGCGTTCCTGGGGCTCGCGGTGGTCGAGCTGGCCGTCGTCGAGCTGGCCGTGCCCTGGGCCACCGTGCGGTGGGTGCTCCTGGTCGCCGGCGTCTGGACCCTGCTGTTCGTGGCCGGGGTGGCCGCCGCCAACGTCGTCCGCCCGCACGTGGTGACCGGGGAGGTGCTGCGGCTGCGCTCGGCCACGTTCGCCGACGTCCGGGTGCCACTGGACCGGGTGGCCTCGGTCGCCGTCCGCCGCCGACCGGCACCGGACCGGACGATCTCGGTGGCCGACGCGGAACTGGTGCTCGGGATCTCGGGCTCGACGGGGGTGGAGGTGCGGCTCACCGGGCCCACCACGACCGGTCTCGGCCGGGGCTCCGCCACGGTGGGGGTCGTGCGGTTCGCCGCCGACGACCCGGCCGCCGCGGCCCGGGCACTCCGGGCCGCGGCGGAGCTCGGGGACCCGAGGTGACCGGTCAGCCGGCGAGGGCCCGGGCCGCCATCAGGGCGTACATGGCCACCCCGGCCGGGAGGGCGTCCTCGTCGAAGACGACCAGGTCGGAGTGGTTGCCCGGTGCGGTCGCCGGGTCGAGGTCCGGCGGGCAGGCGCCCAGGAAGGCCATCGCGCCGGGCACCTGCTCCAGCACGTAGGAGAAGTCCTCGGCGCCCATCAGCGGCGCCGCCATGACGGCGCTGGCCTGCTCACCCAGCAGCTGCGCAGCCGCCGCGGTCACCTGGGCGGCCACCTCGGCGTCGTTGACGGTCACCGGGTAGCCCTCGACCCGGACGAACTCCGCGCGCAGGTCGTGGGCGGCGGCGACGTGCTCGGCGACCCGCTGCACCGAGGCCAGGACGTCGGCCCGCCGCTCCGGCGAGAGGGTGCGGATCGTGCCGTCCATGACCGCGAACGGCGGGATGATGTTGTCCTTGGTGCCCGCCTCCAGGTGCCCGACGGTGACCACGGCCGGGTCGAAGACGTCGACCCGGCGGGTGACCATCGCCTGCAGCGCCAGCACGATCTCGGCGGCGACCGGCACCGGGTCGGCGGCCAGGTGCGGGGTGGAGGCGTGCCCGCCGCGACCGTGCACGGTGATCCGGAACTGGTCGGCCGAGGCCATCATGGCGCCGGCCCGCACGTTGATCGTGCCGGTCGGGAACACCGTGGAGATGTGCAGCGCGAACGCGCCGCTGACCGGGGCATCGGGGACGACGTCGAGCAGCCCCTCCTCCAGCATGAAGCGGGCGCCGTGGTGGCCCTCCTCGCCCGGCTGGAACATGAACACCACCTGCCCGGCCAGGCTGTCCCGCCGCTCGGCGAGCAGCCGCGCGGCGCCGGCCAGCATGGCCACGTGGGTGTCGTGCCCGCAGGCGTGCATCGCCCCGGGCACCTCGGAGGCGAACGGCAGGCCGGTGGTCTCGGTCAGCGGGAGCGCGTCCATGTCCCCGCGCAGCAGGTACGTGGGGCCGGGGCGACCGCCGCGCAGCACCCCGACCACCGAGGTCGTGCTGGTGCCGGTGGTCAGCTCGATGGGCAGGTCGCCGAGCGCGGCCAGCACCATCGCCTGGGTCGCCGGGAGCTGCAGGCCGACCTCGGGCTGACGGTGCAGCCGGCGGCGCAGGTCCACGGTGCGGTCGGCGTCGGCGCGGGCGGCGGCGAGCAGGTCAGCGGCGAGGGATGCGTCGGCAGGCATGCGGCCAGTCTGTAGCAGGGCTCAGCACCTGCACCAGGTCAGTCGGCCCAGGCCGGCCGGGCGGCGTCCAGCTCCCAGACCAGGACGGTCGCCGGGCCCTCGACCGGCCCGTCCCCCGGTTCCACGGTCACCTCGCCGTCGCGGGCGACCACCCGCAGCCCGGGTGGCACCTCGGCGCCGGCCTCGCCCACCCAGAGCCGGGCGTCGGCCCGGCCGAGGTCGACCCACCCGGTCGGCCGGAGCAGGACGTCGTGCGCCGGCTGCGCCCCGGGGTCGGCGGCCCGCAGGTACGTCTGGACGACGTGCGCTCCCCCGACGCCGGCGACCTCGTCGTGCTCCAGCCCCCGGCCCGCGCGCAGGACGGCGACGTCGCCGGCCCCCAGCACGGCCTCGCGTCCCCAGGCGTGCCGCAGCCGGCCGGCGAGCACGACCGCCACCACGTCGACGTCGGCGTGGGCGTGCCGCCCGTACCCGGTGGCGGCGCCGAGCCGGTCGTCGGCCATCCGCAGCAGCGGGCCCAGCGACCCGTCCTGGGGGGCCAGCAGCACCCGGGACTCCAGCCCGCTCATCGGCGGGCCCCCGGACGGGCGGCGGGGACGGGATGACCCGGAGGAGCGGTGTGCACCGCTCCACGATCCCTGATGCTGGGTGCGCCGTGACACGCTGGTGGGATGGGAGCAGGTCCGGTGCGCACGCAGCCCTCGGAGGCGACGTTGCGCCGGCTCGAGCGCTCCTCGGGCGCCCTGGCCACCCAGGCGGTGGCCCGGATGGACGAGGAGCTGTCCTGGTTCCGGGCGATGCCCGCCAGCCAGCGGTCCTGGGTCACGCTCGTCGCCCAGGCCGGCATCGCCTCACTGGTCGAGTGGTGCCGCAACCCCGGCCGGCCGCCGCGGCTGACCGGAGAGGTCTTCGGCGCAGCCCCCCGCGAGCTGATGCAGGCCGTGCCGCTGAAGCGTTCGGTCGACCTGATCAAGGTGACCGTCGAGGTGGTCGAGGACCGGGTCGAGCAGGTGGCCGAGCCCGGCGACGCCGACCGGCTGCGGCTGACCGTGCTGCAGTTCAGCCGGGAGATCGCCTTCGCCGCGGCCCACGTCTACGCGAGCTTCGCCGAGAACCGCGGCGCCTGGGACGCCCGGCTGGAGGCACTGGTCGTCGACGCCCTGGTCCGCGGTGACCGCGCCGACGAGCTGCCCGGCCGGGCCGCGGCCCTGGGCTGGACGGAGACCGAGCCGGTCGTCGTCCTGGTCGGTTCGGCCCCGCCGGGTGAGGACGACGCCCGCGCCGCCGTCCGCCGGGCGGCCCGGTCGCTGGGCTGCGAGGTGCTCGTCGGGGTGCACGCCGACGAGCTGGTCGTCGTCCTCGGCGGTGCCGCCGACCTGGCCCAGATCACCTCCCGGGTGTGCCGCGAGTTCGGGCCCGGCCCGGTGGTGCTCGGCCCGCGGGTCGACTCGCTGGCCCACGCCGGGGAGTCCGCGACCGTGGCCCTGGCCGGGCTGCGCGCCGCCGCGGCGTGGCCCGGCGCGCCCCGGCCGGTCGAGGCCGAGGACCTGCTGCCCGAGCGGGCGCTGGACGGCGACCCGCTGGCACGCTCCGCGCTGGCCGACCGGGTGGTGGCGCCGTTGCAGGCGGCCGGCACCGAGGTGCTGGAGACCGTGCGCACCGTGCTGGGCAACGGGGGCAACCTGGAGGCCACCGCCCGCGCGCTGTTCGTGCACACCAACACCGTGCGGTACCGGCTCAAGCGGGCTGCCGAGCTCACCGGTTACTCGGCCACCGACCCCCGGGGAGCCTGGACGCTGCAGCTGGCACTGGCCCTCGCGCAGCTCGAGGGTGGCCGCTCCCTCTGGCACTGAGCGGCCGCCCGTTGTGGTCTCTCGGCCCGACACGCGGCGTCGGAGTCGGGTTGCCGGGCCCTCGTTTGGAGGGATCCTCCAAGAAGAGGCTGCAGATCTTCGTGGGCGATGCCAGCCCGCGGAGGCTGCCCGGCTGGCACGGTGTACACGTGTTGGCCGTTCTCGCCCCCGGACAGGGTGCACAGAAGCCCGGGATGCTCACCGACTGGCTCGAGCTCCCCGGCGCCGAGTCCTTCTTCCGCTGGGCCGGTGCGATCGCCGACGCCGACCTCCTGGAGCTCGGCACCACCGGTGACGCCGAGGCCATCAAGGACACCGCGGTCACCCAGCCGCTGGTCGTCGCGATGAGCCTGTTCATCGCCCGCGAGCTCGGCGGGATGCCCGGTCCGGTGGTGCACTCCCCGCACGCCGGGCGGGACGTCGTGATCACTGGGCACAGCGTCGGCGAGCTGACCGCCGCTGCACTGGCCGGTGTCCTCTCCGTCGAGGCGGCGATCGCGCTGACCGCCGTCCGCGGCCGGGCCATGGCCCGCTCCTGTGCGCAGACCCCCACCGGGATGTCCGCCGTCCTCGGTGGTGACCCCGACGAGGTGCTCGCCGCCCTCGAGCAGCACGGCCTGGTGCCGGCCAACCGCAACGGTGGTGGGCAGATCGTCGCCGCCGGCCCGCTCGACGGGCTGGCCGCGCTCAAGGCCGACCCGCCGGCCAAGGCGCGGATCATGCCGCTGTCGGTGGCCGGGGCGTTCCACACCCACCACATGGCCTCCGCCCGCGCGGAGCTCGAGGCGCTGATCGGTGGCCTCCGCCCGGCCGACCCGAGCCGGCTGCTGCTCTCCAACGCCGACGGCGCCGCGGTCGACAACGGCGCCGAGGTGCTCTCCCGGCTGGTCAGCCAGGTCACCAGCCCGGTCCGCTTCGACGCCTGCCTGGCCACCCTGCGCGACCTCGGCGTCACCGCCGTGCTGGAGCTGCCGCCCGCCGGCGCACTGGCCGGCCTGGCCAAGCGCGAGTGGAAGGGCTCGGACATCGAGGTGCTGGCGCTGACCAGCCCCGCCGACCTGGACCGCGCCCGTGAGCTGATCGACGCCGAGCGCGGTCGGGCCGAGGCCGAGCACTCCCCCGACTGGCGCGTCGTGGTCTCCCCCGTCCGGGGCACAGTGCGCCCGGCCGAGGTCCCCGAGGGCACCCGCCTCCCTGCCGGGAGCCCGCTGGGCTCCGTGCAGAGCCGGCGCGAGGAGGTCAACGTCTCCACCGGCTACGACGGCGTCCTCGCCGAGTGGCTCGTGCACGACGGCGACCTCGTCGACGCCGGTGACCCGATCGCCCGTCTCTACCCGGAGGTGTCCGCGTGACCACCATCAAGCTGCGGGAAGGAGCCCCCGGCGCGAGCATCCTCGGCCTGGGCTCCTACCGCCCCCGCCGCCGGGTGACCAACGACGAACTCGCCCAGGTGATGGACACCAACGACGAGTGGATCCAGTCCCGCGTCGGCATCGCCGAGCGCCGCTGGGCCTCCGAGGACGAGACGCTGGTCGACATGTCCATCGCCGCCGGCGGTAAGGCGCTGGCGGCGAGCGGGCTGGCGCCGGACCAGATCGACCTGGTCATCGTGGCCAGCGCCAGCCTGACCGCCCCGATCCCGGGCATCGGCCCGCAGGTCGCGCACCGGCTGGGCATCCCCCGCCCCGGCGCGTTCGACCTCAACGCCGGCTGCGCCGGGTTCTGCTATGCGCTCAGCGTGGCCGCCGACGCCATCCGCACCGGCGAGGCCACCAACGTGTTGGTGGTCGGGGTCGAGCGGCTCAGCGACGTCACCGACCAGACCGACCGCAGCACCGCGGTGATCTTCGCCGACGGGGCCGGGGCCGCCGTCCTGGGCCCGACCGACGAGCCCGGCATCGGCCCGGTCGCCTGGGGCAGCGACGGCGACCAGTACACCGCCATCGAGATCGCCGCCGGCCGCTCGACCATGACGATGGCCGGTCAGACCGTCTACCGCTGGGCCACCACGAAGCTGACCCAGACGCTGATCGAGGCGATGGAGAAGGCCGGCGTCACCGCCGCCGACATCGACGTCTTCGCCCCGCACCAGGCGAACCTGCGGATCATCGAGTCGATGGCCAAGAAGCTCGGCTTCAGCGAGGACACCGTGATCGCCCGCGACGTCGTCCAGTCGGGCAACACCTCGGCCGCCTCCGTCCCGCTGGCGCTCACCGCGCTGATGGAGTCCGGCGAGGCCAAGTCCGGCGACCTGGCCCTGGTGCTCGGGTACGGCGCCGGGCTCACCTTCGCCGGCCAGGTGCTGCGCCTCCCCTGAGGCGCCCGCCCGACCGACCACAGACCCCCGGGACACCCGTCCCGGACGAGGTGGGGACCCTTCCGGGCTCCCGCCACCGACGCCAGAGAGAGGACCCCGCGTGCCCAGCACCGCAGACATCCAGGCCGGTCTCGCCGAGATCCTGGAGGAGGTGGCCGGGGTCGCCCCCGCCGACGCCACCCCCGAGAAGTCCTTCACCGACGACCTCGACGTCGACTCGCTGTCGATGGTGGAGATCGCCACCGCCGTCGAGGACAAGTTCGGCGTCGCGATCCCGGACGACGAGCTCGCCAACATCAAGACCGTCGGCGACGCGATCTCCTTCATCGAGAAGAACCAGGGCTGAGGAAGGACCACCCTTCCCCCCACGCGGGCGCCTGAAGGGTGGCCGACCAGCTCCACCACCCGGCCGTCCGGCCAGACCCAGCTACTCCCAGGAGGAACGTCCATGAGCACCCCCACCGCTGACGTCGTCGTCACCGGGCTCGGCGCCACCACGCCCCTCGGTGGCGACGTGGCCTCCACCTGGGAGGCGCTGCTGGCCGGCCGGTCCGGGGTCAGCCGGATCACCGACGACTGGGCCAAGGACTTCTCGGCCCAGCTCGTCGCCCGGCTGTCCACCGAGCCGGCCGAGGTGCTCGACCGCGTGCGTATCCGGCGGCTGGACCGCAGCCAGCAGGTCGCCGTGATCGCCGCCGAGGAGGCTTGGCGCGACGCTGCCGGCGCCGACTCCGGTGTCGCCCCCGAACGGATCGCCGTCGTCTTCGGCACCGGCATCGGCGGCGCGGTCACCCTGCTCGACCAGGACGACATCCTCGAGGCCAAGGGCCCCAAGCGGGTCTCCCCCTTCACCATCCCGATGCTCATGCCCAACGGCCCCGCCGCTGCGGTCGGGCTCGCGGTCGGCGCCAAGGCCGGGGTGCACGCCCCGGTCAGCGCCTGCGCATCCGGCGCCGAGGCCATCCGCTGGGGGCTGGACCTGCTCCGCCTGGGCCGCGCCGACATGGTCGTCGTCGGCGGCACCGAGGCCTGCGTGCACCCGCTGCCGATGGCCGGCTTCTCCGCCATGCGCGCGATGAGCACCCGCAACGATGAGCCCGAGCGTGCCTCCCGGCCGTTCGACAAGGGCCGGGACGGGTTCGTGCTCGGCGAGGGCGCTGCCGCCCTCGTCCTCGAGCGCGCCGACGCGGCCAAGGCGCGCGGCGCCAGGATCCACGCCCGGCTGGCCGGTGCCGGCGGCACCGCCGACGGCTACGACCTCGTCGCCCCGCACCCCGAGGGTGAGGGTGCCGGGCGGGCGATCGCCGCCGCCATCCGGGACGCCGGGCTGACCCCGGCCGACATCGGCCACGTCAACGCCCACGCCACCTCCACCCCGATCGGCGACACCGCCGAGGCCTCCGCGATCCACGACGCCATCGGTGACCACACGCTGGTCACCGCCACCAAGAGCCAGACCGGGCACCTGCTCGGCGCGGCCGGTGCGCTGGAGTCGGTGTTCTCGATCCTGGCGCTGCGCGAACAGATCGTGCCGGCGACCGCCAACCTCGACGACCCCGACGACAACGCCGCCGTCCAGGCCCTCGACATCGTCCGCCGCGAACCGCGGAAGGCGACCTTCTCCGCCGCACTGAACGACTCGTTCGGCTTCGGCGGCCACAACATGGCCCTGGTGTTCACGACGGCGTGACGCAGGACCCCGCTGCCCTCCAGCAGGCGCGACCTCGCAGCGGGACCCTGCAGCGCGGCCGCACCCTCCCGACCCGCGCTTCGAGGAGTTGCTCATGACCACCGTCTCCGCCGCACCGCCGACCACTCCCACCGTCGACCCGCGGGACCCCGAGGACCGGCTCGCCCGGTTCTTCGACCCCGGCTCGATGCAGTTGCTGTCGGCCCGGGACACCTCGGGGGCGCTCGCCGCCCGGGGCACGGTGGCCGGCTCCCCCGCCGTCGCCTACTGCACCGACGCCACGATCATGGGCGGTGCCATGGGCCTGGACGGCTGCCGGCACATCGTCGACGCGATCGACACCGCCCTGCGGGAGCGGGTGCCGGTCGTCGGGATCTGGCACTCGGGTGGGGCGCGGCTGGCCGAGGGCGTCACCGCCCTGCACGCGGTCGGTGAGGTGTTCGCCGCGATGGTGCGCGCCTCGGGGCGGGTGCCGCAGGTCTCCGTCGTCCTCGGCCCGGCCGCGGGTGGGGCGGCGTACGGGCCGGCGCTGACCGACCTGGTGATCATGGGCCCGGCCGGGCGGGTCTTCGTGACCGGCCCGGACGTCGTCCGCTCGGTCACCGGTGAGGTCGTCGACCAGGAGCAGCTGGGCGGCCCGGACACCCACGGCCGGCGCTCCGGTGTCGTGCACGTGGTCACCGACACCGAGGCCGAGGCGCTGGAGACCGCGCGCCAGGCCGTCGACCTGCTCGCCGCCCAGGGCACCTTCGCCCCGGCCGCCGAGGAGCCCGCCGTCGACCTGATGACCCTCCTCCCCGAGCAGCGCAACCGGGCCTACGACGTCAAGCCGCTGGTCGCCTCGCTGCTGGACTCCCCCGGGCTGGAGCTGCACCCGCGCTTCGCGCCCAACGTGGTGACGACGTTGGGCCGGCTGGCCGGCCGGACGGTGGGCGTGATCGCCAACAACCCGCTGCGGCTGGGTGGCTGCCTGGACTCCGCGTCGGCGGAGAAGGCGGCCCGGTTCGTGCGGATGTGCGACGCCTTCGGGGTGCCGTTGGTCGTGCTGGTCGACGTCCCCGGCTACCTGCCCGGCGTCGGCCAGGAGTGGGACGGCGTGGTGCGCCGCGGCGCGAAGCTGCTGCACGCCTTCGCCGAGGCCGTGGTGCCGCGGGTGACGCTGGTGACCCGCAAATCCTACGGCGGCGCCTACATCGCCATGAACGCCCGCTCGCTGGGCGCCACCGCCGTGTTCGCCTGGCCGGGCGCCGAGGTCGCCGTGATGGGCGCGAAGGCCGCCGTCGGCATCCTGCACCGCAAGAAGCTGGCCGCTGCCCCGCCCGGCGAGCGGGAGGCGCTGCACGCCCAGCTGGCCGCCGAGCACGAGCGGATCGCCGGCGGGGTCAACCGCGCCCGGGAGATCGGCGTCGTCGACGAGGTCGTGGAGCCGACGCAGACCAAGCGCCGGCTGGTCGCCGCGCTGGCGGAGGCCCCTTCCGGCCGGGGAGCGCACGGCAACATCCCACTCTGACGAAGGACCCCGTCCCACTCACCCCTCGCGCGCTCGGGGCGAGCCTCCGGACGGGGCCTGACGCACAACGGCCCGGCACCCTCCGTGGAGGGTGCCGGGCCGTTGTGCGTGTGCGGGCCGACCGCCGGCCTCACCGCGCAGTCGCCGACCCTCCTCTGCAGCGTGAGGACGGCGGCGGTACCGCGAGTGCGGCGATCATGCGACCTGCTCCGAGGAGCAGTGGAAGGACCACCTTCTCCCCACCACTCGCAGGCTCGCGGCGGGGCCCGGAAGGCGGCCCTAGACGACCTGGTGCAGCCAGGTGGCCGGGGTGGCGTCGCCGGCGTACCGGTAGGCCTCCAGGTCGGCGTCCCACGCCGAACCGAGCAGCGCGTCGACGCCGTGCCGGAAGGCCTCCACCGAGGTGGCGGTCGCGGCCAGGTGCCGCAGCTGCTGCTCGCTGATGACCAGGTCGCCGTTGGCGCTGACCGGCGACCGGTGCACGCCGTGCCCGGGCACGTAGGACATGCGCTCGCCGTCGTTGCCGTGGCTGGCCTCTTCGGTGACCTCGAAGCGCAGCATCGGCCACTGCTTGAGGGCAGCGACGAGCTTGGCCCCAGTGCCGGGTGCGCCTGTCCAGGCGATCTCGGCACGGTAGGCCCCGTGCGCCACGGGCTGGTCAGCCCATGACAAAGACACCGGCGCGCCCAGAACGCTCTCGAGCGCCCATCCGACGTGCTGGCAGAGCGCCTTCGGGCACGCGTGCACGAAGACGACACCCTGGGTTGACCGTCGCTGCACGGCGCACCTCCATCGACTCGACTGGTTCGTCTTCCCCAACGGACCTGTCGCGCGATGACTGCATTCGTACCTCGGCGGCTCCAGGAGCAACCGGTCGACAGTTTGCCTGATCGTGACCTTGCTGCGCCAGTGCGGAGCGGCGCAGATGAGACGTCTGGGACTGGAGTGGTCCAACGAGGCGGATGATCCAGCAGGTCAGGGGGTCGATCGGCGCGACACGTGGACGATCTGGACGGAAAATGTCCATGGTGTCGGCGGCGCCTGCGCGGATCTCCGGCCCCTGCGAAGATCCCTGGCCCCTGCGAGGATCCCCGCATGCCGCGAACCCGGTCCCTGCCCCTCGCGCTGTGCGCCAGCATCTCATCACTGGCGCTCGTCGCCGGCTGCGGCACGGACGGCGGCGCGGCGGAGGAAGAGGCCGAGGCCACGGTCGGGCCCGCGGTGCCGGCGTACGTCAGCCGCCCCGACCTGACCGCCCCCGACATCGAGATCACCCCGGCGGCCGCCGCACCGGAGGCGGACGGGTCGGTCGTCCTGCTCGGACCGAAGAGCGACGGCGCGCCGCTCAACGGGGTGCTGATCGTCGACGAGACGGGCGAGCCGATCTGGATCCACCCGACCGAGAGCCGCAGCTACGACGTCCGGGTGCAGGAGCTCGACGGCGAGCCGGTGCTGACCTGGTGGCAGGGCACCAGCCCGGTGGTCGGGATGGGGCTCGGGGAGTTCGTCGTCGTCGACGACTCCTACCGGGAGATCGCCACGATCACCACCGGCGGCGAGGTCGAGCCGGGGCAGGCCGACATCCACGAGGGGCGGCTCACCTCCGACGGCACCGCGCTGATCGCCGCCTACGTCAAGGAGCAGATCGACCTCACCCCGGTCGGCGGCCCCGAGGACGGCTGGGTGTGGGACAACGTCGTCCAGGAGGTCGACGTCGACACCGGTGAGGTGCTGTTCTCCTGGCGGTCGCTGGACCACGTGCCGCTGGAGGCGACCAAGAGCGAGTTCTCCGACGACGGCGGCACCGAGGACCAGCCGTTCGACTACTTCCACGTCAACTCGGTCGCCGAGGACGCCGACGGGTCGCTGCTGGTCTCGGCGCGGAACACCTGGGGGGTCTACGACGTCGACCGGGAGTCCGGCGAGGTGCTGTGGACCCTGGGCGGTGAGGAGAGCGACTTCGAGCTCGGTGACGGGGTCGAGTTCGCCTGGCAGCACGACGCGGAGCGGCAGACCGACGGCACGCTGACGCTGTTCGACAACCAGTCCGAGCCGGACATCGGCCCCACCTCGCGGGGTCTCCGGCTCGACGTGGACGAGCAGGCCCGGACCGCGACGCTGGTGACCGAGTACCTGCCGCCCGACCCCGACCGGTTGGCCGGCAGCCAGGGCAGCCTGGAGGTGCTGCCGAACGGCAACGTGTTCATCGGGTGGGGGTCGCGGCCGTACTACTCGGAGTTCGCCGCCGACGGCACGCTGCTCTGGGACGCCGCGCTGGGCAGCGGCGACAACTACCGCGCGTACCGAGCCGAGTGGAGCGCGACGCCGGCGGACCCGCCGGACGCGGTACTGGAGGACGGCGCCGTGTACGTCAGCTGGAACGGTGCGACCGAGGTCGCCTCCTGGCGACTGGTCGCCGGGGAGGACGAGGTGGCAGCTGAGGCCGGGGAGCCGGTCGCCCGGTCCGGGTTCGAGACCCGGCTGCCGGTGGACGGCGACCCGGCGTACCTGGCCGTCGAGGCGCTGGACTCCGAGGGGCGCGTGCTGGGCAGCACCATGCCGATCGCCTGAGGGCGACCGCTAGCGTGAACGCCCTGGGGCGGTAGCTCAGCCGGTCAGAGCATGGGACTCATAATCCCTGGGTCGTGGGTTCGAGCCCCACCCGCCCCACCGCGAATCACCAGGCCAGTGGCTCGCCGGCTCAGGTCGCCGTCGGCGCTTCGACCCGTTAGGCCAACGTCTGGGCCAACGAGGCCTGTGGATAGCCCGCTCAGGCGCGCTCTGTCCATCCCCGCCGGGTGCTTGCCGCTCCGCTCCTCCGTGGGTCAGGATGGTCAGGCAACAGGCGCACCACCGCGTACGGGTGCCCGCTGAAAGCGGGACGTCGCACTACCGCCGTCATCTCCTTGCTGAGCGACAAGGCACCGCTGTCGAGCCAGGGCTGATGCGACAAACGCTGATCGGCTGGCGTGAGCGTCGGGCGGATCCCAGACACCTGGGTTCCTCGCCCGGCGCTCTTTGCGTTCTCGGACAGGAACCTCCACTCACGGAGGAATCTCCCCCATGCCCAGCACCCCCACGAAGCCCCGCGACCACGGCCCGCTCTGGTGCGACGAACAAACGGCCGCCTACCTCGGCGTCTCTCGCGTGACGGTCCGGCGGATGCGTTCCGCCAAAGAGCTGCCGACCGTGTACGTGCGCGGGGCCGCCCGCACACTCGGAGGCGGTTGGCTCCGGTCTCCCCGAGCCCTGGCACGCGCCCCCGGTGGAGCCGCACCGGGCGCGACAAGCACCCGCCCGGCCGGTGTTGCGCGGGGACGACGCCCCTCCCCCACCGCGCTACGGGCCCACGGCCTCCGGACCGCGTTCGCGGCGGAACCCCCGGCGCCGCTGACGCCGAACGGGACGTATCGACGCCGGAGCACTTCGGCGTCACCCGCCCGCAGCGTCGAACGCTGAACCTTCGGCGTCGACTTCTGTTGGCTGAGTCGGTCCGCACATCAGGAGCCTCAGGAGGCCACGTGCACCGCCACCCCACGCCCACCCGTGCCGACGCGCGCGGCACCATCCCGACCCAGACCGACCAGAAAGGCCCGGCCGGTGCCCGGCTCGGCAACGCCGCTCGGGCCGACGCACAGAAACCGACGGCCGGTCGTCGCCTACCTGCGGGTCAGCACTGACGAGCAGATCCAGAGCGGCCTCGGCCTCGACGCCCAGCGCGCGGCCGTCGAGCAGGAGGCCGCCCGCCGTGGCTGGCAGGTGCAATACCAGGTCGATGAAGGCGTGAGCGGCAAGCTCCGCAACCGCCCGGCTCTCGACTGCGCGCTGGCCCGCCTCGAAGCCGGCGAAGCGGAGGCGCTCGTCGTCGCAAAGATGGACCGCCTCGGCCGCAGCGTCATCCAGGCCAGCGACGTCCTCGAGACCGCCCGCCGCCAGAAGTGGGACCTAGTCGTGCTGGACCTGGGCATGGACCTGACCACTCCGCACGGTAAGGCGATGGCGCAGATGCTCGCCGTCTTCGCCGAGCTGGAACGCGATCAGCGCCCGCACGAAGACCTCTCTCGGAGCCGCCAAGGCCAGAGGCATCCGCATGCGCCGCCCACGCCAAATCGACCCCGCACTGCTGGCTCACATCGTCGCGATGAACGCGGCCGGGTCGAGCTACCGCAAGATCGCTGCCGCTCTGACTGACGAAGGCGTGCCGACGCCGACCGGGCGCGCGAAATGGAACCCCAGCAGCATCGGCGGCCTTCTCACTTCCGCTGCCCTTGACCCCGTCCCTTCCCCCACGGCTGCAGAGGTCGCCTGAGATGGTCACGCGCATTCCCACCCGCACGCCGGGCGTCTACAAGGTCCAGCGGGGCAAGGGCACCGTCTACGTGGCCCGCTGGCGCGAGGTGCACGCGACCACCGGCAAGGCCCGCGTCCGCAGCAAGACGTTCACGACCGAGACTGCCGCCCGGCAGTTCCGAGCCAGCGTCACGCACGCCCGGGCGACCGGCCCCTACGTCGACCCGCAGGCCGGACGGGTGACCTTCTCCGACGTGGCGGACCAGTGGCTCGCGAGCGCTGCCACCAGCGGCATCCGATCCCAGACAGTGGAGAAGTACCGGCGGAACCTCGCGAACTATGCGCTGCCCGCGTTCGGAGCCCGGAAGCTGAACAGCATCACGAGTCGGGATATCGAGCTTTCGCTGCGCGGCCTGCGCACCACCCACGGCGAACCGCTGATGCCTGCGACCGTTCGATGGGCGTTCTTCCCGTTGCAAGCGACCTTCCGCTACGCGCGGCGGCACAACGTCATCCCCGAGCAACCCCTGCGAGGCAGTAGCGGTGCCGAAGGCGCTGCCCACCGGCCGTGAGAAGGTCGAGGGCCACTTCCTCAGCCGGGCGCAGGTCGACGCCCTGGCCGCGAAGGTGGCAGAAACGGACCCGGTCTACGGGCTGCTGGTCCGTTTCGCGGCTGGGGTCGGACTGCGGACGAGTGAGCTGGCAGGCCTGCGCCTGCGGGATCTGCGACTGGCCCGCCGAGACGCGGCGGTCGAGCGCACCGCCAAGAACGTGCCCGGCACCGGCTGGGCCTTCGAGGAACCAAGAGCGCCAGGAGCCGGCGACGGGTTCCAATATTTTATGACGAGCTGCTGCACGACCTGGGCCAGTACCTCGCCACCTACCCGCGCCGCGATGAACTGGACGCGCCCTTGTGGCCCGGTCGGGCTCGTAGCGGCTGCGACTACGGCACGGCAGGCGCTGACCACCTGTGGAACGCACAGGCGTTCTACGCAACGTCTACCGCCCGGCCGTGGCCGCCGTGGGCCTGCCCGCCGACGCACACACTGGAGTCCGATCCCACCACCTGCGGCACACCTGCGGCACACCTGCGGCAGCCAGTGGCTCGCAGACGGGCACGACATGTTCAGCGTGAGCCGGTGGCTAGGGCACAGCTCCATCGCCTTCACGGACGCGGTGTACGCCCACGTCGCCCAGGCCCCAGACTACACCGCGGCAATCGAGCGAACGCGGCGAGCGCGAGGCGTATGGGAGCCAAGACGGGTCGCTGACACGCATACAGCGTGTTTCGCCTTGACGTATGACGTTCGGGACCTCATCATCGGAGATGACGAACTTTAGGCCCCACATCTACGGAGGCTGTACGTGGCTGCTGATATGTCGAGCGGGACAGGCGCGGGGCTGGTCGCGTTCTTGAACTGGACGATCGAACGGAGCGAGCTGCCCCGCGCAACGGCTTCGGCGATGAGGACCGCCTCGACGAAGGTTCTGTCTGTTGAGGATGGCTGGGAGGACTTGGACCTGCGGAGCGTCGACACGGATGAGCTGATTCGCCGGTTCAACATCCGCTCGGCTTCGGACTACAGCGAGCAGAGCCTTGCCGTATACGGCCAACGCTTCTTGAAGTCAGTTCAGATGTATCTAAGCAAGCTGGATGGCGGCGATTGGCGGCCCCGCAACGGACGTACCCCGAGTGCGTCTCGCACGGGAACGACACGCAACGGCACGCGTAAGCGCTCCTCGGCTGTATCAGAAACGCCTGATCCGACGCCCGAGACGCCCTCGCCCTCTGAACAGCCTCCGACCCAGGCGGCCCCGCCCTTGCAGTCGACCGCCGAGGCCGACGGCCTGATCGAGTACCCCTTCCCCGTTCGTCCGGGGCTTCGAGCGAAGTTGCGTCTGCCGGAAGACCTAACGCCTGCTGAGGCGGATCGTGTGGCCGCGTTCATCAAGACGCTTGCCTTCGACGTCCCGACCGACTGAGCGCACCCACCACGACGACCGAAGGGCAGCGCAAGCATCCATGAGCGAGTGGCTGTGGCTGGCCCCGGTCGTCGGTCCGATCTGTCTTCTGCTTGCGTGGCTCGCCTATCTCCGCTTCGCTCGGTGGCTCGTCACTCAGACCGGAGACCCAGCCAGCTTGGAGCACGCAGTCTCCTTGGCCCGCGCGGTGCGAAAGCAAGCCGACGCTCCAGCTGAGAAGCCGACCAACGAACCGCCCGTCATCGACGTCCACGCCCCGTAGTCGCCGGCTCCGACGTCGATGGGTTGATTTCGACCCCGAGTCGATCGTGCCGCCATCCGTACACCACCGCGAAGTGTTGACCGTCTCACCTGCCCGGTACCGTCCGATCATGACCTCCGAAACTGGCGTGTTCTGGTTGTCGAGCGATCCGGATAAGACATTGCCGGGTCACCTGACCTTCTCGGACACCGGGACTCCCATACTCGAAGTTCATGGGCAGTTGACGCCCTCCATGCAGGTCATCAGCCATAACGAAGAAACCGGCGCGACGATGATGGGGCCAGCTGACGAACCGACAGATTTGTTGGTGCATGGCCTCCTGGAGAGCACTCCGCGCCGCGTGACGCTCATCGACTGCATGACCACCGGGAGGAACGAGGTCCACTTCATCGGAGCGCCATTGGATCGACACAAGTTGCAGGCTCGCGTGATGGTCCGAGGCGCACATCTCGCGAGCGGCGAAGAAACCTTCAATGGGGTCCGGGTGCGGGCAGCCGACATCGACGCCTGGGCCAGCCTTCCACGCGTGCAGCGCGAGAACCCCGAAGAGGAAGGCGTCGCCGTCCGGCTTGCGCGGCTCAATCTGCCGCCCGTAGAGACGAGCAAAGGGGTCAAACTCTCTCTAAAGGAGCAGCTAGGGGCCTCGTGGGGCTCTCTGGTCGAAGGCCGCATCACAAGGTCGGTCTGGATTCAGGCTGAGAACCTCGGCGATCTAACCCTCCGACGGATCGATACATCCTTCGCCTCACCCATCGTTACCTACCTAAGTTTCGCCCTCGGTTCGAGCTCGCCCCTGACGGCCCTTGAGGTCCAGTCCGGGGAAGATTGGCTTGAGGTTCGGCATGGCGGACTACGTCCCGATCCGGGCCCACGGGTACAGGTGGGCGACGTCTTGCTCCCTCTCCACGAGGCCGGGCTGGAAGTTCTCAGTGGGTTCCTCGACACCTATGAGCAGGTCGGCCCCGCTGCCGCCGTCGTCGCGGGTCTATTACCTCGTGGAAGCAATCCCAACATCGAGACCCAGGTCGCGGAGCTGACGACAGTTGCCGAAGGCGTCCACCGGACACTGTTCCCGGAGGACGTCCGCATGGGCGAAGAGGACGCGGAACGGCTGCACGCACTCGTGGCCGCCGCGATCGCCCAAGAGGACGACCGCCTACAGCAGATAGTCAATGGGTCCGTGAGTCGCCTTGAGGAAGCCAACTACAAGCAACGGCTTAAGCGCTTGGTCTCCGAAACCACTGAAGCGCTACCCGGCGTCTGCGGAAAGGACAATCGCTGGGTCAGCAGCGTCTACAACGCCCGCAACTCCTTCGCACATCGGACGCAAGGCTTCCTGGAAGAGAACTTGATCGACGAGTTCTATGCAGTGAGCCAGTCCCTGCGGTGGGTGCTGATGGGCCTTCTGCTTCTGCGGTCAGGGGTCTCAGCCGAGACCCTCGCGGCTAGGGCGCAGCAGAACCAGCAATATCAGCTATTCCAGGACCACATGCGGTCTTCGCTTCCCTCGGTTTATCGAGATTGACTGAAGGTGGCGCGGGCCAAGTGGGCAGCTCTTGATCCGCGCCATCTCTCGGCGGTCGCGATTAGCTCTTCGACGAGGAAGCGCCACCGTCGATGCTCTGCTGGGCTGCCGCGGCACAGGCACGCACCGAACGCACCATCGGAAGGATTGAGACGGCGGCGTCCCGCCGAGAGTCATCCTTGGTCACTAGCGCGACCAGCACCACGATGAGTACCAGCACGAAACGCGCGACCGGCAGCAGTGCGAGAAGGAGAAGGACAGCGGACACGGTTCCCCCAGCGAGGATTCGTGTCGGCTGCCTAAAGTCCGACGTTGGCGAGCGGCCCCGCCTCAGGCGATCAGATGCCGATGATCATACCGCGTCGCCAGGCGCTCGCCCGGCCGCGTGCCGCACCTTCTTGCCGCGCTCTCGGTAGAGCCGCACCACTTCGCGGCAAGCCGCACCATCGATCCACAGGCCACCGTGCCCCCGCCAGCAGCTCAGGACCGAACCATCTTGGTCGGCCGGTTGGTCGTCTGCGATCGGCGTAAAGCACTCCCACCCCGCATCTCGACCGCCGGGGTCGCCCACGGCCCGCGCTGGAATCCACGCCCGCAGCCCGACACCGTTGGCACCCTCCAGGAACCGGGCCATGACGTTCTGGCAGTCGGGACAGACGACCTCGCCGATGCACCGATCGGTGCCGTCGCCCTTGGCATCCCCATCCCAGTGAGGACCGGTCTGGGCGGTCCAGAAGCTCATGCCGTTGAGCGTAGGTCGGATCCGATAAGGGACAGCTTGTCCGCGAACAGAGTTCGCCACCAGATCAGCGGCGTCCTTCTGCACGGTGGTCAGTAGCCGCCGACCGGAAGGAACCCGCCATGCTGGGCCAGATCGTCTTCTACACGTTCTCCGACGCCGACCTCCTCCACTTCGGTGCACTGCGGGAGCCCGTACGCGTCGCCGTCATCACCGAAGACCTGGGTGACGACACGGTGGCGCTGCACGTCTTCATGCCGAACTCCGTGAAGATCGTGCGACGCGTCCGAGCCGGCGAACCCGGTCAGCCCGGGACCTGGAACGCCGCACTGCCCACCCCTGAGCCGGTCGTGCCCTGATGAGTGGCTATCGCGGATTCGCTCGCCCACCTGGCGCGCGACGCGGGCGGCCCGCCTCTCCCGTCGAGACGGCGAGCCCGCCACCGGGAATGCGCCGTGGGCCGCGCGGTGGGTGGGTCCGCGCCGTGCTGGACGAGAACGGACAACCACTCCGTGCCGCCGATCCGGGCGCGCCCACGCCCGAGGCACGACGCCGGTACGCGCAGGCCCTGGTCGACCAGCAGGGCATCCACATGACTGAGCCGCCTGTGCACCGGGCACTTCGGGGTCTCTGATGCCACAGAAGCGGGACGCGGTGACAGCCGCGCTACAGCGGTTGCGCGGCAACGTCCGACCCAAGCGACCAGCCCCGGGCAAGTGGACTGTCGATGCCGCCTGCCGGGGCTACGACGCTGAAAATTGGATGGACGACGCACCTGGTCGGCCGACCGCTGCCGCCAGGGCCGTCTGTGCGGGCTGCCCGGTGCGCGCGGCCTGCCTGGCACACGCCCTGGCCTGCGACGAGCCCTGGGGCATGTGGGATGGCCTGACCACTCGGGAGCGGGTGGCGCCTCTGTGCGGCACGGCGGCCCGACCAAGACAAGATCATCCGGGTTCCTGGTCGTTCCCCTCGATGAGCCGTCGCCACTGCGCGTCTCTTTCGAGCTGTTGCTGCTTCATCTCTGCGAGCGCTTGGTCAGCAAGCCTCCTGGATGCCGCTTCTCCCATCCCCCTGATCTCAAGCGACGTGTCGCCGTAGGAGAAGGTGACCGATTTGTCGCGGTTTCGCTGAAAGAAGGCGCGAAGCACGGCAGCAAGGCCAGTCAATCCGCCTGCGAGGGACCCGGCGTAGACAACCAAGTCAGTCCCCGCGGAATGCTCAATAATCTCCCCGCCGAAGACGTCTTCGGCCTCCATCATGTCTCGGATTTCTCGGGCCGCACCGGGGCTTACGCGCAGGTCGAGAGTTTGGTCGCCCGGGAAGCCGAGGCTGACGTGGAGGCGCAGCGAAGTGGCCGCATCGCTGTTCTGTATCAGCATTGCCATGACTCACTCCCTAGTCTTCGGAAGCTCGCTACGAGAGATCGAGGACGCCGCCCTCCGGCGCAGCGGGCAGTCATCCGCGTCGGCGACTCGACGCTGTGAGCCCTTGACACAGAATATCCCTAGGCTGAGGGCGCCTCTTCCGCAGGATTTCTCTCGCGTTTCGTGGGAGCAGTGGCCCGCACTTCGTCGGCCAGAGCCGTTAGCAAGTCCGCAACGCCTTGATAGTCCTCCGTCGTGCGAAGAGGCCGTGCCGCCCGCTCTCCCTCGTCACCGACGGTCCCCGCGAGGACACGGCTTAGCGCATCCTTGAGGGCCTCGCTCTCAGGCTCTCGTAAGGCAGCGGGCCCCGTTTCGGCAGGCGTCGGGCGCGCCTCTCGACGCTTCCTGAGAGCCGCAACAGCGCCCACTACCGTCGCCGCTAGCGTGGACCCCGCTGTGCCAAGCAGCACACCGAGGAGGAGGTCAAGCTCCAAGACCAGCCTCCCTTCCGGTGACTTGTTCCTTCAGCTTAGAAGCCGTCGTCGTCGCTGCGCAGGCTGTCGCCGCGCCGATGACCAGCACGACCAAGGTGACCACAGCGATCAGACGTCGTTGGTCTGCCGTCTGAGCGACCCCATTGATCGCGTCGTTGGTCAGGAAGCCATACCCGGCCGCAAGCGCCAGCAGGTTCAGCACCGAGAGCAGGGCCATCCCGTCAGCCCAGCCGGTGCGCTGGAGGCGCGGGCCCTGTAGTTCCTTGAGGGCCACGGCGAACATGGCGAGCGCTGTCAGGAGCCCCTGGCCCGATCCAAATACGTCGCTGATCGACGGAAACCGCTGCGCGTCGTAGAAGCGGAAGGCATAGGTCAACCCGAAGGGCAGCAGGCTGATGGCAGCGCTCCACGCGAGCCAGCGGAGGCCCTCTTTAATGTGGCGCCCTCGCTTGGGAGCCCCCGAATCAGCCAAGCCGAACCTTCCTTCGGGTCGAGGCGAGCCCCGGCAGTCTCCCACCACAGGGAAGCAGGCGTAGCCAAGGCGCCTGGTGCCGACGGCAGTCGCCCACGGCTCTGAGCCAACGGTTGGGCCAACGAGCCACGGCGATCACGGGTGATCAGCCCGTCTCTGGCCGAACGTCAAGCTGGCCGCCTGAGCTGCGCGAATGGCCGAGTCCGCAGGTGAGCGGCATGAGTCGTCAAGCCGCTTGAGCGCCCTCATAATCCCTGGGTCGTGGGTTCGAGCCCCACCCGCCCCACCACCAGGCATTACGCAGGTACTGGATCCCGTGACCGGGCGCGCCGAGCAGCTGCCGATCTCCGTCAGAGATCGTCGGTGCTGATCGCGGCAGATCAGCTCTGCCCTTCGCGGACGTCCTTCCCCTGTTCGGCGAACTCCTTGAAGTCCTGCATGTGCTGTTGCGACTGCTTGCGGAAGACGCCGGGCATGAGAAGCCCCATCAGTCGCATCAGCAGACCGCTGAACCGGTATTCGCTCTCGCTCTCCCAGAGCGTCGTCTCTGGACCGGCTTCGGTCAGCCGATCGCGCACGACGCTCCACATGCCCGCGCCGACGATCTCGCGGTCGAAGTGGACGACGATCCCCTCGGGGATCCTCTGCAGGTCTGCCGGCTCCCGGCGTGTGATCGTCTCGGTGACTTCCATCTCCCGCTGCCCCGACTGCATCACGACCCGCGACCTGGTTCCGAGCTGCCCGTGTGTCCCACTCAGCGGCTCGTGCAGCACCAGGCCCCGCAGCCACTTCGGGAAATGTGCCGGGTCGGCGAGCAGCTGGGCCACGCCCTCCCGCGGCAGGGCGATTTCGATCGAGTTGATGTGCTTCATGGCGCGTGCTCCTCCGGTGTGGGACGACATGCCGTTCGTGCCACTCGTCCTGCCTCCTCGACGGAGAGGTCTGAGATCCCGGTCGCCACTCATACAAGACAGGTCTGACATCTTGCCTCGCGTCCGTGGTGTCGGGGGCCCGCCCAGCTGAACCGTCGAACGCGCGACGGCCTGGCTTCGCCGTCCTCCGCGAGCGCTCCGACGCTGCAGAAGCCGCGGACGACGTGGCACACCCCGTGCACTCGGCGACTGCCCACTCGTCGGACGGGTTGCCGGAGGTCTCCCCCGGACGGCTGACGGGCGCTCCGCTTCCTCCCGGACCCAGCCGATACCTACATCGCCACCCGTCCGGGCGTGGCTCACCCCCATGCCTGAACAGGACCCCGATGCTGCTCTCCCCCACCCGCCGAGCTGCCGCCGTCGGCGCGCTCGCACTGGCCACCCTCCTCACCGGCTCCACCGTCGCGAACGCCGCCCGCGAGGACCGCTCGACCGCCGTCACCAGCGCTGAGTCCGACGTCCAGGTCACCACCGCGGCCTCGCGCGGCCAAGCCAACAAGAAGCCCAAGGCCACCGAGTCGCCCGCCCCCACCACCAGCGCACCCGTGGAGGAGCCGCCTCCCGCCACGACGGCCCCGGCGCCCACCGCCGCACCGACCGCGGCACCGGAGCCGACATCGACACCGACACCGACGCCCGAGCCGACACCCGAGCCGACACCCGAGCCGACCGCGGAACCGGAGCCGGTCGCCGCCGGCCGTGGGCCGGCCGGGAACACCGTGCTGTGGTCCGACGACTTCGAGAGCGGCCTGGACTGCAGCGTGTGGGTGCACGTCCAGAACCACGAGACCGCCGCGTCGTCCAGCCTGTGCCCCGGGTGGGCGGCGGAGGGTTCGCCCACCCGCACGACGTTCCCCACCATCGACGGGAGCCGGGTCGCCCGCTTCGAGCTGCGCCAGGGCGACCGGTCCGCCGGCGGAGAGCGCTCCGAGCTGTCCCCCTCCTCCGCCGACAGGTCGGCCACCGCCCTCACCGAGGGCTTCGAGGGCTGGTTCCAGCAGCGGCTCATGGTCGACCCGTCCATGCAGCAGGAGCAGAACGACCGGTTCTACATCCTGACCCAGTGGCACACCGGGATCTCCTCCCCCGCCATCACCCTGGGCCTGTCCGACGACAACGACCTGCTGCTCCGCGTCGGCATGGAGGGCAAGAGCCAGGTCCTGGTGCCCGCCGGTGAGTTCGTGCTCGGCGAGTGGTTCGACGTGAACGTGCACTTCGTGATGTCCAACGACCCGGCCACGGGCGGGGCCGAGGCCTGGGTCGACGGAGTGCAGCGGGCCGGCTGGCAGTACGGCCGCACGATGATGGACTCCGGGTCCTACCTGAAGATCGGCCAGTACCGCGACCCGCAGGCGGCCACCGGGATCACCTACGTCGACGACGTCGTCCTCTCCACCAACCGCTGACCATCGCCGTACGTGAGGCGCTGGTCAGCGCAGCTGCCGAGCGAGGTGAGCACTCATCGGTCAGGCGCGGTCGTGGAGAGTGACCTGATAGCCGTCGGGGTCGGCGAAGGTGAACGTCCGGCCGAAGGGCCCGTCGATCGGCGCGGAGACGATGGGGTGGCCGTCGACGACGAGCGCGTCGTGGATGGCCTGGACGTCGGTGGCGTGCAGCCAGATCGCGGCACCGATCCCGGGCTGGGCCACGGCGGCGAGATCGGTGCCGGGCACGACGTCGCGGAGCGCGAACGCGATCGGCTTCGTCTCGAAGACGACGGCGTGCGGAGGTCCGGCCGGTGAGCGGACGAGGCCGAGGTACTGCTCGTAGAACGCCTGCGACGCCTCGAGGTCGCGGGCTTGGAGCGAGATGAAGTCGGGGCCGGTGACGGGCATGGTGTCGCTCCTCCGTATATGTCAGGTTCCTGACATGGAGCAACGTATGTCAGGATGCTGACATGAGTCAAGACGGTGTCGGCGTCGACCTGGAGACGTCGCTGGGCTACCTGCTCAAAGAGGCATCCAGTGCTCTCCGTGTGGCCATGGAGGACGTGCTCCGGCCGCTCGGGATGAACGTGACGCGCTACGCCTGCCTCGAACTGCTGGCCCAACGACCGGGCTCGTCGAACTCCGAGCTCGCGCGCGGCGCGTTCGTGACCCGGCAGTCGATGAACGTGCTGCTCCAAGCCCTGGAACGAGAGGGCTACGTGACCAGACCCGCGGAACCCCCCGTCGGGAAGGCCCTGCCCACCCGGCTCACGCCTCGCGGCCGACGGAGCCTCGAGGAGGCGACCGCAGCGGTCCGGTCCGTCGAGGTCCGGATGCTCACCGGCCTGACCGATCGCGAGCAGTCCGACGCGTTCCGGGTCCTGCAGAAGATGGTCCGTTCCCTGCGCGATGGCGACGACGTCGCCTAGCTCCTCCCCCGGCGCCACATCTCGTCCCGCCCGGACAGGCGCCAGCCCGGTCAGCTGCCGGACGTGCCCTGCAGGACGTCGGCGCGCGGGGCGGTGTGGTGGCGGCCCATCGGCAGCATCAGCGGCTTGCCCGAGGTCGGGTCGACGATCACCTGGCTGTCCAGGCCGAAGACTGCGCGCACGCACTCCTCGGTGAGCACGTCCTCCGGGGTGCCGGCGGCGTGGATCCGTCCGCCGGACAGCGCGACCAGGTGGTCGGAGTAGCGGGCGGCCAGGTTCAGGTCGTGCAGCACCATCACGATCGTCGTCCCGCGGGTCCGGTTCAGGTCGGTCAGCAGGTCGAGAACCTCGATCTGGTGGGCGACGTCCAGGAACGTCGTCGGCTCGTCCAGCAGCAGCAGGTCGGTCTGCTGGGCCAGCGCCATCGCGATCCACACCCGCTGGCGCTGCCCGCCGGAGAGCTCGTCGACGGCCCGGTCGGCCAGCGGTGTCGTCTCGGTCGCGTCGAGGGCGGCCGCCACCGCGGCGTCGTCCTCCTTGCTCCACCGGGAGAACACCCGCTGGTGCGGGTGCCGCCCCCGGCCGACGAGGTCGGCGACCGTGATCCCCTCCGGCGCGATCGGCGACTGCGGCAGCAGACCGAGCGTGCGGGCCAGCTCCTTGGCCGGCAGCCGGTGCACCGCCTTGCCGTCGAGCAGCACCCGCCCGCTGCGCGGGACCAGCAGCCGCGACATCGACCGCAGCAGCGTCGACTTCCCGCACGCGTTCGCCCCGACGACCGCGGTGATCCGCCCCGACGGCACCAGCAGGTCCAGGCCCTCGATGACGGTGCGCTCGCCGTAGGCCAGCGTGAGGTCCTCGGCTGCCAGCGAGTGGGTGGCGGTCACAGGGAGCCTCCGGTGCGGTTGCTGCGGACGATCAGGTAGATGAGGTACGGCGCCCCGAGCACCCCGGTGATCACGCCAACCGGGTAGCGGGTGCCGAAGGCGTACTGGCCGCACAGGTCGGCCACGAGCACGAGCAGCGCCCCGACCAGCGCGGCGGGCACCAGCAGCGAGCCGTTCGGCCCGACGAGCCGCGCCGCGATGGGGCCTGCCAGGAACGACACGAACGCGATCGGACCACACGCGGCGGTCGCGAAGGCCAGCAGGGCGACCGCGGCGACGATCGCGATGACCCGGGTGCGCTCCACCCGGACCCCCAGCGCGGAGGCGGTGTCGTCGCCCAGCTGCAGCGCGGAGAGGTTCCGCGTCTGCCCGAGCAGGACCGGCCCGAACACCAGCAGCGCCACCAGCGCCGGCACGGTGGCCTCCCAGGTACTGCCGTTGAGGCTGCCGGTCAGCCAGCGCAGCGCCTCCGCGAAGTCCCACGCCCCGGCCTTCGACAGCACGTAGGAGGTGACGCTCTTGCCCATGGCGGCGACGCCGATGCCGATCAGGATCAGCCGGGTGCCGGCCACGCCGTCCTTGAACGCCAGCGTGTAGATCAGCAGGGCCACCCCGAGCGCCGACACGATCGCGGTGACCGACACCGCCGTGCCGGACCAGCCAAGGATCACGATCGCGAAGGCCGCCGCGGCGCTGGCCCCCGAGGTGATGCCGATGACGTCAGGGCTGGCCAGCGGGTTGCGCAGCATCGTCTGGAACGTGACGCCGGCCAGGCCGAAGCTGAGGCCGGCCACGACCGCGAGGACGGCGCGCGGCAGCCGCAGCGTGCCGACCGTGAAGGACGCCCCGGGGACGTCGGAGCCCAGGACGACGCGGAGCACGTCGCCGGGCGGGTAGAAGGTGCGCCCCACCATCAGCGTCACCGCGAAGGCGACCAGGACGGCGAGCGCGAGCAGGGTGATCACCAGCCGCCGGCGCGCAGCACGGCGGACGCGCCCGCGGGCGACGGTGTCGACGGTCGAGGGCGCTGGGGTGACGACGGCGGTCACAGCTCGCGCACCTTCTGCCGGCGGACGATCGCGATGAAGAACGGGGCGCCGATGATCGCGGTGAGGATGCCGACGTCCAGTTCGGTCGGGCGGGCCACGATCCGGCCGAGCACGTCGGCGCCGGTCAGCAGGCACGCGCCGGCGATCGCGGAGAAGGGCAGCAGCCAGCGGTGGTCGATGCCCACCAGCAGCCGGCACAGGTGCGGGACGACGAGCCCCACGAACCCGATCGGCCCGGCGACCGCGGTGGCGGCACCGCACAGCAGGACCGACCCGAGCGCGGCCACGCCCCGGGCGAGGGCGACCCGCTCCCCGAGGCCGGCGGCGAGCTCGTCGCCCAGCGCCAGGGAGTTCAGGCTGCGCGCGCACAGCAGGCTGATGACCAGCCCCAGGAGGAGGAACGGAGCCACGGTGCCGATGCCGGAGAAGGTGGCACCGCCGACACCGCCGATCTCCCAGGACACGACGTTCTCCACGATGTCGCCGCGGGGCAGGGCCACCGCGGTGATGAACGAGGTGAGCGCGGCCGAGGTGGCCGCGCCGGCCAGGGCGAGCTTGAGCGGGGTCGCCCCACCCCGGCCCAGCGAGCCGACGGCGTAGACGAAGACCGCCGCGACACCGGCGCCGACGATCGCCGTCCAGACGATGCTGGTCGCCGAGAACAGGCCGAACCAGGCGATCCCGGCGACCACCGCGAGCGAGGCGCCCATGTTGATCCCGAGCACCCCGGGGTCGGCCAGCGGGTTGCGGGTGACGCCCTGCATGACCGCACCGGACAGGCCCAGCGCAGCGCCGACGACGACCGCCAGGACCGTGCGCGGGATCCGCTTGGTCACCGCCGCCTGCCCGATGTTCTCCGTCGACCCACCGAGCGCGGCGACGATGTCGGACCAGCCGACCCCGCGGGAGCCCACGGCGACCGAGAGGGCCATCAGGGCGACCAGCAGCCCGACCACGACCAGCAGCCAGAGGAACCGGACAGGCCCCGGGCGCCGCACGACGGCGGCGTCCGGGGCCGGGGTGGCCAGGACCGAGGTCATGCTGCCTTGTCGGCGGCCTCGGCGAGCAGGTCGACGTAGTCGTCGAGCACCCAGGAGATGGCCAGCGGCGTCGGGTTCGCCGCCGTGCCCAGCGGGGTGTCCGGGAGCAGCACGATCGACCCGTTGGCGACCGCCGGGATCTGCGACAGCAGCGGGTCGGCGTTCAGTGCGTCGACCAGCTCCTGGCCGCCGTACGTCACGATGATGTCGACGTCGTCGAACACGTCGACCTGCTCGGCGCTGACCGTCCCGGAGAACTGCTCACTGTCGGTGGAGGCCGCGGCCACGCTGGACGGGGTGGACAGCCCGAGGTCGGTGAAGAAGGCGCTGCGGGTGTCGTAGGGCGTGTAGTAGCTGACCTCGCTGAGGTCGCTGGTGTCCACGTGGGTGAGGAACATCGTCGACTTGCCCTCGAGCTCGGGGTGCTCGGCGACGGTGTCGGCGATGTCCTGCTCGATGTCGGCGATGAGTTCGTCGCCCTCCCCTGCCATGCCCATGCCCGCGGCGTTGACCTCGATCATCTCCCGCCACGGCGTCGCCCACGGCGCCTCCGGGTAGGCCACGACCGGCGCGATCTCGCTCAGCGTGTCGTAGTCCTCCTGGGTCAGCCCCGAGTAGGCGGCGAGGATGACGTCGGGGTCGGTGTCGGCGACCGCCTCGAAGTCGATGCCGTCGGTCTCGTCGAACAGCACCGGGGTCTCGCCACCCAGCTCCTCGAGCCGCTCGGAGACCCACGGCAGCATGCCGTCGCCGTCGTCGTCACCGAAGTTGGCGGCGGCCATGCCGACCGGGACGACGCCGAGGGCCAGCGGCACCTCGTGGTTCGCCCAGTTCACCGTGGCCACCCGCTCGGGCTCGGACTCGATGGTCGTCGTCCCGAAGGCGTGCTCGACGGTGATCGGGGTGAAGTCCGCGGCGGCGTCGGTCTCGACGGCCGACGAGTCCGACGAGCAGGCGGCGAGGCCGCCGACGAGCAGTGCTGCTGTGGAGACCGTGACCAGTCTCGGGGCGCGACGCATGGGGTCCTTCCGGGTGGTGGTACAGCGCCCGTGCGGCACGACGCGTGGCCGGCGGGACGAGCAACTGAGGTTTGCCTAACGCAACTTAGGGTGCGCTTGCCCAGTTGTCGATCACGAGCTGGTCACAGTGCGGTCGACCCGGCGCGGACGGCGCGCACCGCCGACGATGTGGTGGTGCCCATCGACTCCACCAGCAGCTACCCCGCCACCCCGGACGCCGTCCTCGCGCTCCTGACCGACGAGCAGTTCCTGCGCGACCGCGCCGCGGCGCTGGGCGCGCAGGTCCAGGAGGTGACCGTGGCCGGCACCAGCACCACCACCCGGCTCGCCGCCCCCACCGCCGGCATCCCGCCGGTGTTCGCCCGCTTCGTCGGCTCGTCGGTGGCGGTCGTGGAACGCAGCGACTGGAGCCCGGACGGCGCCGGCGGCCACCGCAGCGAGCTCGACGTGCGGGCCGAGGTGTTCGGCCGGGTCGTCCAGGTCACCGGTGAGCGGCGGCTGGTCCCGGACCCCACGGGCACCCGGTCGACGGTCACCGGCGACGCCACCGTCGACGCCCCGCTGATCGGCCGGCAGGCGGAGGGCGCGGTGCGGGAGCTGGTCGCGGTGGTGCTGCGCAAGGAGGACGAGCTGCTCCGCCGCCGACTGGGGTAGCCCGCACGGCGGAGAGGTGCAGACCACGACCTCTAGAGCGAGAGTGAGCCCATGACGTCCAGCGACGACCTCGGCCCGGCCAGCCCGCCTCCTCCCCCGACGTTCGGCCTGGTCCCGGCCGTTGTCGCGCTGGTGCGCCTGCCCTTCGACCTGCTCGTCCTGATCGGCTACACGGTGCGCCAGCTCCCGTTCCTGATCCAGGACGTGCGCAGCACGGTCAACGGCGTCGCGCGCCTGGTGAGCCACGGCGAACAGAGCGGCTCGCTGCGGGAGCTCATCGACTCCCTCGCCCGCGCCGCGCGAGCCGACAGCGCAGGCGCGCTCGCGCACCTGCTGCGCTCGTCCGGGGACCTGTCGGCGGTGCAGGCCGAGATCGAGCGGCTGCGGCTCGAAGCGGCCCGGGCCGGGGACCTCGACGTCCTCCGGGGCAGCGGCGGCAGCTGACCGAGCCCGCTCTCCGGCAGGAGTGTCGGTCGCCTCGGCGAGGATGGCGGCCATGGTGGCCTTCTTCCTCCCGCGAGCCAGCGACGACGAGCAGGCCGAACGGCTCTACGAGGCCCTGGCCGAGTTCGCCGGCTGCGAGCCCGCAGCGCCCGGGCAGCGGGTGCACTCGATCGCCTTCGGGCAGGACGGCGCCCAGTGGGTCGCCGAGGTGGGCCAGCAGCTGTCCGGCCGCCGCACGACCCAGCAGCTGCGCCGCGGTGAGCTGATCGAGCGCACCGAGGAGCTCTCCTCCCCCACCCGGGTGCTCGCCGTCTACCCGGGGACGCCGTTCGTCGTCGTCACCGACGCCCAGCCGATCACCGGCGCCCCGTCGGAGTGGGCCAACCCGTTCACCGCCGCGCCCGACCAGGTCACCTGGTTCGACGCCCCGGGGGCTCAGCGCCCCTGACGCTCCCGGTAGCGGGCGGCTCGCTTGTCCGCTGCCGCCCGCCGCCTCGCGGTCTGCTCGGCGTCCCGGCCGGCCTGCGCCCGGTCGCGGACCGTCTGGGCGGTGCCGACCGGGTAGCCGGCCTTCTTCACCCGGTTCTCGGTCGTCTCGGTCATGTAGGCGAAGGAGAAGATCAGCCCGAGCAGCAGGCCGCCGAGCGCGGTCATCCCGCGGATCCAGAACGGGCCCGGGACGAGCAGCAGGACCAGCGCGATCGGCACCGCCATCTGCACCACCGCCCGGAGCACGTGCCGCCAGCCCCACGTGGCGGTCGTGGTGTCGTGCAGCACCCAGCTGGCGTGCCGCTCGGGCAGACCGCCGCCCATCGCGTACCAGAGCCAGCGCAGGACGCCGGGCCGGACCGGTTCACCGGTGGGCCCCTGTCCCGCGGACCTGCTCGTGGCCATGCCCTGCACGGTACCGACGGTCGGCCACCCCAGCCGTCGCCGAGGGTGAGCGGAAGACCACGGTACGGTGAGTTCCCGCCGGTACCGGATCGACCCCGTCCGCGGACGTTGACGACTGCCGGAGGAGGCGGATCATCGGGAGCATGGTCCCGCTCGTCGTGGACGACGTCGTCCCCTTCGAGGACTGGAGGGCGGCCGCACGGGCCTCGCTCGCGTTCCTGCACCGCACCGTCGGCCTGGACGTCTGGATGGTCACCCACCTCCAGGAGCCCTCGCAGGTGGTGCTGTACGCCCACCCGCAGGAGGTCATCCCGCAGGGCACGGTCGTGCCCTGGCAGCAGAGCTTCTGCCACTCGATGGTCAGCGGGGTCGGGCCCCGGGTCGCCACGGTCGCGGCCGCGACCCCGGCCTACCGCGACCTGATGACCGGGCACGCTGAACGGGTGGCCGCCTACATCGGCGTCCCGCTGGTCACCCGCGAGGGCGCGGTGTTCGGCACCCTCTGCGGCGTGGCCTCCCGCGCCCAGCCCCGCACGCTGACCCGGCACCTGCCCCTGGTCGAGATGACCGCCCGGATGCTCAGCAGCCTGCTGCCCGACCCCACAGCCGAGGGCCCGCCCGACTGACCCCGGGGCCGTTCAGCGGTGGCCGGCTGCCCGCAGTGCCTGGACGCACCCACGTTCCAGCGCCCGTTGTCGCCGCACCCGCGCGCGCAGGCCCGGCACCGGCTCCAGGGCCCGGTCCTCGGCCGGCTGCACCTCGGTGAGCCGGCCGTCGGCGGCGTGGCCGCTGGTCACGTGCACGGTCCACCGCTCGACGTCGGGCACCGACAGCTCCTGACCGACGAGCACGGCCGGTCCGCGGACGTCGGGCGGTGCCCCGGTCAACGACAGCGGGTCGGCGTCCCAGTCGATGACCCGGACGGTGCGCACGTGCAGCCCGTCGTCGTCGACCGCGAGCACCGCGTCGGCCGGGCCGTCCCGGCGCCCGCCCGGGACGATGTCGACCGAGTCCAGGAGCAGGACCAGCCGCGGCAGGTACCACCAGTGCTCCCGGCGCAGCATCGGTGAGTCCGCCAGCGCCCGGGACGGCGGGTGCTTGCGCAGCTCCTGGTCCAGCAGCTGCTCGGTGAACAGGCTGCCGTCGCCGTCCTCGACCAGGGTGAGCCCTCCGGTGGCCACCAGCGGCTCCCAGCCCGGGCCGGTCAGCCGCGGGTCGGAGAGCACCAGCGCCGCCTCACCACCCGCAGCGGCCGCGCGCGCCGCCTCGACCTGGGCCCAGGGCAGGGCCACCGCCGCCCGGTCCCCCAGCCACAGCGGCACCACGCCCAGTGCGCCGGGTGGCTGGCCGTTGCGCCGCCACACCAGCTCGGCGACGCCGGCGGAGCGGACCGCCGCGCCCAGGGTCGTGGTGCCGGTCACAGCAACTGTCTACTCTTCGCCCTGCGGTGGCCGCTCGGCCGCCCGGGACGTGGGGGGTTGTCCGTGCCCGCATTCGCCGTGGCCGCCGTGGTCGGGGTGCTGTTCTTCCTCGGCTACCGGTACTACTCGAGCTACCTGGCCCGCAAGGTGTACGTCCTGGACCCGGCGTTCCGCACGCCCGCGCACGAGTTCAACGACGGCGTCGACTACGTGCCGACGAACAAGCACGTGCTGTTCGGCCACCACTTCACCTCCGTGGCCGGGGCCGCCCCGATCGTCGGCCCGGCCATCGCGGTGTTCTGGGGCTGGGGCCCGGCGCTGGCCTGGATCGTGCTCGGCACCATCTTCGCCGCCGGCGTGCACGACCTCGGGTCGCTGGTGGTGTCGGTGCGGCACAAGGCCAAGAGCATCGGGACGCTGGCCGGCGAGGTGGTCAACGGCCGGGCCCGGATGCTGTTCCTGGCGATCATCTTCTTTCTGCTGACCCTGGTGAACGCCGTCTTCGCGGTGGTCATCGGCAACCTGTTCGTGGCCAACCCGGGCGCGGTCATCCCGATCGTGGTCGAGATCCCGCTGGCCATGCTCATCGGCCAGTACATCTACCGGACCCGCTCCTCGGCGCTGATCCCCTCGATCGCCGGCGTCATCGTGCTGTACGCGCTGATCCTGGTCGGCAACGCCTTCCCGATCGAGCTTGACGGCCTGGCCGAGGCCCTCGGCGTCGAGCAGACCCGCAACGTCTGGGTCGTGCTGCTGTTCGCCTACACCTGGATCGCCTCCCGCATCCCGGTGTGGGTGCTGCTGCAGCCCCGCGACTACATCAACAGCCACCAGCTGTTCATCGCCCTGGCCGTCATCGCGGTCGGCGTCATCGTCGGGATGAACACCATCCAGGCCCCGGTGGTCAACGACGTCCCGGAGGGGTCGCCCAGCTTCTTCCCGTTCCTGTTCATCACCATCGCCTGCGGCGCCATCTCCGGGTTCCACTCCCTGGTCTCCTCGGGGACGACGTCCAAGCAGCTGGACACCGAACCGGACGCCCGCTACGTGGGCTACATGGGCGCGGTCGGCGAGGGCTCGCTGGCCACCGGCGCCGTGCTCGCCGCCACCGCGGGCGTGGCCGCCTCGCAGGCGGACTGGCAGGCGCTCTACCCCGACTTCGCCACCGCCTCCGGGGGCGCCACCAGCAACTTCGTCGACGGCGTCGCGGTGTTCGCCAACAACATCGGCATCCCGCTGGACCTCGCCACCATCTTCGCCGCTGTGGTGGTGATCAGCTTCGCCGCGACCACGATGGACACCGGCGTGCGGCTGCAGCGCTACGTCGTGCAGGAGATCGGCGAGATCATCAAGGTCCGGGCGCTGGCCCGGAACCTCACCCTCGCCACCACCGTCGCGGTGCTCATCCCGCTGGCGATGGCGCTGCTGCCCGGCGGCGGCGAGGCCGGCTACACCTTCGGCGTCCTCTGGCAGCTGTTCGGGACGACGAACCAGCTGACCGCGGGGCTGGCGCTCTCGGTCATCGCGGTGTGGGTGACCCGCCAGGGCCGCAACCCGCTGGCCGTGCTGATCCCGCTGGTGTTCCTGCTGGCGATGACCTCCTGGGCGCTCATCGCCAACCTGCGGAACTTCGTCGAGGCCGACAACTGGGTGCTCGCCCCGCTGGACGCGCTGATCTTCTTCCTGGCGATCTGGCTGATGGTGGAGGCCGCCCTGGCGCTGCGGACGGCGTTCCGCGAGCGTTCCCAGCCCGGCGCCGAGGCGCGGGGCACGTCCGACCCGGCGGTCGCCCGGGCGAACCCGACGTCCCCCACCGACGACGCGGAGCTGGGCCAGACGTCCCGCGACGACCGGCAGTGAGGCACCGCGTCGTCCTGGTGCGCGGGCCCCGCGCCGCCGCGGGGTCGGGCGGCTGCTGCAGCGGGGCCGCCCGCCCCTTCGACGAGGGCGGCGGCCACCGGCACGCCGCCCCGGCCGACGAGGTCGGCGCGGTCTATCGGGCGCTGCGCACAGCACTCCCCGACGACGTCGCCCTGGAGGTCGTCGCGCCGACGAACTGGCTCTGGCTGGTCCCGGCCCTGGTCACCGACGGGCGCCGCCGCGGGCTGCGCGGCGCGGCGCTGCGGCGCTCGGTGCGGGCCGGGATCGCCGTGGAGTCGCTGATCGTCGACGGGGCGGTGCTGGCCTCGGGCCGGCTGCCCTCCCCCGCTGCCGCGGTCGCCGCGGTGGCGGCCGAGCTCACGACCGCTGCAGCAGCTCCCGGTAGAACGCCACCCCGCGAGCCAGCGCCGCCACGGTGAGGTGCTCGTCGGCGGCGTGCAGGGACGCCAGCTGCGCCGAGCTGAGGTCGAAGGGCATGAACCGGTAGACGCTGTCGCTGATCTGGGCGAAGTGGCGCGCGTCGCTGGCCTGCACCATCAGGTACGGGGTCACCGTCGCCGCCGGGTGGGCCGTCTGGATCGCCGCGGTCAGCGTCGCCCAGGCCTCGTTGTCCGTCCGGGACACCGGCGACGGGTCGTCGGCGCGGGTCGCCTCCAGCCGCACGCTCGGGTCGTCGATCACCCCGCGGATGCGCTCGATCGCCGACTCGGCCGTCTCCCCGAGCACCACCCGCACGTTGGCCATCGCCCGCGCCCGGGTCGCGAGCACGTTGGGTGCCCGGCTGCCCTCCAGCTGGGTGATCGCCACCGTCGTCCGCACCAGGGCGCTGGCCTCCCGGCCGGCGCGGGACAGCAGGCCGGCGAGCGCCGGCCGCAGCAGCGCGGCGTGCGCGTACAGCACCCGGTGCCCGGTCGGGGCGTGCCGGCCGACGGTGTCGACCAGCGCCAGCACCACGTCGCTGACCCGGGGCGGGAAGGGCTGCTCGTCCAGCCGGACCAGCGCGCGGGCCAGCCGTGCGGTCGCGCCGCCGCGGACCGGCGACGAGGCGTGCCCGCCGGCGTCCTCGGTGGTCAGCTCCAGGTCCACGACCCCCTTCTCGGCGATGCCGACGACGGCGATCGGCCCGGGGACGCCGGGGAAGACGCCGGTGACCACGGCGCCGCCCTCGTCGACGACCGCCCAGGGCGTGATGCCGCGCGCGGCGAGCGTCCGGGCCGCCGTCCGCGCCCCGGTGCCGGCCACCTCCTCGTCGTTGCCGAAGGAGAGGTAGACGTCCCGGGCCGGGCGGAAGCCCTCGTGCAGCAGTGACTCCACGGCCTCCAGGACGGCGACCAGGGCGCCCTTGTCGTCGATCGCCCCCCGGCCGTGCACCACGCCGTCGACGACCTCGCCCGCGAACGGGTCGCGGGTCCACGCCTGCCCGTCGGCCGGCACGACGTCGTAGTGCGCCATCAGCACCAGGGGCTGCGCGCCGTTGCCGCTGCGCCAGTGGAACAGCATCGCGCCGGTGCCCAGCAGCTCCAGCTCGAGCTCCCGGTGCGTGCGCGGGTAGAGCTCGGCCAGCCGCTCCCGGAAGGCGCTGAAGACGGACTGGTCGACCTGCTCGGGGTCGCGCCGGGACACCGTCGGGATGCGGATCAGCTGCGCCAAGTGGTCGGCTGCCCGGGTGGCGTCGATCGCCCCGACGTCCGCGTGCGGCACGTCCGGTCGGGCCGGCGGCCGGAAGCGGCGCACCCGGGTGAGGGCGGCGCCGGCCCCCACAGCGGCTCCGGTGGTCAGCAGCGTCCGGTTCATCCAGCTGTCTCCTCCCGGACCGCGGCGGCGCGGTCCTCGGTCTGCTCGGGGTCGGCGAAGGCCAGCCGCGGGACGAACACCAGCGCGACGGCGGCGATCAACGCCGTGGTGCCGCAGATGGTCCAGACCGTCACGTACCCGGTGAGCGATCCGGCCGTGCCCTCCACCCCGCCGGCCAGCAGCGGGGCGCCGGCGGCGAGGGCGAGGGCGAACACCGACGAGGCGAACATGCCGCCGATGACCTTGGTGGTGTTGGTGAGCCCGGTGGCGACGGCGGTGCGGCCGGCCGGAGCGGCGGCGGCCGCCGCGGCGGGCAGGGCCGCGACCAGCGCACCGGAACCGACCCCGGCGACCGTCATGCCGGCCAGCACCTGGCCGAGCTGGTCGTGGAAGGGCACCAGCAACAGGTAGCCGGTGGCGACCAGGGCCGCGGCCCCGATCAGGGTCAGCCGCGGGGTGGTGAGCCGCGAGACCCGGGCGAACTGGCTCGCGCCGACCAGCATCGAGACCACGTAGGCCCCGATGACCAGCGACACCGAGCTGGTCGACAGCCCGAGGCCGTAGCCGTAGACGTCCGGGTCGGTGCGGGCGAAGGTCGACAGCGGCCCCTGTGCGCCCAGCACGCTGACCCCGAACAACCCCGCGGTCAGCTGGACCGGCCACATCGCCGAGCTGCGCAGCACCCGGAAGTCGACCAGCGGGTCGGGCTGCCGCAGCTCGTAGCGCACGAACGGCCAGACGAGGAGCAGGCCGGCCGCCACCACCAGCCACGGCCAGGCCTGCTCCGCCCCGTTGAGCCGGACGAACGTCAGCCCCCCGGTGACCACCAGCAGGACGGCGGTCAGCAGCGCGGCACCGCCGGAGTCGACCACCCCCTGCACCCGGTCGGTCCCCTCGGGCACGAGCCTCCAGACGACGACGACCACCCCGACGACCAGCACGCCGGGGGCCAGCAGCACCAGCCAGAGCGCGTCGCCCAGCAGGTCGCCGATCACCCCGCCACTGAGCGCGCCCACGATGGCGCCGAGCTGCAGCGCGGCCACGATGAGGCCGGTGGCCCGCCGGGTGCGGGCCGCGGTGTCCGGCAGCCCGCGGGACCGGCTGTAGATCAGCGCCACCTGCAGCGGCAGCCAGGCCGCGTAGACGCCCTGCACGGCCCAGGCGAGCAGGAAGACCGGGAAGGTCTGGGCGAACGCCAGCACGATGGTGGCCACCGCGACGACGACCGCCGACCAGAGCAGCATCCGGCGGTGCCCGTGCAGGTCACCGAGCTTGGCCAGCACCGGGACGGCGATCGCCGACAGCATCAGCTGGCCGGCCTCGAGCCAGTTGACGTCGGCGTCGTTGATGCCGAGGTGCCGGGCGATGTCGGTGAGCAGCGGGATGTAGTACCCCTGCAGGACCCCGCTGGTGAACTCGACGAACACCAGGTAGCCGACGACGCCGGCCGTCATCCGGGCCTGCCACTGCCCTGCCCGGCTGCCGCTGCGCTGCGTCGCCGACTGCTGCATCGAGCCCGCTCCTCGCTCGTGGTGGGTCCGCGGCGGCCAGCATCGACGAGGTGGTCGGCCGACGCAACGGCCGGTTCAGCGGGCGGAGAGCACCTCGCCGGCCTCGATCCGTCGGCGACCGACGTAGTAGAGCGTCGTCCCGTCGCCCACCGGGGTGTCCCAGGCCGGGCTGACCGTCAGCCCGTCGGGCCCGCGCAGCGCCAGCACCGTCGCCCCGAAGGCCTGACCGAAGCGCACCTGACAGTCGCCGAAGGTGCCCAGCCGGTGCCCGGAGGGCAGCTGGACGGAGTAGGTGTTGCCGTGGCCGTGGCTGCTCATGAGGTCGCCGTAGACCTCGGTGAGCCCGGGGTCCAACGCCTCCTCGGTGATCAGGAAGGGCATGTGCCACTGCACGCAGGCGATCCGGGGGTCGACGTAGCGCAGGTTGTCCCGGCGGTCCAGGTCGCGCAGCGCGGCGACCTTGTGCACGTCCGGGCCGGCGTGGTGGACCGCCACCGCGATGGCCAGCGTCTCGTTGTCGTCCCGCCCGTCGATCACCACCGCGCGGGCGGCCGCCACGTTGGCCCGGGTCATGACGTCGACGTGGCTGAGGTCGCCGCGGACGAAGGAGACCTCGGTCCGCTCCGGCAACGGGTCCTCCGGCACGTCCTCCCAGACGCACAGCGCGACCCGGTTGCGCCCCTCGGCCGCGAGCTCGGCGAGGATCCGCTCGGTTCGGCCCGGGAAGTACCCCAGCACGACGACGTGGTCGGTCAGCTCCAGTTCCTCCACACCCTTCAGGCGCTTGCTGCGGACCGACGCGAGGTAGTCGGACAGCCGTGTGAACAGCAACGTCAGGGTGACGATGCCACCGACGATGACGTAGCTGCCGACCACGTGGCCGGCAGCGGTGGCGGGGAAGAAGTCGCCGTAGCCGACGGTGGCTGCGGTGACGACGAAGTACCACCAGTAGTTGCCCGGGGCCGCGATGTCGCTCTCGGTCCCCTCCACCAGCGCCATCGCCGGCCAGCTGGTCAGGAACACCAGCAGCAGGACGACGAGCGGCAGCCGCCACCCGCGCAGGCGGGGGCCCACGACGCGGGACAGCCGGGAGAAGAAGAAGAACACGGAACTCCTGCCAGGACGGGTGTTCGGGGCAACCTAGCGTGGCCCCGGGCGGGACAGGCAGGGTGTCGACATGACGACGCCGACCGACGACGACCTCCCCGAGCCCCGCGACATCGCCCTGGAGCAGGCCACCCCCGAGCAGGTCGAACAGCTCGAAGAGGCCAGCGAGCCGCCCGGCGAGTGATCGAGCGTGGGCTCGGGTAGCCCGGCGACCATGGAGAGCCGGGACCTGTTGCTGACCGCGTTCGACAACGTCGAGGAGGCCGTCCGCGGGGCGGTCGAGGGGACCGACCCGGAGCTGCTGAACGCCCGCGTCGACCCGGAGGCGAACACGATCGCCTGGCTGGTGTGGCACCTGACCCGGGTGCAGGACGACCACGTGTCCGAGGTCGCCGGGGTCGAGCAGGCCTACACCGCGAACGGCTGGGCCGACCGGTTCGGCCTGCCCTTCGACCCCACGGCCATCGGTTTCGGCTTCAGCAGCACCGACGTCGGACGGACGCAGGTCAGCGACCCGCAGCTGCTGATCGGGTACCACGCCGACGTACACGCCAGGACCGCCGAGTTCCTGCGCACGCTCTCCGCCGCGGACCTCGACCGGGTGGTCGACGAGCGCTGGGACCCGCCGGTGACCCTCGGCGTCCGGCTGCTCAGCGTCGTCGGCGACGACCTCCAGCACGCTGGGCAGGCAGCCCTCCTGCGCGGCTCCCTGGAGCGGCGCTGAGCACACGGCACCGAGTGCCACCCGCGAGTAGCTTCGGAACGGTGAGCAACGACGCTTCCCCTGACTTCTACGCCCTCGACGACCTCCTGGAGCCGGAGGAGATCGAGCTGCGCGACCGGGTGCGCGACTTCTGCACGCGCGAGGTCACGCCGATCATCAACGACTACTGGGAGCGGGCGGAGTTCCCGTTCGAGCTGATCCCGAAGATCGCCGAGCTGGGCATCGCCGGCGGCACCGTCGCCGGGTACGGCTCCCCCGGCATGAGCGCCGTCGCCGCCGGGCTGGTCGCCGCCGAGTGGGCCCGCGCCGACGGCAGCCTGGGCACCTTCTACGGGGTGCACAGCTTCCTGGCCATGCAGTCGATCGAGCTGCTGGGCGACGAGGAGCAGCGCGAGCGCTGGCTGCCGGCGATGGCCAAGATGGAGCTGATCGGCGCGTTCGGCCTGACCGAGCCCGCGCACGGCTCGGACGCCGTCGCCCTGGAGACCAGCGCCCGCCGGGACGGCGACGAGTGGGTGCTCAACGGCGCCAAGAAGTGGATCGGCAACGGCACGATCGCCGACCTGGTGCTCATCTGGGCCCGGGACGAGGAGGGCGCGGTCGGCGGCTACGTCGTCCCCAAGGGGTCGATCGGCTGGACCGCGACCCGGATGACCGGCAAGACCGCGCTGCGGGCGGTGTGGCAGGCCGAGATCACCCTGGACGAGGTGCGGGTGCCGGCAGAGAACAAGCTGGCCAACTGCCGCTCGTTCAAGGACGTGTCGGTGGTGCTGGACCGCACGCGGTACACCGTGGCCTGGCGCGCGCTGGGCATCGCCGAGGCCGCCTACGACCTGGCGCTGAAGCACACGATGCAGCGGGAGCAGTTCGGCCAGCCGATCGCCGGCTACCAGCTGGTGCAGGAGAAGCTGGCCCGGATGCTGGCCGAGATCACCAGCATGCGGCTGCTGAGCTGGCGGTTGAGCAAGCTGGCCGACGAGGGCCGGATGACCGCGGCGATGGCCTCCATGGCGAAGATGAACAACTGCAAGAAGGCCCGGGCGATCGTGGCCGACGCCCGGGACCTGTTCGGCGGTGACGGCATCCTGCTCGAGCACCACATCGCCCGTCACCACGCCGACATCGAGGCGATCTACACGTTCGAGGGCACCGACCACGTGCAGGCGCTCATCGTGGGCCGGGACATCACCGGGATCTCGGCCATCACCGGCCGCCGGACCCCCCGCGCCCAGGAGAAGCCGGCGGACACCCCGCAGTCGATCTAGTCCGCAGGCGGCCGGGTGCGTGCGGCATCGCCCGGGCCGCGGCGGCCGGGATGCTGTGCACGCCCAGCCGTTCCCGCACGTGCTCCATGTGCTTGCGGACGGTGCCGACGGAGATGAACAGCTGGGCGGCGATGACGGCGTAGGGCATCCCGGCCGCAGCGAGTGCGAGCACCTCCCACTCGCGCGCGGTCAGCTTCGGCACCCCGGCCCGACGCCGCTCGGCGTCGAGCCAGATCTCCTGCAGGTGTGGCCGGAGGAGCGTGGCGAGCTGTCGGTCCCGCTCGGTGAACGACGGCCCGTCGTGCCGCATGAAGCAGACCCGCCGCGCCTCCCCCGGCGCGGCAGGCAGCGAGATGATCATGGTCTCCCGGAGCTCCGGCAGGAGCTCCGACACCGGGTCGGCCAGCCGGTCACGCTCGGTCGGCAGGAAGTCCCGGGTCTGGATGACGCGCCGCAGGTCGCCGGTGCGCTGTGGCCACGAGCACAGCCCCTGCCACCAGTAGCGCCAGAACGGGTCGTCGGGCTCCTCCGGGGTCGGCCCCGCGATGTCGGCCCGCTGCCCGCCGATCTCCACGCCCTGGACGAGCAGGCTCCTGCTCGCCGACGGCTCGTGGTGCTGAAAGCTGACTCCGAGGTCGGAGGGGACCAACCGCTGCAGGTCCTCGAGAAGCGCCCAGGGCATCGCCGGGCCGGGGTCGTCGGAGCGGGCGTCGTCCAGCACGCCCACCAGCGCCTCGACATCAGCGGCGTACAGCTCGCTCGTCGTCATCGGCCCTCCTCGCGGCCGCACCGGGGCCGGTCCGGACGACGGTAGGCCCGGGAGAGCGCCGTCGACATACGCCTGAAGACGCATATCGCTGCGCCGGCGCCGGCGCCAGCCTGGTGGTGCGTCGGTCCCTCCGGACCGGAGCGTCCGCCCCACTCACCGTGGCCGCTCCCGGCGGCCGGAAGGACCCCCCATGTCCGCCATCGCACACGTCCCGGGCAGCGCCTGGGCAGCCACCCACCTCGCGCTGGTCCTCGCCGTGGCCATGGCCCTCGTCGCCGCCCTCGTCCTGACCGTCGTCCTGGTCGTCCGCGACTCGACCGCCGCCACCCCGGCGGCGCCGAGCGTGCCGTACTTCTACGACACCTGCGCCGGTGCGATGCCGGTCAGCGCCTGCTGATCCACGGGAGCGCCCCCGCCCTGCCCCTGCCGGGGGCGCTCCCCGGTTCCGCGGACGCCGCAACGGCGTCATGCTCGGAGCCCCGTCGACCGGAGAGCGTCATGCCGACGACTGCGCACCGGCGTCCCGGCTGGGCGTGCGCCCTTGCCTGTCTCTGCGCGACAGCAGCCGCGTGCAGCGGGTGCGGCGGGACGCTGTGCCCCTCGACCACGTTCCCCGCAGCGATCTACGTCAGCCTGCAGCCGGTCCCGGCGTCCGCCGTGGACATGCTCGTCACCGTCAGCTGCCCGGCCACAGCGGAGTGCGGCTTCCTGGACGGTCCGGCGACGGGTTCGGCAGACTCGTCGGTGATGATCACCACCGTGCTCCGCCCACCCGAGGTGGACGTCGTGGTGACGGAGCGGACCGGCGGCGCCGTCCTCCTGCACGACCGCCTGCTGGTGGAGTACCGACCGGTCGGCACTCGACAGACCGACTGTGGCGGTGACGCCGAGGCGGTGGTCCTGGTGCCGGCGGACTGACCGGCCGGCTCAGCCCACCTGGCGGAGAGCGGGCGCGGTGCGGCGCCGGCACTCGGCGCAGGTGTCGCGGCCACTGCTCATCCGCCCCCACCGCTGCGCGCCCCAGATCTGCACGATCGCCCCGCACACGGCGAGCTCCACCTCCCCGTCGAGCTCGTCGGCTGGCCGGTGCGCCTCGACGGCGTGCCAGGACTTGGGCTGATCGACCGGCTGGGCCCAGGATCGGCGATCCGGCCGGGCGAATCCGACGGCGTAGCTGTCCACGCCTCAACTGTGCCCCACGCCACAGCCGGCCAATCATGCGATGCCCGCCGGGCGGCCGTCGGGCGAGCCTTCTCACGTCCACCGCCGGGGGCGGTTTGGCGACATCAGCCAACGCGGAATCACTCATTCGTGAGACGTGCAACACATGCCGTGCCAGTCGGCTGCCGATGATGGCGACATGTCACGTCGGCTCGCAACGATGCGGACCTCGACCGAGCAGCAGGTCGCGGCCCAGCGGTCCCCGTCGCCCTGGTGGCGGTCAGCCGTGGTCTACCAGGTCTACCTGCGCTCCTTCGCCGACAGCAACGGCGACGGGATCGGTGACCTGGCCGGGCTGCGCTCGCGGTTGCCCTACCTGTCCTGGCTGGGCGTCGACGCCCTCTGGATCAACCCGCACTACCCCTCCGGCGGGGCCGACGGCGGCTACGACATCTGTGACTACCGGGCGGTCGACCCGGACTACGGCGACGTCGCCGACCTGGAGGCCCTGGTCGCCGACGCCCGCCAGCTCGGCCTGCGCGTCGTCCTGGACGTCGTCCCCAACCACACCTCCGACCAGCACCCCTGGTTCCAGGGCGCGCTGGCCGACCCGGACTCCCCCGAGGCCGCCCGCTACCACTTCGCCCCGCCGTCGGAGGAGCCGCCGAACAACTGGCGCTCGCTGTTCGGCGGCCCGGCCTGGTCGCGAACCCCCGACGGCCGGTGGTACCTGCACCTGTTCGCCCCCGAGCAGCCCGACCTGAACTGGCGGGACCCGGCGGTCGCCGCCGACTTCGAGAAGACGCTGCGGTTCTGGCTGGACCGCGGGGTCAGCGGCTTCCGCGTCGACGTCGCCTACGGCCTGTTCAAGGACGCCGACCTCCGGGACAACCCGGGCGCCTACTCCCCCACCCTCTTCGGCCACGGGCCGGAACAGGCGATGACCTGGAACCAGCCCGAGGTGCACGACGTGTGGCGCCGGTGGCGGTCGGTCTGCGACGAGTACCCCGACACCATGCTGGTCGGCGAGGTCTGCCTGGCCGACCTCGAGGAGGTCGCGCTGTACTCGCGGCCCGACGAGATGCACCAGTCCTTCTCCTTCCGGCTGCTCAAGTCGCCGTGGGACACCGCCGCCTTCGCCGACGGCGTGCAGACCGCGCTCGACGCCTTCGGGCGGGTGGGCGCCCCGGTGTCCTGGGTGCTGGGCAACCACGACAAGGACCGGCAGGTCACCCGCTTCGGCGGCGGCGACCTCGGCACCGCCCGCGCCCGGGCCGCCGCCCTGCTGATGCTGGCGCTGCCCGGGTCGGCGTACCTGTACGCCGGCGACGAGCTGGGACTGCCCCAGGCCGTGGTGCCGGACGAGGCGAAGACCGACCCGATCTTCTTCCGCAGCGGCGGGGAGCGCGCCGGCCGGGACGGCTGCCGAGTGCCGATGCCGTGGAACGACTCCGCCGGTGTCGGCTTCTCCCCGGACGGCGCGGCCGAGCCGTGGCTGCCGATCCCGGCCGAGTGGAGCGGTTACGCCGTCTCCGCTCAGACCCGGGACGGCGGCTCGATGCTGACCCTCTACCGGCGGGCACTCGCCCTCCGCGCGGCGCACCCGGCCCTGGGCTCCGGGGACGCCACGGTCCGCACGGACGGCGACGTCCTCACCGTCCGCTGTGTCGGGGACGAGGAGACCGTGCGCTGCGTGGTGAACATGGGCTCGGCCACGGTGCTGGTCCGTGCCCGCGGTGAGGTGCTGCTCGCCTCGACGTCGCGGGTGCACGCCTCGGCCGGCAGCATCGCGCTGCCGCCGAACACCGCCGTCTGGCTCACCGAGGACTGATGCACCGGCCCCGCCCCGTCGCAGCCGGCTCCTGGTTCCGGCTGCGCCGGGGCGGGGCCGGCCAGTGGTCAGCGCAGCACGGAGGACAGCAGCAGGCTGGTCTCGCTGTTCACGACGCCGTCGATCGAGCGGATGCGGCCGAGCAGCCGGTCGAACTCCATCAGGTCACGGGTGCGGACCTCCGCGACGAGGTCCCAGCCCCCGTTGGTGGAGTGCAGCGCGTCGATCTCGGTGAAGCCCCGCAGCCGGCGGATCACCGCATCCGTCGAGCGACCCTCCACCTCGATCAGCGTGACCGCGCGCACCTCACCGGCGACCGCATCCTCCCGCGCCCGCACGGTGAAGCCGACGATGACGCCCTGCGCGACCAGGCGGTCCATCCGGCTGGTGACCGTCGCCCGGGAGATCCCGAGCCGGCGGGCGATCTCAGCGACGGGTGCACGGCCGTCCTCGCGCAGCACAGCGAGCAGTCGACGGTCGAGCTCGGTCAACGCGGTCATGCAGAAAGCCTAATCGGGCCGCAACTTCTGCTCAGCTGGCCGCCGAGAATCGGACTGGATGTTCGTTGCGCGTGCACATCGTACGTTCCTAGCCTGGAGATCAACCCTGACAGGAAGGCTCGGATGACCTCGCTCGTCGACGTCCCGCACCGCTGGGCCGCCGCCCGTCGGATCACCGTCGACCCGGTCGGAGCCTGATGGCAGTGCCCGTGCAGGCGCCCGGAGCCGTCGTGCTCATCCGCCCGCACCGGTTCCGGCCCAACGAGCTGACCCGGGTCGACAACGCCTTCCAGTCACTGCCCACCGGACCCGACCCCGCCGCCGTCGCCGCGCAGGCCCGCGACGAGGTGACCCGGCTGGCCGAGGCGCTGGAGTCGGCGGGCGTGGTCGTGCACCTCTTCGAGGACCACGCGCACGACCGCCCGGACAGCGTCTTCCCGAACAACTGGCTGTCGACCCACCCCGACGGCCGGGTGGCGCTCTACCCGATGTTCGCCGTCAACCGGCGCAGCGAGCGGCGAGCCGACGTCGTCCAGCTGCTCCAGGAGCGGTACCGCGTGGACCAGGTCGTGGACTTCTCCAGCATGGAGCGGGACGGGCTGTTCCTCGAGTCGACCGGGGCGATGGTGCTCGACCACCAGGAGCGGATCGCCTACGTCTCCCGCTCCCACCGGGCCCACCCCGAGGCGCTGGAGCGGTTCTGCGCGACGTTCGGCTACGAGGCGGTGCTGTTCGACACGGCCGACGCCGAGGGCCGGGCGGTCTACCACACCAACGTGCTGATGACGGTGGGCAGCGCGGTGGCGTTGGTCGGGCTCGGGCTGATCAGCACGGCCGCCGATCGAGCCCGGGTGACCGACCGGCTGGCTGCGACCGGCCGGGACGTCGTCGATCTCTCCGAGCACCAGGTCCGCCAGTTCGCCGGCAACGCCATCGAGCTGACCGGCCGCGACGGACCGGTGCTGGCGCTCTCCGCGCGGGCCGCCGCCAGCCTCACCGCAGACCAGCGCCGGCGGATCGAGGCGACGACCCGGCTCCTGCCGGTGGCCGTGCCGACCATCGAGCTGGCGGGCGGGTCCGTGCGCTGCATGATCGCCGGGGTGCACCTCCCGCCCCGGACGGCGGACCTCCGGCGCACGCCGCTGTTCGGCGCACTCCCGGGTCCGGCCCGGGTGCCCGTCGCACCCTGACACGGCACGTGCACCGGTCCCGGCCGTGCGCAGGCTCTTCCACCTGCGGACGAGCGGGCCCGGTGCCTGCGGTCAGCTCTCCTGGCGTCCGAGCACGGCGCGCAGGGCACCGGACAGCCAGTCGGCCGCGTCCTGCTCCGACGCCGGGGACGACGCGTGCCGGGCGGCGACGTACAGGTCCGGCCGGACGAGCAGCACGCCGCCGTCCTCGATCTCCCGTAGGTCGGCCCAGGTGCCGTAGGGGTCCTCGACGGGCTGACCCGGTCCGATCGACACCGAGGTGATCGACAGGCCGAGCTCCTCGCCGAGGCTCCGGGCCGCCGCCAGCCACGCCTCCCCGCCGATGCCGGTCACCACGCTGAACCGGCCGCGGCCGACGAGGTCGAGGGTGGACACCCGGTGCCCGTCCCGCGTCACCCAGGTGTGCGGGAGCTTGGCGCCGGGCCAGGTGGTCGACTGGGCGTAGAGCACCGGGTCCCGGCGGTACTCCGGCATCGGCGTCCCGTCGCCGACGACCGCGGAGCTGGCGTAGCGCTGGTTGTGCTCGACCCCGTGGGCGTCGAACTCGTGTGCCTTGTAGGCGATGGCCTCTCGGAGAGCGGTGCGGATCTTCTCCCCCTCCGGGCCCGGCGCCTTCCACAGCGCGAGCTGCCGCTCCAGCGCCTCCGCCTCGGTGTGCTCCAGGTCCAGCGCGCTGAGGATCCTCCCGGTGTCCGCGATGCTCTGGTTGGCCCGTTCCACGACCTGTCGGGCGATCGGCGCCCGTTCGGCGTCGTAGCTGTCCAGCAGGGACGGGTCTGCGGCCCCGGCCACCACGTGGGCGAGCTTCCACGCCAGGTTGTAGGCGTCCTGGATCGAGGTGTTGGAGCCCAGGCCGTTGGTCGGCGGGTGCCGGTGGATGGCATCGCCGGCGCAGAAGACCCGCCCGCGGGCGATCGTGGTGGCGAAGTGGTGGTTCACCGTCCACGGGGAGCGCGACTTCACCCGCATCTCGAAGTCGTCGCTGCCGACCAGGGCGACGGCGAGGTCCCGGACGACGTCGTCGCTGAGGTCGGGCGGGCCGCCGGCGACCTCGTAGCCCCACATGAGCATCCACTCGTTCCAGGGCTTGATCATGCGGAGCACACCCAGCCCGACGCCCTCGCGCTCGGCACCCGGCTGCAGCATCCAGTAGAGGACCGAGGGCCGGTGGGCCACGAACCGGGAGAGGTCCGCCTCGAAGACGATGCTCAGCGCACCGCCCACGGCGCCCGGCCCCTCGAAGGGCAGGTCGAGGTCCGCGGCCACCTGGCTGCGCGCACCGTCGGCGCCGATCAGGTACCTGGAGCGGACCGTGTACTGCGTGCCGGTCAGCCGGTCCTGCAGCGTCGTCGTGACGCCGTCGTCGTCCTGGACGTGCGAGACGTAGCTGGTGTCGAACCGGACCTGCGCCCCGCGCTCCTGCGCGGCCTGGACCAGGATCGGCTCGGTGATCGTCTGCGGGGCGTCCACCATCGCGCACGGGCTCTGCAGCTCGTAGTCGGCGTGCCGCACCGTGTCGGTGCCCCAGGAGGGGATCCGGCCGAGCTCCTCCCCCGCGAGGCTGGTGCAGAAGGTCGTGTTGCCCATGTGGTCCCAGGGCGTCGCCTCGCGCATGAGCCGCTCCTCCAGGCCCATGTCCCGCATCACCTCCATCGTGCGCTGGTTGGTGATGTGCGCGCGGGGGGTGTCGGACAACCGGCCGTACTTGGTGACCAGCAGCGTCGACGTCCCGTAGGTCGCGAGGAGCAGCGCCGCGGCCGCCCCGGCCGGGCCGGAGCCGACGACCAGGACGTCGGTGGTGACGGCGGGCTCAGCAGGGGTCGAGGCCTGCGGTGTCGACAGGGTCATCGAGTTCCTCTCTGATGCGGACGGCAGCCGGCCGCGTGGTCGTTCGTCGCAGCGACTCGGCCGAACTGTGTCACGCACCACAATGTGCCGTCGAGCACCGTCGTCCTCCCGGTACGGCTCCTGCGTCCGCCCCGGGGGCCACGCCCGTCTCCGTGGCACTACTCCGGCCCCTCGCCCGCCGTGACGTGCGGGGCGGGATGCACACCGCCTCACCGCGCCGTGGCGCGATGAGGCGGTGTGCTGACCCGTGGTCCGCGACGGGAGCGGACCGGTGTGTGCTCAGCGGCTGCAGATCTCCTTCAGGTCGACGGTGGCTGCCATCGCCGCGTAACCCGCGTCGTTGGGGTGCAGGTGGTCGCCCGGGTCGAAGTCGGGCCGGATCTGGCTCGGGTTCTGGGGGTCGCGGACGGCGGCGTCGAAGTCCACGACGTCATCGAACTCACCCGAGGTGCGGATCCACTCGTTGACGGCTTGACGGTCGGCCTCCCCGTCCTCGGAGTAGTAACCAGCACCTTCGTAGGGGGTGATGGTTGCGCCGATGACGCGGATCCCGTGGTCGTGCGCCCGCTCGATGAACTGCTGGTACACCGCGATGAGCTCCTCGGGTTCCAGCGCGCCTGCGGTCCTGCCGATGTCGTTGATGCCCTCCAGCAGCACCACGCTGCGGACCGCCGTCTGGTCGATCACGTCGTCCTCGAACCTCGCCAACGCCGAGACACCGGCCGTACCGGCATCGGTGAGGACTCGGTTGCCGCTGATCCCGGCGTTGAGCACCCCACACTCGCGCCGATCCGGTCGATCCAGCAGGCGGTCGGCGACCTGGTCCGGGTAGCGCAGGTTCTCATCGATGCTGGAGGCGTAACCGTCGGTGATGGAGTCTCCGAAGAACACCACCGAGCCCCGGGCAACAGTGGTGACGTCCACCCCCTCCAGGAAGTACCGCGAGGTGTCGAGCGGCGCGAATGCCTCAGTGGCCGAGGACGTCGCATCCCCACTCGCCTGGTAGGACGTCGCCTGGCCCAACGAGTGCACGGTCGCCGGCCCGGTCGGGCCCGGCAGGTACATGCTGACCACCAGATCGGAGTCATCGGCCACGTCGAGCGGCACCGGGTCGGAGACCCACTCGGCACCGGCCGGGATGGTCACCGACGGGCTGCCTTCGAAGGTGACCGTCTGCAACTGCTGCGGGGCGACCGCAGCGCCCGCCGCACCGGGACCGACGGTGACCTGGCCGACCACCAGGGGGGTCGTGCCGTAGTCGTTGCTGATCCGGATGCGCACGCTGTCGCCACCCACGGACAGGTGCGCGACCTGGCGCAGCGTCGTGTCGGTGAAGCCCTGACCGGAGACGGTGTCCGCCGCACCGGCCGGGGTCATCGCGGCGGCCCAACTGCCCACCCACGACGTCCTCCCCGGCCCGTGGTGGCCTCGACCAGCCGCTTCGGCACCCGACACGGTGGACTCGGGTTCGGGCGGCGAGGCCATGGCGCCCGGGACGACCAGGGCGGCGGTCACGGCGCCGGTGAGAAGTACGCCAACCCGGGAAGCTGATCGCTTCATTCCAGCACTCCTTTGTGCCCAGGAATCGGCGGGTGAACACCCAGCCGGTGCGCTGACGCTAACAGCGCACCCATCAGCCCCGAAAGACCCCTATCGGGAATCTTGGAACTGCGACGGCGACACGCCTCGACAATGACGATCGTGCGCGTGACCTGCGTAGATGCTCTGATTGGCCATTTGCCGGATTGACGACATGTCACGTGAATGCTAATCGGGACACGATGGAGTGCACGCAGCCCGCGGGGATGCAATGCGTCGCTGGTCGTCATCCGAGTGGCCCTGTGCGGGCAAGCTGCGAGCATCTTGACCCGCGAGTCGCCAGGACGGTCGTGGCCCGCACGACGAGGAGCTGACGGCGGGGGTCAGGACGCCGGCAGCCGGGGAGCCAGGAAGCGGGCCGTCCGGCTGTCCGCCGCAACGGCCACCAGCTCGGGCGGACCGGCGGCAACGATGCGACCGCCCTGGTCGCCCGCCCCGGGGCCCAGGTCGATGACCCAGTCGGCGCCCGCGACGACGTCCATGTCGTGCTCGACCACCACCACGGTGTTGCCGGCGTCGACGAGCTGGTGCAGGTGGCGCACCAGCAGCTCCACGTCGGCGGGGTGCAGCCCGGTGGTCGGCTCGTCCAGGACGTAGAGGGTGTGCCCGCGGAGGGCCCGCTGCAGCTCGCTGGCCAGCTTCACCCGCTGCGCCTCACCACCGGACAGCTCCGTCGCCGGCTGGCCGAGGCGCAGGTAGCCCAGGCCCACCTCCTGCAGCACCCGCAGGCTGGTGGCCACCGAGGGCAGGTCGGCGAGGAAGTCCGCCGCCGCCTCGACGGTCAGGTCGAGCACCTCGGCGATGTTCTTGCCGCGGTGGGTCACCTGCAGCGTCTCCGGGTCGTACCGCGCGCCGGAGCAGGTCGGGCAGGGCGAGTAGGTGCTGGGCAGGAACAGCAGCTCGACGGTGACGAACCCCTCGCCCTGGCAGGTCGGGCAGCGCCCCTCGGCCACGTTGAAGGAGAACCGCCCGGCGCTGTAGCCGCGTGCCCGCGCCTCGTCGGTGCCGGCGAACAGCTTGCGCACCGCGTCGAAGAGCCCGGTGTAGGTGGCCAGGTTCGACCGCGGCGTGCGCCCGATGGGCTTCTGGTCGACCCGTACCAGCCGGTCGACGGCGTCCAGCCCCTCGGCCTGCATCGCCGTCCCGTCGGTGTCCTGGACGTCGTCGTCGGAGTCGGCGGCAGGGTCGTCGGGGTCGGCCGGAGACGTCGCAGGTGAGCCGACCCGCCGGGCGACGACGTCGGTGAGCACCTGGCTGACGAGGGTGGACTTGCCCGAGCCGGAGACGCCGGTGACCGCGGTGAAGACGCCCAGCGGGACGTCGGCGTCCACGTCGCGCAGGTTGTGCCGGTCGATGCCGCGCAGCCGCAGCTGTCCGGAGGGCTGCCGCCGCGGCCGGCTCGGCACGGGTCCCCGATCGAAAAGGAAGCGCCGGGTCACCGACTCCTCGACCTCGGCCAGGCCGGCGACCGGACCGCCGTACAGCACCCGGCCGCCCCGCTCACCGGCATGCGGGCCCACGTCGACGATCCAGTCCGCCCTGCGGGCCAGCCCCATGTCGTGCTCGATCACGAACAACGAGTTGCCGGCCGCGGTGAGCTGGTCGAGCACCTCCAGCAGCGGTTCGGCGTCGGCCGGGTGCAGCCCCGCCGACGGCTCGTCCAGCACGTAGACCACGCCGAACAGGCCGGACCGCAGCTGGGTGGCGATACGCAGCCGCTGCAGCTCGCCCGGGGAGAGCGTCGGTGTGGTCCGGTCCAGGCTGAGGTAGCCCAGGCCCAGACGGGTGAGCACTTCGATCCGGGCGACGAGGTCGGCGGCGATGCGCACCGCGACGTCGGTGGTCTCGCCCGAGTCCGCCGCCGCCCATGCAGCGGTGGTGCCGGGCGCCTGGGCGGCCGCCCGGAACGTCTCGACCAGCGCGGACAGTGGCAGCCCGGCCAGCTCGGCGATGCTCTTGCCGGCGAAGGTGACGGCCAGCGACTCGGGCCGGAGCCGGCTGCCGCCGCACACGGGGCAGGGCGAGGTGCGGACGTAGCGCAGCACCCGCTGGCGCAAGGTGGGGCTCTTGGAGTTCGCCAGGGTGTGCAGCACCAGGGCCCGCGCACCGGTGTACCTGCCCTGGTAGTTCCGCTGCACCTGGCCCACCCCGCGGACCGGGTGCACGGTGACCTCGGGCTGCTCGTCGGTGAACAGGATCCAGTCACGCTCGGCCTGCGGCAGGTCCCGCCACGGCCGGTCGATGTCGTGCCCGAGCTCGACCAAGATGTCGCGCAGGTTCTTGCCGTGCCAGGCGCCCGGCCAGGAAGCGATCGCGCCGTCCCGGATGCTCAGCGACGGGTCGGGCACGAGGGAGTCCTCGGTGACCAGGTGGACCCGGCCGAGGCCCGAGCACTCGCGGCAGGCCCCCGCGGACGTGTTCGGCGAGAAGGCGTCGGAGTCCAACCGCTCGGTCGTCCCGGGCGGGTACGTGCCCGCGCGGGAGAACAGCATGCGCAGCGAGTTGGACAGCGTCGTCACGGTGCCGACGGTGGAGCGGCTGCTGGGCGCGCCCCGGCTCTGCTGCAACGCCACGGCGGGCGGCAGCCCGGTGATCTCGTCGACGGCCGGAGCGCCGACCTGCTGGATGAGCCGGCGGGCGTACGGGGCGACGGACTCGAAGTACCGGCGCTGCGCCTCCGCGTAGATCGTGCCGAACGCCAGCGACGACTTCCCGGAGCCGGAGACGCCGGTGAAGACGACCATCGCGTCCCGAGGCACCTCGACGTCGACGTTGCGCAGGTTGTGCTCGCGTGCGCCGCGGACCCGGACGCAGGAGTCCACCGGCAGGGCGGCGGGCGGGCCGGGCTCGTCGATCACGGTCACCAGCCTGACGCCGGCTCCCGCTGGGGCCGCGCGCGGGGCACCGGCACCGATGCGCTCAGGCTTCGCGCGTCGACTACTCGCCCAGCGTGTGCGCAGCCTCGGTGATGTCGCTCGCGGTGAGCGTCGACACGTCGGCACGGTCGAGCGCATCCACACTCCGGCCCGCGTTGCGCGTCAGCCGCAGCGCCTGGCGGTTGAGCGCCTGCTCGAACAGCGTGCGAGCGAAGCGGGCGTTACCTGACTCCTGATCCGAGGTGAGGCCGCCAAGGGTGCGGCGGAGGGTCACCTCGGCGCCAGCCTCCAGCACGTACTCGTGCTGGGCCAGGACGTTGGTGAAGATCGCTTCGAGCTCGTCCGTCGAGTAGTCGGGGAACTCGATCTCGCGGGCGAACCGTGAGCGGAGGCCGGGGTTCGAGAGCAGGAACTGCTCCATCAGCCGGGGATAGCCGGCCACGATCACCACCAGGCGGTGGCGGTGGTCCTCCATGCGCTTGAGCAGGACCTCGATCGCCTCCGGCCCGAAGTCCAGCCGGCCGTCGCCCTCCGGGGACAGCGAGTACGCCTCGTCGATGAAGAGGACCCCGTCGAGTGCCCGGCGGATCACGCGGTCGGTCTTGATCGCGGTCGCTCCGACGTACTGCCCGACCAGAGCGGCCCGGTCGACCTCCACCAGGTGGCCCTTCTGCAGCAAGCCGACCGCCCGGTACATCTCTGCCAGCAGCCGCGCCACCGTGGTCTTGCCTGTGCCCGGGTTTCCGAGGAACACCAGGTGCTGGGACGTCGCCGCCTCGGGCAGGCCGTGCGCCTTGCGGCGGGCCTGCACCTGCAGGAAGGCGACGAGCGCCTGCACCTGCTCCTTCACCGCGACCAGCCCGATGAGCCCGTCGAGTTCCGCCTGGATCACCGGCAGGGGTCGGGCCGGGCCGGGGCGGCCGCCGAAGAGGTCGTTCATCAGGTCGTCCACGCCGCGGAGACCGGGCCGCGGGAGCTGCTCGCCCAGCCGACCGACGGTCTCGCGGAGGTCGTCCAACGGCTTGCGGTTGGACGCCATGCCGCGAGCGTAGGCGTTCCAGGGACGGGGGGCCCGTCATGAGCTGCTGCCCAGCGGCGACGGTGGACGGGCTCCGACACCATGCGCCTGGGCGGGCCCGGTCAGGGCAACAAAAAGTCCCCCGACCGGCGTCTCCGCCGGCCAGAGGCCTGGGTGGCTCCCCCGATAGGACTTGAACCTATAACCCTGCGATTTGATGTTGGGCTAGTTGATCATTATTGGCAGTTGGTGGCACATCGCGCTGAACTGCGGGGCTTATGTTTGCCGGCGTCGGTGACATGAGCTCGTCTCAAGACGTTTTCGATGAGTAAACGATGCCTAACCGAGACAATCAACCACCGGCGCGGACCCGTCCGGCTCGGCCAAGCGCTCCCGTTCCCCGCCAAAGGCAAAGCGAGGCCAGAGAGACCGCCCGACATTGACACGAAGCCGGCCCTGACCGGGGGACCGTTCGGCTGACCGCCAGTGGAGGAAGATCCATCTGCAGTGGCCGAGCCCGCGGCTATCGCGCCTGGCGCATCCCGTCGAGTAGTTCAGCTGCTAGCTCGGCCGCGACATCGCCGCTGTGATCCATGACGGCACGGAGGGATACGGTGGCGGTTGGATTCATCACCGAAGCTGCGCCCGTGGTCATCCGCATGATGCCCTGATGACGACCGCCGACCTTGGCCGGATCACCTTCAAATAGCCGGTCGAGCGGAGACAGTGACGCCGCCGGCGCCACAGTGTCAGTCCCGGGCGGCACGGCCCCAGCCGCCAGGACCATCAGGCGCGCCAGCCTCCGCTGAAGTTCCTCTCGGTTCACCAAGGCGCCCATCGAGTCGGTCGGGAGCGCCTCAAAAACCGTGACCTGTCCGCTCCGATGCGCCAGCAGTCCCCGGTAGGTGTGCTCCTGTCGATCGCTGAGGAAGCCAGCCCCTCCCCCGTGCTGATTTGGCACCCACGACCAAGCCACTGCTGGGTCGCTCGACGCCTGAACCGCGTCAGTTTCGGCGAAGAACCCCGCGTCGCGGGCGGAGCGGGTCAACAGTGTGGGCAGCCCTTGCAGCTGCGTTGCTCGCAACGGCTGAGCGCTCACCGGCACGAGATGGACGTCTAGCACCGGGGCATAGAGGCCTGCGTGGCGAACGGCCGGAACCTTCCAACGCCAGACGATCTCGGCGGGTGCAGGCAACGTTGACCACTCAAGTGCAGCAGGGCCGAGCGTCACTCCTGCCAGTGCCGCCGTCACTGCCAGGTTCAGGCTCAGTGGGTCGACAAAGCTGTCTCGGAAGTAGCCGTTGACGTAGGACTGCACGCGGGCCTTGAACTCCGCCTGGCGCGGCTCGTCCTCCTCATCGATGTCCTTGACGAAGGCCAAGATCTCCTTCCCCAGACGCCGCGCGTGCTCAAACTCCTCCTCCGTGGGGGCCTTGCCCGTGTCGGGGAGGGGGTCGCCGTAGCGCGGGCCGAGCAGCAGCACGTAGACGTCGCATGCTTCGACTCCGGCGAGACAGGCCTCCCGCGACGAGCGCCCCTGAGCGGTGAAGTCTTCGAAGCGCACAGGCTCGTAGGGCGCAACCACCTTCAGCTGAGCAGCCAAAGCATCACGCTCGGCCTTGAGTGCGTAGGTGACCGACGAGATGAAGACCTTCATGGCCACGACGCTAGCGACCAGCACTGACACCTCGACACGGGTCTGTTGCCGGGATGTCACACTCTGCTGCCAGGCTTGGAGCATGGACATGTCTGTGAGGACCACGACCTACGGCGGAACGCCCGAGCCGCGCCGCGTGCGCGTCCCTAACCGCGACGACGTCGGTGTCGTCGTCGTACCGGGGAAGAACTTCGGGATGTCGCCGGCCATCTACTGCCTGGGGATCCACTTCCCGGAGACCGGCGAGTGTCTGTACTACGACGCGAAGCGGGTCCGAGACGCCGATGAGTGACGGGGAGGATGCCACGCCCCTGCCAACAAGAACCGACCGCTGTCAGGTGCTGAGACCGTCCAGCGCGCGGCCCTCGACGTCAGGTAGCCGGTTGCCGGCTTCGTCGTAGAGCCGTCGCCCGAAGGGATACCACCGGTCCTCGAAGGGACTGTCGAACGACGTGCGCAGCCTGGTTGCTTCGGCCGGGCGCTGGTAGCGACGGCGATTGTTCTCCGCCCGGGTGATGGGTTCAAGGTGATCAGGGTTCTGGCACCAAGTGCAGCAACAGCGGTGATCCACAACCAGGTCGTACGGGATGTCAAGTCCGCTGGAGAGCGGTCCACGCCACCCGATGCGCCGGGATGGGCTGACCACGCCAGTGCGCTTGCCCGTACCGCTGTCGAAGCGCTGGGCGCCATGCCAGGGCCAACAAGACTCGTGCCCTGCCGACTGGTCGACGTAGGGCCAGAAGCGCTCGCCACGTCGCTGTAGGTACTTCCTGGGCACCGGATCCCAGCGGTAGACAACGCCACCGGATCCTGGCGCTGGGCGGAAGACGGGCGGGCGGACCCGCCGTTTCGACGTATGCGCTGTTGTTCCCGACGACGCGAACGCCGCGCTTCCTCTTGAGCTGCAGCTGCGCGCATCTCGGCGTAGATCTTCTGGTTGCGCGCCCGGGTTTCGGCGCTCTTGCGATTTCGATCCGCCCGCTGCTCTGGCGTGATGTTGGCCCAGTAGGCATCCCGGCCAGCGCGTGCGTGGCCCAGCCAGTGCTCCCAGCTCGACGTCATGGGCGATGTTGACACAGGTCTTGATGGGCGCCGAGCGACCTGGCCCCCTAGCAGCACGTTCACAACAGCTCCGCCGGCCCCCGGACTCTCGCGCCCAAACGTCCCGCGGGTTCATCGACACCACAGTGGCCACAGGCGTTAACGGTCTGCTCCCCTGAGACTTCGCCGCGTAGCTGACGGATTAGGATCCGTGGCCGCAGCGGGGCCGACAGACGGGCCGCTGCTCGGCGGCGATCTGCCGTCGCTACGGGGGAGGAACACGGTTTGACGCCGAAGTGCGAGGGCTGCATCGAGCACGCTCGACCGAAAACGTACGTGCGCTCTCCCGGTGGCGCCTGATGTCCAGGCTTACGGAGCTGCTGCACGAGCTCAAGAGCAAGGACGCCCAACTCGCGGCCGACCTCGCAGCCGAGGTGAAGGTCCTGTCGTCGCGACGCGCCTTCGGTCTGAACTTCGAGCCCCACCAGCCCGAAGCTGTTCAGCTGCCTCAACGTGCCATCCGCAAGGGCGACAAGGTGCGAGTGCTGCCCGAGCGTGGCAGCACCCAGCGCGGCGACCACCGCCTCTGGCGCGTCACGAAGATGGAAACGATCGACGGGGTCCGGGTAGCCCACCTGGAGCTTCGCGGCGTCGAGGAGCCCGAGACCCAGGTTGTAGAGGCCGAGAACCTGGTCGTTGTCGCCGAGTTCCGTGATCCGATCTATCCGGGACTGCGCAGCACCGGCCGCGTCGAGCAGGGTGGCGACAAGCCCTTCCACACGGTTATCAACGCCGAGAACTTTCATGCTCTCCAGACTTTGCTCTACACCCACCGCAGCTCGGTCGACTGCATCTACATCGACCCTCCGTACAACACGGGCGCAAAGGACTGGAAGTACAACAACGACTACGTCGACGGCGAGGACCTCTACCGACACTCCAAGTGGCTGGCCTTCATGGAACGGCGGCTCAAGCTGGCGAAGGAGCTGCTGAATCCCGACGACTCGGTCCTCATCGTCACGATCGATGAAAAAGAGTATCTACGACTCGGGTTACTGCTGGACCAGGTCTTCCCAGAAGCTGACGTACAAATGGTGAGCGACGTCATCAATCGAGCTGGCACGCCGAGAGCTAGTCGTTTCTCGCGCGTCGACGAGTACGTCTTTTTCGTGTTCCTCGGCCAAGGAGGAGCGGTTCCCTGGACCTCAACCATGCTCGGAGATGACGACACATCGTCTTCCATGCCCACTGTGTGGTTCACCGCGGTCCGGCGCGGGGGCGGCTCCGGTCGAGAAGACAAAAAGTCAGGAAAGGCGAGTTTCTATCCGGTCGTCATCGATGCAGCTTCGGGCAAGTTCATTCGGGTCGGCGACCCCGTGCCGCATGGTGTTCCGCGGCACGAGGTCCCGATGGCTGAAGGTGAGCTGGCTATCTGGCCGCTAGCTAATGACGGGCGCGAGAATCGCTGGCGATTCTCGGCCGATGTGATGCGGCGGTACTTCGAGAATGGCACAGCCCGTCTCGGCAAGCGCGACCCTGTCACGGGACTTCGCCCGGTCACCTACCTCCAGCCCGGAACGGTAGAAAACATCGCCAACGGAACTTTCGAGGTGACGGGTCGAAGCGCCGAAGGCGCTCTTGAACTCGCGCTTGGAGATCGCGCGAAGTCCGTCGTTCCCCGCACGGTATGGAACAAGACGAGCCACTTTGCGCGAGACCACGGGTCGGCCCTCGTCGCTCGACTGCTCCCCGGTCGCCTTTTCCCCTTCCCAAAATCGCTTTACGCAGTGGAAGACGCTCTCCGATTCTTCGTGGCCAACAAGCCAGATGCTGTGGTGTGTGACTTCTTCGCAGGTTCGGGCACAACTGCACACGCGGTGATGAGGTTGAATCGGCAGGACGACGGTCGTCGGACCTCTATCAGCGTCACCAACAACGAGGTGTCGGCTGACGAGCAACAAGCGCTTCTCCGCCAAGGACTGCGGCCGGGCGAGCCAGAATGGGAAAAGCATGGAATCTGCGAGTTCGTTACCAAGCCACGACTGAGAGCGGCAATCACTGGACGCCGGCCAGGTGGCGAGCCAATCGACGGCGACTACAAGTTCACCGATGAGTTCCCAATGAGCGATGGCCTCGAAGAGAACATCGAGTTCTTCACGCTCACCTATCAGGCGCCGTTGAGCGTGAGTCACAACCGGGCCTATACGTCCGTGGCGCCGCTGCTTTGGTTGCGGGCCGGCTCAGAAGGACGGCGGATCGACACCCTGCCGTCCGACGGTTGGCAAGTGGTCGACACCTACGGCCTGATTGTCGACCTCGACCACGCTGCGAAGTTCGTCGCCGCGATCGCAGAGAGCGCCACAGTGCGCATGGCCTTCATCGTCACGAACGACGACCGGCGTTTCCAGATGATCTGCGCCGACCTACCTGGCCGGGTCGAACCAGTCCGGCTCTACGAGTCGTACTTGGCCAATTTCGAGATCAACACTGGCCGGGAGTTGTAGTCATGAAGTACACGCTGAAGGACTACCAGTCCGACGCCGTCACCGACGTCCTCGGCAACCTGCGCAAGGCACGTCGCTACTTCCACCTCGAGGGCGACCGCACCGCGTTCTCGCTCACCGCAGTCACCGGCGCCGGCAAGACTGTCATGGCAGCCGCGGTCATTGAGGCGCTCTTCGCCGGGAGCGACAGCTTTGACTTCGAGCCCGACCCGGGCGCGGTGGTCCTGTGGTTCTCCGACGACCCATCACTCAACGAGCAGACCCGCTTTCGTCTGCTCGAGGCATCGGACCGTATCGGCCACTCCAACCTGGTCGTGGTCCAGCCGACCTTCAACGCCGAGAAGTTCGATCCGGGCAAGGTGTACTTCCTCAACACCCAGAAGCTCGGCAAGAAGTCTCTCCTCGTCCGAGGCCATGACGACGACGAGGACGCGCGTCGCCTGCCGAGCATGAGGACCGCGGTGCGTCCCGACCTCCGCGCACACACGATCTGGGACACGATCACCAACACCATCGAAGACCCGAACCTCACGTTGTACCTGGTCCTCGACGAGGCACATCGCGGCATGGGGGCGACGAACGAGCGAGAGAAGTTCTCGATCGTCCAACGCCTCATCAACGGCCATGGCGACGTGCCACCGCTTCCGGTCGTTTGGGGCATCAGCGCAACCGTCGAGCGCTTCGACACAGCCATGAAGGGCGTCGAGGGGCGCACGACGCTGCCTGGCGTCCAGGTTGACTCCGCCTTGGTCCAGCAGTCCGGGCTGCTCAAAGACGACATCATCCTCGACATCCCCGCCGAGGCTGGCCGGTTTGACACGGTCTTGCTCACGCGTGCGACGCGCAAGATCATCGACTCGACCGACGCATGGGCCAAGTACGCAGCAGAGCAGGGAGAGACGGAGCCAGTGGTTCCGCTGCTGGTGCTCCAGTCCCCCAACACGCCGTCGAACGAGACCCTGCAGCGAGCGCTGGACACCATCTACGGCGAGTGGGACGACCTCCCCGCCGGCGCCGTCGCACACGTCTTCGGCGACCACGTCACAATGCAGCTGGGCCCGTGGACCGTGCCTCACATCGCGCCAGAGCGAGTCCAGGACGCCAAGCACGTGCGCGTGTTGCTGGCCAAGGACGCAATCTCCACTGGCTGGGACTGCCCTCGTGCTGAGGTACTCGTCTCCTTCCGGCCGGCTCAAGACAAGACCCACATCACTCAGCTTCTGGGCCGCATGGTGCGTACGCCGCTGGCGCGACGCATCCCCGGAGACGAGCGACTGAACTCCGTCGAATGCCTGCTGCCCTTCTTCGATCGCAAGACCGCCACCTCAGTGGCCAAGACCTTGATGAACAGCAGCGACGGTGATGACGGTGACGGGGGCAGCGGCGGCGGTGCTGGGCGCCGCGTCCTCTTCGACCCCGTCGAGATGAAGCCCAACCCCGATCTGCGCGAAGAGATCTGGGAGTGCTTCGACGCACTGCCTAGCCAGTCGCTCCCGAAGCGAGGCGCCAAGCCAATCAAGCGCCTCACTGCCCTCGCCCAGGCGCTCGCCGATGATGAGCTGCTTCCCGACGCTGGCAAGACCGCGCACAAGCAACTGCACGCTGTCTTGGACGGCCTCGCCGTTCGTTACAAGCCCGAGGTGGAAGCCGCCACCACAGACGTCGAAACCGTCGAAGGCGAAACGGTCCATGGCCACCTTGGCGGAACGGTTGACTACAGCGCCTTCTCTGAAGTCGCTGACGACCGTGTGATCGCCGACGCCTACCGCGCAGCCGAGCGCGCGTTCAGCGCCGACATCGCCCGCACCTACGCGGAGCACCTCGCCGGCGACGACGATGACGCCCTGCGAGACGCCCACGTGCGGATCGCAGCACTCGCCCTCGTGCCGGAGATCAAGCAGGCCTTGGAAGAGGAGGCCGAGAAGCTCACGGCTTCATGGCTTGCCAGTTACCGCGTCGACATCAAGAGCCTCACGGACGAACGACAAGCGCTCTACAACGAGCTGCGAGCCATGTCGACGGAGCCGCAGCAGGTCTTCCTCACTCGGCCCAAGGTGCGCCAGGAAGACACGAAGGAACGGGGCGCAGACGGCAACGAGACGGCGCTTCCGACTCGGCCGAAGCACCTGCTCTGCGCCGAGGATGGCACGTTCCCCGTGGGCAGCCTCAACGGCTGGGAGATCGACGTCGTCGACGAGGAGCTCGGCCGCAAGGGCAGCCTTGCCTGGTACCGCAACCCCCCTCGAGCGGCCGAAGAGTCTCTAGCCATCTCCTTCCGTGACGGCAAGGGGGCATGGAAGTCGCTGCGGCCGGACTTTGTCTTCTTCAGCGAAACCTCCTCGGGTGAGATTCGCGCCAGCCTCGTCGACCCGCACAGCCACCACCTCGGAGACGCGCTCCCGAAGCTGCGGGGACTGGCTGCCTTCGCCGCCAACTTCGACGGGGCATTCCAGCGCATCGAGGGAGTCACGAAGCTCCAGGACACTCTCCGCGTGCTGGACCTGACCAAGGAAAGCGTCAGGACGGCCATCGCCGAGGCCACCGACGCTGAGGCTCTATACGTCGGCCCCCACGCGAGCGACTACTGACTTCCGATCACCTGGCAACGGGCGCACGCGCCGACGGGCGGTCATTGCCAAGTCTCGACGGGCGTCGTCGGCCGGACTCGCGTCCGCCCGCGGTGACCACCGGCCCATAAGCACAGCGTGTTCGTCCCACTACGGTGCTTGACTGCGGGCGTCAGACGCACGGGGGAAGGACTGCTTTGAGCATCGAGGACGAGATCACCGCGTGGGCAGCCACCCGGCCGGTCTGGAACACCCAAGTACTGCAAGCACTGATGACCGGGGCCGTGATCTCGGATGAGACCGTGGCCTCCATCGCCGACCACTTGGTGGACGGCTCGCCAGTAGCGCTGGCCCCGGCCCTGCCTGTTCCGGCTGGCGCGGCGACGACCGGCACGAACACCGTCACGATCCACGGCATCAGCAACACCCAGGACGTGAACGCGCTCGCGCGTGACCAGCACCTGACTTTCGCGCCGGCCGGCGTCACGGTTGTCTACGGCGAGAACGGCAGCGGCAAGTCTGGCTACGCCCGTCTGCTCAAGTCCGCAGTGCGCGCTCGACACCGCGAGGACGTCCTGCCCGACATCTTCGCCGAAGGCGTGGGCTCCCCGTCTGCGGTAGTCCACTTCGCCGTCGACGACGCCGAGGACACCTGCCCGTGGCCCGGTGGCTCCCGCGCCGTGCTGCGCCAGGTGTCGTTCTACGACGAGGCTTGTGGGGACAGCTACGTCACGAGCGACATGGAGCTGACCTACCGGCCGGCTGCCCTTGCCTTCATGGACCAGTTGATCGGCGTGTCCGACGCGGTGCGCACCGAAGTAGAGCGTCGCCTCAGTAAGAACGCGGCAGCCACTAAGGCGTTGCCTCACCTGAAGGCAACCACCACAGCCGGCCAGCTGCTGGCCCGACTCAGCGCTGCGACATCGCCTCAGGCCATCGACGACCTCGTCACGCTGCTTGAGGGCGCCGCCAACCTCCCAGCCGACGTCGCTGAGCGCCTCATCGAAGCTGAGCGGGAGCATGTCCGACTCCGGGCGAGTGACCCTGCGCTGGAGCGCAAGCGCTACACCGACGCTGCCGCCAGGCGGGAGACGGTCGCCAACCACATCCGCGCACTCGACGGATCCCTCGGCACAACTGCCATGGATCGGCTGAACAGCCTTGCGGCCACCGCGGCAGAGCTGCGAGCAGCAGCCACTGTGGCGTCATCGAGTGGCTTCGGCGCAGAACCAGTCCCTGGCGTAGGCAGCTCTACCTGGCGAGCACTGTGGGAAGCAGCAAGGGCGTTCTCTGAGGCTGAGGCCTATCCGGGTCATGCCTTCCCAGTAGCCGACGAGGGCGACACGTGTGTGCTGTGTCATCAGCAGCTCGATGAACCTGCCCGTGGGCGCCTGAGCCGCTTCGAGGCGTTTGTCCGTGACGACACCTCGCGTCGCGCTCAGGCCGCCGAGGGCGACTTGCGTCAAGCCGTCGACAACGCGCTCGCGCGGGAGCCGCTGCCGAGCACCGTCGAAGCAGCGCTGCAACTGCTTGATGACCTCGGCGATCCTTCCGTCACAGAGGCTCGTACGGTCCTGGCCGCCTTCGCGCAGCGCCACGAGTTGCTGAAGACCTGGGATCGATCAGCCGCGGGGACACACTGGGGAAAGGCCCCCGGACTCGGCGTCGCGGAGACGCTGCTCGGCAAGGCTCGTCAGGACCGTGAGTCAGCGGCTGGGATCGATGACGGCGGATTCGCAGCCAGCCTCGATCGAGCTGCCCGCGAGCATGACGAGTTGCAGGCAAGCGTCGAGTTCTCAGCTGAGTACGACAACGTCGTTGCTGAGGTGACGCGGCGACGCGAACAGTCGCGCCTCGAAGCTGCCCGACGGGCAACCGACACCTCCGGAATCACTCGCAAATCCACCGAACTTGCCCGTGTGTTCGTAACCGACGTGGTCCGCGACCGCTTCACCCGCGAACTGGACCGCCTTCACCTGGACCGTGTGACCCTCCGAGACACCGGCGGTCGCAAGGGTCAGTTGCTTCATCGGCCCGCGTTCTTGGGCTCAGCCCGCAACGTCGCGCTCGACACCGTCTTGAGCGAAGGCGAGCAGACAGCACTCGGGCTCGCGGGCTTCTTCACCGAGGCGTACTTCGATTCGACGAAGTCAGCGCTGGTCTTCGACGACCCCATCTCCTCACTCGATGCCAACCGTCGGCGCTACGTCGCCGAGCGCTTGGTGCAGTTGGCCGCCGATCGCCAGGTGGTCGTCTTCACCCATGACTCAACGTTTGCAGCCGAGCTGCGGCGGGCCAGCCAGGACGGCAGTGTGCCGTTCACGCCGCGGTCGGTGGAGCGCTCTGGAGCCAAGACGCCAGGGATCTGCCAGGACCGGCACCCGTGGGACCTGAAGGACATCGACGATCGGTTCAAGTGGCTCGAGACTCGCCTGACCAAGATCCGCAGCGAGCGGGCCGACTTGGACTTCGACGACTACGACGAGGCCGTCAGTCTTTGGGCCGGCCGGTTGTCCATGACCTGGGAGCGGATCCTCACCCTCGAGGTGGCAGGGCGCATCTTTGATCGCGGCACCATGCAGGTGAAGCCCATGTCGTTCCGGATGCTCGTCCAGATCAGCCAGGAAGACGACGACGAGTTCCAGCGAAGCTACGGCCAGTGCTCCGAATGGGCGGCCCGCCACGACAAGAGCGCCGAGCTGAACTACAGCCCACCTGAGCCAAGCGAGCTGCAGGCCGAGCTGGACAAGGTGAAGGCTTGGCGCAAGAAGATCAAGAAGTACCTCAGCGTTTGAGACCCCTCATCAAACAGGCACTTACGTCGAAGGTCCCTAATGCCCTATCCACCGCGGCCTCAGCTGAGGCCGCTACCCGAGTTCGCCGGCACCGCCAGACCGCGACCCGACCCGGCTGTGCAGGCGCGCGTCGAGCACTTCGTGCTCGATCAGTACAGCGCGGGGCGTTCACTCCGGGAGATCGGCGAACTCACCGACCGGTCCTTCTCGGCTGTCCGCAACATCCTGTAAAACACGGGGTCATCCGGCGCGAAGCTGGCGCGACAGTGATGAGCGCGTCTGAGGACCGCGGGCTGGCCGACCCCGGCACCTGACTGCGGCCCAAGCGGTGGCCGCAACCGACATCGCAACGGTGCGGCTAGCTCACACGGCTCGGCCGCGGCGGCGCTTGCGGTCTGCCCTGGCCCGATCTGCCGCCCTCCGACGGTCGGGGGTCCAACTCCGACCCACTCTCCATCCTCGCGGCCTGATCGTCACGCCGCCCTCAACGAGGATCGCCCGGATCGTGTCCGTCTTGCGGTGCCACTCCTCCGCGAGCTGCTTGATGCCCTCTCCTGCCGAGTAGGCAGCTCGGATGCGCTCCTTCTCTTCGTCACTCGGCGTCGTACGCGAAATCAAAGTTCCCCTCTCGCGGGGCTCCATTCTGACGTCAGCACAGCTCGCAGTCGAGTGAGCTGGCCGAACGAAGGAGCACGTGCACATGACCGCATCGACCATCTCGACCCGCGTGGCAGCGGCGCGCCGCCACGCATCGCGGGTCGCCGCCTCGGGAGCGCTGACCTATCACGCAGCCCCCACCACCGCCGCTGCGGTCCACCTGCTGGGCCTCCGCCCTGCTGGCACGTCGGGCCGCAACCACAACGCCGCCACATGCGCGTGTCCGGTCGTGTCGATCGAATCAGCGACGACCTGGAACGCCGACTGCCCGCCGGCACCCCCGGCCGGCCAGCCTCGCGCCTGGGGCGTCCTGAAGCGATAAGTCCGCTCAGGGGCCGGGGCATAAGCCCCGGCCCCTGCAGCTGTGACCACCATCTACGAGGCGGAGCTTCCTGGTGATCACGCCTCTGCAGCTAGGGCCGCTTGGTGACGACCGCTCCGTCGAGGCGGCGGTGCAGATAGGAGAGCATCGAGAACAGGTCAAGCGCGTCGACCTCGCTCACCGGCCACTCGGTGCGGGGTGCGTGCGCCGTGGGGTTCCGGAACGTGCCGGTGATGCCCCGCAGCAGGTTGGCAAAGCCAGCTTGCTCGCTTCCTTCGCTCTTGGTCGTGTTGTCATTGATACGGATGACTGGTGTCTGCTTGGTGAAGCAGGCGTCGACCAGCTCAGCTCCGTCAAGCGTGCTTCCGCTCATCACTCGTAGGCGCTCGGACAGTCCTTTTGTGGCTTCGAAGACGGCGTGGAAGATCGATCGCCTCAGCAGCTCCTCCTCGCAGTAGCGAAGCACCTCGGCGTGCACCCCGCGGCGCGTTAGCTCGCCCCGGAGTCGGCCGGTGAGCCGCGCGACCTCATCGAGGGTGCGTGCTTGCTCAGCCTTGACCATTTGGCCCTGATCGTTGATCCGTAGACCCACCATTGAGAGCACTTCGTTCACACCGGCTTGTAGAGCCTCGAAGCGGCCGGGGTCGCCGATGTAGCGCGACGGCGCCATGGCGTGGACGACGAAAGTGAATAACCGGTGGCTCGACCGGTCAAGCACCTGACGGTTCCAGAGCGCAGCCGAGAGGCGTTTGCGCTTAGTGGCTGACGGCCACGGGTCCTCGATGCGCAGCGACTCCAGCAAGCGGCCGATCTCTGGCCCCTTCAAGCCAGGCCACTCCGTCTCGGCCAGCACCGCGCTGAGAGAGTCCACGACACCCTCAGGCCACGGCGGTTTGGGGGTTGCCACGCCAGCACCGTAGCTGCGAGCAGCCATCCAACTGACCACCGATGTGTCTCCGGCGATTGAGGCACCGCCGGTATGGCGACAGAACTTCCTCGGGTGCCGACGTGACTCGAATCCTCCAGGTACACAGCCGCAAAGTCGGAGTCGGGCCACGATCACACGACCACGCTGACCAGGCCGGCGTGAGTCCTGTTCCGGCGACGCCACCTGCGACGCCACAACCCGGCGTCAGGGCACTTCCATGATCACGAGCACACTCCAAGATCATAAACGACACACCTCCTGCACCCAGGCCTGCCGTTGCGTCGTGACGCATCGGGGTGACGTCGGCTAGAACATTCGTCCGGACCGTCGACGACGTGAGCAGACGTCGAAATGCATCCATGCGGTTCGGGGCCCAGCGCCGAGCAACGCGGCGGCCGAACGCTTCACACTCCTGCGATGCGGCAGCAGATCCGACACAGAAGGTCGAGTCCGTTGCGCAGGCCCGGCGGCGCGCCGCGTCGACGTGCGGTTGGTGCGGCGGCCCGATCACCGTTAAGGCGACAGGGCGACTTCCCAAGTGGTGCTCGGCGACGTGCCGGCAACGCGCATGGGAACAAGCACGTGCAGCTTCGTCGGGGCTCTCGGCGGTGCAGGTCGTCGAACGACGCGTGGAGACCCCGGTGCCGATCCCTCCGACCCGCCACGACTGGGCCGGCATGCTCGGTGACCTCGTCACCCAGCTCGACACCGGCCGCATCTACAACCGGGACTTGGACGAGCTATCCGTCGTACTGACCGCGGTAGGCGTCTCGATGACCCGCCGGCTCTACATCCGCAGCCGTACGGCACCTCGCCCACACTGACCACGACGCCGGGGTGACGTGCCAGTCCGCCCGGGGTGACGTCGACCAGCTGGACGTCACCCCAACGCTGTTGGCAGCACCCGCACGACGCCAGCGCCTCCTGAGGATGACCGGCTCCACCCATCGTCGTCCGAGGAGACGCCCATGACCGTTCGCCTGCTGACCACCGAAGAGGTCGCCGCACGCTTCCGCACCAGCCCCGCCACCGTCCGCTACTGGCGGCACGTCGGCATCGGCCCCGCCGGGATCAAGGTCGGCCGTCGGGTGCTTTACGACGAGGCGGAGTGCGACCGGTGGTGGGATACGAAGGTCGCGGCGTCGCTGCACGACACCCACTGAGCCCTCGAGCCGCCACCGGTACGTCACTGCCTGCGGCCGGCACTGTCAACCGGGCTGTCCGAGCTCAACCCGCTTGCCCTCATCCTCGGCGTGCAGCCCCAGGCAACGCGAGATTACGCACCGCGAGCCACCGGGTCGGCAGCCCGAAGAAATTAGGCGTCAACTCCCAGCATGCGCTCGATCCGGCCGTCTTTGCCTGCCGTAACGAGCGGGTCGACACCCCTCGCCGATCGCCAGGACTCAGTGCCACGGCCGGCAACGCCATTGCCCGAGCGGCGCAGCGAGGATGTTGGAAAGGGTCTATGCGTCAAGACGCCCTATTGGGACCGCGCCCATCGCCTCGACAAGCGGCATCCCTGTCCGAGGGTCCACGCGAAAGGTCTCGATGGGACGAAATGTCGTGCGGGCGAAGGCCAGGTATGCAAGCGGTTTCGTTCGGAAGTCCGGATTGCTTTGCAGCGATTCGGCAAGCTCCCGCGTGTTGCCAGCGTACCCTCCAACTCCCGGGATGAATTTGCATACTCTCAAGAGAGAGGAGCGACTCAGTCGCCGCAGTCCTGCTTCTCGAAGATATGTCTCTGCTTCTGTAACTTGATCATTAACTTCATCGATTACGCGGTCAAGCATTCGGAAACGGAAGTCCTCGTCACTTTCCCGCGCCAATATATCAACTCGCTCCTCGATGTGCCGTCGCAGGTCCGGGAGCAAGCTTCCATGCCGTTCACGGAACTTTAAGATCGCGGTAGTGGCCAGCGGTTCGTCAGGAACCGGTAGGACCATCTCGAGTAGCTGGGATCGTATCTCGGCAACTCGCCCGTCCGCTCGTGCGCGCCTCATCGCACGGGAGTAAGGCCAGCTTTCATTCCCAGCAGGAAGAAGACCCGAAAGGAGCGCCAAGAGAGCTTCCTGCTCGTCCGTGGTCGGCACCCAGGAGAATTCCGGAGTTACGCCATTTGGGCGATCTTCCTCCTGTGCCTGACAGAGCGCAAGAGCAAGCGCTGCCATAAAGTCCGCAGCTGTCCGCGTCTCGACGGCGATCCATCGACCTCGTCTACTAGCCGCAGGGCCAGCAAGTCCCAACTCACGGACCTGCTCAAGGCCTGATTGATAGGTCACCCATTTGTCCGCGTGGATATTCACAACGTCACCGCGGTCGAAGTTTCTCCTCCGGTGACGAACATCTTCGGAACTCAGATTTGCCAGATATCGGTCAAAGCGATGCCGTAGAGCCGGGCCTGCCTCGCTCGGCACCAGCTGGCGAACAAGGCCGGCGCGGACCAGGTCAAGTGTGTAAGGATCCAGCTGATCGGGCGACTGAATGTACGAATCTGGCACAATATTGCCAACAAGATCCCAATAGAGCAGGGTACGCGTCCACCAGGCTGACGGCGGAACCGCAATGTACGGGAAGTAGAGCGCCGCCTGCATGAGGATAAAGATAGAGGTCGACGGATGCTAAGTGAAGCTCTCCGGACGCCACGTTGATGATCAAACTGCCGGTGCCGCGGTAGCGGTCGTCGCGGATGCCCGCTTCTGCAGCACGTCAGGAACCGCGACTCGTAGCGGCAGAGTGATCATGGCCTCCAGGCGGAGGCGGGACAGACGCCACCACCACTGGAGGACGAGCGGACGCTCGATGGGTCAAGACGCGCTCCGTCGCCAACTGAACAGGCCCGGGGCCGCGGCCCCTTCCACACCCGATTGAGCGAACGACAGCGGTCGCGGTACTAGTCAGCGCCGACCATGTCACCTACCCCTCGAAGTAGGCGATTCGGTCACCGGCCTAACACTCGGGCGGCTTCGGCGCTGACCACCTGGCGGCCGAAGTAGACGTCCAACGTCATCGAGGGGTTGGCGTGGCCGAGCTGGTCGGCGACCTGGCGCGGGGTGAAGCCAGCTTCGTCGAGCCGGGTGGCGACGGTCTTGCGGAGCGTGTGCGAGGTGACCCAGGACCACGGCCCCTCGGCACAGCGGAGCGGGCGGCCGGCGGCCGTCGTGCTCGTCGCCGGCTGAAAGCCAGTCCCGTCGCAGACGTCACACTCGAAGCTGTCCAGCACCTGACGCAGATCCCCGGAGACGCTGTTCGGGTCGCGCAGCGTCCCAGCAAACGGTGCCGGGAACACCAGCTCAGTCTCCGGCCGCGACGAAGCGGCCAGCCGGCGGCGCACCATCTCGACGGCGAACTCCGGCACGGCGATGATCCGCCAGCCGGCGGCGGTCTTGGTCCGCGGCTGCACGACCATCCCTTGCTTGGGCACGCGCACCGCGGTTGCGTTGACCTCCCAGGTGCCAGCGTCCAGGTCGAGCAGCGGCCGGCCGGCGGTCTCCCCCGTCCGCAGCGCCACCGCCTCGCCGATCCGGGCGCCGGTGGCCAGCATCCAGTCGACGATGTCGACCAGGTCCAACTCGGCCGCCCGCGGGCTGGCGGAGAACAGCTCGACCAGCCGGGTGGTCTGCTCGACGGTCAGCGCCCGGGGCGCCTTCTTGGCGGTGGTGTCGATCCGGACGGTGGCGTCGCGCACGGGGTTGGCGACGATGGCGCCGTCGTCGATGGCCTGGGAGAACATGCCCGACAGGCAGGCGCGGGCGGTCTTGGCCGCACCGGGCCCGCTGGTCCTGGCGATCGCGGTGAGCGCACGGCCGACCCGGCCGGGGGTGACCTCCTGCAGCGTCAGCTGGCCGAAGGCGGGCAGCACGGAGGTGCGGATGACCGAGCGGTAGGTGCGCTCGGTGCCGGTCGACCAGCCGTGGTCAGCGTCCAGCCACGCATCGACGAGTGCGGACACCCGGGAGCTGGCGGTGATGACTCCGGCTCCCCCGGGCCCGCGGCGGGCGGCCAGCTCGGTCTTCAGCGCCCGCTCAGCGGCAGCGCGGCTGATGCCGGTCTTGGAGACCAGCCGGGTGCGGCCGTCGAAGTCCCGGAACCGGGCGCGGGCCTGGATCTCACCGCTGGGCAGGAGCAGGAAGCCGATCTTGCCGAACGTGCCCACCGGCAGCGGCGGTCGTCCCATGCGGCACCTGCCCTCATCGGTTTCCGATGAGTTGATGATGCCTGGCTGGAAGCTCCAGAGCTATAAGCCCTGGTCAGAGCTCCCCCGATAGGACTTGAACCTATAACCCTGCGATTAACAGTCGCATGCTCTGCCAATTGAGCTACGGGGGATCGGCGGGTGGTGCCCGCGCGCCCTCAGAGATTACCTCACGCCCGGGCCGGTCCCGGGCCGGGGGTGGCTCCCGGCGGGTCGCATCCCCGGCACCCGCCCGGGTGAGGGCGGTCAAGCCGGGCGTGACCGCTGCCGACGCTCTGTGTATGCGGGAGCTGGGTGAGCGAGCAGTGGCGTGCGTGGGCCGCCACATCGAGTGGCGCGCCGTCACGCTCCTCGCCATCTGCCTGACCGGCAGCATCCCGCTGTTCGTGGTCAGCGGCTTCCAGCGGTCGGTCGGCGCGCATGCCGATGCCAAGCTCGCCGCCCTCGGCGCCTCGATCTGGGGGTGCATGGCCGGCTACGTGGCGATCCGTCGTCGGCTGGGGCCCCGGGACGGCGCCGTCATCATCGGCGCAGCCAGCGCGATCATGATCGTCGAGGGCCTCTGCCAGGAGGAGCTCACCGTCCGCTGGCTGTGTGCTGCGGCGCTGGTGGTGGTGCCCGTGGCCGCCGCGATGCTGCTCCGGAGCTGGGCCGTGGTCGTCACCACGGCCGTCGCGGTGACCGGCGTCGTCGCCATCAGCCTGACGCTGCCCACCCCACCGCTGCTGCGGGTCTACTCCGCGCTGACGATGTCCGTCATGGTGCTGGCCCCGATCACCGTCGTCACGATCCTGGTGCGCCGCATGCAGGCCGCCCGCGACCTGGCCCGCACCCTGGCGGTGACCGACCCGCTGACCGGGCTGTCCAACCGCCGCGGCATCGAGGCCCGCGCCGCTTCCGTCCTGGCCGCCGCCGGCGCGGCTGGTGAACCGGTGACCGTGATGGTGCTGGACCTCGACCACTTTAAGACGGTGAACGACACCCATGGGCACGCCGTCGGCGACCGGGTGCTGACCGAGGTCGCCGGCGCGATGACCCGGGGCGCCCGCGCCGACGACCTGCTCGTGCGCCTCGGCGGGGAGGAGCTCGGCTGGGTGGCCCACTTCCCCGGCCCGGAGGAGGTCGCGCGGGCCGCGGAACGCCTGCTCGCCGCCGTGCGGGAGCTGTCGGTGCCCGACGTCCCCCCGGTCACCGTCAGCATCGGGGTGGTCACCTCCGAGCCGCTGCCTGGCCACAGCCCGGTCGACGCGGTCCTCTCCCTGCTCAGCACCGCCGACCGGGCGCTGTACGAGGCCAAGCGGGCCGGTCGCGACCGGATCGCCTACGCCGCCGACCGGCCGCGCGAGCTCAGCCCGACCTCCTGAGTTCGACGGGTCGGAACACCGCTGGGCCGGTAGCGTGATCACTTCCGCCCCAACCCAGGAGGTCCCCCGTGGCCAAGCTGTCCTTCCTCGCCGGCTTCGGTGCCGGTTACGTCCTCGGTGCCAAGGCCGGCCGTGAGCGCTACGAGCAGATCCGCCGCGTCTACAACCACGCCAAGGACGACCCGCGCCTGCAGACCGCCGCCGGCGTGGCCCAGGCACGCGCCGACGCCGCCGTCGACTCGGTGAAGCACCGGCTGGGGAACGAGACCGGCAGCAACTGACCGCCGGTCAGCGGCTCGGGTCGTCGGCGTCCACCGCGGCGGCCAGGCGGTCGCGGGCGACCTGGCGGGCCACCGGATCATCCCGGTCGGCGTCGTCGTCGAAGACCACGGTCCACTCCCGCGCCGCCTGGCCGGGCACCCGGCGGGCCACCAGCAGCACCCCTCCCCCCGTGGGCAGCGGATGCCGCTGGCTGGTCACCACGGTGCGGTCGACCCGGGAGCGCAGCACGCCGGGCAGCCCGCCGGCCTCGCGCAGCACGTGCCGCTGCGGAGCCTGGCGGGCCTGCACCCCGGGCTCCACCTCGACCAGCGGCGTCACCACGAAGGTGCCGCCCGCGCCGGCCGCGCTCCACCGTGCGGTGCCGATCTCGTGCCACGCCAGCAGGGTCGCGCCCTCGCCCGAGCCGGCCGGGACGACGCGCAGGCCGCGCGAGGTGGCCACGGTCCAGCCGCCGTCGACCCGCTCCCCCCACGCCAGGGCCCGCTCCTCGGCCTCCGCGTCCAGCGCCGCGCGCACCGGCTCCGGTGGGCGGGTGAACCTCCCGCGCACCCGCTCGATCAGGCTCACGGGGTCAGCCCGCCGGACGCACGCTTGCGCAGCGAGATGGCCAGCTGCTCGAGGTCCATCAGCTTCTTGAACGCCCGCATGTACTCGTCCTGCGCCTCGATCGGGTTGGTGCGCTGCAGCTTGCCCTTGAGCGCGGCGATCTCCCGGACGGTGGCCATCTCGTGCAGCCGGGCCATCAGGGCGTTGACGTAGGTCGGGTCGTTCTCCCCCACCGCGTGCAACGGCTCGACGGCCAGCGCGGTCAGCATCGCCTTCGCGGTGTCCCGGTCGCAGTGCGCCGTCACCTCCTCCAGCCACGCCGCCCCGGACGTCGTTGCCCCGGCCGCTCCCCCGGCAGCCGACACCGCTGCGGCGACCGCGGCGTAGTCCGGGTGCGTGTAGGAGCTCGGCTCCACCGCGTCGAACTGCGGCCCGGCGATCTCCGGACACTGCAGGGCGGCCTTCACCGCCTCGCGCTCCACCTCGATCGCGGCGTCGTCCGGCGTCCGCTGCGGTGTGCGCGGGCGGGACCTCGGGCGCTCGCCGCCGTTCTCCCCGGCCAGCTGACGCACGCGGGCCACGACCTCGGTCTCGTCGGGCAGGCCGAGCAGGCCGGCCAGCCGGCGGGCGTACGCCGGACGCAGCGCGTGGTCCTTGATCTGGGCGAGCAGCGGCGCCGTCTTGTCCAGGGCAGCGACCCGGCCCTCCACGGTGTCCAGGTCGTAGTCGGCCAGGTGCGTTCGCAGCACGAACTCGATCAGCGGCGTGCGCCGGCCGATCAGGTCACGGACGGCAGCGTCCCCGTGCGCCTGGCGCAGCTCGCACGGGTCGCGGCCCTCCTGCTCCACCGCGACGAAGGTCTGCGCGACGAAGCGCTGGTCCTCCTTGAACGACTTCATCGCCGCCGCCTGACCGGCCGCGTCGCCGTCGAAGGTGTAGACCACCTCCCCGCGGAACTCGTCCTGGTCCATCAGCAGCCGGCGCAGCACGTTGATGTGCTCAGGCCCGAAGGCGGTGCCGCACGAGGCCACCGCCGTGGTCACCCCGGCGACGTGGCAGGCCATCACGTCGGTGTAGCCCTCGACGACGACGGCCTGGTGGTTGCGGGCGATGTCGCGCTTGGCCCGCTCCACGCCGTAGAGGACCGAGCTCTTCTTGTAGAGCGGGGTCTCCGGGGTGTTCAGGTACTTCGGGCCGGGGTCGTCGTCCATCAGCTTCCGGGCGCCGAAGCCGATGACGTCGCCGGTCAGGTCACGGATCGGCCAGAGCAGCCGGCGGTGGAACCGGTCGATCAGCGTGCCGCGAGAGGACTCCTTGGCCAGCCCGCCGGTGACCAGCTCGCTCTGGGTGTAGCCGAGGCCGCGCAGGTGCCGGGTCAGGGTGTCCCAGCCGCCGGGGGCGTAGCCGCAGTTGAAGTCCAGGGCCACCTGCCGGTCGAAGCCGCGGTCGGCGAGGAACGACCGGGCCGGTGCGGCCTCCGGCGTCATCAGCTGGCTCGCGTAGAACTCCGCGGCGGCGGCGTTGGCCGCCACCAGCCGGGCCCGCTGGCCGGCGTGCGCGCGGTCCGGACCGGCAGTGGCCCGGCCGCCGTCGTCCTCGTACTGCAGCTGTACCCCGGCACGGCCGGCGAGCAGCTCGACGGACTCGGCGAAGGAGAGGTGGTCGATCTCCTGGACGAACCGGATGACGTCGCCACCGACCCCACACCCGAAGCAGTGGTACAGGCCTCGCGAGGGGGTGACCTGGAAGGACGGCGACTTCTCGTCGTGGAACGGGCAGAGGCCCTTGAGGCTGCCGCCGCCGGCGCGCTTGAGCTGCAGGTGCTCGCCGATGATCTCGTCGATCTTGGTGCGCTCACGGACGAGCGCGATGTCCGCGGCGCGGATGCGCCCCCGCCCGGCCATCAGCTCGCCGCTCCGGCCGTCATCGTCCGCCGGCCCAGCACGAACTCGAACCACAGCAGGAAGACTGCGTGGTCGAGAGCCAGACCCGGTTCGACGGTCAGCGTGGGGTGCGGCGACCAGCGGCCGGTGGTGCCGCTCTCGGCCAGCGGCCGGCCGCCGGTGCGGTAGCAGCGGGGCGTCTTCCACCACGACGCCGCCGTCACCTCGACCGGGGTGCCCTCCAGCTCCACCTCCCAGGTGTTCTTCCAGAGCGAGACCTGGCGGGCGCGCAGCCGCACACTCTCCGCCGGCTCCTGGGCCCAGCGACCGACCAGCTCACGGTTGCCCTGCCGCCGGAAGGCCCAGTGCCGGCCCCCAACCTCCGCGGTGGCGGCTTCCTTCCAGTTGGCCGCGCGCAGCGTCGCCACCACGGCACCCTCGGAGAGCACCGGGACGATGCCCCGCTCGGTGCCGTGCGACCCGCTCTTGCCCAGCTCGAACACGGTGCTCCTCAGCCGATCCCCGGCGCTCCGGCGACGCTCTCGCCGGTCGCGCGGTAGAGCAGGTAGGCGGCGGTCTCCCGCAGGATGTAGCGGAACTGGGTGGCCCGGGTCTGCACGGCCGGCCCCTGCCGGGTGGGCGAGCTCGCGGCGTCCAGCCCGGCGTCCTCGGCCATCCGCTCGGCGCGCATCGCGTGCCACGGGTCGCTGACCAGGACGGCGCTGTTCCAGTCCCGATCGGCGAACTCCGCGGCCACCGCGCGCACGCTCTCCAGGGTGTCGACGCCCTCGGGCACGGCCAGCAGGGCGTCTTCCGGCACGCCGTTCTGCGCCAGGTAGTCGCGGCCCGCCTCGGCCTCGGTGGTCGTGTCGCCGGTCGCCTTGCCGCCCACCGTCACGACCACCGGGGCCACCCCTTCCTCGTACAGCTCCCGCGCGTGCTCCAGCCGGGCCTCGAAGATCGAGGACGGGACGCCGTTGTACTGCGCCGAGCCGAGCACCACGATCGCGTCGGAGGTGGGGCGCGCGTCCTGCCGGGCGATCCACCAGATGGCCGTGGCCGTGGACGCGGCCAGCAGCAGAGCCGCCGTCACCGCCGCCCCGAGCACCCGGACGCCCAGTCGCCCCGCCACCGCTGCCACCCGTCATGGGTACCACGGTCGGCCGACACCGGTGACACCCCTGGGGACGGTGTGCCGACCGCTGCCGGGCTCATCCTGCGGTGCTGGTGCCGCAGACCCTCGTCCCGCTCTCGGGCACGACCGTCAGCGTCGTGGTGGTGACCGCGCCGCCGTCGTCCCAGCGGACGTCGACCAGCTGCACCGGCTCCCCGTCGACCTCGCTGCCACGGGAACCGACCACCTGCGGGTCGCCCGGCTGCAGGTACTCGGCGGCCAGGTCGACGGGGGCCACCCGGGCGCGCTCCGCGTCGCACAGGAGGCCGTGGGACGTCTCCAGGTCGCCCTGGCTCAGCGCGGCGGCGAACACCCCGGCCACCTGGCGAGCCTGGTCCTCTCCGGACCCCTTGAAGAACGGCATCACCACGACCATGGCCACCGCGAGCAGCACCGTGCCGCCGAAGATGCCCACGAGCAGCTTGTTGTGGTTCTTGGGGGTGCCCGTGTGCAGCGGCGCCGGGTCGTCGTCGTAGAGGAAGGGCCCCTGGGTCACCGCTGTGCTCCTGTCGTGGTGCTCATCCGCCGCTGACCAGCAGCTCGGCGCCGGCCGGGGGCCGGGGGTCGTCCCGGTCGGCGAGCCAGCCCTCCGGGAGGGCGACGGGCCGCGGCGGGGTGGTGCGCCCGCGGGGCGCCCCGAGCACGCCCTCGGGGTAGGGCTGGTCGGGGATCGAGTCGAGCAGACCGGCCAGCTCGTCGAGCCCGGAGACCATGGCCAGTGCGCGCCGCACGTCGGAGGGGACCGAGAAGCCCTTCAGGTACCAGGCGACGTGCTTGCGGAAGTCGCTGCAGCCGTGCACCTCGCCCTGGTCGGCCGCGAGCAGGGTGGCGTGCCGGTGCATGACCTCGGCCACCTGCTGGAAGGTGGGCAGCGTGCGGTGCGGCGAACCGGCGAACGCAGCGGCCAGGTCGCCGAACAGCCACGGGCGACCCAGGCAGCCCCGGCCCACCACGACGCCGGCGCAGCCCGTCTCGGCCACCATCCGCAGCGCGTCGTCGGCCTCCCACAGGTCGCCGTTGCCCAGCACCGGGATGGAGACCTCCTCCACCAGCCGGGCGATGTGCGACCAGTCGGCGGTGCCGCTGTAGAGCTGGTCGGCGGTGCGCCCGTGCAGGGTGATCGCCGCGGCGCCCTCGTCCTGCGCGATCCGGCCGGCGTCCAGGTAGGTGACGTGCTCGGCGTCGATGCCCACCCGCGTCTTGACCGTCACCGGGACGTCGCCGGCGGCCTGCACCGCGGCCCGCACGATGTTGCCGAACAGCCGGCGGCGCCACGGCAGCGCAGAACCGCCGCCCTTGCGGGTCACCTTGGGCACCGGGCAGCCGAAGTTGAGGTCGATGTGCGCCGGGCGGGTGCCGGCGACCTGCTCGTCGACGAGCATCTCCACCGCCCGCCCGACGGTGGCCGGGTCGACGCCGTACAGCTGCACGCTGAACGCGTCGGCCTCCCCCGGGGCGGCCTGCACCATCTTCAGTGTCTTGGCGTTGCGCTCGACCAGCGCCCGCGTGGTGATCATCTCGCAGACGTAGAGGCCCGCACCGAACTCCCGGCACAGCGTGCGGAACGCCGGGTTGGTGATCCCGGCCATCGGCGCCAGCACCACCGCCGGGTCGACCGTCAGCGACCCCAGCTGCAGCGCCGGCGCGCGCTCGAGGGTGCTGGTCACGACGTCCAGGGTAGGTGGCGCGGCTGTGTGCCCGGGCTCACGGCCGAGTCCTCGAGATCGGGCCGGTGGCTGCCTCCTCGCGGAGGAGACCGCCACCGGTCCGGTCTCGACCTGATGCGTGCGGCGTCAGCAGCCGGGCAGGCGGGCGGCGAGGTAGCCGGGGACGGCGTCCAGACCGATGCGCTCCTGGGCCATCGAGTCCCGCTCCCGGATGGTCACCGCGTCGTCTTCCAGGGTGTCGAAGTCGACCGTGAGGCAGAACGGTGTGCCGATCTCGTCCTGCCGGCGGTAGCGGCGGCCGATCGCGCCGGCGTCGTCGAAGTCGACGTTCCAGTTGCGCCGCAGCGTCGCCGCCAGGTCACGGGCCTTCGGCGAGAGGTCGGCGTTGCGGGACAGCGGCAGGACGGCGGCCTTCACCGGCGCCAGCCGCGGGTCGAGCTTGAGCACCGTGCGGGTGTCGACGCCGCCCTTGGCGTTGGGCGCCTCGTCCTCGGTGTACGCCTCGACCAGGAAGGCCATCAGCGAGCGGGTCAGCCCGGCCGCCGGCTCGATGACGTACGGCGTCCAGCGCGCACCGGAGGCCTGGTCGAAGTAGGACAGGTCGGTGCCGGAGTGCTCCGAGTGGGTCTTCAGGTCGAAGTCGGTGCGGTTGGCGATGCCCTCGAGCTCGCCCCACTCCGAACCGGTGAAGCCGAACCGGTACTCGATGTCGACGGTGCGCGTCGAGTAGTGGCTCAGCTTCTCCTTCGGGTGCTCGTAGTGCCGCAGGTTGTCCGCCGCGATGCCCAGGTCGGTGTACCAGGCGGTGCGGGCGTCGATCCAGTACTGGTGCCACTCCTCGTCGGTGCCGGGCTCGACGAAGAACTCCATCTCCATCTGCTCGAACTCCCGGGTGCGGAAGATGAAGTTGCCCGGGGTGATCTCGTTGCGGAAGGACTTGCCGATCTGGCCGATGCCGAAGGGCGGCTTCTTGCGCGCAGCACCCATGACGTTGGCGAAGTTCACGAAGATGCCCTGGGCGGTCTCCGGGCGCAGGTAGTGCAGCCCCGACTCGTCCTCGACCGGGCCGAGGTGGGTCTTCAGCATCATGTTGAAGTCGCGCGGCTCGGTCCAGGAGCCCGTCACGCCGCAGTTCGGGCAGCTGATGTCGGCCAGCCCGTTCTCCGGCAGCCGCCCCTTCTTCTCCTCGAACGCCTCCTCGAGGTGGTCGGCGCGGAACCGCTTGTGGCAGTTCTGGCACTCGGTCAGCGGGTCGGTGAAGACACCGACGTGACCGGAGGCGACCCAGGTCTGGCGGGGCAGGATCACCGAGGAGTCCAGGCCGACGACGTCGTCCCGGCTCTGCACGACGGTGCGCCACCACTGCTTCTTGATGTTCTCCTTCAGCTCCACGCCCAGCGGCCCGTAGTCCCAGGCCGAGCGGGTGCCGCCGTAGATCTCACCGGACGGGAAGACGAACCCCCGACGCTTGCAGAGGTTGACCACCTTCTCCAGGCGAGCGGGGTCGGCGGTACGGGCGGGGGCGGTGTCGCTGGGCACGGGGGCTCCATCCGGCTGGGGTGTCGGCGAGTGACCCCCAGACGTTAGCCGCCGGTGCGCCGCCGCCCGGCCACGGGCGTCAGCTCCCGGCGGCGGTCGGCACCCGCCGGTCCGCCCCCAGCGCGTGCATCACCAGCTTCCGGACGGCGATCACCAGAGCGACGCCCAGCAGGCCGCGGAACGTGAGCTCGCCGGCGAGCCGGATCAGCCCGGCGGCGATCAGGAAGTCCAGCAGGACGCCGAACGCCAGCAGGACGTCGCGCAGCCGCACCAGCGTGATCAGGCCGGAGACCAGGCCCAGCACGGCCACCAGCAGTGCGGCGTCCTCCAGCAACGGGCTCATGCCGGCTCGCCCCGGGTCACGTCCGGTCACCGCCGGCGCGCTCCCTCTCCTCGTTCTTCTCGACCTCTTCCCGTTCCTCGGCGATCTCCTTGCCCAGGAAGTAGTTCAGCGCGGTCCGGATGGCCGCGATCGCGGCGAGCTTGCCGATCTCGGCGAAGGACGGCGCGATGGCGGTGCGCAGGACGTCGCTGGCCAGCTGGAACTCCAGGCCGAGCAGCAGGTAGCGGGCCAACCCCAGCCGCACCCGGACGAACTCGTCGCGGTGCCGGCCCCGCACGGCCGCGCGGACGAACTGCACGGCGGCGATCACCGCACCGACGAAGATCACGACCGCCCCGGCGGCCTCGACCAACCGGATGAACAGGTTCACGTAGCTCCGCAGCAGCTCCTCCGAGAGGAAGGAGTGCGGGAACCCGGTCGCTTCTTCTGCCGCCAGCACGTCCACCGGGCAGTCCTGCCCCGACCACAGCCGGGCTACTCCCCAGGGGCCTGCGCGAGGCCGGGCTGCCCTGAGGTCAGTCGGTGAGGTAGACGCCCGGCTCGTCGAGGGCGTGCACCCACACCGGGGCGCCGGCGATCTTCACCTCGGCCGCGGACAGGCCCCGGCGGTAGGCACCGACGCCGTCCCAGCGGGTGCAGAGGGCGAACAGCTGCGGGTCGTCGGCGGCGCGGCCCAGCTCGCCATCGAGGAAGCCGGGGCGGGCCCGCAGGGCGGCGAGCAGCTCGTCGGCGGCGGCCAGGAAGGCGGGGACGTCGTCGGCGACGCGCAGGCGGGTCACGGCGAACACCGGGCACCTCCCTCCTCGACGCGACAAGAGTTGACAACCGTTCTCAGGCGCTCGGACCATGGTGCCATGTCCACGTCCGTGACCCCGTCCCCCCGGCCCGGGTCCCGGAGCGTCCCCGCCGACGTCCAGGCCGCCAGCGAGCTGCTGGCCGCGCTCGCCTCGCCGTTGCGGATGTCGATCGTGACCCTGCTGGACGAGCACGGTTCCCGCTGCGTGCACCAGTTGGTCGACGCGCTGGGGGTGCCGCAGCCGCTGGTCTCCCAGCACCTGCGGGTGCTGCGCGGCGCCGGCCTGGTGACCGGCGTCCGCCGGCACCGCGAGGTCGACTACCGCCTGGTCGACGGGCACGTGGCGCACATCGTCCGGGACGCCCTCGCGCACGCCGGCCACGCCACGGAGTCCACCGACACCGCCTGAAGCAGCTCCTTCAGGCGCTGCCGAAGCGGCGCTGCCGGCTGGCGTACTCCTCGCAGGCCTGCCACAGGTGCCGGCGGTCGAAGTCCGGCCACAGCGTGTCCAGGAAGACCAGTTCGGCGTAGGCGGCCTGCCACAGCAGGAAGTTGCTGGTGCGGTTCTCCCCCGAGCTGCGCACGAACAGGTCGACGTCGGGCATGTCCGGCTCGTCGAGGAACCGGGCGACCGTCTCCTCGGTGACCTTGTCCGGCTTGATCCGGCCGGCGGCGACCTCGCGGGCGATCGCGGCGGCGGCGTCGGCGATCTCGGCCCGGCCGCCGTAGTTGACGCACATGGTCAACGTGAGGACGTCGTTGTCCTTCGTCAGCTCCTCGGCGACCTCGAGCTCCTTGATGACGCTGCGCCAGAGCTTGGGACGGCGCCCGGCCCAGCGGACCCGCACCCCGAGCTCGTGCATCTCGTCGCGGCGGCGGCGGATCACGTCGCGGTTGAAGCCCATCAGGAAGCGGACCTCGTCCGGGCTGCGCCGCCAGTTCTCGGTGGAGAACGCGTAGGCGCTGATCGCCCCGATGCCCAGCTCGATGGCGCCCTCGACGCAGTCGAACAGCGAGGACTCCCCCGCCTCGTGCCCGGCGGTGCGCGGCAGCCCGCGCTGCTTCGCCCAGCGGCCGTTGCCGTCCATCACGATCGCCACGTGCTGCGGCACCTTGTCGGCCGGGATGTCCGGCGGGGTGGCGCCCGAGGGGTGCGGGTTGGGGGCCTTCACCTCGCGCTTCACGTGCGGTCCACCAGCGGCAGCGAGCGCAGGCCGCGCTCCAGGTGCCACTGCAGCAGGGCCGCGACCAGGCCGCTGCCCTCCCGCCGGTTGGTGCCCAGGCTGGCCTCGGCCCGCCCCCAGTCCCCGGACAACAGCGCCTCCAGCAGTTCGATGGTGACCGGGCTGGGCATCGCCGAGCCGGTGGGCCGGCAGGATGGGCAGACCGTGCCCCCGGCCGGGACGGAGAAGTGCCGGTGCGGGCCGGCCTCGCCGCAGCGGGCGCAGTCGCCCAGCGCGGGCTCCCAGCCGGCGACCGACATCGCCCGGAGCAGGAACGCGTCCAGCACGAGCGGGGCCGGCTTGACCCCCTCGGCCAGCGTGCGCAGCGCCCCGACGACCAGCAGGAACATCCGCAGCGACGGCTCCTTTTCCTCCACCGTCAGCCGGTCGGCCGTCTCCAGCACCGCGGTGCCGGCGGTGTAGGCGCGGTAGTCGCCGACGATCTCGGTGCCGTAGGACCGGATCGACTCGGCCTGGCTGACGATGTCGAGGTTGCGGCCGGTGTAGAGCTGCAGGTCGACGTGGCTGAACGGCTCCAGCCGCGCACCGAACTTGCTCTTGGTGCGCCGCACGCCCTTGGCGACCGCGCGCACCTTGCCGGTGCGCCGGGTGAGCACGGTGACGATCCGGTCGGCCTCACCCAGCTTCTGGGTGCGCAGCACGATGCCCTCGTCCCGGTACAGCGCCTGCGGGGTGGTGCTCACGAGGACCTCAATAGCCCAGCCGGTTGAGCTTCTTCGGGTCGTCCTGCCACTCCCCCAGCACGGTGACGTGCAGGGCCAGGTGCACCCGGCCGCCGAGCAGCGTCTCCAGCCCGACCCGGGCCTCGCTGCCGATCGCCTTGATCGTCTGCCCGCCCTTGCCCAGCAGCATCGGCTTCTGGCTGGGGCGCTCGACGTGCAGCAGCGCGTGGATCTCGGTGAACACCGCGTCGGGGTCGCGCGGGTCGGGCTTGCGGTGCATCTCCTCCACGGTGACGGCGAGGGAGTGCGGCACCTCCTGGCGCACCTTCTCCAAGGCGGCCTCGCGCACCAGCTCGGTGATCTGCCGCTCGACGTCCTCGTCGGTGGTCTGCTCGTCGGGGTACATCGGCGGCCCCTCGGGCAGCATGCCGATCAGCAGGTCCTCCAGCAGCGAGACCTGGTCACCGGCCACCGCGCTGACCGGCACGATCTCCCGCGCCTCGACCAGCTTGCTGGCCGCCACGAGCTGCTGGGTGATGGCCTTCTTGCTGGCTGCGTCGGTCTTGGTCACCACCAGCACGATCGGGGTGGAGACCTCCTTGAGCTGCCGGGCGATGAAGGCGTCGCCGGTGCCGACGGGCTGGTCGGCGGGGATGCAGAAGACGATGACGTCGACCTCGGACAGCGTGTCGCGGACGACGTCGTTGAGCCGCTGGCCGAGCAGGCTCTTGGGCTTGTGCAGCCCCGGGGTGTCGACGAGCACCAGCTGGCCGGCCGGCCGGTGCACCACCCCACGGATGGCGTGCCGGGTGGTCTGCGGCCGGTTGCTGACGATGCCGACCTTCTCGCCGACCAGGGCGTTCGTCAGCGTGGTCTTGCCCGCGTTGGGCCGGCCGACCAGGCAGGCGAAGCCGCTGCGGTACGGCGGCTGATCGGAGGAGGTCACGCCGTCCAGTCTCCCACTGCGCACCGACAGCACTGCTGCGACCGGCACGGCAGGGCGTCCTGCGATCATGGCGGGCATGCCCTCCCGGTCCCGACGCGACAACGGCGAGCCCCTGGTCGTGCAGGCCGCCCGGGACCGTGAGCGGCACATCAGCCAGGTCACCAGCTACGGCTACCTGGCCCGCCGCGGGCCCAAGCGGCACGTCACGGTGACCCCGCGGCCGCTGCGGTACTGGCAGTACGACCCGGCCTCGCCGTTGGTCATCACCCTGACCGTGCTCGCCGTCGCGGCCTGGCTGGGGTTCCTGGGCTGGCGGGAGGGCGGCGCCGCGGCCGCCGCGGAGGCGCCGATCGCCCTGGGGCTCGGCCTGCTGGTGCTGGTGGTGTCGACCGGCCGCTTCACCGTCTCCGACTTCGCCGTCTCCACCGACATCGCCGGGCTGCGGCAGACGTCGTCCTTCGGGGTGGTCCCGCTGGTGCTGGTCCGTGAGGTGGTGCCGGGCGCGCCGCCGGCCGACTGGCCGAAGGCCAAGCGGCGCGGTGGCTGGTGGCCGGGCCGGCAGCGGATCAGCGTCCGGCACCTGGACCCCGACGGCGAGACCCCGAAGGCGTTCACCGGCTGGGTGCGCGATCCCGCCGCGGTCGCCGACGCCCTGGGCCATCGACTGCCCTGACGGCCCCGTCCAGGGCACCGCCGGCGAGCTCGCGAAGGGTGGGGAGCACGGGGTCCTTCCTCAGTCGTCCCCGAGGCCGGGGGCGAGCAGCCGCGCCCGGGTCGCCCGTCGCACGGCGTCCAGCCGGGACGTCGAACCGAGCTTGGCGTTGATGTTGCTCAGGTGCCGTTTCACCGTCCCCTCGCTGATCCGCAGCTCGGCGGCGATCGCCGCGTTGGAGCGCGCCTTGCCGACGAGGGCGAGCACCTCCACCTCGCGTTCGGACAGCATCGGTCCACCCTGCGAGGTGAGGCCGGCCAGCCCCCCGCGGGACACCGACAGGGTGATCAGGTCCTGCTCACGGTCGGTGGCGGCCCGAATCGCCGCCACCAGCTCGTGGTGCCCGATCGTCTTGATCAGGTAGGCGGAGGCGCCGCGGAGCAGCAGCTGGCGGGCCAGCGGGGTGTTCTCGTGCATGGTCAGGACGACGATGCGGGTGGACGGCGAGGCGCTGCGGATCTCGACCAGGGAGGTCAGCACCGACTGGCCGGGCATCTCGACGTCCAGCAGCACCACGTCGGGCCGGTGCTGGCGGGCCAGCCGCACCGCCTCCTCCCCGTTCGCCCCCTCCGCGACCACCTCGATGCCCTCGTGCACGGCCAGCAGCGCGCCCAGGCTCTCGCGGAACAGCCGGTGGTCGTCGACCAGGACCACCCGCAGCCCGCGCTCGACGCCGGTCATGCGCTCGCCCGGGGCAGCGGCACGGTCAGCACGAGGCAGACGCCGTCCGGCCCGGTCTCCAGGGCCACGTCGCCACCGAGGCCCTCGGCGCGCTCCCGCACCGACGCGAGCCCGACGCTGCGGGTGGCGTCGACCGCCGCGGGGTCGAAGCCGGTGCCGTCGTCGGCCACGCTGGCCTGCAGCTGCCCGTCGGCGACCCGGACGACGACGTCCAGCCGGGTGGCCCGGCGGCCGTGCAGGAACGAGTTGCGGATCGCCTCGCGCACGATGAGGTAGCTCTCCTCCTTGACGTGGCCGGGCAGCGGTGCCGCCTCCTCGCCGTCCTCGGTGAGCGTCACCTCCAGCCCGACCGGGGCGGTGAAGTCCAGGTACTCCTGCAGCGCCTGGGCCAGGGAGCGGTCCCCGACCACGTCGCGCAGCCGGGTGGCCAGGCCACGCACGTCGTTGAGCGTGTCCAGCAGCAGCTGCCGGGTGGTGCGCAGCCGGTCGACGTCCAGCGGCTGGCCGGTGGCGTGCAGGTGCAGGGCCAGGTCGATGCCCTGCATCGCCGCACCGATCCCGTGGCTGGTGTGGTCGTGCAGGTCGCGGGCGACCCGGCGGCGCTCGTCCCGGTTGGCGTCGCTGATCCGGGCGAGCAGCACGTCGACGTAGGAGACCGACGCGGGGATGACCAGCTCGTCGATCACCTGGTGCAGGACCAGCGCGACCTGCTCGGCAGGAGAACGGGCACCGAGGAGGGCGTCGTCCCGGTGGTGCGCGACGAGCGCGGGCAGCGCCCGCTGGAACAGCAGGCTGGCCACCCGCAGCGACTCCGCCGGGTGCAGGCCGGTGCGGGCCCGGGCCGCGCCGACGTCGGGCTGGGCGGCCGGGGCCGCAGCCGGCGGCAGCCCGCGGACCCGGGCGTGGGTCGCCCGCAGCACGGCGAGGAGGCGACCGTGCAGCTGGGCGGCCCGGGCGGGGTCCGCCGACAGCCGGGGTGCGACGACGGCGGCATCGGCCAGGACCGTGTCGGCGATCGCGGCGTCGAGCTCGTCGTCGGCATCGGTGATCCGGTCGGCGTCCTCCGGTGCGGTCACAGCAGCACGCTGACGACGACGAGCGGGTTCGCCAGGTACTGGGTGACCATGAAGGCACGGTAGGGCCGACGCCGGCGCTGCCGTGGGCCGCCCTCCGGCGTCAGCAGCGCGAGCACGGCGACGACCTCGCCCCCGAGGCACAGCGCGGCGGCGGGCGCGAGGAGCTGCGGCCAGACCCCGGCGAGCGCGAGGGCGGTGAGCCCCAGCAGCAGCGAACCGCCGGCGATCACCCGGACGGCGGTGCGGTGTCCGGCCACGACGGGCAAGGTACGTCGCCCGGCCACCCGGTCCCCCTCCCGGTCACCGAGGTCCTTGGACGCGCCGGCGACGGCCATCCATGCCGACAGGAGCAGGAAGACCGCTGCGTACGGGGCCGACAGGCCGCCACCGGCCGCGGCCACGCCGGCGCCGTAGCTGAGCAGGCCGCCCCCGATCGCGGCCACCGTGGTGCCGGCCACGCTGTGCTTGAGCGGCCGCGGTCCGACGCTGTACGCCCAGCCGAGCACGGTCATCGCCACCGCGCAGGCCAGCAGTGCGAGCACCCCCGAGCAGGCCGCCAGCAGCAGTCCGGCACCGGCCAGCGCCCACGCCGTCCGCACCGCGACCCGCGCCTCGACCCGGCCGGAGGCCAGCGGCCGGGTGCTGCCGTTGGCCCGGTCGCCGAGCAGGTCGGAGACCCCGTTGACCAGGTAGATGCTCATCACCAGCAGCGACCAGGCCAGCGCACCGATCACGACCGCCGGCCGCAGCGCGCCGGCACCGGCCACCCCGACGACGGCCCCGACGGTGTACCGCAGCGCGAAGACCGCCTGCACCACCGGCCGGGTCTCCGCCCAGAGCAGGGGGACGGCGCGGAGTAGGGCCGATCGCTGTGTCACGGACACAGCCCCACCCTGGTCCAGACCGGGCCGATCTCCGCGCCCCGAAAGGTGTAGCTCGGCTACACCCTTCGACACATCCGCCCGGCCAGGATGCCGGGGGTCAGGTGGTGGTGCGGAGCACCCCGTCGGGCCCGGCGAGCAGGACCGGCGCCGCGGCCGTCAGGTCGTGGACGGCGGCCAGCCCGGCCTCCTCGACGGCCTCGGCAGCGCTGACGACGGCTGCGGCCTCGAGCCCGTCGACACCGCTGGAGACCGCGGCGGCGACGGCGGCCTGCAGCGCGGACAGCTGCAGCGAGGGCAGCGCCACGGTGGCTGCGAGGTACGTGCGCCCGTCCGTGTCGCGCACCGCGGCGCCCTCGGCCGCGCCGGTGCGGCTCCGGGCGGAGCGGGCCAGCGTGATCAGCTTGGCGTCCTCGGGGTCCAGCTCAGCCACCGGATCGATCTCCTGTCCATCGCCCTGGCCCTTCCGCGGGGGCCCGACACGAGGTTGCGAGCGGTGGGGGGCGGGAGGGTCCTTCCTCAGCTTTCCACGGCCGCCGGTTCGGGTTCCCGGGCGGGCTCGTCGTCCGCGTCCTCCTCGCTCGGCTCGGGCACCCGGTTGACCAGGATCGTGTCGATCTGGTTGCGCCGCCCGCCGGTGCTCTCGGCGAGCAGGTGCAGGCCACCGACCTCGGCGGCCGAGCCCTCGATCGGGACCATGCCGATCTCCCGGGCCAGCAGGCCGCCGACGGTCTCGACCCCGTCGTCGTCGGGGAGCTCGACGCGGAACAGGTCGGCGAGGTCCTCCACGGGCAGCCGGGCGGTGATCCGCACCGAGCCGTCCTCCAGCTCCTCGATCGGCGGGCGCTGGACGGTGTCGTGCTCGTCGTCGATCTCGCCGACGATCTCCTCGAGGATGTCCTCGATCGTGACCAGCCCGGCGAAGCCGCCGTACTCGTCGACGACCACGGCCATGTGGGCCCGGGAGGCCTGCATCTCGCGGAGCAGCTCGTCCACCGGCTTGGACTCCGGCACGAAGGTGGCCGGGCGCAGCAGGTCCTCGACCTTCGGCTCGCTGGCCCGGGACTCCGAGGAGCCCTGGGTGCGACGCACCAGGTCCTTGAGGAAGATCACGCCGATGATGTCGTCGACGTTCTCGCCGATGACCGGGAGCCGGCTGAAGCCGCTGCGCAGGCACAGCGCCAGCGCCTGCCGGAGGGTCTTGCCGCGCTCGATCCAGACCACGTCCGGCCGGGGCACCATCACCTCGCGGGCGATGGTGTCGCCGAGTTCGAAGACGCCGTGGATCATGTTGCGCTCGCCGGCCTCGACGACGCCGCGCTCCTCGGCCATGTCGACCAGCTCGCGCAGCTCGACCTCACTGCTGAACGGGCCATCGCGGTAGCCCTTGCCGGGAGTGATCGCGTTGCCGATGAGGATCAGCAGCGTGGCGATCGGGCCGAGCAGGCGACCCAGCAGCCGGATCAGCGAGGCCGCGGACAACGCGATGCCGTAGGCGTGCTGCCGGCCCAGCGTCCGCGGGCCGACGCCGATGAGCACGTAGCTGACCACCGTCATCACCGCGATCGCGGTCAGCACGCCCAGTGCGACGCCGTCGAACAACCCGTCGAGGATGACCGCGACGATGACGGTCGCGGCCGTCTCGCAGGCGATCCGCAGCAGCAGCAGCAAGGCGACGTGCCGGGCTCGGTCCTCCATGACCTGCGCCAGCGGGCCCGCCCGCTTGATCCCGTCCCGCCGCATCTCCTCCACGGCGGCCTTGGACAGCCGCTGCAACGCGGCGTCCAGTGCGGCGAAGACGCCGGCGACGAGGACCAGGACGACGGCGATCCCCAGCAGGACGATCGCGGTCGAGCTCATCGGGTCTCCGGCTCCATCGGCTCGCCGGTCACCGACTCCCGCGGAGTGGCGCGCCAGCCCTCGAGGAGCTTCGACTGCAGGCCGAACATCTCCTTCTCCTCGTCGGGCTCCATGTGGTCGTAGCCCAGCAGGTGGAGCACGCCGTGGGTGGCCAGCAGGAGCAGCTCGTCGGCCATCGAGTGACCGGCGGCGCGGGCCTGCCGGACGGCGACGGCCGGGCACAGCACCACGTCACCGAGGAGCGCCGGACCGGGGTCGGGGTCGTCGGGACGGGCGGTGTCCAGCTCGTCCATCGGGAAGGCCAGCACGTCGGTCGGGCCCTTCTCCCCCATCCACCGCTCGTGCAGGGTGGCCATGTAGTCGCCGTCGACGCAGAGCACCGACAGCTCGGCCAGCGGGCTGACCTCCATGGCGTCGAGCACGTAGCGGCAGACGCCGGCCAGTGCTCCTTCGTCGACGGAGATCTCGGACTCGTTGGCGACCTCGACGGGCACGCTCAGCTCCCCTGCTGCCGGGTCTGGGGACGGCCGTGCCGGGCCGGACGGGAACCGGCCGCCTGCGCCGGCGGCTGCCGGGTGGCGTCCCAGCGCTCGTAGGCGTCGACGATGTCGCCGACCAGCCGGTGCCGGACGACGTCGGAGCTGGTCAGCGTGGAGAAGTGGACGTCGTCGATGCCCTCGAGGATCTCGCGCACGATCCGCAGACCGCTCTGCGCGCCCCCGGGCAGGTCGACCTGGGTGACGTCACCGGTGACGACCATCTTCGAGCCGAACCCCAGCCGGGTGAGGAACATCTTCATCTGCTCGGCGGTGGTGTTCTGCGCCTCGTCGAGGATGACGAACGCGTCGTTCAGCGTGCGGCCGCGCATGTAGGCCAGCGGGGCGACCTCGATGGTGCCGGCCTGCATCAGCCGCGGGATCGACTCCGGGTCGACCATGTCGTGCAGCGCGTCGTACAGCGGCCGCAGGTAGGGGTCGATCTTCTCCGACAGCGAGCCCGGCAGGTAGCCCAGTCGCTCACCGGCCTCCACCGCCGGACGGGTCAGGATGATCCGGTTGACCTGCTTGGTGGTCAGCGCCTGCACGGCCTTGGCCATCGCCAGGTAGGTCTTGCCGGTGCCGGCCGGGCCGATGCCGAAGATCACGCTGTGGACGTCGATGGCGTCGACGTACCGCTTCTGGTTCAGCGTCTTCGGCCGGATGGTGCGGCCCCGGCGGCTGATGATGTCGAGGCTGAGCACGTCCGCGGGGCGCTCGGAGCCGCCGGCGCGGAGCATGCCGACGACCCGGCGGACCGAGTCCGGCCGCAGCGCCTGGCCGGTCGCCAGGAGCGCGATCAGCTCGTCGAAGACCCGGACGGCGAAGGCGTTGTCCGCCGGCTGACCGGTGATCGCGATCTCGTTGCCGCGGACGTGCACGTCGGCGGCGAGCTCGGTCTCGACCAGGCGGAGGAGCTCGTCTCCGGAGCCCAGGAGGGCCACCATGGAGACGCTGTCGGGGACGGTGATCGAGGTGCGGACCTCGGCCGGTACGGCCGGTTCCGGGACGCCGGCTCCCGCGGCACGCGCGGAGAGCTCACGGGAGGACGCGATGGTCTCCGGTACGGCGTCTGGTGAGGTGTCGGGCAAGAACGCTCGACCCTGCCTTCCTGCGACGGGGGTTGTGACCCGGCCCAGCGTACCCGCGCAGGCGCGTCTGAAGCCCGGCTCCACACCGGACCGGGTCAGCGGCCGGTGTAGCGAGCCCTCCCCGGACCGTCGGTGAGGAAGGACGCCACGGCGCCGCGCAGGTCCTCGGTGCCGAACAACAGCCCCGAGACGGCCGGCACGACGTCGTCCGCCGCGGGTACGCCGTGCCGCACCGCGGTGGCGACCAGCCGCTTGGTCGCCGCGTGCGCGACGGTGGGGCCGGCGGCGACCCGGCGGGCGTACTCGCGGGCCGCCTCGGGGAAGCCGTCGTCGGGCAGGACCCGGTTGACCACGTTCCAGCGCTCCAGGACCGCCGCCGGGTAGCGCTCACCGGTGAACACGAGCTCCCGGGCGCGCGCCGGGCCGGCCCGCTCGGCCAGCCGCTGCGGCCCGCCCATCGACGGGGTGAGCCCGACGACGATCTCCACCAGACCGAAGGACGCGCTCTCCGCGGCGAGCAGCACGTCGCAGGCCAGGGAGATCTCGAACGCCGCGGTCAGGGTCAGGCCGTGGGCGGCGAAGACGGTCGGCACCGGGAGGGCCTCCAGCGTCTGCACCGTGCGCAGCAGCCGTGCCCACAGCGCCCCGCCGCGGGCGACGGCGTCCGGGCCCTCGGCGATCTCGGCGAACAGGTGCACGTCGACACCGGCGGAGACGACCCGGCCACGCGCCTCCACCAGCACCGCACGGGCCCGGTCGGGCCGCGCCGGATCGGTGAGCTCGACCAGCTGGCCGGTCACCCGTTCCCAGGCGTCGAACACCGCCTGGTCGAACAGGTTCAGCGGTGGGTTGTCCAGGACGACGACGGCGACGTCGCCGTCCCGCTCGAGCCGGACGGGGGCAGTGGTCTCGGACACACCCTCACTCTGGCAGGCCCGAGCGGCCTCAGCCGGGCGGCCAGCCCAGGCCGCGGCCGCCGAGCACGTGCAGGTGCACGTGGTGGACCGTCTGCCCGGCCTGCGGCCCGGTGTTGGCCACGACGCGGTAGCCGGGCTCGGGCACGTCCGCGGTCACGAGGCCCTCCTGGACGGCGACGGCGTGTGCGGCCGCGACCAGCTCGGCGGTGAGCTCGGGGTCGGCGCCGACCAGCGCACCGAGGGTGGCGTGGTGCTCCTTGGGGATCACCAGGACGTGCGTGGGCGCCTGCGGGTTGATGTCCCGGAAGGCGAGCGTGCGGTCGGTCTCCCGGACGACGTCCGGCGGGATCTCCCCGGCCACCATGCGGCAGAACAGGCACTCGTTCGTCGGCTCGCTCACCGGCCCGACTCTAGGACGTGGGTGGACGGCGGACCGAGAGAGTTCGTTGAACAGTGCACGACTTGGTCGTTCGACTGAAGGTGGGCCGCCACCGGCCGACCACGACCACAGGGACGTCGACGCCACGGCTGCCCGGACCGTGGAGGCACCATGCGCATCGCCGCGTCACGACGCACCGCTCCGCAGCACACCGCCGAACTCGACGAGGCACGCTCCGACATCGCCGCGGTCACCCGGGCGCTCGGCGCGCTGGACCGGGCCACCACCTGCGAGGAGGTGGCCCGGGCCGCGCTCGACACCGTCCGGGACAGCTTCGGCTGGGCGTACGGCTCCTACTGGATGGTCGCGCCGGAGGACGGGCAGCTGCACTTCGCCGTGGAGTCCGGTGACGCCGGACCCGAGTTCCGCGCGGTGACCAGGAGCGCCTCCTTCGCCGAGGGTGTCGGGCTCTCCGGACGGGCCTGGAAGGCCCGGGACCTGTTCTTCGTCGCCGACCTCGGCGAGATGACCGACTGCGTGCGCGCCCCGGTGGCCCAACGGGTCGGGGTGAAGAGCGGCGTGTGCTTCCCGATCATCCAGCAGGGCCGGGTCGTCGGGACGATGGACTTCTTCACCATGGAGACCCTGGCTCCGTCGGCCGAACGGCTCGACGCGCTGCGGGCGGTGGGGCTGCTGGTCTCCCAGGCCTTCGGCCGGGTGGCAGAGGCCGCTGACCAGAAGCGTGCCGCAGGCGACGTCGCAGCGATCAACAGCCTGCTCCGCGGGTTCGCCCAGGCGCGCACCCAGGAGGAGACGCTGTCCGTCGCGCTGGACACCATCCGGCGGGAGTTCGACTGGCACTACGGCTCCTACTGGGCGCTGGACGCCTCGACGAACGACCTGCGGTTCGCCCAGGAGTCCGGCGACCTGGGGCCGGAGTTCCGGCGGATCACGCTGGAGGCGGGCTTCGCCAAGGGCGTCGGCGTCGCCGGCCGCACCTGGGCCGCCGGCGAGCTGGTGTTCGTCGAGGACCTCGGCCAGGTGCACGACTGCGTACGCGCCCCGGCCGCGCGCAACGCCGGCGTCCGCTCCGGGGTGTGCCTGCCGATCACCGTCGGCGGCCGGATCGTCGGCACGATGGACTTCTTCGCCAAGCGGACGCTGATCCTCGCCGACAGCCGGCGGGACGCCCTGCGCAACACCGCCTTCCTGATCTCCCAGACGCTGGAGCGACTGGCCGCCACCCAGCGCATCGCCGACGCCGGCCGGGAGATGGTCGCCTCGATCGACGAGGTGGAGCGCAACGTCGCCGAGGCCACCAAGGTGGCCGGTGACGGTCAACGCGTCGCAGGCGAGGCCACCGAGTTCGTGGCGGGGCTGGGACGTTCCAGCGCGGAGATCGACAAGGTGGTGAAGGTGATCACCGGGATCGCCGAGCAGACCAACCTGCTGGCGCTGAACGCCACCATCGAGGCCGCCCGGGCCGGGGAGGCCGGCAAGGGGTTCGCCGTGGTCGCCGGCGAGGTCAAGGAGCTCGCCCGGGAGACCGCCCAGGCGACCGAGGACGTCAGCAGCCGGGTCGCGGCCATCCAGGGCGACGTGCAGAACGTGGTCGGCGCACTCGCCTCGATCCGGGAGATCGTGGAGCGGATCAACGAGACACAGCACCTGATCGGCGGCGTGCTCACCGAGCAGGCGGCGGTCACCCGCAGCATCGTCGACCTGGCCTGACCGTCCCGCCGACCACCGAAATGGCCATTTCGGTGGTCGGCGCGGCCCGGGAGGACGGCGTGGGCGACGATGGGCCGGTCCCCGTCGTCCCTCTCCCTTGGAGGTCCCCCGTGTCCGCACCGCAGCCCCATCCGAGGACGTAGTGAGCAGCCGTCGCGCCGTCCGGTCGGGTGGCTTCGGAGAACACGCACTGAGCAGGCGCGGCTTCCTCGCCGGGAGCGCCGCCGTCCTCGCCGCCGGGCTCGCCGCCTGCAGCCGGGACTCCCCCGTGTCGTCGTCCGGGGGCTCGACCGGCAGCCGCGGCTCGCTGACCATCGGCGCCATCCCCGACCAGGACCCCGAGGTCCTGCAACGGCTGTACAGCACGCTCGCCGACTCGATGTCCGCAGCACTCGATCTCGACGTCGACTACCAGCCGGTCACCGACTACGGCGCCGCCGTCTCCCTCTTCCGCACCGGTGACCTCGACCTGGTCTGGTTCGGCGGGCTCACCGGCGTGCAAGCCCGACTGCAGACCCCCGGCGCCGAGCCGATCGCCCAGCGCGACATCGACGAGTCGTTCACCTCGGTGTTCATCGTCAACACCGGCACCGGGCTGACCCCGGCCGACGACCTCGGCCCGCTGGCCGACCTGCGGTTCAGCTACGGCAGCGAGACGTCGACGTCCGGCCGGCTGATGCCCGCGTACTTCCTGTCCGAACAGGGCGTCGACCCGCAGGGCTTCCCCGGCGGCCCCGGGTTCTCCGGCTCGCACGACGCGACCATCTCGCTGGTCTCCTCCGGCAGCTACCAGGCCGGGGTGCTCAACGAGCAGGTGTGGCAGTCCCGCGTCGAGGACGGGACCGTCGACCCCGCGGCGGTGGTCCAGTACGCCCGCACCCCGGAGTACCACGACTACCACTGGTTGCTCAGCCCGGAGGCGGTCGAGCGGCTGGGTGCGGACCTGCCCGGACGGCTGCTCGAGTACTTCACCGGCCTGCCCGCCGGGGACGAGGTGCTGGAGCTGTTCGGCGCCGGGGCGTTCCTCCCCACCGAGGCGTCGAACTACGACCAGATCGAGGCGGTCGGCCGCGACCTGGGGCTGATCAGCTGAGCGCCGTCCTCCGGCTGGACGGCGTCGAGGTCCGCTACGGCAGCACCCGCGCGCTGGCCGGTGTCGACCTCACCGTCGACGCCGGCCAGCGGGTGGCGCTGGTCGGGCCCTCGGGGGCCGGCAAGTCGACGCTGCTCGGGCTGGTCAACGGCTCGGTCCTGCCCACCGCGGGCTCCGTGCAGGTGCTCGGGGACGACGTCGCTGCGCTGCGCGGCCGGGCCCAGCGGCAGCTGCGGGCCCGGGTCGGCACGGTGCACCAGCACCTGGAGCTGGTCGGTCAGCTGCGGGTGGTGCACAACGTCAACGCCGGGCGGCTGTCCAGCTGGCCCGCGTGGCGGGCGGCGTGGTCGCTGGTGCACCCGCAGGGGCTGCCCGAGGTGCTCGCGGCGCTGGACCGGGTCGGACTGGCCGACCGGGTGTTCGAGCGCACCGAACGGCTCTCCGGCGGCCAGCGGCAACGCGTCGCGCTCGCCCGGTTGCTGGTGCAGCAGCCCGAGCTGGTGCTCGCCGACGAGCCGGCCTCGGCGCTGGACCCGGTGCTGGCCGAGCGCGCCCTCGCCCTGCTCGCCGGGCTGGCCGCCGACCGGGACGGCGCGCTGATCGCCTCGCTGCACGACCCGGCGCTGGCACTGCGGCACTGCACCCGGGTGGTCGGCCTGGTCGAGGGCCGGGTGGTGCTCGACGCCCCTGCGGCCGCGCTCACGGTCGGGGACCTGGCCGACTTCTACGGCGCCCCGCGGTGACCGCCGTCCTGGACCGGCCGTCGGTTCTCCCGCGACTGCACCGGGCGCGGGCCCGCTGGGCGTGGGGGCTGGGGACGCTCGCCGTCGTCGGCTGGTCGCTGGCCGGCGCCGGGGCGTTCGCCGGCGACGTGGTCAACCCGGCCGGCACCGGGCAGTTCGGCCGGTTCGCCGCCGCCGCCCTCTCCCCCGCCCTGGACGGTGCGTTCCTGCGGGTGCTCGCCGACTCGGTGCTGGTCACCGTCGCCTACGCCGCGCTCGGGGCGGCTCTGGCGGTGCTGCTGGGCGCGGTCGGGGCGGTGGCGGTCGCCCGCACCACCTGGGGACGACGCCGGCTGGGCTGGACGCTGTCCCGCGGGGCGCTCGCCGTCCCCCGGGGGCTGCACGAGGCGGTGTGGGGGCTGCTGCTGGTCAACCTGCTGGGGCTGGACCCGTGGGTCGGGGTGCTGGCGATCGGCGTCCCGTACGGCGCGGTGACCGCGAAGGTCTTCGCCGACCTGCTCGACGAGGTGCCGCGCACCGGGTACTCGGCGCTGCTCGCCGCGGGTGCCGGCCGGACGACGGCCGCGCTGTACGGGCTGCTGCCCCCGGCGTCGGGCGGGCTGCTGTCCTACTCCTTCTACCGGCTGGAGTGCGCGGTCCGGTCGGCCGTGGTGCTCGGGCTGATCGGCGCCGGTGGGCTGGGCTACCAGCTGCTGCTGTCGTTCAGCTCGTTGCGCTGGGAGCAGGTGTGGTCCTGCGTGTACGCGCTGGCGCTGCTGTGCCTGCTCGCCGACGTCGGCGGCCGCGCGGTGCGGCGGCGGGTGGCCGCACCGCGCTCGTCCGGGGACCGGCTGCGCCGGGACCCCGCGCTCACCACGGCGGTCCTCGGCTCGCTGGCCGGGGTCGTCTGGTCGTGGTGGTACCTGGCGATCTCGCCGGCCACGCTGGTCTCCGACCGCACCGGCGAGCAGCTGCGCTACGTCCTGGCCGCCGCCTGGCCCCCCGACGTCGACGGGCCGCTGCTCTCCGCGGTCGCGGCGGCCGCGGTCGACACGGTGCAGATGTCGGTGATCGCGATCGCCGTCGCCACCGTCGGGGCGGTGCTGCTGGCCGGGGTGGCCGCCCGCCCGGCCCGGGCGTCAGCCGGACGTCGACTGGCCGGGACCGTCGTCCGGCTCGCCCTGCTGCTGCTGCGGGCCGTGCCGCCGCCGGTGTGGGCGCTGGTGCTGCTGTTCGTGCTGCTGCCCGGGATCCTCCCCGGGGCGCTGGCGCTCGGTGTCTACACGCTCGGCGTGCTGGGGCGGCTGGCGGCGGAGGCGACCGAGGAGCTGGACCCGCGCCCCCGGGCGGCGCTCACCGCGATGGGGGCCGGGCCGGTGGGTGGCTGGCTGTACGGGGTGCTCCCGGCGGCGACCGGGCCGGTGCTGGCGTTCGCGCTGTACCGCTGGGAGGTGGCGATCCGGGACACCGTGCTGGTCGGGCTGCTGGGCGCCGGTGGGCTGGGGGCGCTGCTGGCCTCGCGGGTGGCGGCCTTCGACTGGGGCGCGGTGACCACCGTGCTGGTGGCGCTGGTGCTGCTGACCGCCGCGGTCGACCTGGTCAGCGCCCGCGCCCGCTCCGCCCTGCGCTGAGGCCCGCTGCGCCGAGTGCGCAGTCGTGGTCGACGTCCCCGGCGTGTCCGGTCGTGTCGGCGACCACAACTGCTCAGTCGAGCGTCATCTCCAGCGGGTGCGGGCGCTCAGTGCGGCGAGCACGGCGGCGCCGGCGGTCGACGTCCGCAGCACCTCCGCACCCAGGCGCACCGACTGCGCGCCGGCCGCCCGGAAGGCGACCACCTCGCCGTCGGTCAGCCCGCCCTCGGGGCCGACGATGACGGCGATCGACCCGGTCGTCGGCACCTCGAGCTGCGCGAACGGCTGGCGGGCCTGCTCGTGCAGCACCAGGGCCAGGTCGACGTCGGCGAGCATGCCGCAGACCTGGCGCGTGCTCATCGGCTCGGTCACCTCGGGCACCCGCGGCCGGCGGGCCTGCTTGGTCGCGGCCCGGGCGACCGAGCGCCACTTGGCCAGGCCCTTGTCGATCCGGTCGTCCCGCCACCGGGTGACGCAGCGGGCTGCGGTCCACGGCACGATCCGGTCGACACCCAGCTCGGTGGCCAGGTCGACGGCGAGCGGGCCCCGGTCGCCCTTGGGCAGCGCCTGCACGAGCACGAACTCCGGTTGCGGGGCGGGGACGTCGTGCCGGGCGAGCACCTGCACCTGCAACGCCGACCCGGCGGCCGCGAGCACGGAGCCCTCGACCAGCAGCCCCTGCCCGTCGCTCACCCGCACCCGCTCCCCGGCGCCGAGCCGCAGCACGTCCACGGCGTGCCGGCCCTCGGCGCCGTCCACGGTGAGGACGTCGCCGTCCGGCAGCTCGTCGAGCAGGAAGAGCGGGGCGCCGTCGGCCGCGAGTGCGTCCGGGGCCTGGCTCATCGGCCGTTGAACGCGTCGCGTACCCGGGTGAACAGGCCACCGTGGTTCGCGCTGTTGCCGTCGGTGAGGTCCTCACCGCGCAGCCCGGCGAGCTCGCGCAGCAGCTCCTGCTGACGGCCGTCGATCCGGGTGGGCGTCTGCACGTCCAGGTGCACGAGCAGGTTGCCCCGGCCGGTGCCGCGCAGCCGCGGGGCGCCGTGTGCGCGCAGCGTGAGCACGGTGCCCGACTGGGTGCCGGCCTTGATGGTGAGGTCCTCGACGCCGTCGAGGGTCTCGAGCTTGAGCGTGGTGCCCAGCGCTGCCGCGGTCATCGGCAGGGTGACCCGGCAGTGCAGGTCCTCGCCGTCGCGGGTGAACACGTCGTGCGGGCGCTCACGCACCTCGACGTACAGGTCGCCGGCGGGGCCGCCGCCGGGGCCGACCTCGCCGTAACCGGCCAGCCGGATGCGCATGCCGTCCTCGACGCCGGCCGGGACCTTGACCGGGATGGTGCGGCGGGAGCGCACCCGCCCGTCACCGGCGCACTTGGGGCACGGGTTGGGGATGACCTGGCCGGTGGCCTGGCAGGTGGGGCACGGGCGGCTGGCGATCACCTGACCGAGGAAGGAGCGCTGCACGCTCTGCACCTCGCCGCGGCCGTTGCAGGTGGAGCAGGTCTCCGGGTGCGTGCCGGGGGCGGTGCCGGCTCCGGTGCAGGCGTCGCAGAGCACGGCGGTGTCGACGGTGACCTCCGTCGTCGTGCCGAAGACGGTCTCGTCGAGGTCCAGGTCGACCCGGATCAGCGCGTCCTCGCCCTCGCGGGTGCGCCCACGCGGCCCGCGGCCGGCGCCCCCGCCGAAGAAGGCGTCCATGATGTCGCCGAGCCCGCCGAAACCGGCGGCGTTGCCGAACGGGCTGCCGCCCCGTCCGCCGTTGGTGTCGTAGGGGTCACCACCCAGGTCGATGATCCGCCGCTTCTCCGGGTCGGTCAGCGCCTCGTAGGCGCGGCTGACCTCCCCGAACTTCTCCTTCGCGCCCGGGTCCGGGTTGACGTCCGGGTGCAGGTCGCGCGCCATCTTGCGGTAGGCGCGCTTGATCTCGGTGTCGCTGGCTCCCTGGGCAAGACCCAGCACGCCGTAGTAGTCGGTTGCCATGAAGCGTTCTCAGTCCTCAGCTCTCGGCCAACAGGTGGCCGACGTAGCGGGCCACGGCTCGTACCGCGGCGATGTTCCCTGCGTAGTCCATCCGGGTGGGGCCGACGACACCCAGGCCACCGAGCGCCTGGTCGCCGGACCCGTAGCCCACGGAGACGAACGACGCGGCGGTCAGCGCCTCGTGCTCGTTCTCCTCACCGATGCTCACCGTCACGGTGCTGGGCCCCACCTCGGCCATCAACCGCAGGACGACGACCTGTTCTTCCAGCGCCTCCAACAGCGGGCGGAAGGTGCCGGGGAAGTCCAGCGCGCTGCCCTGCGCGAGGTTCGCCGTCCCGCCGATGACCAGCCGGTCCTCCGAGGGCTCGACCAGGGTCTCCAGCAGCGTCGCGCTCACCGCGGCGACCAGCGGGCGCAGGTGCGGGGCGGAGGCGTCGACCAGGTCGCCGACCTTGTCGCTGGCCTCCCCCAGCTTCGCGCCGGTGAAGGCGGTGTTGAGCAGCGTGCGCAGCTCGGCGACGGTCGCGGCCTCGGTGTCGACCGGCACCTCCACCACGCGCTGCTCGACCCGGCCGGTGTCGGTGATCAGCACCATCAGCAGCCGGGACGTCGACAGCGGCACCAGCTCGAGGTGCCGGACGGCGCTGCGCGCCAGCGTCGGGTACTGGACGACGGCGACCTGGCGGGTCAGCTGGGCCAGCAGCCGGACGCTGCGGCCCAGCACGTCGTGCAGGTCGACGGCACCGTCGAGGAACTTCTCGATCGCCTTCCGCTCGGCGGCCGACAGCGGCTTGATCGCACTCAGCCGGTCGACGAAGAAGCGGTAGCCCTTGTCGGTGGGCACCCGGCCGGCACTGGTGTGCGGCTGGGTGATGTAGCCCTCCTCCTCCAGCACCGCCATGTCGTTGCGGATCGTGGCTGGGCTCACCCCGAGGTCGTAGCGGGCGGCCAGGGCCTTGCTCCCCACCGGGTCGTTGGTGGAGACGTAGTCCTGGACGATCGCCCGCAGCACCCGCAGGCGCCGGTCGTCGTGCGCCACGGCTGACACCTCCCGTACCGGATCGACGTGGTCCGCGGTGGTCGCCCGGGCAGGTGCCTGGCACTCGCGTGGACCGAGTGCCAGCATACGACCGCACCATCCCGGCGTCCTCCGGCTCGCGGTGCCCGCCCCTGGAGATGGGAACGATCCCTGCTGACGAGCGTCGGCGATGGCCGCTGGACCCCACTAGTGTGGTTCCGGTCGACGGCCCCCACCGGGGGGCCGGGGAGCGGGAGGCTCAGCCCTGATCTTCAAGGCGGTGCGCGATGGGCGCCCCTATCCCGACCACGGCTTCTCCACCCGCGACTGGGCGATGATCCCGCCCCGGCAGATCCGGATGGACACCCTCGTCACCACCAAGCGCGAGCTGGCCCTCGACACGCTGCTCGCCGACGACTCGACCTTCTACGGCGACCTGTTCCCGCACGCGGTGCAGTGGAACGGCGAGACGTACCTGGAGGACGGCCTGCACCGGGCCCTGCGCGCGGCCCTGCAGCAGCGCAACGTCATCCACGTGCGGGTGCTCGACCTCGACTCGCTGATGCCGGCCCAGACGCCGGCCGAGAGCAGCTCCGCAGACGCCAGCCCGGCCGACGCCGGCCAGGCGCGCTGACGGTTCAGAGCCAGCCCTTCTCCTCCGCCACCCGGGCCGCCTCGACCCGGGTGCGCGCCCCGGTCTTGCCGATCGCCGAGGACAGGTAGTTCCGCACCGTCCCCTCGGACAGGTACAGCCGCCCGGCGATGTCGGCGACCGTCGCCCCGTCGGCCGCCGCACGCAGGACGTCGGCCTCGCGACCCGACAGCGGTGTCGCGCCCATCGCCAGCGCAGCGGCGGCCAGGTCCCGGTCGATCACCCGCTCCCCCGCCATCACCGCCCGGATGCCCCGGGCCAGCTCGGCCACCGGCGAGTCCTTGACCAGGAAGCCCGCGGCGCCGACCTCCATCGCCCGGCGCAGGAACCCGGGCCGGCCGAACGTGGTGAGCACGACGGTGCGCACCTCCGGCAGCGCAGCGGCCAGCTCCCGGGCCGCCTCGAGCCCGTCCTGCCCCGGCATCTCGATGTCCAGCAGCGCCACGTCCGGGCGGCAGGCACGCGCGGCCTCGAGCACCTCGTCGCCGCGGCCGACCTCGGCGACCACCTCGATGTCCTCCTCGAGGTCGAGCAGCGCCCGCAGCGCGCCCCGCACCAGCGCCTGGTCCTCGGCCAGCAGCACCCGGATCGTCACGCGCTCACCGACACCGGGAGCAGCGGCACCGTGGCCTGCAGTCGGTACCCGCCGCCGTCCACCGGGCCGGCTGCCAGCTCACCGCCCAGCGCACCGACCCGCTCGCGCAGCCCGGCCAGCCCCGACCCGGGCGAGGTGCCCAGCACGGTGATCGGGTCCTCCGCGCCACGACCGTCGTCGGTCACCGTCAGCACCGCTCGCACCCCGTCCTCGGCCAGGCCGATCGTCACCGTGCCGGCCCGGCTGTGCCGCAGCACGTTCGTCGTCGCCTCGCGCACCACCCAGCCGAGCGCGGCGTCGACCGTGCCCGGCAGCGCCGGCACCCGGTCGGGCAGCCGGACGTCGATCCCGGCCCCGGTCAGCGCGGAGCGCGCCTCCGCCAGGGCCTGGGCGCAGGTGACCTGCCGGTAGCCGCTGACGGCGTCCCGCACCTCGGCCAGCGCCCGGCGGGCCGCCGCCTCGACGTCGGCCATCTCCTGTCGGGCGCGGGCCGGGTCGGCCTCGGCCAGCCGGCGGGCGAGCTCGCTCTTGAGCGCGATCAGCGACAGCGAGTGCCCGAGCAGGTCGTGCAGGTCGCGGGCGAAGCGCAGCCGCTCCTCGGTGACGGCGTTGCGGGCCAGCTCCTCGCGGGCCTCCTGCAGCTCCCGGTTCACGGTCATCAGATAGCCGGTGCCCCGGATCCCGAAGGCGGTGAGCAGGCAGATCGGCGACAGGAACAGCAGGCCGGGGTCCCCCGAGGCCAGGGGCACCGCCAGGCACACCAGTGCTGCGGCGACCACAGCGGGCCACACCCAGCGCGCGGGCAGCGTGGCCGCGGCGGCCGCCGACACGTAGATCATCAACCCGGCGAAAGCGGGCCCGAACCCGACCGCCAGCGCGACGGCGAGCACCGCGGTCGCCGCGAACTCCGGCCGCAGCGCCCGCGGCCGGCCGAGCTGGCCCATCACCCGCAGGTAGACCACGGTGAAGACGAGCAGCCCGATCGCGCCGACCCAGCGCGCCGCCGTCGGGCGGTCGGTGGTGACGAGGTCGACGATCGGGAAGAACTGGAACAGCAGCCAGGGCACTGCCCAGATCGCCTGCCCCCACCAGTTCGACCGGTCCATGAGACGGACGCTAGCGGTCGGCCGCCCGGTCACGGCTCAGCCCGCCACCGCGTGCAGCGGGCGCCGCCGGGCGACCACCAGCGCAGCGGCGGCGAACACGACCCCGTAGCCCGCCAGCACCATGACCGGCGGGCCGGTGAACGTCCCGGCCGTGATGTCGCGGCCCAGCTCGGCGAACCAGTAGGACGGCATCGCGCGGGCCAGCGCCGCCATCCCGTCCGGGAACATCTCCACCGGGAACCACAGCCCACCCAGCGCGGCGAGCACGGTGCCGAGGATCCCGATCGCCGCGCCCGCGGCCTGGGCGTTCAGGGCCAGCCCCACCGCGACGCCGAGCGCCACGAACACCACCGACCCCGCCCACAGCGAGCCGACCAGCGCCAGCCACGTGCCGAGGCCGAACTCGACGCCGTTGACGAACCGCCCGACCAACGCCACGACCAGCAGACTGGGCAGCACCAGCAGCGCCCCGACCACGACGTCGACGGCGAACACCGACCCGGTGGGCACCGGCGTCACCCGCAGCTGCCGCAGCCAGCCGGAGGAACGGTCGAAGGCGATCCGGATCGTCGCGCCCAGCGCGGCACCGATCGCCCCGTAGGCCATCATCGAGACCAGGACGGCGCCGGCGAGGTCCTGGTACTCCCCGGCCGGCGCCTGCCCGCCGATGACCTTGGTGAAGAAGATCGTGAACAGCGCCGGCAGCAGCACCGTGAAGAACAGGTACTGCTTGTTCCGGCCCACCCGGCGGAGCTGGAAGAGCAGCAGGTCGGTCATCGGAGGGCTCCCTCGGTGGCGTCCGGCGTGGCGTGCGGCCGGGTGGCGTCCGGCTGCGTGGTGAGGTGCAGGAAGGCCTGTTCGAGGCTGGCGCCGCGCACCTCGAGGTCGGGCAGCGGGGTGCGGCTGTCGAGCAGCGCGCGCAGGGTCGCCTCGGCGTCGGAGGTGGCGAGCTCGACGAGGTCGGCGTCCCCGCTGATGCCGGTGACGCCCGGCAGCCCGGTCAGCCGGTCCCGCGGTCCGGGGCAGCGGAACCGGACGGTACGCCCGGCGATCCGTGACTTGATCGCGGCCGCCGTCCCGTCGGCGAGGACCCGCCCACCGGCGACGACCACGACCCGGTCGGCGACCGCGTCGGCCTCGTCGAGGTGGTGGGTGGCGAAGACGACGGTGTGCCCGCGCCCGGCCAGACCGCGCATCGTCGTCCAGAAGGCCTGCCGGCCCTCGACGTCCATGGCCGAGGTCGGCTCGTCCAGCAGCAGCAGCGGCGGCGCGCCGGCCAGGGCCAGGGCGAGCAGCACCCGCTGGCGCTGCCCGCCGGAGAGCGCGTCGACCGCGCGGTCGAGCAGGCCGCCGATGCCGGCCGTGGCGACCAGGTCCGCCAGCGGCCACGGGTCGTCGTAGCGGCGGCGCACCAGGGCGAGCACCTCGCCGACGCGCGCCTCGCTGGGCAGGCCGCCGTGCTGCAGCATCGCCCCGACGCCGCCGGCCTCCAGCGCCGCGGCCGGCTCGCGCCCGAGCAGCCGGACCGTGCCGGCCGCCGGGCGGAACAGCCCGAGCGCGGCGTTGACGACGGAGGACTTCCCGGCGCCGTTGGCACCGAGCAGGGCGACGGTCTCGCCGCGGGGGACGGCGAGGGTCAGGTCGTGGACGGCGGTCGCGCTGCCGTACCGGACGGTCAGTCCGCGGACGTCCAGGGCGAGTGGTTCGGGCATGCCCCGAGCCTGGCCGCCCACGGGGCCCCGCCGGGAGTGCGAGACGTCGTCCACACCTCATGACGGATGTCAGACCGCCGGCCCCTGCCCGCCTACGCTCGCGCTGTGGACGTGACCGAAGCCCCCGCGCTCGGGGACCCTGCGCTCGAGGTGCTGGGCCGGGTGTTCGGCTACGACGCCTTCCGCGGACCGCAGCGCGAGGTCGTCGACCACGTCGTCGCCGGCGGCGATGCGCTGGTGCTGATGCCGACCGGTGGCGGGAAGTCGCTCTGCTACCAGGTGCCGGCGCTGCTCCGGGAGGGCGTCGGCGTCGTCGTCTCCCCGCTGATCGCGCTGATGCAGGACCAGGTCGACACGTTGCGCGCGCTGGGCGTGCGCGCCGGGTTCCTCAACTCCAGCCAGGACCGCGCCGAGCGCCGGGACGTCGAGGAGGCGTTCCTCGCCGAGGAGCTCGACCTGCTGTACGTGGCCCCGGAGTCCCTGGGCGGCGGCGCCTCACCGACCGCCCGCCTGCTCGAACGGGGCCGGATCGCGCTGTTCGCCATCGACGAGGCGCACTGCGTGGCGCAGTGGGGGCACGACTTCCGGCCCGACTACCTCGCCCTGTCGATGCTGCACGAGCGCTGGCCCGACGTGCCCCGGATAGCCCTGACGGCGACGGCCACCCCCGCCACGCACGCCGAGATCAGCACCCGGCTCCAGCTCGACGACGCGCTGCACGTGGTCGCCGGGTTCGACCGGCCGAACATCCAGTACCGGATCGCACCGAAGAACGAGCCGCGCAAGCAGCTGCTGGACCTGCTGCGCACCGAGCACCCCGGGGACGCCGGCATCGTCTACTGCCTGTCCCGGGCCTCCGTGGAGAAGACGGCCGAGTTCCTGGTGGGCCAGGGCATCCCCGCGCTGCCCTACCACGCAGGGCTGGACCAGCGGACCCGCGCGACGCACCAGTCCCGGTTCCTGCGCGAGGACGGGCTGGTGATGGTCGCGACCATCGCGTTCGGCATGGGCATCGACAAGCCAGACGTCCGCTTCGTCGCCCACCTGGACCTGCCCAAGTCGGTCGAGGGCTACTATCAGGAGACCGGCCGGGCCGGCCGGGACGGACTGCCCTCCACCGCATGGCTCGCCTACGGGCTGGCCGACGTCGTCCAGCAGCGCAAGATGATCGAGTCCTCGGAGGGCGACCTCGCGCACCGGCGGGTGCTGTCCGCCCAGCTCGACGCGATGCTGGCGCTCTGCGAGACGGTCGAGTGCCGGCGGGTGCGGCTGCTGGCCCACTTCGGCCAGGAGAGCGCACCCTGCGGCAACTGCGACACCTGCCTGAGCCCCCCGGAGTCCTGGGACGCCACCATCCCGGCGCAGATGCTGCTGTCCACGGTGCTGCGGCTGCAGCGCGAGCGCGGGCAGTCCTTCGGCGCCGGCCAGTCGATCGACATCCTGCTCGGCAAGCGCACCGACAAGGTCACCCAGCACAGCCACGACGAGCTGACCGTCTTCGGCATCGGCACCGACCTGTCCGAGGGCCAGTGGCGCGGCGTCGTCCGCCAGCTGCTGGCGCAGGGGCTGCTCGCGGTGCAGGGCGAGTACGGGACGTTGGCGCTCAACGAGGCCAGCGGGCCGGTGCTGCGCCGGGAACGCGAGGTGCTGATGCGCCGCGAGCCCGAGCGCCCGACCCGGTCCGCCACCGCCCGCGCCCGGGGCAGCCGGTCCACGGCTCCCGAGCTGCCCGCATCGGCCGCCCCGGCGTTCGAGCGGTTGCGGGCCTGGCGGGCTGCCACCGCCAAGGAGCAGGGCGTGCCCGCCTACGTCGTCTTCCACGACGCGACCCTGCGGCAGATCGCCACCGAGGAGCCGGCGACCCTGGCCGCCCTGGGCACGATCGGCGGCGTTGGCGCGACGAAGCTGGAGCGCTTCGGCCAGCAGGTGCTGGACGCCCTGCACGGCTGACCCCTCGGCCCCGCTGCAGGGTGGGGCCGCGGGGTCCTCCTTCAGTCCGTGAGGTCGCGGACGACGGCGTCGGCGAGCAGCCGGCCGCGGTCGGTGAGGACGGCGAGCCCCGCCTCGTGCGGCGCGGCCGCCAGCAGCCCCCGGACGCATGCCTCCGCGGCCCGCGCCCGCCCCGCCGCGCTCAGTGCGGTCAGCGGAAGGCCGTCACGCAGCCGGAGCCCGAGCATCACCGTCTCCAGCGCCTGGTCCGCAGGCGTCAGCAGCTCGCTGTCGGCGGCCGGGTGCAGACCGGCGGCCAGCCGGTCGGCGTAGGCGGCCGGGTGCTTGACGTTCCACCAGCGCAGTCCGCCGACGTGCGAGTGCGCGCCGGGCCCGATCCCCCACCAGTTCGCGTTGGCCCAGTACAGCTCGTTGTGCCGGCAGCGGGCCGCCCGGTCGCGGGCCCAGTTCGACACCTCGTACCAGCCGAGCCCAGCCGTTCCGAACGTGCGGTCGGCCATCTCGTAGCGGTCGGCCAGCACGTCGTCGTCCGGCATCGGCAGCTCGCCCCGGGCCACCCGCCGGGCCAGCCGGGTGCCCTGCTCGACGATCAGCGCATAGGCGCTGACGTGGTCGACCGGCGCGGCCAGCACGGCGTCGAGCGAGGCCTGCCAGTCGGCGTCGGTCTCCCCCGGTGCGCCGTAGATCAGGTCCAGGTTCACGTGCTCGAAGCCGGCGGCCCGGGCCTCGTGGGCGGCCTGCACCGCCCGGCCGGGGGTGTGCCGGCGGTCCAGCACGGCGAGCACGTGCTCGGCGGCGGACTGCATGCCCAGGCTGATCCGGGTGAAGCCACCGGCCCGCAGGGTGGCCAGCGACTCCGGCGTCACCGACTCGGGGTTGGCCTCGGTGGTCACCTCGACGTCGGGGGCCACGGGGAAGAGCTCACGGACGGCGTCCATGACGGCCACCAGGTCCTGCGCCGGCAGCAGCGTCGGGGTGCCGCCACCGACGAAGACCGTCTGCACAGGCGGACGGTCGGGTCCCAGCACCTCGGCGACCAGCCTCAGCTCGGCGATGGCGGTGCCGGCGTACTCGCTGCGGTTGGCGCCCGGGCCCAGCTCGTCGGAGGTGTAGGTGTTGAAGTCGCAGTAGCCGCAGCGTGTGGCGCAGAACGGCACATGGACGTAGAGGCCGAACGGCGTCGTCGGCAGGCCGTCCCGGGCCGACGCCGGGAGCATCGAGGGGTCCGCGGGCAGCGCCGGGGTCTGGCCGAGGAGAGGGAGGGTCGTGGTCATCGCTGCTCCCAGTGTGACCGCCCCCGGCAAGATGGCGGCGTGACCTCCGCGACCAATGACGACCGCGTGCTCTCCGTCGACGTGTCCGCCGGCGTGGCCCGGCTGACCCTCGACTCCCCCGCCAACCGGAACGCCCTCTCCCGCGCCATGCGCGCCCAGCTCCGCGCTGCCCTCACCGAGGCCTTCGCCGACGACGCCGTGCGGGTGGTGGTGCTCGACCACACCGGCCGGGTGTTCTGCTCCGGCATGGACCTCGCCGAGGCCACCGGAGGCTCCGCCGCCGACCAGGGGGTCAACGAGTTCCCGGAGCTGCTGGAGCTGATCTGGAACGCGCCGAAGCCGGTGCTCGCCGCCGTCCGCGGCCCGGCCCGTGCGGGTGGGGTGGGGCTGGCCGCGGCCTGCGACGTCGTGGTGGCCGGCTCCGCTGCCACCTTCGCGTTCACCGAGGTGCGGATCGGCGTCGTCCCGGCGGTGATCTCCGCGGTGTGCCGGCCGCGGATGCTGCCCAACGTCGTCCACCGGCTGATGCTCACCGGCGAGGTCTTCGACGCCACGACGGCCGTGGCCGGCGGGCTGGTCGACCTGGCCGTGCCGGACGACGAGGTCGATGCCACCGTCGCCGCCCAGGTCACCGCCCTGGCCGCCGGGGCGCCGACCGCGCTGGCCGAGACGAAGCGGCTGCTGCGGTCGGGCACCGACCTGCCCGGGCAGATCCCGGCGCTGCTCGAGCTGTCGGCGCGGTTCTTCGCCGGTGAGGAGGGCCAGGAGGGCATCGCCGCCTTCCGGGAGAAGCGCCCCGCCCGCTGGGTCCCGGCCGGCGACTGACCCTGCCGCCGCTTGTGCTCTGGTGCACCAGTGCAGCCAGAGCACAAGCGTGCCCGGACCCCTTGTTGCGCTGCACTCCGCGGCCGCACGCTGGGGCCGTGACCGAGCAGGCGCACCCGCGGGCCCAGTACCGGCAGCTCCCGGAGCCGGTGATCCTCGACCAGCTCGTCGAGGTGCACGACGCCGACCCGCCGCTGCCGGTGGAGACGCCGGCACACGTCGACCTGCGCCAGCTCGCCGCCGGCGGCGGCCCGGTCTGAGTGGTCGGCCCGGCGCCGTCCGAGATCAGAGCACGTACGTGGCGATCATCTGGCCCAGCTGGCGGATGTCGGCGTTGCCTCGGAACTCCAGCCGGACCTTGCCCAGACCGCTGAACCACAGGTCGAGTTCGGCATCCAGGTCGAAGGTCCCCGCCGTCTCGATGGAGAAGGCCTGCACCTTGCTGTAGGGCAGTGAGGTGAAGTCCCGCTTCTTGCCGGTGATGCCCTGCACGTTGACCGCGATCAGTCGCTTGTCGGTGAAGACGACGAAGTCGCGCACGCCCTTGAAGGACGCGACGAACTGCTCGCCCGCGACGAGCAGCGGCGCGACGGCGGGCGCGATGTCCTTCATGTCGCAGGGGCTGAGCTTGAAGACGGAACCGTTCGAGAAGTCGATCACCGCGTCACCGTAGGGAGCCCGCGGCGCACGCCCCTGCTCCCACGCCGGGTCAGCGCAGGCGGCGGGTGTTGTCCGGCTGGCGGACGGTGACCCCGCGGGCGTCGAGCCACTCGGCCAGCGGGACGGCGACCCGGCGGGTAGTCCCCCACGCCTTGCGTGCCTCGCTGAGCGTGAACGGCTGCGGGAGCGCCGCGAGCCTGGCCCGGGCCTGCTCGGCGACCCCCGGTGCCAGGTAGATGCCCTCGGTGATCCGCACCAGCTGCTCGTCCCGCACCGCCGCGGCCAGCTCGCGCGGCCCCAGCCCCGCGGCCACCAGGTCACCGGCCTCCGGGGCGGCGAACGGCTCCTGCAGCAGCCGGGCGCGGATGCCGTCCACCGCCTGCTGCACCGCCGGGGGCAGCGCCGCGGCACCGGAGACGACCCGGCCGTCCCGCAGCGCGAGGGGCTCCCGCACCAGCGCGGGCACCAGCTCGACGTCGGGCAGCTCCAGCGCCGACCGCAGCACCGCGGTCGGCGGGCCGGGCTCCAGCGGGCGCAGCTGCCGGTAGCGGGCCACCACCTGCGGCACCCGGGCGGCCAGCTCGTCGGCCAGCCCCGGAGCGAGGAGCCAGGGGCCGACGGCCGTGGCGTCCGCGGGCACCGGCCAGCCCATCGCGACGAAGTCCGTCCGGCGCACGAACCGTCGCCGCACCAGGTCCGCCCGCGCCCCGGCCTCACCCAGCGGCTGCTCGGCGAGCTCGGCCGCGCGGGTCCGGGCAGCGCCGCGGCGGCGCAGCTCCGGTGGGTCCACGTCGCGCACGTCGGCACCGTGCACCCGGCGGGCGCCGGGGTCGCGCAGCAGCAGCCGGTCCCCCACCCGCAGCGGCAGCTCGGTGGCCAGTCGCAGGCGCAGGGCCGACCCGTCCAGCGGACGCACGCGCGCTGCGACCGTCGCCGACCCGATGTGCACGACCAGCTCCGCGGGCAGCTTTTCCTCGACCGGTCGCACCAGCGTCACGTCGAGGTCCGCGGTGCGCCGGAACGCGTCGGGGGTGAGCAGCGCGTCGCCGCGGGAGAGCTCCTCGACGGCCACCCCGCGCAGGTTGAGCGCGACCCGGGCGGTGGCCGAGGCCACCTCGACCGGCGCACCGAGGGACTGCAGCCCGCGCACGGTCACCGGTCGCCCGCCCAGGTCCAGCCGGTCGCCGGTGGTCACCGTGCCGGCGGCCAGGGTGCCGGTCACGACGGTCCCGGCGCCCCGGATGGTGAACGCCCGGTCGATCCACAGCCGCACCGGCGCGGCCGGGTCGGGTGCGGGCAGACCGGCCAGCACCTGCTCCAGCGCAGCGGCCAGCTCAGGCAGTCCGGCACCGGACCGTGCGCTGACCGCCACGGCGGGCACCCGGCCCAACGACGTCCCGGCCAGCCGCTCGGCGGCGTCTGCGAGCACCGGTGCAGGGTCGGCGAGGTCCGACTTCGTGACGGCGAGCAGCCCGTGCCGCACCCCGAGGGCATCGAGGACGGCGACGTGCTCGGCCGTCTGCGCCGACCACCCGTCGTCCGCGGCGACCACGACCAGCGCGGCGGGCACCGAACCGACCCCGGCGAGCATGTTGCCCACGAACCGCTCGTGCCCGGGCACGTCGACGATCGCGAGCCGGCGACCGGAGGGCAGCGTCGTCCAGGCGAACCCCAGGTCGATGGTGAGTCCGCGCCGGCGCTCCTCCTCCCAGCGGTCCGGCTCCATCCCGGTCAGGGCCGTCACCAGCGTCGACTTGCCGTGGTCGACGTGGCCGGCGGTCGCCAGGACGTCCATCCGGGCGGCAACGGTCAGCTCCACCGGCGGGCCACCTCCGTCACGGCGGTGATGAGCCGCTCGTCGTCGGCCGGGAGCAGGCTGCGCAGGTCGAGCAGGGTGCGGTCGTCGTCCAGGTGGCCGACCACCGGCGGGTCGCCGTGCCGCAGCGGGTCGGCGAACCGCGGGTCGAGCGCGACGGCGGCGCTGGGCAGCTCGAACTCCGGGGCGCCCCCACCGCCGACCCGCGCGGTCGACGGGACGGCCACCGCCTCGATCCCGCGGGCCTGCAGCGCGCCGGCCACCGCGGTGGCCCGGGCCTGCAGCGCGGCCGGGTCGGCGTCCAGCATCTGCTGGACCGGCGGCACCGGGCCGCGCACCGTCGCCTCCAGGGCTGCCAGGGTCGTCTTGTCCACCCGTAGCGCCCGGTAGAGCGGGTGCCGGCGCAGCCGCTGGACCAGCGCTGCCGAGCCGAGCACGATGCCGGCCTGCGGGCCGCCGAGCAGCTTGTCGCCGCTGCACAGCACCAGGTCCGCGCCGGCGGCCAGCGTGGTCTGCAGGTCCGGCTCGTCGGGCAGCAGCGGATGCGGGCGGAGCAGCCCGCTGCCCACGTCGACGACCAGCGGCACCTCGGTGCCGGCCAGCGCGGGCGCCAGCTCCGCGACGTCGGTGGACCGGGTGAACCCGCGGACGACGAAGTTGGAGGGGTGCACCTTGAGCACCGCGCCGGTGTCCGGGCCGAGAGCGTCGGTGTAGTCGGTGAGCGAGACCCGGTTCGTCGTCCCGACCTCGCGCAGCCGCGCACCGGTGCTGACCAGCAGGTCGGGGATGCGGAAGCCGTCGCCGATCTCGACCAGCTCCCCGCGGGCGATGACCAGCTCACCGCCGAACGCGGTGGCCACCAGTGCCAGCGCGGCAGCGCAGTTGTTCACCACCAGCGCGGCCTCGGCGGCGGGCACGGCGGCCAGCAGCGCCGACAGCGCTCCCTCTCCCCGGGGACCGCGGCGGCCGGTGCCGAGGTCGAGCTCGACGTCGGTGGTGCCGCTGGCCGCCACCACCGCGGCCACGGCCGCGCTCGACAGCGGTGCCCGGCCCAGGTTGGTGTGCACGAGGACGCCGGTGGCGTTGAGCACCGGCGAGAGGCTGCTGGCGGTGCCGGGCAGCCCGGCCAGCACGGCGGCGACGACGTCGTCCGGCGACAGCTCGCCCTCCCGGACGCGCTGCTGCGCGACCTGGACGGCGCGCTTCACCAGTTCCCGGCCCAGTCGCTGCACCGCAGCGGCGACGGCGGGGTCGGCGAGCACCGCGTCGGTCCGGGGCACCCGCCGGCGCGGATCGGTGGTCGCGGCGGCGGTCGTGGCGTCCGTGGTCATCGCGGCCGAGCGTAGGTGGCCGTCGCGGAGCCGGCCCGAGGGCCGGCTCCGCGGAGCGGCTGGCGGAGACGGACGGGAATCGAACCCGCCTGACCGAGTTGCTCGGCCACGTCGGCTTTAGAGGCCGCGGGGGCCACCAGACACCCTGACGTCTCCGCCGCCGACCTTACGTCCCGGCGGCTGGACCGGCAGGTCCCACCCGTCCGGCGGGACCCGACGGTCAGTCCGCCAGCCGGGCCCCGTCGCTGCCGAAGAGGTGGACGTGGTCGGCCCGCGGCACGACGTGGACCCGCTCCCCCCGGCGGGGTGGCTGCCGGCCGTCGACGCGGACGGTGACCAGGGACTCGGTGCCCCCCTGGGTGAGCCGGCCGTAGACGTAGGCGTCGGCGCCCAGTTCCTCGACGACGTCGACCTCGACCGCGGCCCCCGAATCGGAGAGGTCGAAGTCCTCCGGGCGGACACCCAGGGTCATCGTGTCGCCGGCGTTGGCGGCCAGGACCTCCCGCGCCACCGGGTGGACCCGGTCGCCGAAGCGGACGCCCCCGTCGGTCACCGGCACCTCGAAGAGGTTCATCGCCGGTGAGCCGATGAAGCCCGCGACGAAGACGTTGGCCGGCCGGTCGTACAGCTCGCGGGGAGCACCGACCTGCATGAGCTCGCCGTCCTTGAGCACCGCGACCCGGTCGCCCATCGTCATCGCCTCGACCTGGTCGTGGGTGACGTAGACGGTGGTGATGCCCAGCCGGCGCTGCAGCGAGGCGATCTGGGTGCGGGTCTGCACCCGGAGCTTGGCGTCCAGGTTGGACAGCGGCTCGTCCATCAGGAAGACCTTGGGCTTGCGCACGATGGCCCGGCCCATGGCCACGCGCTGTCGCTGGCCACCGGAGAGCGCCTTGGGCTTGCGGTCCAGGTAGGGCTCGAGGTCCAGCAGCCTGGCCGCCTCCTCGACCCGGGCGCGGCGTTCCTCCTTGCCCATCCCGGCGATCTTCAGCGCGAAGCCCATGTTCTCGGCGACGGTCATGTGCGGGTAGAGCGCGTAGTTCTGGAACACCATCGCGATGTCCCGGTCCTTCGGCTCGACGTCGGTGACGTCCTTGCCGTCGATGAGGATGCGCCCCTCGTCGACCTGCTCCAGGCCGGCGAGCATCCGCAGGGACGTGGACTTCCCGCAGCCGGAGGGCCCGACCAGGATCAGGAACTCCCCGTCGGCCACGGTCAGGTCGAGCGAGTCGACCGCCAGCCGATCGGAGCCGGCGTAGGCACAGGTCGCTCGCTCATAGGTGACGGTCGCCATCGGGCGCACTCCTGGTGGTCGGGGATGCCGGGGATCCGGGCAGGGCGGACGAGGGAGAGGTGATCGGGTGCTCGGCGGGCGGGGCCGCTGAGCAGGCGGGCCGGGGGTCAGCCAAGGGAGACCGCCGTCCAGGACACCGGGGGCAGCTCGATGGTGAGGACGCCGTCCTGCAAGTGGGCGCTCTTGTTCGCCACCGGGGCGACCCGGGTCGGCTCGGCCAGGGTGTTGACCGCGTAGGGGTCGTCGTCGTTCAGGGTGTGCGTCTCCAGGACGCGCACGTCGCCGAGGCTGCGGGCGTCGACGGTCACCGTCGTCGGCCCCTCGATCGCCCGGTTGACCAGGAAGACCGCCGTGGCGCCGGTCTCCGGGTCGTGGGTGGCGACCGCGTCGACCAGGGGGACGTCGCCGTGCTCGGTCGTGCGGTACGTCTCGCTCGACAGCTCGACGCGCAGCGCGCTGCCCCGGGCCAGGCGGGAGGTCAGCGCGAAGGGGAAGAACGTCGTCTGCCGCCAGGCCGGGCCACCGGGCTCGGTCATGATCGGCGCGATGACGTTGACCAGCTGCGCCAGGCTGGCGGAGGTGACCCGGTCGGCGTGCTTGAGCAGCGAGATGAGCAGGCTGCCGACGACGATGGCGTCGGCGACGTGGTAGGCGTCCTCGAGCAGCCGGGGTGCGTAGGGCCACTGCTCGATGTCGGTGATCTGGTCCTCGGCGTGGAAGCGCTCCTGGTACCAGACGTTCCACTCGTCGAAGGCGATGTTGATCGTCTTGGCGCTGCGCAGCTCCGCCTTGACGTGGTCGGCGGTGGCGACGACGGACTCGATGAAGTGGTCCATGTCGACGGCCGAGGCGAGGAAGCCGGCCAGGTCGCCGTTGCGCTCGGCGTAGTAGGCGTGGCAGGAGATGAAGTCGACGTCCTCGTACGTGTGCTCCAGCACGGTGCGCTCCCACGCCCCGAACGTCGGCATGGCGGAGTTGGAGCTGCCGCAGACGACGAGCTCGACCGACGGGTCCAGCTGGCGCATGGCCTTGGCGGCCTGGGCGGCGATCTTCCCGTAGTCCTCCGCGCTGCGGTGCCCCAGCTGCCACGGGCCGTCCATCTCGTTGCCCAGGCACCACATCTTCACGCCGAAGGGCTCCGTGGTGCCGTCGGCGATCCGCTGGTCCGACAGGGCCGACCCGGACCGGACGTTGCTGTACTCGAGGAGGTCGAGGGCCTCCAGCACACCGCGGGTGCCGAGGTTGACCGCCAGCATCAGCTCGCTGCCGGCCTTGTCGTTCCAGCGGGCGAACTCGTGCAGGCCGACCTGGTTGGTCTCCAGCGAGTGCCAGGCCAGGTCCAGGCGCTTCGGTCGGTCCTCCCGCGGCCCGACGCCGTCCTCCCACCGGTAGCCGGAGACGAAGTTGCCGCCGGGGTAGCGGATCGTCGAGACCCCGAGCTCGCGGACCAGCTCCAGCACGTCGGTCCGGAAGCCCTCCTCGTCGGCCGTGGGGTGGCCGGGCTCGTAGAGGCCGTCGTAGACGCAGCGGCCCAGGTGCTCCACGAAGGAGCCGAAGACCCGTCGGTGGACGGCTCCGATCGTGAAGCGGGGGTCGAGCGTCAGCTGTGCGGTGGACATGGGGGTTCCTCAACGTGGGAGCGGCCGGGCCGCGCGGTGGGGTGACGGGCCTGGAGCAGGCACGCCAGAGGGAGGGGGCGCGCAGCACGGGGACGTGCCGCGCCGGCCGTGGCCCGACGCCGGTGGCGGGCCACCGGGGGGACTACTTGAGGCTGCCGATGGACAGGCCGCCCTGCCAGTACCTCTGCAGGCCGAGGAAGGCGGCGATCAGCGGGATGATCGACACGAGGGACCCGACGACGATCAGCGTGTAGAGCGAGACGCCGCCGCCGTTGTTGGCCCCGGCGAGCCCCTGCCAGAGGTTGATCCCGACGGTGATCGGGAAGAGCTCGGAGTCCGACAGGACGGCGAGGGGCAGGAAGTAGTTGTTCCAGGTGCCCACGACCGACAGCAGCAGCACCGTCACGATCGCCGGGCGCATGAGGGGCAGCGCGACCTGGAAGAACGTCCGGAACTCCCCCGCGCCGTCCATCCGGGCCGCGTCCAGCAGTTCGTCGGGCACGCCGTCGGCGGTGTAGACCCGCATCAGGTAGACGCCGAACGGGCTGAGCATCGACGGCAGGATCACCGCCCACGGGGTGTTGGTGAGCTCGACCTCCGACAGCATCACGAACGTGGGGATGACCAGCGCGGTCATCGGCACCATCACCGCGCCGAGCAGCAGCGCGAAGGAGATCCGCCGGCCCGGGAAGTCGAACTTGGCGAACGCGTACCCGGCGAGCACGGCCAGGACGGTGGCCCCGATGCCGCCGCCGAAGGCGTAGAGCAGCGAGTTGCCCAGCCACCTGAGGTAGATGCCGTCGTTGTAGGTGAACAGCGTCGAGAGGTTGTCGAAGAGGGCGAACTCCTCCCCGAACCACAGGGCACCGTTCGGCGAGTTGAACAGCCCACCGGGGCTCTTGGTGCTGGCCACCACGAGGAACCACAGCGGCAGCACGAAGTAGAGGACGAGGAAGGCGAGGAACAGGTGCGAGCCGGTACGACGCCGACGCGGGCGTCGGGCACGGCGGCCCTCCCGGAGGGCGTGGACCGCGTCGTCGGCGCGGACGGGGCTGGACAGGACGCTCACTTGAGGAACCCCCCACGCTTGCGGGTCAGGAAGAGGAAGACGTAGACGCCGATGAAGACGACGATGCCCAGGGCGAAGGAGATGGCCGAGGCGTAGTTGAACTGGGCGAACCGGAACGCCAGGTTGAAGGCGTAGACGTTCGGGGTGATGTCGGTGGTGATCGACCCGTTGGAGATCGGCAGCAGCACCTGTGGCTCGGTGAAGAACTGCAGGGTGCCGATGACGGCGAACACCAGGATCAGGACGAGCGCCGAGCTGATCATCGGGATCTTGATCCGGGTGGCGATCTGCCAGGCCTTCGCGCCGTCCATCCGGGCCGCCTCGTAGATGGCCGGGTCGATCCCCTGCAGCGCCGCGTAGATGATGATCATGTAGTAGCCGGCCCACTGCCAGGTCACCACGTTGGTCAGCCCGTAGAACAGGTTGTCCGGGCTCAGCAGGAACGGTGCGCTCTCCCCGAACAGCTGCTCCAGCGGCCCGAAGTTCGGGCTGTACAGGAAGCCCCACAGCACCGCACCGATGACGGCGGGGATCGCGTAGGGGATGAAGATCATGAGCCGGGAGAACTTGGCGAAGCGGCTGGTGAGCGAGTCGAGCACCAGGGCGGCGATCAGGGCGACCAGCATCTGGGCCGGGATGACCACGACGGCGAAGCGCACGACGAACCAGACACCGGACAGGAACGCCGGGTCGGTGAAGGCCCGGCTGTAGTTCGCCAGACCGGCGAACTCCTCGCCCGTGGCCAGCCCGTTGGTGAAGAGGCTGAGGTAGAAGGCGTACAGCAGCGGGCCGACCAGGAACAGCAGGAAGACCACGGCGAACGGGGCCAGGAACAGCCAGCCCACCATCCGGTTGCCGCGCTTCTTGCGCCGGGCCGTGCCCCGGCGTCCGGTGGCCGACGTGGCGCCTGCCGGCGGAGACACCGGCCGCTCTGCCGTGTCCAGCGTTGCCATCACCGTCTCGCTCTCGTTCGTCCTGGGGAGGTGGGGGTGTCCGGTCCCGGAGGGGGTGCTGCGCCCCCTCCGGGACCGGACGGACTCGTCCGGCTGGGCCGACGGCCTCAGTTGAGCGTGAAGCCCTGCTGCTCGGCGTAGGCCTCCATCTCGGCCTGCAGGTCGTCCAGCGCCTCCGAGCCGGTCTTCTCACCGGCGTTGATGGCGGCGATCTCCTCGGTGAACTGGGCGTAGAACGTGGTGCCGAAGGGGCTGTAGGTCGACCCCTCGTAGGCGTTCGCCGCCGGGATGTAGACGTCCTTGTTGGCCGTCTGGCCGGCGAAGAACTCCGACTCGTGGTCGATGAACTCCTGCGAGTTCAGCACCGACTGGTTCAGCGGGAAGATCGTCTGCGACGTCCACCCGTCGGTCAGCGACGGCTCGTCTGCGTAGAGCTCCTTCGCGACCTGCGCGGCCAGCTCCGGGTCCTCCGCCTGGCTGGTCACCGCGAGGACCGAACCACCCCAGTTGACCGAGACGGGGTTGGCCGGGTCCCACTGCGGCAGCGGGGCGACGCGCCAGGTGCCCGCGTCCGCACCCTCACCCGCACCGGCGCCGGTCAGGTAGCCGGGGGCCCAGGCGGCGGAGATGTAGGTGGCGTAGTCGCCGTTAATCGCACCGGAGATGTACTCGGTGGTGAACTGGTCCTGGGTGCCGATGAGCCCGTCCTCGACCAGGCCGGCCCAGTAGTCCAGCACCTCCTTGCTCTCCGGGCTGTTGAGGTCGATCTCCAGCTCGGTCGGGTTCGCCGAGTCGTAGGTCCACGGCTCCGCGCCGTTCTGCTGCATCAGCGCCACGGTGGGGGCCGGGACGTTCGCCGGGAGGTCGCCCATCAGCGGCCCACCGGCCGCCTTCAGCTTCTCCGCCGCGGCGCGGTACTCGTCCCAGGTGGTGGGCGGGGTGATGCCGTACTGGTCGAAGATGTCCTGGCGGTACATCATCGCCATCGGGCCACCGTCGATCGGGATGCCGTACACCGCGTCGCCGCTGGAGACGTCGCGCCAGGCACCCTCGCCGAAGTTGTCCTCGACCTCGCTGGCGCCGTACTCGCTCAGGTCGACCAGCGCCTCCTGGAGGGCGAAGACCGGGACGGTGTCGGTCTCCAGCATGATCACGTCCGGGGCGCCGCGGCCGGCCGAGACGGCGGTCTGGAACTTGGCGTACTCGTCGGCCCCCTGGCCGGCGTTGGTGAGACAGACCTGCACGTCGGTGTGGGTGTCGTTGAAGTTCTCCACCACCGTCTTCATGTTCGGGTACCACGCCCACACGGAGACGACCGGCGCCTCCTCGTTGGCGATCGGCACGCTGCACGACCCACCGCCGCCGCCGCTGGCGGCGGCCTCGCCGTCCCCGCCGCCGCCACAGGCGGTGAGGCCGGTCATGACGGTCCCCGCACCGAACAGTGCGGTCATGATCTTCTTGTTCACGGGAGGTCCCTCTCGGAGTGACGGCCACGGACGCCGTCGTCGGTGGCTGGAGCCGGCTGCACGTTCGACTCCCGGTGGAGCGAGGTGCGGCGAGCTGCAGTGGGCGAGGGTGTCGCCCAGCGCCGCGCGCGGGTTCGCCCGGTCGCTGGGTGGTGACCGGGAGCAGACGCCGGAGCGCCGCACACGTTGGCGACTGTGCCCTGGAGCACGTTCTACAACGTTGTGAAGAGCAATGTGGTCCATCCCACGACCGGTGTCAAGAGGCTCTTCGCAACGCGCCGACAGGGCAGGCGGGGGCGCCGCGGGACTGCCCGAGCGACCGGCTCGCGGGCTCACCCCGGGGACGGCGCCCGGGACCAACGCCCGGCGATCGAGGCCTCAGGTGGACTCGCGCTGGACGATCGAGTAGCCCACTTCCACGTGCTGCGGGGCGATGCCCCGGTCGGCGATCCGCTGCACGACCGCCTCAACGGCCCGCTCGGCGATCTCCCGGCGGCCCGGGTCGACGGTGGTGAGCGTCGGCTGGGAGAACATTCCGTCGTCGGTGTTGTCGAAGCCGATCACCGCGACGTCGTCGGGGACCCGCCGGCCGGCCGCGATCAGGGCGTGCATGGCACCCAGGGCGAGGGTGTCGTTGAAGGCGAACACGGCGTCGAAGTCCACCCCGGAGGCGATCAGCGCCTGCGCCGCCTCGGCACCCTCCCGCCGATGCCACAGCTCTGCCGGGCCCAGCAGCCGCTCGTCGAACGGGATGCCCGCCGCGTCCAGCGCCGCCCGGTACCCCTGCAGGCGCAGCCCGGCCGAGCCGATCACCTCGCCGGGGTGGGACCCGACGACCGCGATGCGCCGGCGACCGCGGGCGAGGAGGTGCTCGGTGGCGGCCCGCGCGGCCGCCACGTTCTGCATGGTCACGTGGTCGACCGAGGGGTGGAAGATGCGTTCCCCGAGGAGCACCAGCGGGGTGTCGATCTCGACCAGCGAGGCGTCCTCGGCGCTGAGCCCCAGCGGGCTGAACAGCAGCCCGTCCACCATCCGGAGCCGGGCGCTGCCGAGCAGGTCGAGCTCCCGCTTGCGGTCCCGGTTGGTCTGCTCGATGAGCACGACCAGGCCCCGGCGCTCGGCCGCCCGGATCACCTCGTCGGCGAGCTCGGCGAAGTACGGCAACCGCAGCTCGGGGACGGCGAGGCTGATCGCGTCGCTGCGGCCCGACCGGAGGCTGCGCGCCGACAGGTTCGGCTGGTACCCCAGCTCCGCGATGGCCTCCTGCACGCGCTGCCGGGTGCTGGGGCGGACGTGCGGGTAGTCGTTCACCACGTTGGACACCGTCTTGAAGGAGACCCCCGCAAGGCGGGCCACGTCGTGCAGCGTGGCGACCACGTACCCGCTCCTCCCGTCGCGACCAGGCGCTCCGGCGCTGACTCGGCAGGTCCGGGGTGGTCCCGGCCGCACTGGTCCTCCGGGAGACTGCCACAGCGCGGCACCGCCGGGGATCCTGGACGAGGCGTCCCACACACCCGGGTGACCACACCAGGCCGGACAGCGGCCTAGATTCGACGACCGTGACCGCCACTGCACCGCCCGTCCGGCTGACCCAGTACGCCCACGGCGGCGGCTGCGCCTGCAAGATCCCGCCCGGCGAGCTCGAGGCGGTCGTCGCCGGGCTCACCGCCACCGGCCCGGACCACCCCGCGGCCGAGCTGGTCGTCGGCCTGGACGACGGGGACGACGCCGCCGTGGTGCGGATCGCCGGCGGTCAGGGGCTGGTCCTCACCACCGACTTCTTCACCCCCGTGGTCGACGACGCGTACACCTTCGGCCGGATCGCCGCGGCCAACGCGCTCTCCGACGTCTACGCGATGGGCGGCACCCCGGTCATGGCCGTGAACCTGCTCGGCTGGCCGCGGGACGTGCTCCCGGCCGAGCTGGCCGCGGAGGTGCTGCGCGGCGGACTGGAGGTCGCGCACGCGGCGGGCTGCCACGTCGGCGGCGGCCACTCCATCGACGACCCCGAGCCGAAGTACGGCATGGCGGTCACCGGCCTGGTCGACCTGGACCGGCTGATCCGCAACGACGCCGCCGTCGCGGGGACGGCGCTGTCGCTGACCAAGCCGCTGGGCGTGGGCGTGCTGAACAGCCGGCACAAGAACACCGGCGAGGTGTCGGCCGAGGCAGTGGCCTCGATGACCGCGCTCAACGCCGAGGCGTCGGTGGCCGCCGTCGCCGCCGGGATCCGGGCGGGCACCGACGTCACCGGCTTCGGCCTGCTCGGCCACCTGTACAAGATGGCCCGCGCCAGCGGGGTGACCGCGGTGGTCGACGCCGCCGCCGTCCCCTACCTGGCCGGGGCCCGGCAGGCGCTGGCCGACGGCTGGGTCTCCGGCGGCACCCGGCGGAACCTGGACTGGGTGCGCCCGCACGCCGACCTGTCCGCGGTCAGCGACGACGAGGCGCTCCTGCTGGCCGACGCCCAGACCTCCGGCGGGCTGCTGCTCGGCGGCGAGGTGCCCGGCGCCCCGGTGATCGGTGAGTTCGTCGCCCAGCAGGAGTTCGCCGTCGTCGTCCGCTGACCTCCAGGGCGCCAGCGTGTCCCCGGCGACGCGCCGGGCGACCGGTCACTCCCGCGCCGGACGACGTCCCCGACCGGCCTCGACCGCTGCATCCTCCCGGCGGGCCCGCGGCCGCGACGAGGCGGCCGGCTGATCGACCGGCCCGTCGAGAGGACAGGTCATGCGGACGACGACACGATCCTGGATCCGCGGCAGCACCGGGCTGGCGCTGCTGCTGCTGGGGGCCGGCCCGGCCGCGGCGTCGCCGCCCGGCCAGGACTCCGGGAGCGGGCCGCCGGCCAGTGCCATCGGCTACGCCACGGCCCTGCTGTACGGCGAGAACCGGACCGGCGAGGGCGGCGCGGAGAGCCTGTTCGAGGCTTACGCACCGGCCGGCGTGCCGGCGTTCGCCCGGGGCGAGGTGTTCATCGGGGGCTACGAGTGCCTCACCGAGGGCTCGGTGCCGGCGCAGGTGACCGGGCTGCAGTCCGCACGGGCCACCGGCTGGCTCCGCTACGACTGCGGCTCCGCCGAGGGCACGGTCCGGGGGTACGCCATCGTGCACCTGTCCTGGACGGGACAGGGCGAGGTCACCCAGCAGTCCTGGACCGACGAGATGGGCTGCACCGTCACCCTGCAGGTCCGCCCGGCCCGGGTGACCGGCGGCATGCTCGCCGTGGTGCCCGGCGTCGGGTCGGCGGTGCTCACGCTCAACGCCCCGGCCGACGCCGACATCCGGCAGGAACGGGTCACCTGCTGAGCAGACCCCCTGGGGGGCGGGGGTGACCCGCGTCGCAGCGGCGGCGGTACTCGGTTAGCGTCCGCTCATGCTCGCTGCGTTCGTCGCCACCCCCGCCCCCGAGGACCCGCTCTCCGTGCTGGAGGTCGGTGACCGGCCAGAGCCCGAGGCCCCCGAGGGCTGGACGACGGTGCAGGTGAGGGCGGTCTCGCTGAACCACCACGACCTGTTCAGCCTGCAGGGCATCGGCCTGCCACAGGAGCGGATGCCGATGATCCTGGGCACCGACGCGGCCGGCACCGACCCGGACGGCAACGAGGTGGTGGTGCACGGCGTCGTCGCCAGCCCGGGCTGGACCGGTGACGAGACGATGGACCCGAAGCGGTCGCTGTTCTCCGAGGTGCACCAGGGGACGATGGCCGAGCGGGTCGTCGTCCCGAAGCGGAACGTCGTCCCCAAGCCGGCCGAGCTGTCCTTCGCCGAGGCGGCCTGCCTGCCCACCGCCTGGCTGACCGCCTACCGGATGCTCTTCGTCCGGTCCGGGCTGCGCCCCGGGTCCACGGTCCTCGTGCAGGGGGCCAGCGGCGGGGTCGCGACGGCGCTGATCAAGCTCGGCAGCGCAGCCGGCTACCGGGTCTGGGTCACCGGCCGCAGCGAGGAGAAGCGGACGGCGGCGCTCGCGCTGGGCGCGGACCAGGCGTTCGAGACCGGCGCCCGACTGCCCGAGCGGGTGGACGGCGTGATGGAGACCGTCGGTGAGGCCACCTGGTCGCACAGCATCAAGTCGCTCAAGCCCGGCGGCGTGGTGGTGACCTGCGGGGCGACCACCGGCTTCAACCCCGGCGCCGAGCTGAACCGGGTGTTCTTCACCCAGCTGTCGGTGATCGGCTCGACGATGGGCACCCGGGACGAGCTCGACGACCTGATCCAGATGTGCCGGATCACCGGGGTGCGGCCGCAGATCGACGTGGAGCTGCCGCTGTCGGAGGCCCGGGACGGCTTCGCGCGGATGCTCGAGGGCCGCACCGCCGGGAAGATCGTCTTCACGGTCTGACCGGTCAGGCCCGGGCGGCGACCCGCTTGTCGATCTTGGCGGCGAGCGCCGGCTGGGCCCTCGTCGGCAGGTACCGGAGGACCGGGGCCAGCTCGGGCAGCCGCGACTTCTGGGTCATCACGATCCGGAAGGCGGTCTCCACGGTGATCCCGTGGTCGGGGCGGGACACGACCTGGACGTCGTCCCCCGCTCCGAGCTCGCCGGTCTGCAGCACGCGCAGGTAGGCGCCGGTGGCGCCGTGCGCGGCGAACCGCTTCACCAGGTCGGGCACGCCCCAGAACCGGGCGAAGTTGGCGCACGGGGTGCGCCAGGCGGTCACCTGGAGGAGCGCCGTCCCGACCTGCCACTGCTCGCCGAGGACGGCGTTGCGCAGGTCGAGCCCGGTGGTGCGCAGGTTCTCCCCGAACCGACCTGGCGGCAGGTCCCGGCCGAGCTCGGTCTCCCACCAGTCGGCGTCGGCCTGGGCGTAGGCGTAGACCGCCTGGCCCTCGCCGCCGTGGTGCTTCTTGTTGACCTGGACGTCGCCGTCCAGCCCCAGCTCGCCGACGGCGACCCGGCCGGCCACCGGCGCCTTGTCGATGCCGCTGCGGTCGGGGCGCCGGCCGGGCAGCGGCAGCAGGTCGGCGCCGGAGACACAGACCGCGGTGACGCGCCCGCTCACTTCGGCTTGGCGGCCGTCGACTCGTTGGTGGAGAGCGCGGCCACGAAGGCCTCCTGGGGGACCTCGACGCGGCCGACCATCTTCATCCGCTTCTTGCCCTCCTTCTGCTTCTCCAGCAGCTTGCGCTTGCGGCTGATGTCACCGCCGTAGCACTTGGCCAGCACGTCCTTGCGGATGGCGCGGACGGTCTCGCGGGCGATCACCCGGGCGCCGACGGCGGCCTGGATCGGCACCTCGAACTGCTGGCGCGGAATGAGCTCACGGAGCTTGCCGGCCATCAGCACGCCGTAGCTGTAGGCCTTGTCGGCGTGCACGATCGCGGAGAAGGCGTCGACGGCCTCGCCCTGCAGCAGGATGTCGACCTTCACCAGCTTCGACTCCTGCTCACCGGCCTCGGCGTAGTCCAGCGAGGCGTAGCCGCGGGTGCGGGACTTCAGCGCGTCGAAGAAGTCGAAGATGATCTCGCCGAGCGGCAACGTGTAGCGCAGCTCGACCCGGGACTCCGACAGGTAGTCCATGCCACCGAGCTGGCCGCGGCGGCCCTGGCAGAGCTCCATGATCACGCCGGTGTAGTCGCTCGGCGCGATGATCGTGGCCTTGACGATCGGCTCGTAGATCGTGCCCAGCTTGCCGCCCGGCCAGTCGCTCGGGTTGGTCACCGTGATCTCGGAGCCGTCCTCCATGACCACCCGGTAGACCACGTTGGGTGCGGTGGAGATCAGGCTGATGCCCGCCTCGCGCTCCAGCCGCTCGCGGACGATCTCCAGGTGCAGCAGGCCCAGGAAGCCGACCCGGAAGCCGAAGCCCAGGGCCGCCGACGTCTCCGGCTCGTAGGTCAGCGCGGCGTCGTTGAGCAGCAGCTTGTCCAGGGCCTCCCGCAGCAGCGGATAGTCGCTGCCGTCGATCGGGTAGAGCCCGGAGTAGACCATCGGCTTCGGGTCGCGGTAGCCGCCGATCGACTCGGCCGCCGGCTTGTGCTGGAGGGTGACGGTGTCACCGACGCGGGACTGACGGACGTCCTTCACCCCGGTGATGAAGTAGCCGACCTCGCCGATGCCCAGGCTCGCGACCTGCTTGGGCTCCGGGGCGATGACGCCGATCTCCAGCAGCTCGTGCGTGGCACCCGTCGACATCATCTTGATCTTGTCGCGCGCGGAGATCCGGCCGTCGACGACGCGCACGTAGGTGATGACGCCGCGGTAGATGTCGTAGACCGAGTCGAAGATCATCGCCCGGGCGGGGCCGTCGGCGTCGCCGGTCGGCGCGGGGATCTCCTGCACGATCCGGTCGAGCAGCTCCGGCACGCCCTGCCCGGTCTTGCCGCTGACCCGCAGCACGTCGTCGGGGTCGCAGCCGATGATGTGCGCGATCTCCGCGGCGTACTTCTCCGGCTGCGCCGCGGGCAGGTCGATCTTGTTGAGCACCGGGATGATCGTGAGGTCGTTCTCCAGCGCCAGGTAGAGGTTCGCCAGCGTCTGGGCCTCGATGCCCTGAGCGGCGTCGACGAGCAGGACGGCACCCTCACAGGCGGCGAGCGAGCGGGAGACCTCGTAGGTGAAGTCGACGTGGCCCGGGGTGTCGATCATGTCGAGCACGAACTCGGTGCCGGTGTCGTCGCCGGTGCGGGGCGTCCAGGGCAGGCGGACGTTCTGCGCCTTGATGGTGATGCCGCGCTCGCGCTCGATGTCCATCCGGTCGAGGTACTGGGCGCGCATGTTGCGCCCCTCGACGAGCCCGGTCACCTCGAGCATGCGGTCGGCCAGCGTCGACTTGCCGTGGTCGATGTGGGCGATGATGCAGAAGTTCCGGATCCGGGCGGGATCGGTGGAGGCAGGAGTCGTCACAGTGCGCCCATCGTCCCACGGACTCCGCCCCGGTAGAGCGATTGCCCGGGATGGCGTCGTCGGGCGCCTCCTGTGCAGCTGCCTCGCGCCTGCGCGGTTGGGTCACCGGCGGCGGGCTGGTATCTTGTGAGGCCGGTCCGCGCTGCGCTTCGTTGTGCCGTGGACGCACTGTCAGAAGTACACCTCCCTGCGACACATCCGAGGCTCACGCGTGGCGAACATCAAGTCCCAGATCAAGCGGATCAAGACCAACGAGATCGCTCGTCAGCGCAACGTCGCTGTCCGCTCCGCCCTGAAGACGCAGGTGCGGCGTTTCCGCACGGCCGCCGACGCCGGGGACAAGGCAGCGGCCGATGCCGCCCTCGCGACCGCCTCGAAGGCCCTGGACAAGGCGGCCAGCAAGGGCGTCATCCACAAGAACCAGGCTGCGAACCGCAAGTCGGCGCTGGCCAAGAAGGCCGCCAGCCTCTGAGCTGCGCGCACCGCTCCGCGACGAGCCCCCTCCCTGCTGGGAGGGGGCTCGTCGCGTTTCTGGACCCGCCCCGTCCTCCGGGCACCACCTCCGGCCGAGCGAGCCGCCGGCCACGACGCCGGGCCGGGGTGGACGGACGGTGGGCTCGAGACGTCAGCGCAGCGCGCGGGCCCGACCGCCGGCCGCGGCGGCACGGATGCCCACGATCCGACGGACAGCCCGTTCCAGCGCGTAGTCGGCGCTGGCGGCAGCGCCCTTCACGTCGGCGTTGAGCTCGGCGACCACCCCGATCGCCTGCTGCAGCCCGTCGATGCTCCAGCCCCGCGCCTGCGCCTGCGCCTTCTTCACCTTCCACGGCGGGAGCTTGAGCTGACGGGCCAGCTCACCGATGTTGCTGGTGTTCAGCGACGCGACCCGGGCCGCCGTGCGCACCCCGTCGGCCAGCGCATCGGCGATCAGCACGTGCGCCACCCCGCGGTCCAGGGCCCACCGCAGCATCTCCACCGAGCCGGCCATGTCACCGACCAGCACCCGTTCGGCGACGGTGAACCCGGTGACCTCGGCCTGGCCCCGGTGGAAGCGGGCGACGGCGTCGGCGTCGACGACCCCACCGAAGTCCGACACCAGCTGACTGGCGGCGGCCGACAGCCCGCGGAGGTCGTTGCCGACCGCGTCCAGCAACGCGGTCACCGCATCCGGGGTGATCTTGCCGCCGGCGAAGCGCACCTCGTTGCGCACGAAGGCGACCCGTTCCCCCGCCGAGCTGATCTTCGGGCACTCGTCGACCGCCGCCCCGGCCGCCTTGAACGCCTTCAGCAGGGCCTCGTTGCGCTTCCCGCCGTTGTGCACGACGACCAGCGTGAGCTCCGGGTCGGGCTCCTTGGTGTAGCTCACCAGGGAGTCGGCCAGCGCCGCCGCGGACTCCTGCACCCCGGTGACGACGACCAGCCGGTGTCCGCCGAACAGGGAGGGCGCGAGCACGTCGGCCAGCTGGCCGATCGCCAGCCCGGCCGCGGGGAGCTCGTGCTCCTCACTGTCGGGGTGGCGCTCGCGGACCGCCGCGCGCACGGCGGAGACCGCCCGCGCGCGCAGCAGCTCCTCCTCGCCCACCACGACCCGGAGCCGGGAGGTCGGAGCCGGAGGTGCCGCTGTTGCCACGGGGCCATGCTGCCACGGGGCGCCGACGGGTCCGGGGCGCTCCCGCGCCCGGTCGTGGCGCACCCGGCGTACCCGGGGCGGGTGGCTCGGCCGCAGCGGTGGCGCGCAGCACGGCGTCCGGCCCCCGCACCGCCACTCCCCACTCCCCCGCCCGGCCGACCACCGCGACGTCGCCGTCCCGGTCGGTCCGGTGGGTGCGCATCCCGGCGTCGGCCAGCCAGTCCAGCAGCCGCCGGGTGGGGTGGCCGTAGCTGTTGTCGGCGCCCACCGAGATCAGCGCGACGGCCGCCCCGCTGGCGGCGAGGAAGCCCGGATCGGCGTCCGCGCTGCCGTGGTGCGGCACCTTGAACACGTCGGCGCCCAGGTCGAGGCCGGCCGCCACCAGATGCGCCTCCGCCTCCGCGCCGAGGTCGCCGGTGAGCAGCACCCGGACTCCGCGCTGGGTGGCCCGGACGACGAGGCTCAGGTCGTTGGGCTCGGCTCCGGCGACGGCCTCGGCCGGATCGGGGGCCAGCACCTCGAGGTCGGCGCTGCCGACCGTGCGCCGGTCGCCCGGCAGGAGGACCACATGGCGCGCACCCGCCCCGGCCACCGCCCGGTCCAGCTGGGACACCCGTTCGTCGTCGGGCGCCAGCGTCCCGGTGGCCACCTCCCCGACGTCCCGCCCCGCCAGCGCGCCGGCCAGCCCGCCCACGTGGTCGGCGTCCAGGTGCGAGAGCACGACCAGCGGCAGCCGCTGCACCCCGAGCCGGCGCAGGCAGCCATCGATGAGGGCCGGGTCCGGCCCCGCGTCGACCAGCACCGCCTCACCCGGTCCGGTCGGCAGCACGAGCGCGTCACCCTGACCGACGTCGCAGGCCACCACGACCGTGTCCGGCAGCGGCCAGCCCCGGCTGAGCTGGCGCAACGGCCAGCCGACCAGCACGACGCCCACCAGGGCGGCCAGCGCCAGCGGGCGCAGCCGGGGCCAGCGCCGCAGTGCCCAGACCACGCCGGTCAGGACGACGGCCAGCAGGACCGCGCCCCGGGTGCCGGCCGGCCAGCCGGTGGCGCCGTCGGGCACGGCCGCGGCGCGCTCGGCGACGACGACCAGCCAGCGCACCGGCCAACCGGCGACCCAGGTGAGCGCATCGGCCAGCCAGGGCGCTGCGGGCGACACCAGGGCGGCCAGCACGCCCAGCACGGTCGCCGGGGCCACCGCGGGCGCGGCCAGCAGGTTGGCCGGCAGGGACACCAGGCTGACCAGCCCGGAGAGACCGGCGATCAGGGGCGCGGTGACCACGCCGGCGGCCGCACTGACCGCGACGGCGTCCGCCAGCGGACGGGGCGCGCGGTGGCGGCGGAGCGCCCGGGACCAGCCCGGCGCCAGCAGCACGATCGCCGCCGTGGCGGAGACCGACAGCGCGAACCCGACGTCGGTCGCCAGCCCCGGTGCCAGGAGCAGCAGCACCAGGACGGTGACCGCCAACGCCGGGACCGCGGCACGGGACCGGCCGGAGGCCAGCGCCAGCACCGCCACCGCGCCCATGGCTGCAGCCCGCAGCACGCTGGCCCCCGGGCGGGCGAGGACGACGAACCCGGCGATCGCCAGGCCCGCGGCCAGCGCCTGCCACCGCCGGTCGACCGCCCGCGCCCGCAGCGGCCACAACACCAGCGCCACCACGATCGCCACGTTGGCCCCGGAGACGGCCGTCAGGTGCGCCAGGCCCGCGACCCGAAACTCCTCCACCAGGGCGGGGTCCATGGCGCTGGTGTCGCCCACGACCAGGCCGGGGAGCAGGCCCGCGGGGCGATCGGGCAGGGTGCGGGCAGCCGAGTCGGCCAGCCCGGCGCGCAGGGACCCGGCTGCGTCCTGCACCAGACCCGGCGCACCGACCGGATCGGGTGGTGACCGCGCCGACAGCACGGCCACGACGTCGTCGGTCGGCTCGGCCGGTCGCACCAGGACGTGGAGTCGCACCGACTGACCGGGGAGCAGCCCGGCCCACTCCTCCGCCGGGCCGAAGAGCAGCACCGGGTCGTCCATGAACCGGCCGGCGGCCTGGGAGACGGTGCCGTCGACGATCACCCGAGCCGGTCCGGCACCGGCCACCGGCCGCGGGTCGTCGGTCAGCTCCATGACCACCTCGACGACCGATCCGCGGTCGGCGAGCGTCAGCAGGGGTGACGCCGCCCGCGCCTGGGCCCGGACCGCCGCGGCGGCCCCGGTGACGGTGACCGCGGCCAGGCACCCGATGACGACGCCGCGGGCCGCGACCCCTCGGAGCGTGCCGGCGCGGCCGGGTCCGCCGGCCAGCAGCAGACCAGCGGCACCGAGGGCCGCGACCACCGCGAGGGGAAGGAGCAGCCCGGCGGGCAGCTGGGGTGCCAGCAGGGTCAGCACCCACACGGTGGCCGCGGGTGGGACGAGCCGGAGGTCGAGCCACGACCACCGCTCCGTCACCGGCACCCGGTGGACCGGGCGCCGGGCACCCGGCGCTGGCCTGGTCAGACCCGCACCCGCTCGGCCAGGTCGGCGAAGATCGCCGGTCCGATGCCGCTGACGTCGTCCAGCCGGTCGACGCTGGTGAACGGCCCATGGGCGGAGCGGTGGTCGACGATCCGCTGGGCGAGCACGGGGCCGATCCCCGGCAGCGCGTCCAGCTCCGCGACGGTCGCGGTGTTCAGGTCCACCAGGGCCCCGCCCGCCGCTGCGCCGCCCGCCGGCTCCGCGCCGGCCACCGCCCCGGGCACCCCGACGGCGATCTGCTGCCCGTCGGAGACCACGGCAGCCGCGTTCACCGACGCAGGGTCGGCCTCGGGCAACAGCCCGCCGGCCGCCGCCAGCGCATCGGCCACCCGCGCCCCGGCCGGCAACGTGACCAGGCCCGGGGTGCCGACCAACCCGACGACCGAGACCACGACCGTGCCGGTCGGTACGCCGGGTGCGGGGGCAGCCGAGGCAGGTGGCACCGGGCTCGCGGTGGCCACCGCAGCACCGCTCGACGCAGCGGCCGGCACCTGGTCGACGACCGGGCGGTCGACCCACGTCCAGCCGACGACGACGACCGCCGCCAGCACCGCGACTCCCCACAGCGCCCAGGCGCCCGGACGACCGGGGTCGAGGCGGGCAGCACGCCCGGGAGCGCGGTGCCGGCCGAGCCCCGCGGGCAGGTGTGCGGGTTCGACGGGCTGGGTCGCCCGGTCGTCCTCGTCCTCCGGCCAGCCACCGTCGTCGGACGGCCCACCCGGCTCGTCCGCGTCGGGGACCCAGCCCCCGGACTGCCCCTCCGCCAGCAGGGCCCGGAGCCGTGCCCGGATGACGTCGGAGTCGTCGCTGCGACGGGCAGGAGGGCGCACGGCACGGACGCTAGGGAGCCGCCGCCGCCCCCGCCGAGGCCCGCGGGCAGGTTGTGGACGGCGGGCACCGTTGTGGACGGCGACCCCCGCGCAGTGCCAGGACCGCCGGACCGTGGCCGGGTGCCCGAGCTCCCGCCCTCAGTCCTGCCCGTGCGCCGACGGGTCCGGCGGTGGCGCGTCCGCCGGCCGCTGTCCCGCCTGGGTCGCGGGCCGGGGCGTGGGGTCGACGACCACCCCGACCGCTCCGGGCCCGACGTGCGCCCCGACAGCGGCCCCCAGCTCGCTGACGTACAGCTCGGTCAGCGCCGGGAGCCGGGCGGCGAGCTGGTCGGCGAGCCGTTGCGCGCGCTCAGGGGCGGCGAGGTGGTGCACCGCCGCCGCCACCGGCGCGTCACCGGCCACGTCGGCCGCGCGCTGGACCAGCCGGTTGAGCGCGCGGGCCGAGGTGCGCACCTTCTCCAGGGCGACCACCTGGCCGTCGGTCACGTGCAGTACCGGCTTCACCGCGAGGGCACTGCCCAGCAGGGCGGCCGCTGCACCGATCCGCCCGCCGCGCCGCAGGTGCTCCAGGGTGTCGACGACGAAGAAGGTGCGGGTCGCCGCCGCCGTCTGCCGCGCCGCCTCGGCCACCTCGGCGGCCGAGGCGCCGTCCGCCGCGGCCCGGGCGGCGGCCAGCACGGCGAACCCGGTGCCCATCGCGGCCGACCGGGAGTCCAGCACGGTCACCAGGTGCTCACCGACCTGCGCCGCCGCCACCCGGGCGGCGTCCCACGTGCCCGACAGCTCCCCGGACAGGTGCACCGACACCAGCCGGTCGGCGCCGCCGTCCAGCAGCCGCCGGTAGACGGCGACGAAGTCCCCCGGCGTCGGGCGGGACGTGCTGACGTGCCCGCCCCGGACGGCCAGCGAACGGGCGACCTCGGCGGAGGTGACGTCGCTGCCCTCCCGGCCGGACCGCCCGGCGAGCACCACGTACAGCGGCACGACCTCGATGCCGAAGTGCTCGACGACGTCGGCCGGCAGGTAGGCCGTCGAGTCGGTGACCACGGCGACGGACATGGCGCGAGGCTAGCCGCGTGGTGCGCGGCGCCGCGGGAGTGGCTGGTCAGCCGGCGTCAGCGTCGGTCGCCGGTGCGCCCTCCTCGGGGCTGGCTCCCGCCCGCGGCGCGTCGGGGGCGTCGGTGGCCGAGGGCTCGGGGAACGGACCACGGTCACCGGTCGCCCGCACGCCGCCCTCCACGCCCTCCGGCGTCGGCGCCGACAGGTTGTGCCGCATCAGCCGCCAGCCCGAGGCCTGGAAGGACAGCTCGCTCCAGTGGCAGTTGCCCAGCGGCCCGAAGACCCGCTTGTGCTCCGCCCCCAGCCCCAGCAGCGCCTCGATCAACCGGCCGGCCGTCCCGCCGTGGGTCACCAGCACGGCCGTGGCCGCCGGCGGCAGGTCGGCCACGGCCGCCAGTGCCCGCGCGGCGACGTCGGCCTGCGCCTCTCCGCCGCGCTCGGGCACCGGGCGGCCGGCCATCCAGTCGGCGTACTGCCCCGGGTGCCGGTCGGCCACCTCGTGCCGGGTCAGGCCCTCCCAGCTGCCCAGCCCGTGCTCGCGCAGCCGCTCGTCGATGCGCAGCTGCACGCCCAGCAGCGGGGCCAGCGCACCGGCCGTGTCGACCGCGCGCTGCAGGTCGCTGGAGACCAGCAGCACCTCCTGGCCCTCCAGCAGGGCGGCGACGTGCGGTGCGGTGCGTGCGGCCTGGGCCCGCCCCTCGGCGTCCAGGGGCGGGTCGAGCTGGCCCTGGAAGCGCCCGGCGGCGTTCCACTCGGTACGGCCGTGCCGCCACACGAGCAGCCGGGGCACCGCCGGGGCGTCGGCGCCCCCGGTCACCGGCCGGACTCGCCCGGGGCGTCCTCGCCGCTGCCCTCATCGGCGGCGGCAGCCTCCTGCTCAGCGGGCGTCGGGGCGGCAGGGACCGCGCCGTCGGTGAACGGGATCACCGGGCAGTCCTTCCAGAGCCGCTCGAGGGCGTAGTAGGCGCGCTCCTCGGCGTGCTGCACGTGCACGACGACGTCGACGAAGTCCAGCAGCACCCACCGCCCCTCGGCCATGCCCTCGCGGCGGACCGGCTTCACACCGTGCTCGCGCAGGCGCTCCTCCACCCCGTCGACGATCGACTGGACCTGACGTTCGTTGGGCGCCGAGGTCAGGACGAACGCGTCGGTGATCGCCAGGCGGTCACTGACGTCGACGATCGAGACATCGGTGGCGAGCTTGTCGGCGGCGGCCTGCGCTGCGATGAGCGCGGTCTCGCGTGCCTCGTCCGAGGCGGTCATCGGGGGATCTCCTGCAGGTCGGGGGACGGATCGTCCCCGTGGGTGGGGGTGTCGCTCAGGTCGGGGGCCGCGGTCTCACGGTGGTCGGTGGCCGCGGTCTCCCGGTGGTCGAGGGCCACGAGCCGCTCGGCCGGGAAGCCACCGACCCGCGGGGCGGTGTCGGGCAGCAGCTCGTCGGGCCCGGCCGCGCCGGGGTGGTACAGCCCGCGCTTCTCGATGTACTGGACCACACCGTCGGGCACCAGGTACCAGACGGGCCGTCCCCGGCGCACCCGGTCGCGGCAGTCGGTGGAGCTGATCGCCAGCGCCGGCACCTCGACCAGGCTGACCGCACCGCGCGGGAGGTCGGCGTCGGCCAGCTGGTACCCGGGCCGGGTGACGCCCACGAAGTGCGCCAACTGGAAGAGCTTGTCCGTCTCCCGCCAGCCCACGATCTGGGCGAGCGCGTCGGCGCCGGTGATGAAGAACAGCTCGGCGTCGGGGTGCAGGCGGTGGAGATCGGTCAGGGTGTCGATGGTGTACGTCGGCCCGCCCCGGTCGACGTCGACCCGGCTGACGGAGAAGCGCGGGTTGGAGGCGGTCGCGATCACGGTCATCAGGTAGCGGTCCTCGGCAGGGCTCACGCCCCGGTCGGACTTCTGCCAGGGCTGACCGGTCGGCACGAAGACGACCTCGTCGAGCCCGAACAGCCCGGCGACCTCGCTGGCGGCCACCAGGTGCCCGTGGTGGATGGGGTCGAACGTGCCGCCCATCACCCCGAGTCGACGTCCTGCCACCGATCGAGCCTAGCCCGGCGCTGCCGGAGCCGGTCGTCCGACCACCGGCTCCGGCGACCAGCGGGAGGGGCACGACGGCCGGGTGCTGCCGGTGTGCGCCGGTCGGCGACCGGCTCCCCCGTGCCGCCGCTCGCCACCCGGGGAACGCCGCGTGATCGCGCACCCCGTGCTCCGGCCCCGTCGTCCACCCTGCCGTCGTGCCCGATCGGACGATGCCGTCTGGTTCCTGGGTCCGCAGGGAGGAGCTCCCATGGGAACGATTCCGTCGGCGTGTCGTCATGTTCGCCGGACGCACCCCGGGCGACCGAGGCCCCGACTCAGAGGGTGGTGACGAAGTCCGCCAGCTGCGCCGCGGTGCGGACCTCCACCATCGGGATGACGTCGGCGTACCGGTCGGCGGCCGAGTCGCCGCTCCCCCACAGCCGGCGCGGCTCCGGGTTGAGCCAGTGGGCCGACCGCGACCGCCGCACCAGGTCGGCCAGCGTCGGCAGGCCCGGGTGCCGGTAGTTGGTGCGACCGTCGCCGAGCACCAGCAGCGACGTCTTCGGCCCGACCGCCGCCGGCCACCGCTCGGCGAAGACCTCCAGCGCGTTGCCGTAGTCGCTGTGCCCGTCGAAGCTGACCACGTCGGCCTCCCGGCCGATCCGGGCGATCGCGTCGACCACGTCGGCCCCGGGGGTGAAGAACCGGGTCACCTCGTCGGTGGAGTCGACGAAGGCGAAGGCCCGCACGCCGCTGAAGTGCTCGCGCAGCGCCTGGGTCAGCATCAGGGTGAAGTGGCTGAAGCCGGCCACCGAGCCGCTGACGTCGCAGAGCACCACCAGCTCGGGCTTGTGCACCGCCCGCGGCCGGTGGTGCGTGACCAGCGGCATCCCGCCGGTGGCCAGCGAGGCGCGCACCGTGCGGCGGAAGTCCAGCCGCCCGGCCCGGCCCAGCCGCCGGCGGGCCGACAGCCGCACGGCCAGCCGCCGGGCCAGCGGCGCCACGGTGCGGCGCAGCTCGGCGAGGTCGGCCTGCTGGGCGCGGAGGAAGTCGACCTGGTCGGCCATCGGGCGGACGGCGTTGCGGGCGACCTTGTCCCGCCCCTTCTCCGCGGCGGTGCGGCGCCGCACCTCGGCCTCCACCGCCGTCCGGAACGCCGCGATCCGCTCCTTCGCCGTCGACCGGGCCACCTGCTCGGCCAGCCCGCCGGTCTCACCGCCGGCGAGCATCCCGGCCAGCAGCTGCGCCACCAGCGTGTCCGGCGACAGTGCGCGCAGCACCCGGTAGCTGAAGAACGACTGCCCCGAAGGGGTGGGCGCCCCGGCGCCGAGCTGGTCGACCGCGAGCCGGGCGAACCGGCGCAGCGCCTCCTCGTCCCCCTCCAGCAGCAGCCGCAGCAGCTCGGCGCGCAGCGCCGCGGCCAGGGCACCCGGGTCGCCCACCGGCAGCGGTCCGTCGGTGCCGGGCTCGCCGTCCTCGCCGCCGTCCCCGGCTCCGTCGTCGTCCGCGACGGGCACCGGCCGGTCGGTCAGCGGCCACCAGAGGTCGAACAGCACGTCGAAGACCTCGCGCTGGGCGGCCCGGCGGAGCAGCACCGCGGCCAGGCCGTGCCGCAGCTGCTCCCGGTCGAGCAGGTCGACGACGGTGAGCACCTGGGCGGCGTCCACCGCCTGGCTGATCCCGACCGGGACGCCGGCCTCCCGCACTGCGCGCACGAAGCCGTCGAGGTGCCCGACCAGCCCACCCGGCTCCACGGCGGCTCCCGGCGGCATCAGTTCAGCCGGAGCTCGGCGGCGGCCCGGGCCTGGTCACTGGCGTGCTTGAGCACCACGCCCAGCGTCGAACGCATCGCCGACTCGTCCAGGGTGTCCAGGCCGAGGGCCAGCAGCGTCTGCGCCCAGTCCAGCGTCTCGGAGATCGACGGCGACTTCTTCAGCTCCAGCGCCCGCAGGGCCCGGACCGTGCGCACCAGCTGGTCGGCCAGGCCCGGAGCCAGGTCGGGCACCCGGGACAGCACGATCTCCCGCTCCCGCTCGGCGCTCGGGTAGTCCAGCGCCAGGTACAGGCAGCGCCGCTTGAGCGCCTCGGACAGCTCGCGGGTGGCGTTGGAGGTGAGCACCACCAGGGGACGGCGGGTGGCGGTGATCGTGCCCAGCTCGGGGATGGTGACCTGGAAGTCGCTGAGCACCTCCAGCAGCAGGCCCTCCACCTCGACGTCGGCCTTGTCGGTCTCGTCGATGAGGAGCACGGTCGGGTCGGTGCGCCGGATGGCGGTCAGCAGCGGCCGGGCGAGCAGGAACTCCTCACCGAAGACGTCGTCGTGCACGGTGTCCCAGTCGGCACCGCCGGTGCCCGCCGCGGAGATCCGGAGCAGCTGCTTCTTGTAGTTCCACTCGTACAGCGCCCGCGCCTCGTCCAGGCCCTCGTAGCACTGCAGCCGGATGAGCTCCGAGCCCGTCGCGGCGGCCATCGCCTTGGCCAGCTCGGTCTTGCCCACCCCGGCCGGGCCCTCCACCAGCAGCGGCTTGCCCAGCCGGTCCGCCAGGAAGACGGTCGTGGCGATCTGGGCGTCGGGCAGGTAGCCGGCGGCCGACAACCGCGTCGTCACGTCCGCCACGTCGGCGAACTGGGCGGCGTGCGTGGGCGTGCGGGACATGCGGCTCCTCGTTGAGCGGGTGCGTGCCGGGGTCAGCGGGTGTGGCCGTTGCCCGTGACGACGTAGGTGGTGGAGGTGAGCTCCGGCAGCCCGAGCGGGCCACGGGCGTGCAGCTTCTGGGTGGAGATGCCGATCTCGGCGCCGAACCCGAACTGGCCGCCGTCGGTGAACCGGGTGGAGGCGTTGACCAGCACCGCTGCCGCGTCGACCCCGGCGGTGAACTCGGCGATCGCCCGGGCGGAGTCGGCGACGATCGCCTCGCTGTGCCCGCTCCCCCACCGGCTGATGTGGTCCAGCGCCCCCGGGAGGTCGTCGACCACCCGGACGGCCATGTCCAGCGACAGGTACTCGGTGGCCCAGTCCTCGTCCGTGGCGGGGACGACGCCCTCGTGGGCCTCGGCCGCGGCCTCGTCGCCGTGCAGCGTCACCCCGGCGTCGGCCAGGGCGGCCAGCAGGCGGGGCAGGAAGGCGACGTCCCGGTGCACCAGCAGGGTCTCCGCGGAGTTGCACACGCTGACCCGGGAGGTCTTGGCGTTCAGCACGATCGCCTCGGCCATCGCCGGGTCGGCGGAGGCGTCGACGTAGACGTGGCAGTTGCCGACGCCGGTCTCGATCACCGGCACGGTCGCCTCCCGCACCACCCGGTTGATCAGCGAGGCCCCGCCCCGCGGGATGACCACGTCGACCAGACCACGGGCGTTCAGCAGCTCCCCGACCGACGCCCGGTCAGCCGGCAGCAGCGCGATCGACCCAGCGGGCAACCCGGCCTTCTCGGCGGCCTCGGTGAGGACGGCGACCAGCGCGGTGTTGGTGCGGTGCGCCGAGCCGGAGCCGCGCAGCAGCGCCGCGTTCCCGCTCTTCAGGCAGAGCCCGGCGGCGTCGACGGTCACGTTGGGACGGGCCTCGTAGACGATCCCGACCACACCGAGCGGCACCCGCACCTGGCGCAGCTGCAGCCCGTTGGCCAGCGTGGACCCGCGGACGACGTCGCCGACCGGGTCGGGCAGCGAGACCAGGTGTCGCAGCGCGTCGGCCACCGCGGCCAGCCGGGCCGGGTCCAGCCGCAGCCGGTCCAGCACCGAGGCCGGCGTGCCGTCCGCCGCGGCGGCCTCGACGTCGGCGGCGTTGGCGGCGAGCACCTCGTCGCCCCGCTCCAGCAGCGCCTGCGCCATCGCGGCGAGCGCGGCGTCCTTGGTCTCGGTGGGCAGGGTGCGCAGCACGCGGGCGGCCGCACGGGCGCGGACCGCGGCGGCCCCGATCAGCGGGAAGTCGGCGTCGGACACGCACCGAGGTTACGCGCGGCCCTCGTGCAGGGTTCCGCCGCGAGCCTGCGAGTGGCGGGGGGCACGGGGTCCTTCCTCAGCTGCGCAGGGCGCGGAGGACCTGCTTGCGGGCATCACCGGTCAGCCGGTCGACGAAGAGCTTCCCGTCGAGGTGGTCGACCTCGTGCTGCAGGCACCGGGCGAGCAGCCCGCTGCCCTCGATCCGGAGCGGCTCACCGTGCACGTCGAACCCCTCGGCGACGCAGTGCATCGCCCGGACGGTGGGGGCGTAGAGCCCCGGGATCGACAGGCAGCCCTCGTCGTCGTCCTGGGTCTCCTCGCTGCGCTCGGCGATCACCGGGTTCACCATGTGCCCGATGACGCCGTCGACGTTGTAGGAGAAGACCCGCAGGCCGACCCCGATCTGGGTCGCCGCCACCCCGGCCCGGCCGGGGTGGTCGACGGTCTCCTCCAGGTCGCGGACGAGCGCGGCGAGGTCCTTGTCGAAGGCGCGGATCGGGTCGGCCGGGGTGCGCAGCACCGGGTCACCGATCTCGCGGATGGGGCGAACAGTCACGGGGGCAGTCTCTCAGCCGGGAGTGCGGCGCCCGACGAGGACCATCTCGTCCCGGTGGACGACCTCGCGGCGGTGCTCCGGGTCCAGGTCACCGGTCTTGCGGCCCAGCAGCGCCGGCAGCTCGCGGGCGTCGTAGGCGACCAGACCGCGGGCGACCACCTCGCCGTCCGGGCCGACCAGCTCCACCGGGTCGTCGGCGAGGAACTCCCCGGTCACGCCGGTGACGCCCGCGGCCAGCAGCGAGGCGTGCCGTTCCCGGACGGCACGGACCGCGCCCTCGTCGAGCAGCACCCGGCCGCGGGGGCGGCTGGCGTAGCGGAGCCAGAACTGCCGGGCCGAGGGACGCCGCCCCGTGGGGGCGAACAGCGTGCCCACCCGTTCCCCGGCCAGTGCGTCCGCCGCCTGCGCGGTGGAGGTGACCACGACGGGCACCCCGGCCGCCGAGGCGATGAACGCGGCCTCCACCTTGGTGGCCATCCCGCCGGTGCCGACGCCGTTGCGGCTGGCCGAGCCGAGCGTCACCGCCGCCAGGTCCGCCGGGCCGTGCACGGTGTCGACCAGCGCGGCCGGACCGGTGCGCGGGTCGCCGTCGTAGACGCCGTCCACGTCGGAGAGCAGCAGCAGGGCGTCGGCCATGGCGACGTGGGCGACCAGCGCGGCGAGCCGGTCGTTGTCGCCGAACCGGATCTCCTCGGTGGCGACCGTGTCGTTCTCGTTGACGATCGGCAGCACGCCGAGCGCCAGGAGCCGCTCGATCGTCTGCTGCGCGTTGCGGTAGTGGCTGCGCCGGGTCAGGTCGTCGGCGGTGAGCAGCACCTGGCCGACGGTCACGTCGTGGGCGGCGAAGGCATCCGCGTAGGTCTGCACCAGCCGCAGCTGCCCGACGCTCGCAGCCGCCTGCGCGGTGGCCAGGTCGCGGGGGCGGCCGGCCAGCCCCAGCGGCGCCAGCCCCGCGGCGATCGCCCCGGAGGAGACGAGCACGACCTGCCGGCCGGCGGCCCGCAGCGCGCCGAGGACGTCGACCAGCGCCCGCAGCCGGGTCTCGTCCAGCCCGCCGGGCAGCGTGGTCAGCGACGAGGACCCGACCTTGACCACCACCCGCTGCGCGGCGGCGATCTCCGCGCGGGCGGTCACCGGTCGGTGTCGTCGAGGAGGCCGGCGTCGATCCAGCCGTCGCCCTCGGTGACCTCGTACGGCAGCCGGCGGGCCTTCTTGGCGAGCAGTCGCTCCTCGGCCGACAGCCGGGTGTTGTCCTCCAGCCGGGTGTCGGTACCGCGGCCACCCAGGCCCGCGGTCTCCTCGATGGTGAGCGTGCCGGCCGGGAGGGTCGGCTCCCAGTCGAACGTGACGTCGCCGACGGTGATCGCGTCACCGGGGACGGCGCCGGCCTTGGCCAGCCCCTCCTCGACACCGAGCCGGTTGAGCCGGTCGGCGAGGTAGCCCACGGCCTCGTCGTTGTTGAAGTCGGTCTGCCGGACCCAGCGCTCCGGGCGCACCCCGAGCACGACCCACCCGTCGGTGCGGGGATCGCGCTCGACGGTGAAGCCGCCGTCGTCGACGGCGCGCGGGGTGATGGTGATCGGGGCCGGCGGGAGGTCCGGCAGCGAGGCGCGGTGCTCCCGGACGGCGGCGGCGAGCGCGTAGCCCAGCTCGGTCACCCCTTCCCCGGTGGCCGCGCTGATCGGGAAGACCTGCAGGCCGCGCTCCTCCAACGAGGCGCGCACCAGGTCGACGAGCTCGCGGCCGTCCGGCACGTCGATCTTGTTCAGCACGGCGATCCGCAGCCGGCCGACCAGGTCGAGGTCCTCGCCGCCGTACTCGCGCAGCTCGTGCTCGAGCGCCTCGATGTCGGTCTCCGGGTCGCGGCCGGGCTCCATCGTCGCCATGTCGACCACGTGCACCAGGACGGCGCAGCGCTCGACGTGCCGGAGGAACTCCAGCCCCAGGCCCTTGCCCACAGACGCGCCGGGGATCAGCCCGGGGACGTCGGCCATCGTGTAGGTCGTGTCGCCGGAGCGGATCACGCCCAGCTGCGGCACCAGCGTGGTGAAGGGGTAGTCGGCGATCTTGGGGCGGGCGGCCGACATCGAGGCGACGAGCGAGGACTTGCCGGCCGAGGGGTACCCGACCAGACCGACGTCGGCGATGCTCTTCAGCTCGAGGACGGCGTCCACGGCCTCGCCGGGCTCGCCGAGCAGCGCGAACCCGGGGGCCTTGCGGCGGGCGTTGGCCAGCGCCGCGTTGCCCAGACCGCCCTTGCCGCCGCGGGCGAGGACGAGCCGGGCGCCGGCGCCGACCAGGTCGGCGACGACCTGACCGCCGACGCTCACGACGGTGCCGGAGGGCACGCCGAGGACCAGGTCGGCCCCGCGTCCGCCGTTGCGGTAGTCGCCGGCCGCCTGCTTGCCGTTGCCGGCCTTCTGGTGCGGGCGGTGGTGGAAGTCCAGCAGGGTGTGCACGCTGGGGTCGACCTGGAGGACGACGTCGCCGCCGTCACCGCCGTCGCCCCCGTCGGGGCCGCCCAGCGGCTTGAACTTCTCGCGGTGCACGGAGCTGACCCCGTTGGCACCCTTGCCTGCCGAGACGTGGACCGTCACGCGGTCGACGAAAGCGGCCATGATCGCCGCCTCTCTGCGTTACGGCCGAACTGTCCGGAAAGGGCAACGGGTGGCGGCGCCGAGAGTCGGCGCCGCCACCCGGTCAGAGCTGGTGGTGCTGGGTGGTGCTCAGACCGAGGCGGTCTCACGGGCGGCAACCGGGGCGCCGACGGCCGTGATGGCGACCTCGCGGCGGCCGCGGCGGAACCCGAAGGTCACCGAGCCGGGCACGAGCGCGAACAGGGTGTCGTCCTTGCCGCGGCCGACGCCGAGACCCGGGTGGAAGTGGGTGCCGCGCTGGCGGACGATGATCTCGCCGGCCTTGACGACCTGACCACCGAAGCGCTTGACGCCCAGGCGCTGGGCGTTCGAGTCGCGACCGTTACGGGACGACGATGCGCCCTTCTTGTGTGCCATGTCGTCAGCCCTTCGTGATGTCGCGGACCACGACGCTGGTCAGGGGCTGACGGTGCCCCTGGCGCTTGTGGTAGCCCGTCTTGTTCTTGAACTTGTGGATGTGGATCTTCGGGCCCTTGCCGTGCTCGACGATCTCGCCGGTCACGGTGACGCCGGCGAGCGTCTGAGCGTCGGCGGTGACGGTGTCGCCGTCGACCAGCAGGATGGCCGGAAGGGTGACGGTGTCACCGGCCTCTCCGCTGAGGCGGTTGATGGTGAACGTGTCACCGACACCCACCTTGTGCTGCGCTCCACCGGCCTTGACGACTGCGTACACCACTGACTCCTCGATCGGTTCCATGTGTCCAGCACTGTGTCCTGCGCGCACGACCGCCACGAGGGCCGAGTGCTGGACGTGCTGCTCGCGCCCCCCAGGCGGCACCGGAGTGCACGGCCCGTGGTGGAGCAACCCGTCCAGCGTACCCGAGGCGCCGTGCCCGGGTCGAACCGCGTAGGAGCGGTCCGACCCGGGCCCCGGGCGGGGCGGCGCCCTGCCCGGGGTCCTCGGTCAGGCGGGCGGGCCTGCGGGCCGCGAGGCGGCCCTGCGGCGCCGCGGCCGGACCACCGGCACGTCCTGGTCGGCCACCGGCTCGGCGACCGGTTCGGGCGCCACGACGACGGTCGGCTCCGACTGCTCCGCAGCCCCAGCCGGGACGTCCGGGGCAGCCGTCGGCGCCGCCACCGCAGCGGCGAGGACGGTGTCCGGCGTCGACTCCTCGGCGACCACCTGCACGGCCGTCTCGCCGGCGGGCAGCGGCTCCTCGTCGGCAGGTGCCTCGGCGGTGGGTGCCTCGGCGGTGGGTGCCTCGGCGACCGGAGCGTCCTCGGCCCCACGGGCCTCGGCCGACTGTCCACGACCGCGACGGCCCCGGTTGCGACGACCACGGCCCTCACCGGCCGGCTCGGTCGTCGACTCGGTCGTCGGCTCGGCGACCTGCTCCCCCGCGGCCTGCTCACCCGCAGCGGGCTCGTCGAAGGACGCCCCGCCCTGCAGCGCCATGGCGTCCGCGACGTCCCAGCCCGCGGCCGGGTCCTCGCGACGGGACGGCGCGGTGCCCTCGTCCGCCGTCTCCGGGGCCGTCTCGTCCGCCGCCGCACTCTGGTCGGCCTGCGGGGCCGGCGAACCTGCGTCCACGGAACCGCGCTCGGTGGCGTTGCCGCCCCGGGAGCCACGGTCCCGGCCACCCCGGCTGCGACGCCCGCGACCGCCACCGGTCTCGGCGGCGTCGGCGCCCGCCACGTCGGCCGCGTCACCCTCCGGGCCGACCTCCGCAGTCGCGGGTGCAGCGTCCTTCGCGTCGGGGGTCGGGACGTCGGCGTCCTTGGCCCGGTCGTCCCGGCCCTTGTCCCGACTCCTGTCGGAGCCCTTGTCGGAGCCCTTGTCGGAGCCGGCACCGCTGCCCGAGCCGCTGCCCGAGCCGGACCCGATGCCCGAGTCACCCCGGTTGCGACCGCCGCCACCGTTGCCGGCCGCGCCGTTGCCCCCGCCACCGTTGCCGCCGTTGCCACTGGACCGCTTCTTCTCGTCCACCGGGTCGACCTGCACCAGGACACCCCGACCGCGGCAGTGCTCGCACGGCTCGGAGAAGACCTCCAGCAGGCCCTGCCCGACGCGCTTGCGGGTCATCTGCACCAGGCCCAGCGAGGTCACCTCGGCGACCTGGTGCTTGGTGCGGTCGCGGCCGAGGCACTCGGTGAGCCGCCGCAGCACGAGGTCGCGGTTGCTCTCCAGGACCATGTCGATGAAGTCGATGACGATGATCCCGCCGATGTCGCGCAGCCGGAGCTGGCGGACGATCTCCTCGGCGGCCTCGATGTTGTTCCGGGTGACGGTCTGCTCGAGGTTGCCGCCGGACCCGACGAACTTGCCGGTGTTCACGTCGACGACCGTCATCGCCTCGGTGCGGTCGATGACCAGCGAGCCACCCGACGGCAGCCACACCTTGCGGTCCAGCGCCTTCATCAGCTGCTCGTCGATCCGCAGATCGCGGAAGACGTCACCGGTGCCGGTGTAGCGCTGTAGCCGCTCGGACAGCTCCGGGGAGACGTGCGCGACGTAGGCCTCGACGGTGTCCCATGCGTCGCCGCCCTGGACGACCAGCCGCTTGAAGTCCTCGTTGAAGACGTCGCGGATGACCCGGATCGCCAGGTCCGGCTCGCCGTAGAGCAGCGTCGGCGCGTTGCTGGTCGAGGAGGCCTTGGTCTGGATGACCTCCCACTGCGCCTGCAGCCGGGCCACGTCGCGGGTGAGCTCCTCCTCCGAGGCGCCCTCCGCGGCCGTGCGGATGATGACGCCGGCGTCCTCGGGGACGATCTTCTTCAGGATGTCCTTGAGCCGCTGGCGCTCCTTGTCCGGCAGCTTGCGGCTGATGCCGGTCATCGAGCCACCGGGCACGTAGACCAGGAACCGGCCGGGCAGGTTGACCTGCTGGGTCAGCCGGGCGCCCTTGTGACCGATCGGGTCCTTGGTCACCTGGACCAGGACCTTGTCGCCGGACTTCAGCGCGGTCTCGATCGAGCGGGACTTCCCGGACAGGCCGGCGGCGTCCCAGTTGACCTCACCGGCGTACAGGACGGCGTTGCGGCCCTTGCCGATGTCGACGAACGCGGCCTCCATGCTGGGCAGCACGTTCTGCACGCGGCCCAGGTAGACGTTGCCCGCGAACGAGGTGGCCTGCGCCTGGGTGACGTAGTGCTCCACCAGGACGTCGTCCTCCAGGACGGCGATCTGGGTGCGCTCCCCCTGCTGGCGGATGACCATCGCCCGGTCCACGGCCTCACGCCGGGCCAGGAACTCCGACTCGCTCAGGATCGGCGCGCGGCGACGGCCACCGTCGCGGCCCTCCCGGCGGCGCTGGCGCTTGGCCTCGAGCCGGGTGGAGCCGGCCACGCCGCGGACGTCGTCGTCGCTGGAGGTGCGGCCGTTGCGGCCGGCCCGCTCCGGCCGATCGTCGGCGTCCTCGGTGCTGTCCTCGGTGCTGCCGTTCTCACCGCTGCTGCCGCGGCGACGGCGACGGCGGCGACGGCGGGTGCTCGAACCCGAGCCACCCTCGGCGGCGTCGTCGTCCTCGCCGTCGTCGTCCTGGCCCTCGGGCTCGGTGCTGTCGTCGGACTCCTCGGCGCCGGCCGGGGTGTCGGTGTCCTCGTCGTCGCGGTCGCCGTCGGCGCCGTCCTCGCCGGTGCGGCCACGGCCGCGGCCCCGACGGCCCCGGCGCCGACGACGGCTGCCCGAGGAGCCGCCGTCCTCGCCGTCACGGTCGTCGGAGTCCTCGAGGTCCCGCTCGTCGGTCTCGGTGGTCTGGGTGTCCTCGGTGGTCTCGGTGTCCTGGGCCTCGACCGGCTCGCTCTCGGCCGCGCTGCGGCGGCGACTGCGGGACCGTCGCGGCGGTGCCTGCTCCTCGTCGCGCTCGTCGGTGGCCGGCCGGTCGTCGGTCCGGCCGGCGTCCGCGTCGGTCGACTCCGTCGGCGACTCGGCCTGGGGGCGGCGGCTGCGGCGACGCGGTGCGGCGACCTCGGGCTCGGGGGCCACGAAGCTGACGAAGGCGGGGGCCACCGGCGAGAGCTGCGGTGCCGGGGGCTCGACCGAGTCGGGGTCGGCGGTCACGGCCGGCCGGGTGGCGCGGCGGCGGGGCCGGGCGGTGACGGTGGTGGGCTCGGGCGAGCTGAACTGGGCGCCGAAGCTGGGGAGCTCGTGCTCGGGCTGGGGGGTGACCGCCTCGGCCACCGGGACCTCGACCTGCTCCTCGGAGAGGTCGTCGGCCGACGGCTCGGCGTCCGGCTCGGCGGGCGACCCGTCATCCGCGGCCGGCTCCGCGGCGAGGCCGCCGAGCAGATCGGCGGGAGGCGCCGATCCGTCCGCGGCGCTGGTGTCGGTGCTGTTCTCGTTGTCGTTGTGGTCGGCCACGAAGGGCTCGCCTCCTGTGCGTTCCCGGGCGCCGATCGTCTCCGACTGGCGGCCGCGCAGGAACGTGGGTTGGGCGGATCGGGCGGCCGCTGGGAGCGGCGGTTCTGCCCGGCCCGCGAAGTCTGGTGCGCGCCCCGGCCGGTGCGGCTGGGGCCCGGTGGTGCAGCGTGCTGAACACAGGTGGTGCGGTGGTTCGAGAGTTCAGGTGATGCAGCGCCACGGCTGGCAGACGTGTCGCAGGCGACGCCCGGCACATCCGGTCCCGCCAGGTCAGACCTGAGCCGGCTCCCCCTGGCAGCGGGAACTGGCCTCGCGGTCGGGCCCCAGCGGATCGGCGACGTCACCGCTGTCGTCGAGCCGGCCCTGCGCCTCACGCACGGCCCGGGCGGGCAACGGCGGGTGCAGGTCGGCGACGGCAGCCAGAGCGGCCATCACGTCATCCGGTCGCACGGTCGGCGTGAGCTGCCGTACGACCACGAGCAGTATGGCACAACCTGCCTCAACAGCGACCGCGGCGGAGACGACCGCCGCCCGCGCGTCGACGTCCTTGGTGCCGTTCTTGGTCCGCTTCGCGACCAGCACCACCTCCTCGGCGAGGAAGGCCTGCACCGCCGCGGAGAGCTCGTCGGCGTCCACCCCGGGCAGGTCGATCCGCCACCGGGTGGCGTTCAGGCGGTCGGCCAGGGACCCGCTGCCCTCGACGGCCTCGACGCACTCCAGGACGTCGATGCCCGGGGGCAGCGAGGCGTCCAGCGCGACCCGCACCTGCTCCGGGTCGCGCCGTGCGGAGAGCCCGATCTCGAAGTACTCCGCCTCCGAGGCCGCACCGGTCGGCGCCGCACCCATGTAGGAGATCTTCGGGTGCGGGCTGAAGCCGGCGGAGAACGCCATCGGCACCTGCGCGCGGCGCAGCGCCCGCTCCAGGGCCCGGGCGAGGTCGCGGTGCGAGGCGAAGCGCAGCGGACCGCGCTTGGTGTAGCGCAGCCGCAGCTTCTGCACGGTGGGCGGCGGCGGTGGGCCGTCCGGGGTGCGGGCCACTACCGGCCGACGGGGGTCAGGGGCAGCAGGCTGCGCCCGGTGGGCCCGATCTGGATGTCAGTGCCCATGGTCGGGCACACGCCGCAGTCGTAGCAGCCGGTCCAGCGGCAGTCGCCGACCTCGTCCTCGGAGATCGCGTCCTGCCAGTCGTCCCAGAGCCACTCCTTGTCCAGCCCGGAGTCCAGGTGGTCCCAGGGCAGCACCTCGTGCTCGGTGCGCTCCCGGGTGGTGTACCAGTCCAGGTCGACCCCGAACGCGGCCAGCTCCTCGGCCGCGGCGGTGACCCAGCGCTGGTAGGAGAAGTGCTCGCTCCAGCCGTCGAAGTGCCCGCCGTCGCGCCAGACCCGCTCGATGACCCGGCCGACCCGGCGGTCGCCGCGGGACAGCAGTCCCTCGATCACCCCGGGCTTGCCGTCGTGGTAGCGGAGGCCGATGGAGCGGCCGATCCGGCGGTCGGCGTTGATCGCCTCGCGCAGGATCCGCAGCCGGTGGTCGATCGTCTCGGCGCTGGCCTGCGCCGCCCACTGGAAGGGGGTGTGCGGCTTGGGCACGAAGCCACCGATGGAGACGGTGCAGCGGATGTCCTTGCTGCCACTGGCCTCGCGGCCGGCGCGGATGACCTCGACCGCCAGCTCGGCGATCTCCAGCACGTCCTCGTCGGTCTCGGTGGGCAGGCCGCACATGAAGTACAGCTTCACCTGGCGCCAGCCGTTGGCGTAGGCCGTGGTGACCGTGCGGACCAGGTCCTCCTTGGACACGGTCTTGTTGATCACCCGGCGGATGCGCTCGCTGCCGCCCTCGGGGGCGAAGGTCAGCCCGGAGCGGCGGCCGTTGCGGGAGAGCTCGTTGGCCAGGGTGACGTTGAAGGCGTCGACCCGGGTGCTGGGCAGGCTCAGGCCGGTGTTGGTGCCCTCGTACCGGTCGGCCAGCTCCTTGGCCAGCTGGCCGATCTCGGAGTGGTCGGCGCTGCTCAGCGAGAGCAGGCCCACCTCCTCGTAGCCGGTGGCCTTGAGGCCGGCGTCGACCATCGAGCCGATGCCGGTGATCGTGCGCTCGCGGACCGGGCGGGTGATCATCCCGGCCTGGCAGAACCGGCAGCCCCGGGTGCAGCCGCGGAAGATCTCCACGCTCATCCGCTCGTGCACGCTCTCGGCCAGCGGGACCAGCGGCTGCTTGGGGTAGGGCCACTCGTCGAGGTCCATCACGGTGCGCTTGCCGACCTTGACCGGGACGTCGTCCCTGGTGCGCCGCACCTCGGCGATCGTGCCGTCGGCGGCGTAGCTGACCGCGTAGAAGCGGGGCACGTAGACCCCGTCGACCCGGGAGAGCCGGGCCAGCAGCTCGACCCGCCCACCGGGGCGGCCCTGCTCCTTCCAGGCGGCGACGACGTCGGTGATGTCCCCGACGACCTGCTCACCGTCACCGAGCACCGCGCAGTCGACGAAGTCGCTGACCGGCTCGGGGTTGAAGGCGGCGTGCCCACCGGCGACGACCACCGGGTGGCTCTCGTCGCGATCGACCGCGTGCAGCGGGACGCCGGCGAGGTCGAGCGCCTCGAGCAGGTTCGTGTACCCCAGCTCGGTGGCGAAGCTGACGCCGAGCAGGTCGAACTCCCGCACCGGGCGGTGGGCGTCGACGGTGAACTGGCCGACCCCGTGCTCGCGCATGAGCCCGGCCAGGTCCGGCCAGACGGCGTAGGTGCGCTCGGCCAGGGCGTCGGGGCGCTCGTTGAGCACCTCGTAGAGGATCATGAGGCCCTGGTTGGGCAGCCCGACCTCGTAGGCGTCGGGGTACATCAGCGCCCAGTGGACGGCGACGTCGTCCCACGGCTTCACCTGGGCGTTGAGCTCGCCACCGACGTACTGGATCGGCTTCTGCACCTGGGCGAGGAGTGGCTCGAGGCGGGGGTATAGCGATTCCACAGTCATGACCCGCCCAGGGTAGCCGCTGCGCCAGGGGCCGAAGTCGCGACTTCGGCCCTCAGACCCCCTCGCCGGGGCCCACCGCGAGCTCGCGAGCGGTGGGGGGCGAGGGGGTGCTTCCTCAGAGAGCCGGGAAGAACAGCGCGATCTCGCGCGCGGCCGACTCGGGCGAGTCGGAGCCGTGCACGATGTTGGCCTGCACCTCGAGGGCGAAGTCGCCGCGGATCGTGCCGGGGGCGGCCTTCACCGGGTCGGTGGCGCCGGCCAGGGCACGGAAGGCCTCGATGGCCCGCGGCCCCTCGACCACGAGGGCCAGCAGCGGTCCCCCGGTGATGAACTCGACCAGCGAGCCGAAGAACGGCCGCTCGCGGTGCTCTCCGTAGTGCTCCTCGGCGACCTCGGTGGTCAGGGTGCGCAGCTCGGCGGCGACCAGGCGCAGGCCCTTGGCCTCCAGGCGGGCGATGACCTGGCCGACCAGGCCGCGGGCAACGCCGTCGGGCTTGACCAGGACCAGCGAACGCTCAGCAGTGGGTGCAGACACGCCCGGGAGCGTACGGGACGTCAACTGTCAATCCAGGTTGACAGGTCACCGCTGTCAATCTAGGTTGACGACATGGCCTCCCCCACCGACGTCACCACCGCCGCCGCGGCCGACGACCCGGACACCGGGCTCCGCGCCATCCGTGCGCTGCGCGACCTCGCCGACCGTCTCGAGGTGCTCCAGGTCGGCAACGCCCGGGCGCGCGGCTGGTCCTGGCAGCAGATCGCCGACGCCCTGGGCGTCAGCAAGCAGGCCGTCCACAAGAAGCACGCCACCTCGAGAAGGGACCGATGACGTGTTCGAGCGCTTCACCCGAGAGGCCCGTCAGGTGGTCGTCATGGCACAGGCACAGGCTCGCTGGCTGCACGCCGAACAGGTCGAGCCGGTGCACCTCCTGCTGGCCCTGACGGCCGACCCCGGTCGAGGGGGCCAGGCGCTGCGGGCGACCGGCGCCGACCTGGGATCCGTCGAGGCGGCCCTGGCACGCTCGAACGGCGCGCTGGACGCCGACGCACTGGCCGCCATCGGCATCGACCTGGACCAGGTGCGAGCTGCTGCCGAGTCCGCCTTCGGCCCGGGCGCGCTGGATCGCGGTGGCCGCGAGCCCACTGGTCACCTGCCGTTCGCCGATGGGAGCAAGCAGGCCCTGGAGGAGTCGCTGCGCCACGTCCTGCGGTCGAAGCTGCGCCGCCGGGCCCGGGTCATCGACAGCGGTGCCGTGCTGGCGGGGTTGCTCGCCGTCGGCGACCCGGTGGTGCGGCGGGTGCTCCAGCAGCTGGGCACCGACGCCGACCGGCTGCGCGGTCAGCTCGGGGACGCCTCGGCGGCGTAGCGCCGTCAGCCGGCCGGCGGTGCCGGAGGTGCCGCCGGCGGCGGTCCGAAGGGCGAGCCGAGCAGCTCCTTGCGGACCTGCAGCAGGTACAGCCAGATCGCCACGAAGACGCCGCCGACCAGCCACATCGCCCCACTGAGCAGCCCGGTGAGCAGCAGCGGCACCTGCAGTGCCGTGCCGATGACCAGACCCTGCGGACGACGCTGCAGCCCACTGGCCAGGATCAGCAGCACGGCCAGCACGAGCAGGACGGTCAGCCGGCTGCCGGTGAGCCCTTCTCCGGTCTGGGCGATGCCCCGCGGCACGAAGAGGACGGCGATCCCCTCCAGCAGCAGGATCGCCGCCGCGGCCCCGCCGAGGGCCTTGCCGGCACGCACCGGGTCCGGTGCCGTCACCGCTGCGCGCCGGACAGCAGGGCCCGAGCCTCCCCCGCGGTGACCACGCTGCCGGTGACCAGCACGCCGGAGCCACCCAGGGCGTCGTCCGGGCCGGCCTCGGCCAACTCCATCGCCGACTCCAGCGCGTCGGTGAGCAGCGGGTGCACGCTGACCCGGTCGGCACCGAAGACGTCGACCGCCAGGGCCCCCAGCTCATCGGCCGGGATCGCCCGCGGCGAGCTGTTCTGGGTGACCACCAGCTCGGCGCACAGGCCCTCGAGCTCGGCGAGCATGCCGGTCACGTCCTTGCCCTGCACGCAGCCGACGACGCCGACCAGCCGGGTGAAGTCGAAGGACTCCCGGACGGCCTCGACCGTCGCCGCCATGCCGGCCGGGTTGTGTGCGGCGTCGACCAGCACCGCCGGGGAGGTGCGGACCCGCTCCAGCCTGCCGGGCGAGCGCACCGCGGCGAAGGACTCCCGGACGACGTCCTGGGCGACCGGGCCGGTGGCGGACCCCGCGCCCAGGAACGCCTCCACGGCGGCGAGCGCCACGGCGGCGTTCTGCGCCTGGTGCGCGCCGAACAGCGGCAGGAAGACCTCGTCGTACTCCCCGCCCAGCCCCTGCAGCCGCACCTGCTGGCCGCCGACGGCCACCCGGCGCTCCAGCACGCCGAACTCGGTGCCCTCCCGGGCGACGGTCGCGTCGACCTCGATCGCCCGCCGCACCAGCGCCTCCAGCGCGCCGGCCGGCTGGTGGGCGATCACCGCGACGACGCCGCCGTCCGGGCGCCCGTCGGGCAGCACGCCGTCCCCGGTGTTCGGCTTGATGATCCCGGCCTTCTCGGTGGCGATCGTGGCGACGTCCGGCCCGAGGTACTCGGCGTGGTCCAGCGAGACGGGGGTGACGACGGCGACCCGGGCGTCGGCGACGGTGGTCGCGTCCCAGGTGCCGCCCATGCCGACCTCGACGACGGCGACGTCGACCGGGGCCTCGGCGAACGCGGCGTAGGCCATCGCCACCATCACCTCGAAGAAGGACATCGGGACGTCGCTGCCCGCGTCGACCATCTGCACGTAGGGCGCGATGTCGTCGTAGACCTCGACGAAGCGCTCGGCCGGCAGCGGCTCGCCGTCGAGCACGATCCGCTCGCGCATCGACTCCAGGTGCGGGCTGGTGAACCGGCCGACGCGCAGGCCGAAGCCGCGCAGCAGCTCGTCGACCATCCGCGCCGTCGTCGTCTTGCCGTTGGTGCCGGTGACCTGGACGACGGGCATCGCACGGTGCGGTGAGCCGAGCAGGTCGACCAGGGCGGAGATGCGGGTCAGCGACGGCTCGAGCCGGTTCTCCGGCCACCGCGCCAGGAGCGCCTGCTCGACCCGGGCCAGGTCACGGGAAAGGGAGGTGCTCATCGCTCCTAGGATGCCAGTCATGGTTGCCGACACCCGATCCCTGGACAGCACTCCCCCGGGGAGCACCGGCGGCGTACCCGAGAAGCCCTCGATCGACGGGCTGGAGGACAAGTGGGTGGCCCGCTGGGCCGAGGGCGACACGTACGCCTTCGACCGGGACGCCGCGCTCTCCGCCCCCCGGTCGCAGACCTACGCGATCGACACCCCGCCGCCGACGGCCAGCGGGTCGCTGCACGTGGGCCACGTGTTCAGCTACACGCACACCGACATCGTCGCCCGCTACCACCGGATGCGCGGCAAGCACGTCTTCTACCCGATGGGCTGGGACGACAACGGCCTGCCCACCGAGCGCCGGGTGCAGAACTACTACGGCGTGCGCTGCGACCCCTCGCTCCCCTACGACGAGGACTTCACCCCGCCGGAGAAGCCGGGCAAGGACCAGCTGCCCATCTCCCGGCGCAACTTCGTCGAGCTGTGCGAGCGGCTCACCGCCGTCGACGAGGACGCGTTCGAGGAGCTGTGGCGCCGGGTGGGCCTGTCGGTCGACTGGGGCAACGTCTACCGGACGATCTCGGAGTCCTCGCGGGCCACCGCGCAGAAGATGTTCCTGCACAACCTGGCCCGCGGTGAGGCCTACGCCCAGGAGGCGCCGACCCTCTGGGACGTCACCTTCCGCACCGCGGTGGCCCAGGCCGAGCTGGAGGACCGGGAGCGCCCCGGCGCCTACCACCGGATCGGCTTCGCCGGCCCCGAGGGCCCGGTCTTCATCGAGACCACCCGCCCCGAGCTGCTGCCGGCGTGCGTGGCCCTGGTCGCCCACCCCGACGACGAGCGCTACCAGCCGCTGTTCGGGAAGACCGTCACGACGCCACTGTTCGGCGTCGAGGTGCCGGTGGTGGCGCACCGGCTGGCCGAGCCGGACAAGGGCTCGGGCATCGCGATGATCTGCACCTTCGGCGACCTGAACGACGTCACCTGGTGGCGGGAGCTGCAGCTGCCGACCCGCGCCGTCATCGGCTGGGACGGCCGGTTCATCGCCGACCCGCCGGCCGACGTGCCCGCCGACGTGTACGCCGAGCTGGCCGGCAAGACCTCCTTCAGCGCGCAGCAGCGGATCGTCGAGCTGCTGCGCGAGTCCGGTGACCTCGTCGGCGACCCGAAGCCGATCACGCACCCGGTGAAGTTCTTCGAGAAGGGCGAGCGCCCGCTGGAGATCGTCACCACCCGGCAGTGGTACATCCGCAACGGCGGGCGGGACGGCGACCTGCGCGACGCGCTGCTGGCCCGCGGCCGGGAGATCCAGTGGGTGCCCGAGCACATGCGGCACCGCTACGACAACTGGGTCGAGGGGCTCAACGGCGACTGGCTGATCAGCCGGCAGCGCTTCTTCGGTGTGCCGTTCCCGGTCTGGTACCGACTGGACTCCGAGGGCGAGCCCGACTACTCCGCGCCGATCCTGGCACCGGAGTCGGCGCTGCCGGTCGACCCGTCCTCCGACGTCCCCGAGGGCTTCACCGCCGACCAGCGGGGCGTGCCCGGCGGGTTCATGGCCGACCCCGACGTCATGGACACCTGGGCCACCTCGTCGCTGTCGCCGCAGGTGGCCTCGGGCTGGGAGACCGACCCGGAGCTGTTCGCGCACGTCTTCCCGATGGACCAGCGGCCCCAGGCGCACGACATCATCCGCACCTGGCTGTTCTCCACCGTCGTCCGGGCGCACTTCGAGCACGGCGCGGTGCCGTGGACGCACGCGACCATCTCCGGCTTCGTGGTCGACCCCGACCGCAAGAAGATGTCGAAGTCCAAGGGCAACGCGACCACCCCGATCGACGTGCTGGAGCGCTACGGCACCGATGCGGTGCGCTGGCGTGCCGCGGGCGCCCGGCCGGGTGCGGACTCGCCCTTCGACGAGGCGCAGATGAAGGTCGGCCGCCGGCTGGCCATGAAGGTGCTCAACATCGGCAAGTTCGTGCTGGGGCTGGGCGCCTCCCCCGACCTGACGGCCGAGGCGGTCACCGAGCCGATCGACCGCGGGCTGCTCGCCTCGCTGGCCCAGGTGGTCGACGAGGCGACCTCGGCGATGGAGGCCTACAACTACACCCGGGCGCTCGAGGTCACCGAGTCGTTCTTCTGGTCCTTCTGCGACGACTACGTGGAGCTGGTGAAGACCCGCGCCTACGGCGCTGGCCCCGCGGCTGCTTCCGCCCAGGCCACGCTGGCGCTGGCGCTGTCCGTGCAGCTGCGGCTGCTCGCCCCGGTGCTGCCCTTCGTCACCGAAGAGGTCTGGTCCTGGTGGCAGACCGGCTCGGTGCACCGGGCGCTGTGGCCGACCGCGACCGAGCTGCCGACCGGTGGCGACCCGGCGGTGGTGTCGGCGGCCGCCGAGGTGCTGTCGCTCGTCCGCAAGGCGAAGTCCGACGCGAAGACGTCGATGCGCACCGACGTCGCCACGACGACGGTGACCGTGCCCGAAGCTCGGGTGGCCGCGGTCGAGGCCGCCCGGAGTGACCTGGTCGACGCCGGCCGGATCGCAGAACTGACCGTGGTCGCCGGCGACGGCCCCCTCCGCGTCGACGTAGTCCTCGCCGAGACACCTACCGACTGACCGATGTGCGCTGAGTGCCAGGTGCCGAGGCTGGACCTGACACTCAGCGCACGACGTCGAGCCCGAAGAGGCAGCGCCGGGCCGTGTGAACAGTCAGGATCTCGGTGCGGCAGGCGGCGGCCTCGACCGTGAGCCTCCGGTAGCTGAACCGGAGGGTCTGCCACCCGACCGTGGCCACCAGGGCGTCTCGGCGGATGTCCCGCTCCCGCTGCTCGCGAGAGCCGTGCCAGGCGGCCCCGTCCATCTCCACGGCGAGCAGCACGTCCTCGCAGGCGGCATCGAGGAGGAACCGCTCCCCCGCCACCGTGATCGGACGCTGTTGGACGAACGCCGGCATGCCGGGACCACGCAGTACCTGCAGACAACCCCAGATCTCAAGCTCGCTCTGGCACCCGTCGGCGAGCAACCGGACGAGTTCGGTCAAGGCAGCTCGCCCGGGCAACCGGGGACGCCGAGCCAGCTCATCGGTCAACTGTCGCGCCGTGCACAGCCGCCGGCGGACCGCGGTGATCGCTGCTGCGCGGACAGCGGGGCGCCCGGCACCGGAGGGATCAGCCCACGCGTCGACGACCGAGCGCTCGACCGACGTCACCGGCAACCCGCCGACCGGCCGCACGTGCCAGTCGGCGTCAGCCACCCGGTGCAGCACGACCCCCGGGGCACCCCGACCACTGCGGCCCGGCGCCACGGTGACGTGGACAGGCCCGGCGGGCGGCGGGACGAGGCCCCAGAGCGCCAGGGCGGTCGCGTGGCTGACCACGGCCTCCCGCGACCGGACGGCGGCAGCCACCCGGACCCGCCAGTCGGTTGTCGACCCTGGTAGCGCATAGCAGCCACCACCGAGACGCAGCAGCCGGCCACACGCGACCCACGAGCGGACGGTCGTCGGGCTCACCTGCGCCGTCAACTGCGCCCACGTGGTCCATCCTCGCGGTCCGACCAGAGCCTCGACGTCGTGCCGCACGCCCAACAGCCTGTCGCTCGCGGCTCGGGCGCCGGGGCCGCGCCGCACATCTGTGGACGGCGGGCGCGGACTGTCAGTCGGGCAGCTCGCAGCTGTCAGTCTGCGCACGCCGAGTCATGGAATACAGAGACGGCCCGCTCCCCTCTTGGGGAACGGGCCGTCGGAGGTGGTGCTGGGACTACGCGGACTTCTCGCGGGGGGCGCGGGCGGGCTTGCGGGGCACGAGGGTGGGGCTCACGTGCTCCAGCACGACCTCGCGGGTGATGACGACCGTGGCGACGTCCTCGCGGCTGGGGATGTCGTACATCACCGACTGGAGCACCTCCTCCAGGATCGCCCGCAGCCCACGGGCACCGGTACCCCGCAGGATGGCCTGGTCGGCGATCGACTCGAGCGCGTCGTCGGTGAACTCCAGCTCCACCCCGTCGAGCTCGAACAGCCGGCGGTACTGGCGCACCAAGGCGTTCTTCGGCTCGGTGAGGATGTTCATCAGCGCCGTGCGGTCGAGCTTCTGCACCGTGGTGATCACCGGGAGCCGGCCGATGAACTCGGGGATCATGCCGAACTTCAGCAGGTCCTCGGGCATGACCTGGGCGATGGCGTTGGCCTTCTCCACCTCGGCCTTGCCGCGCACCTCGGCACCGAAGCCGATGCCCTGCTTGCCGGTGCGGGCCTCGATGACCTCTTCGAGCCCGGCGAAGGCGCCACCGACGATGAACAGCACGTTCGTGGTGTCGATCTGGATGAACTCCTGGTGCGGGTGCTTGCGCCCGCCCTGCGGGGGCACCGACGCGGTCGTGCCCTCGAGGATCTTCAGCAGCGCCTGCTGCACGCCCTCGCCGGAGACGTCCCGGGTGATCGACGGGTTCTCGCTCTTGCGGGCGATCTTGTCGACCTCGTCGATGTAGATGATCCCGGTCTCGGCGCGCTTGACGTCATAGTCGGCCGCCTGGATCAGCTTCAGCAGGATGTTCTCGACGTCCTCGCCGACGTAGCCCGCCTCGGTCAGCGCCGTGGCGTCGGCGATCGCGAAGGGCACGTTGAGCATCCGGGCCAGCGTCTGCGCCAGGTGCGTCTTGCCGCAGCCCGTCGGGCCCATCAGCAGGATGTTGGACTTGGCGAGCTCGACGCCCTCGTCGCGGGAACGGTCACCGCCGGCCTGCACCCGCTTGTAGTGGTTGTAGACGGCGACGGCGAGCGTGCGCTTGGCCTGTTCCTGGCCGATGACGTACTGCTCGAGGAAGTCGTGGATCTCCTTGGGCTTGGGCAGCTCGTCGAACTTGAGGTCCGACGACTCCGAGAGCTCTTCCTCGATGATCTCGTTGCAGAGGTCGATGCACTCGTCGCAGATGTACACCCCAGGGCCAGCGATGAGCTTCTTGACCTGCTTCTGGCTCTTCCCGCAGAACGAGCACTTGAGCAGGTCGCCGCTCTCACCGATACGTGCCACCTGGCTGACCTCCACCTCGAATGGGACGACGCTGCTGCGGCCCCGTTGGTTCGTGCTGTGTCATGCCCTCGTCGACGCCCTTCCTGCTGGCGTTCGGTGCCCCTGCGGTCGTGGACCGGGGATCGGGCGTTCGCCGAACCTACCCGGCTGATCCGACGTTCCCGGGCAGGAACTCACCCGGGTCGCCCGGCCCGTAACACCCGTCCCGGCCCTCCCCCGCGACCCGGCTGAGTCGTCGAGAGGACACCGGGACGCCGGATGGGAGAACGGTACGGGCCGAGAGCGCGACACGCGCGCCCTCGGCCCGTCCCATCCCTGCGTCAGGCCGGCAGGGCGTTGAGCTTGCGGCTCTGGATGACCTGGTCGACGATCCCGTACTCCATGGCCTCCTGGGCCGTGAGGATCTTGTCCCGGTCGATGTCCTTGCGGACCTGCTCCTGGCTCTGCCCGGTGTGCCGGGCCAGGATGCTCTCCATCTGCACCCGCACCCGCTCGATCTCGCGGGCGTGGATCTCCAGGTCGGTGACCTGACCGCCGGCCTCGCCGGAGGGCTGGTGGATCAGCACGCGGGAGTACGGCAGCGCCAGACGCTTCCCCTTGGTCCCGGCAGCCAGCAGGACGGCGGCCGCGGAGGCGGCCTGGCCCATGCAGACGGTCTGGATGTCGGGGCGGACGAACATCATCGTGTCGTAGATGGCCGTCAGCGCGGTGAACGAGCCACCGGGGCTGTTGATGTACATCGTGATGTCACGGTCGGGGTCGTTGGACTCCAGCGTGATCAGCTGGGCCATGACGTCGTTGGCCGAGGCGTCGTCGACCTGCACCCCGAGGAAGATGATGCGCTCCTCGAAGAGCTTGTTGTACGGGTTCGACTCCTTCATGCCGTAGCTCGTGCGCTCCACGAAGGAGGGCAGGATGTACCGGCTGGAGGGCATCTCGAAGCTGCTGCTCATGGTCACTTCTCCGGTCCGTCGGTGACCGGGTTGTCGGTCGAGGTCATGGACTCTGCGCGGGTCACCACGTGGTCGACGAAGCCGTACTCGAGGGCCTCCTGCGCGGTGAACCAGCGGTCGCGGTCGGAGTCCTTCTCGATCTGCTCGACCGTCTGCCCGGTGAACTGCGCCTGCAGCTCGTTGAGCTGGTGCTTGGTGCTCCGGAAGAGCTCGGCCTGGATGGCGATGTCGGAGGCGGTGCCGCCGACGCCGGCCGAGGGCTGGTGCATCAGGATCCGCGTGTGGGGCAGGGAGTAGCGCTTCCCCTTGGTCCCGGCGGTGAGCAGGAACTGGCCCATCGAGGCGGCCAGGCCCATCGCATAGGTGGCGACGTCGCAGTCGATGAACTGCATCGTGTCGAAGATCGCCATGCCGGCGGTGACGGAGCCGCCGGGCGAGTTGATGTAGAGGTGGATGTCGCGCTTGGGGTCCTCTGCGGATAGCAGCAGCATCTGCGCGGCGAGCTGGTTGGCGATGACGTCGTCGACCTGGCTGCCGAGGAAGATGATCCGCTCACGCAGCAGGCGCTCGTAGACCGAGTCGTTGAGGTTCATCATCGAGCCGCCGGCGCGCATCAGCGGCGCGCTGGCGGTGATCAGGTCTGAGTTGCTCACGGGTGCGGTGACCTCCGTAGGACTGCGGTGCAGTCGGTCTCGTGGAACGGGTTGGCCGGTGGTCGGGGGGCGACCGACGACGCTGCGGACGACCCTCGGTGCCGGTCGTCGATGCGGCCTCGTGTGGTCGTCCTTCAGGGGTGCCTGAGTGTCACGTCGACCCTAACGCGCACCCCCGACCGGTTCCTCCCGGCGCGGGCCGGTGTTCGCCGTGGGCGCAGCGGCACCGGCGCCGACCTGCGAGGCGACGACCCGGACGGCACGCCGGAACGACAGCGCCGCCCGTACCCAACGGGGTACGGGCGGCGCAGGGTGTCGCGGTGGGTCAGGCCTTGCCGGCCGTCTCCTCGGTGTCGGTCTCCTCGACCGCGTCGGACTCGGCCTCGGCGGCCTCAGCAGCATCGTCCTCGGCGGCCTCAGCAGCATCGTCCTCGGCGTCGGCCGAGTCGGCGGCGACGGTGCGGGGACGCAGCGCCTCCAGGTCGACGACGTTGCCCGACTCGTCGGTGATCGTCGTCTCCTCCAGCAGCTGGGCCAGCGCCTTGGTACGCCGCACGTCGGCGACGAACTCGGCGATGTTGTTGCCCTGCTGGAGCTGCTGGGCGTACTGCTCGGGGCTGACCCGGTTGCGCTGGGCCTGGGCCATGATCTGCGCGGAGAGGTCCTCGTTGTCGACGGTGACCTCGCGGGCGTCGGCGATCGAGTCGAGCACGAACTGCGTCTTGACCGCCTTCTCGACGTTCTCGCGTATCTCGGCGTCGTAGGCCTCGCGGCTCTCGACCTCGGCCATCGAGAAGTAGGCGTCCCAGTCCATGCCGGCCTGCTGGAGTTCGCGCTCCATGGCCTGGGTGCGCCAGCTGAGCTCCTGCTCGACCAGCTTCTCCGGGACCGGGACCTCGATGGTCTCGAGCAGGTGCTCGACCAGCTTGTCGCGGGCCTGCCCGCCCTGCTGCAGCACCTTGGTGCGGGCCAGCCGGGTGCGGACGTCCTCGCGCAGCTCGGCCAGGGTGTCGAACTCGCTGGCGACCGAGGCGAACTCGTCGTCCAGCTCCGGCAGCTCCTTGGCCTTGACCGACCGGACGGTGACGGTCACGTCGGCCATCTCACCGGCCTGGTCGCCGGCGAGGAGGGCCGTGGAGAAGGTGGCGCTCTCGTCGGCGGACAGCCCGCGCACGGCCTCGTCCAGGCCCTGCATCAGGTTGCCCGAGCCGACCTCGTAGGACATGCCGGTGGTGCTGCCGTCCTCGAGCACCTCACCGTTGAGCGTGGCCTCCAGGTCGATGGAGACGAAGTCGCCGTCCTCGGCCGCGCGCTCGACACCGGAGAGGGTGGAGAAGCGCTCCCGCATCATCGTGACCTGCTGGTCGATCTCCTCGTCGGTGACCTCGACGTCGTCGACGGTCACCGCCAGGGAGTCCAGCGGGGGCAGCTCGAGGGTGGGGGCGACGTCGACCTCGGCGGTGAAGGCGAGGGCCTCGCCGTCGTCGAGGCGGGTGACCTCGACGTCGGGCTGGCTGATGACGCGGACCTGGTTCTCCCGGATCGCCTCGGAGTAGACCTCCGGAACGGCGTGCTGGACGACCTGCTCGAGCACGACCGGGCGGCCGATGCGCTGGTCGAGGACCCGGTTGGGGACCTTGCCGGGGCGGAAGCCGGGAACGCGCACCTGCTTGCCCAGCTCCTTGTAGACCTCACCGAAGGCGTGGTCCAGGTCGCTCCACGGCACCTCGATCGCGAGCCGGACCCGGGTCGGGCCCAGGTTCTCGATGGTGCTCTTCACAGCGGCGTGCTCCTCAGGTACGACGGGGGTGGGCGCGGCCTCCGTGGGGACGGCGGCCGATCGTGCCCGCGAGTCTTCCAGACCTCGCGGCGGTGTCGGGGTGACAGGATTTGAACCTGCGGCCCCCTGCTCCCAAAGCAGGTGCGCTACCAAGCTGCGCTACACCCCGTGGCCACCGGCGAGTCTAGGCCGACGGCCTGCGGACACCGCCGCGTGGGCACGAGTTAGGCTGCCGCGGTACGCATGCGGGTGTAGCTCAATGGTAGAGCCCCAGCCTTCCAAGCTGGCCATGCCGGTTCGATCCCGGTCACCCGCTCCACACTCGCCCTGTCGGCCTCACCTGGACGAACCCAGTGGACGCAGCGGGCGCCGACCAGGTTGCCCCGAGCCAGCACCCGCGTGACGACGGCGCCGAGCGGGCACCGCAACCCGGCCTGCGCGATCTCGAGGTCCTGCGGCGCGCGGCGCAGGCCGCCGGCGCCAGCCTGCAGTGGGAACTGCACCTGCCCGAGGTGCCCGCGGCACTGGGGCTGTCGGCCTACCGCACCGTCCAGCAGGGCCTCGCCAACGCCGCCCGACACGCACCCGGCGCACCCGTCCGGGGCCTGACACGAAACGAGGTGTCCGCCTGACAGGGGTCACTCCAGACGGTGGCCAGGTCCACCCAGGGGGAGCTCAGGACGGTGTCCATCAGGTCGGTCGGCCAGGTCACCGGAGACCTCCCTCGGCAGAGGGCGGCGAATCCTCGACACCGGCCAGGCCCGCGGCGACGAGCACCGCCGTGGCCGCCGTGCCGGCCAGCAGCAGCCGCTCGACCAGCCCGATGCCCGGCATCGGATCGGCGCCCGCGAACACGACGGGGACGTGCAGGGCCAGGAAGGACGTGCCCAGCCCGCCGAGGCCGACCGCCGCACCGCGCAGGGCGCGGCGAGCCGGGGGCGAACAGGTGGCCGCGACCAGGAGCCCGACGACCGGCGGCACCACCATCGCCACGGCGGCCGCCACCTGGTGCACCCGTCCCCACGCCGTCGTGTCGAGCCCGGGCAGGTCGGTGGGGAACGCGGCCACCGCGGCGAGGCCGACCGACCACAGGGCCAGCAGGCCGAGCGCCGCGGTCCGCACGGCACCGGCCGGGAGGCGGCGGTGCACCCCGAGGGCCGTACCGGCCGCCGCGATCTCCAGCCCCACCATGCACCCCGCGAGCCACCAGCCGCCGGCGGGCCGGTGCACGGCGTCGCTGAGCATGCCGTCGAGAATGTCGCCGCCGACGACGTCGGTGCCGATCCCGGCCAGGACGGCGACGGCCACCCCGAGCAGGACGACCGGCAACCACGGCGCGGACCGCACGTCCGCCGCGACGGCCGTCGCCGGCCCGGGTCGCGGCGGCGCCGAGAGCGCGGTCATGTCGGCACCAGGACATCGCGGCGGGGCTGGTCCGCCCTGCGGGAGCGGAGGCAGGCGTCGTAGAGGCCGACGAACGCGCTGAGCGTGGCGCCCAGGTCGTGCTCTGCGGCGACGGCCCGGGCGCGCCGGCCCATCCGCCGGGCGGACGCCGGGTCGTCCAGCAGGGCGGTCAGCCGCTCGGCGAGCTCCTCGACATCGCCGTGCCGGTAGAGCCAGCCGGTCCGCCCGTGGTGCACCAGGTGCGGCAGCGCACCGGCGTCGACGCCCAGCACCGGCAGCCCGGTGGCCATCGCCTCCAAGGTCACCAGGCTCTGCAGCTCGGCGGTGCCGGCCATGCCGAAGAAGTCCGCGGCCGCGTAGGCCTCGGGCAGCTCGGCGTCGCTCAGGACGCCGGTGAAGGTCACCGCACCCGCCACGCCCCGCTCGGCGGCCAGCGCCTCGAGCCTGGTGCGCTCCGAACCGTCCCCGACGACGAGCAGGTGGAGGTCCGACCGCGCCCGGACCAGGGCGAGCGCCTCGATGAGCTCGTGCACGTTCTTCTCCGGGTCCAGCCGGCCGACGGAGGCCAGGACCGGGACGGAGGGCAGTCCGTACCTGCGGCGGAACCGGGCACCGTCGCGCCCGGGGGCGAAGCGGTCCAGGTCCAGCCCGCAGGAGATCGGCAGCACCGGCCCGGGGACGCCGGCCGACTCGGCCAACGCCGCGGCGAACGGCGTGGGGCTGGTGACCACGTCGGCGAGGGCGAGCACGCCGGCGGCGTCCCGCCACGCCCACTGGTGCGCCCGGCGCCGGACGGCGGCGCCACCGGGCACGTAGTGCAGCAGGTTCTCCGGCATGAAGTGGTTGGTGGCGACCACGGGGATGCCCAGCGCGCGCGCCGCACGGAGCACCGCCCGTCCCACCAGGAAGTGGCTCTGGACGTGCACCACGTCCGGTCGCACCGTCCGGAGCACTGCTCGGACGCGGCGTTGCAACCCGGCGGGCGGGCAGATCCGGAAGCCGCGGCGGACGAGCACCGGCAGGGAACGCACCCGGTGCTCGGTGACGCCTCCGGTGGCCTGCGCGGAGGTGCTGTGATGGCTCCGGGACGGGGCGAGCACGTGCACCTCGTGCTCGGTGGCCAGGCCGGCGGCCAGCCGTTGGGCGAAGTAGGACGCGCCGTTGACGTCGGGCGCATAGGTGTCGGCGGCGATCAGGATCTTCACTGGGGAACTCCTCGAGTCCGTAGGGAGAACAACCTCTTGGCGACGAACGAGACGGCGAGCACACCGACACCGAGGGCCGCGCTGAGCGAGACGAAGGCCCAGGGCGAGCTGGCGATCCCCGAGATGTGCGGACCCGCCAGCAGGCCGAGGGCGACCAGCACGGCCGCTCGCGCGGAGCTGGTGAACGCGACCCAGCCGACGAAGCGGCGGTAGGGGACGCCGGCCAGACCGGCAGCCAGGAACGCCGGGACGGCGCCGATGTCGACCAGCTTTGCGCCGACCACCACGCGAGGGAGGCGTCGACGCACGTCCTTCCGGAGCCGCGCGGCGCGGGCTCCGGAGACACCGAGCCGCGCGAGCAGCGGGAGCATGCGCCCGTGCCGCCCGCTCCGGCCGAGGACGAACAGCAGGCTGTCGCCGACGACGTCGGCGGAGACGGCCAGCAGCCACACGGGCAGCAGCGCCAGCACACCGGCGCCGACCATCGAACCGGCCGCCACCGTGGTGGCCGGTCCCTCCAGCAGCATCAGCAGCGCCAGGACGAGATAGGGCTGCACCTGGTCGCTGCTCCCTCCCGACCCGCCCCGGGCGACGGGGCGGATCAACCGCCGGACCGTCCGGCGGCGAGGAGAAGCTAGGACGGCGTGGACGCCGTGGTCGTCGGCCTGCGGAGCTGTTCGGCATGGCTCCGCGGTGGCTGCACCAGGGGCGCGGACCCGTACCGCGGTAGGGGGTCCCCCCGCTCGGGAGAGGGACGACGGTCCCTGCGCGACGCTCTAGCGTGCATGCAGGCGAGCCCGCGGGAGGGATCGCCGGCGGGCGGGTGCCCGTCCGGACGGCGGAGAAGTGGCAGGTGGAGGACGGATGGCGGTGACCCGGCCGGACGACCGTGCCCCGGCGAGGTCCTGGACGGCCGGCACGGCGATCGCCGGGATCCTGCTGGTCCTCCTGCAGATGCCGACCACCACGGGCATCTACGGGCTGCCGTTCACCGCCGCGCTGCTGATCCACCTGCCGCAGGGCCTCGCGCTCCCGCTGGCGTTGCGCCGTCCACTGCTCGCCACCGCCGTCCAGTTCGTGGCGGCGGCGGCCACCGCCCTGGCGCTCGACCCCGTCGACGGGCAGGCCTGGCCGCTCACCGTCCCCGGTGTCCTGCTCCTCGTGGCGCACGTCGGGCTGCTGGCGGTCTCCCGCGGCTGGCGGCTCGCTGCCCTGGTCTGGGGAGCCTCGCTCCTGGGCCTCGCCCTCCTGATGGCCGCCCAGGTGGTGGAGTGGGGCAGCGAGACCGCCGGCGACATCACCGTCGCGGTCTACGCGGCCAGCGCCCTGCTCGTGCTGGTGGCCGGGTCGGTGTGGCAGCAGCGGTCCCGGCTGGCCGGCGAGCTGTCGGCGGCCCAGCGGGACGTGGCGGTCGAGCAGGCCCGGCGGGCACTGGTGGAGGAGCGCACCCGGATCGCCCGGGAGCTGCACGACGTGGTGGCGCACACGATGTCGGTCGTGCACATGCAGGCCAGCACCGCACGCTTCCGGCTCCCCGACCTGGGCCCGGAGGCGGCCGCCGAGCTGCAGCAGATCGCGGGTTCGGCCAAGGCCGCCATGGCGGAGATGCGCCAGCTGCTCGGCGTGCTGCGGGACGACGGGGCGAACGCCCCGGTCACGCCGACCGCGACACTGGCCGACCTGCCCGAGCTGATCGCCGGGACGGCGCGCGGCGGAACGGCGGGCCGGCTGACAGTGGACCCGGCGTTGGCGACCCGGGAGGTCCCGGAGATCGTGCAGGCGGCGGCGTACCGGGTGGTCCAGGAGGCGCTGAGCAACGTCGTCCGGCATGCCCCGGGTGCGTCGGCGACGGTCGACGTCCGGCTCGCACCGGAGGGACACGCGATCGAGCTGACGGTCACCAACCCACCGACCGCCTCCCCGGTCGCTCCGCCCGGTCCGGGCATGGACCTCCGCGACCCCACCCGGGCTCGCCACGGGCTGATCGGCATCCGCGAACGCGCAGCGCTGCTGGGGGGCTGGTCGAGCGCGGGCCCCGTACCCGGTGGCGGATGGCAGGTGGACGCCCACCTGCCGCTGGCGGCGGAGGTCCCCGTCGCGACCGACCTGCCCGACCACGGCGTGGCGGCCGGACCAGGGGCTGCTCCGTGATCCGCGTGCTCGTCGTCGACGACCAGTCGATGATCCGGCTGGGCATCCGCTCCGTCGTCGACGCCCAGGAGGACATGACCGTCGTCGGCGAGGCGGAGAACGGGGAACGGGCGCTCGCGGCGGCCCGGAGCCTGCGCCCCGACGTCGTGCTGATGGACGTGCGGATGCCCGTCCTCGACGGGCTCGAGGCGACGCGGCGCATGCTCGCCGCAGACCAGCCGAACAGCCACCGGCCGCGGGTCGTGGTGCTGACCACCTTCGACCTCGACGACTACGTCTACGCCGCGCTCCAGGCCGGCGCCAGCGGCTTCCTGCTCAAGGACAGCGAACCCGAGGAGGTCCTGCGAGCGATCCGCGTGGTCGCCGGCGGTGAGGCCCTCCTGGCGCCGGGGGTGACCCGCCGGCTGATCGAGCAGTTCGTCGACGCCCGCATCACCGCCCGACCGCCCGACCCGGCGATGAACGGGCTGACCGAGCGGGAGCGGGAGGTCCTGACCCTGATGGCGGGCGGGCATTCCAACGCCGAGATCGCCGCAGAGCTGTTCATCGCCGAGCAGACGACCAAGAGCCACGTGAGCCGGGTGCTGCAGAAACTGCACCTCCGCGACCGTGTGCAGGCAGTGGTCTACGGCTACGAGAACGGGCTGGTCCGCCCCGGAGACCCGGACCGCTGAGCTGGTGGCGCGCCGTCGCAGCAGGTCACCGCGTACCGGAGCCGGCCCATCCGCTCAGTCCTCGTCGACCACGAGGACGACGTCGTCCGCCGGGTTCACCGGTCGGCGACGGCCGGGTCGTGCGGCAGGCCGAAGAGGTCGAACAACCGGGTGTCGAGGAACGCCGTCATCCGGGTGATCCGCCCGTCGGCCATGGTCAGCGCGTGCACGGCCCACGGCCGGTGCGCGCCGTCCGGCCCGTTGGGCCGCCACTGCGCGAAGGCCGGGTTCCCGTTGAGCTCCAGCGGCACCACGTGCGAGCCGCGGCACTCCGCGCCGGGGCCGGCGAACCAGGTGCCGATGTCCGCGGCGCTGCGCAGCCACATCGCGTAGGGCGGCATGTCCATCACGGCGTCCTCGTGCAGGAGGGCGACGAGGGCCTCGATGTCGTAGCACAGGAAGGCGTCCAGGTAGCGGGCCAGCAGCTCGGCGTCCGGGGCGGCGACGTCCCGGTCGGGTGCCTTCTCCTGGGCCTGGGCCGCGGCGAGCGTGGCGCGGGCACGCTGCAGCGCACTGTTGGCGGCCGCGACGGAGGTCTCGAGCAGCGCCGCCACCTCGTCGGCCTTCCAGCGCAGCACGTCCCGCAGGATCAGCACGGCCCGCTGCCGCGGCGGCAGCAGCTGCAGCGCGGCGACGAAGGCCAGCCGCACCGACTCCTTCTGCACGGCGATGTCGGCCGGGTCGCCCCCGACGGGGAGGACGTTGCGGTCCAGCGCCGGCTCGACCCACGCGCCGTCGGCCAGCACCCCGGCCAACGACGCCGGCACGGGGGCCGAGGACTCGTCGGACAGGTCGACCGGGAGCGCCCGGCGCTTGCGGCCGTCGAGGGCGTCGAGACAGACGTTGGTGGCGATCCGGTACAGCCAGGAGCGCAGTGCACCGCTGCCCTGCAGCCGGTCCAGCGACCGCCAGGCCCGGACCATCGTCTCCTGGACCGCGTCCTCCGCGTCGAAGGACGACCCGAGCATCCGGTAGCAGTACCCGGTGAGCTCGCGCCGGTGCTCGGCCAGCCGCGGCTCCAGCGCGGCGGCCGGGCTAGCGCCCGGCCGCTCGGTGACGACACCGGTCATCGCAAGCACTCCTGCTCTCCGTCGTCGCCTGGTGGGCCCCGGACGAGGCGCGCTGCGACGTCCCGGCCGATCCTGCCCGAGGGCTACGACAGAGTGAAGGAGTCGGGCTACTGGTAGGTGACCAGTTCCGGGGTCGGCTGCACCGTATCGATGGTCTCCTGGGGGGAGATCATCGGCTCGTCCTCGTCGATGAAGTTCTTCCAACCCCAGTACAGCGGCTCCGGGGCGCCGCGGTGCAGCACCTCCCAGGTGGTCTGCTTGGCCGGCTGCGAGCCCTGGCCGTCGACGTGCACCAGGATCGCCAGCTCGTCGCGGGAGGTGTCCAGCCGCTCGCGGTCGACGATCATCCGCACCTGGAACTGGTGCAGCACCAGCAGCTTCTGCGGCAGGGCGTTCTCCCGGACCAGGTCGGCCAGCCAGGTCACCACCTGGTTGACCTCGTCGATGTCCACCTGGCCGATCTGGCGCAGGTGCACCTCACCCGGCTTCAGCCGCCACTCCGGGTCCAGCGCCAGGCCGACGTAGGGCAGCTCGAGCAGCGACTGGTACTGCTTGGCCTGGGTGAGGAAGTCGGTGCGGCCCGGCTGCAGGTCCAGCACCACGTACAGGCCGGCCTCACCGGCGGCCTCGACCCAGGGGCGCAGCGTCTCGACGTCCTGCTCGGCGGAGTAGTTGCCGTCCGGGCCGGCCGAGGCCGAGGCCACCGTGGCGATGATCTCGAACGTCGGGACGACGGTGTTGTCCACCAGCGGCCGGTACTCGTCGGCGTACTGCTGTGCCCGCGCGATGGCACCGGGCAGGTCCTGCTCGCCCAGCAGGCCCAGGGCACCGCTGCCGGGGACGCCGTAGAGGGCGATCAGCGTGTGCTCGGGGAACAGCAGCTGACCACCGCCGGGCAGCTGCGTGCCGGTGGCCACGGTGTCCAGCTTCCACTCGATCCCCGGCGCCCCGGCCAGGTCAGCACCCAGCACGACGACCGTGGGCTCGGCGGCGAGACGCTCGACGACCTCCGCCGACACACGCGGATCGACCACCCCGCCGGTGAGCAGCACCTCGGCACCGGCGGCCCGGGCCGTCGCGATCCCCGCCAGCGACTGCGCGTCCCCGCTCGCGAGGACCACCACGTCCTCCAGCGGCTCGGGGCGCTGCACCTCGGGCAGCTCCCCCGTCGGCTCCGCCGGCTCGGACTCGGACGCCTCGGACTCGGTCTCCGACGCCTCGGACTCGGTCTCCGAGCCTTCCGCCGCCGTCTCGGTGGGGCTCGCCGGGGCCGGCGGAGCCTCCGCCGTCAGGACCGGCAGCGCGTCCGGCGCCAGCCCGGCCACCGCAGTCGCCCGCTCCGCGTCCGGCACGGTCGTGGGCTCGGCGAGGTCCAGGCCGGTCGCCTCCGCCAGCGCCTCGGCGTCGGCGGGGACGGCCACGACGTCCACGTCGTCCGAGCCACCCGGGACCAGGTCGGCGGCGTCGTCGCCGACGGCGAGCACGGTCTGCACGCCGAGGCGGTCCAGCTCGGCCCCGAGCACGTCGGCGGGGTCGTCGGAGCCCAGCAGCAGGGGCACACCGAGACCCACCGCCGCCACCGCGCCCAGGAGCTCTGCGTCTGCATCGCCGCCACCGGCGACGACGGCCACGTCCGAGCTCTCGTACAGCGCCCGGCTGGTCGAGACTGCGGCGGCCGCCGGGTCGGCGTCGGGCACGAGCGTGCGCGCCGCATCCGGAGCCGTGGTCACGGCCCCGGCGACGGCGGGGTCGTCCGAGCCACCCGAGTCGGCCGAGCCGCCGGAGTCCCCGTCGTCCGAGCCGGTGCACCCGGCGAGCACCAGCGCGGTGACCAGGGCGAGCGCCGGGACGGCGGGACCGCGAGCGGGACGAGGGAGGACTGCGGTGCGGCGCATCGGCTACTTCCTGTGCCCGCGGCCACCAGGGAGCCGGGGTCCCGGGGCGGGCGGGCACGAACACGGTCGGGGGCACCCCGACAGTAGATGCGTCCGCCGTCGGCGCGAAACCCGCTGCTCGGGTCGGCGTCCCGGACACGGCCGGGCCGGTTCAGCCGGCAGCGGCGTCGAAGGCCGCCCGCAGCCGGGCCGGTGCCCGCAGCCGCCACGCCTCGGTGAGCAGCTCGGCCAGCTCCGCCCGGTCCACCGCCGCGAGCTGGACGACCACCATGCTGCTGTTGCGGTAGTGGTGCGGCACCGAGAACACCCCCGGCCGCTCGGCGGCCAGCTCGGCGTTCTCCCCGGGCGCCAGCCGGATCGCCACCCACTCCTCCGCCGGCGGCATCGACGCGAAGACCTTGTCGCGTACCCGCAGGCAGGCCATGTCCCACGCCGGGCGCTCGGTGGCCTCCGGCAGGGCCAGAGCGATCGTCCGGACGTCGTCGGAAGTCGCTGCCATGGCGGCAGGGTGCCACCGGCCACCGACAGGCTGCCGGCGGAACTGGATGGCCGACCGTCGGTCCCGCCGGGTAGACACGCCTCGTGACCGACATCGCCGACCAGCTCCGCCCGATCACCGCCGAGGAGTGGCCGCGCTTCGTCCGCGGCATGCGCACGACCTTCGGCCACGACCACGCCGGCCCCTACATGGACTCCCCGGCCCCGACGGCCGAGCTGGACCGCTCGCTCGCCCTGTTCGACGGCGAGCGGGTGGCCGCCACCGCCGGCATCTACAGCCTGGAGATGACCGTGCCGGGGGCGGTGGTGCCGACCGCCGGCGTCACCTGGGTGACCGTCTCCCCCACCCACCGGCGACGCGGGGTGCTGACGGCGGTCATGCGACGCCAGCTGCGCGAGGTGCACGCGGCCGGCCGCGAGCCGGTGGCGGCGCTGTGGGCCGCCGAGTGGCCGATCTACGGTCGGTTCGGGTACGCCCCGGTCGCCTCGCGGGGCGGCTGGACCGGGTCGACCGAGCGGCTGCACCTGCGGCCGGACGTCGACTGCGGCACCGGCACCGTGCGGCTGGTCGAGGTCGAGGAGTTCCGCCCGGCGGCCACGGCGCTGCACGAGCGGGTGCGCCGGTTCGTGCCGGGGAACATGGCCCGCGACGACCGGTGGTGGGAGCGACGGCTGCACGACTCCGCCGAGCTCGCCGCCGGCGGTCCGCCCCGCCAGCTGGCGCTGCACACCGAGGCCGACGGGACGGTCACCGGGTTCGCCAGCTACCGGCTGCGGGCCACCTGGACCGACACCAGCGAACCCGACGGCACGTTGACCGTCGAGGAGGTCCGGGCCAGCAGCCCGACCGCGTACGCCGCGCTGTGGCGCTTCCTGCTCGCGCACGACCTGATGCGCACGATCGAGTACCCGCAGGGCCCCGCCGACGATGCGCTGCCGCACCTGCTGGTCGACGGCCGGGCCTGGCACGCCCGCCCGGTCGACACGCTCTGGGTGCGGCTGGTCGACGTGGGCGCTGCGCTGTCCGCCCGCCGGTACCCGGCCCCGCTGGACATGGTCTTCGAGGTGCGCGATCGGTCCTGTGACTGGAACGACGGGCGCTGGCACGTCTGGGGACACCCGGCCGGTGCTTACAGTGACCGCACCGACCGCGACCCGGACCTGGTCCTGGACGTCGAAGCGCTGGCTGCGGCCTACCTGGGCGGCGTCTCACTCGCCTCGCTGCAGGCCGCCGGCCGGGTGACCGAGATCAGCCCCGGTGCGGTGACCCAGGCGTCGACGGCGTTCGGCTGGCCGGTCGCCCCCTGGTGCCCCGACTCCTTCTGACGGACCCGCTGCAGGGTGTCGCCGCGAACTCGCCAGTGGGGGTCGTCCTCAGGCGGGCTGGGTGCCGTCCCACTCCGACAGTGGGGCGCAGTGCCAGCGCCAGGAGGTGACCGGCTCCCGGCCGGGCAGCTCGCCACGGCCGGTGGCCCACAGCAGCGCCGCCCACGGATCGGCGTCGGCCGGCGCCCACGGGAAGAGCCGTGCCCGGGTCGCCTCGGCCAGCCGGGACGGCGGGGTCCAGTCCAGCTCACGGTCCGCCGCGACGTCACCGGTGTGCAGCAGCAGCTCCGCGCAGCCCATCCCGGCGAAGCCCGAGGCGTCGGCCAGACCCCAGTCGTGCGCGCCCCGCTCGGCCGGGCCGGCCGCGTCGACCACCCGGGCCAGCACCTCGGTCGCCGCAGCCAGCTGCAGGCAGATCTCGGCGAGGTCGGCGTCGGGCCGGCGGACCACGTCGAAGGCGCTCACCTCCACCGGCCCGGCGACCAGGTCCTGGGCGTACCAGGTCAGGCAGGAGGTGATGTGCGCGGCGACGCCGACGACGTCGGTGCCCAGTGTCGGCACCGCCGCCGCACCGTCGGGCACCCGGGCGAACACCTGCTGGACCGCGGCGACCGCGGCACGCAGGTCGTCCCCGGTCACCGGGTCCGGCTCACGGGTTGCGGGTGGGCAGCCCGCCGGCCGGACGCTGCCGGTTCTGCTCGTACTCGGTGAGCAGACCGATCCGGCGGGAGTGCCGCTCCTCGCCGCTGAACGGCTCGCGGAGGTAGGTCAGCACCAGCGCGGTGGCCTCCTCCACGCTGTGCTGCCGGTTGCCCACGGCGGCGACGTTGGCGTCGTTGTGCTGGCGGGCCAGCTGGGCGGTGCTCTCGTTCCAGATCAGCGCCGCGCGCACCCCGGGCACCTTGTTCGCGGCGATCTGCTCGCCGTTGCCCGAGCCGCCGATGACGATGCCGAGACTGCCCGGCTCGGTGACGACCCGCTCCCCCACCTCGAAGCAGAACGGCGGGTAGTCGTCCTGCGGGTCGTAGTCGAAGGCCCCGCAGTCGACCGGCTCGAAGCCCTCGTCGGCGAGCACCTGCATCAGGTGGGACTTCAGTTCGAGGCCGGCGTGGTCCGTGCCGAGGAAGACGCGCATGTGCCGATCTTCTCACCGACTCCTGGCAGGCTGGCCCGGTGGCGGTGCTCGGAGTGGACGGCTGGCGCGGGAAGTGGGTCGGTGCGCTGCTCGACGGGCGCACGGTGGAGCTGCGGGCGCTGGACGACGCGGCGGCGGTGCTGGCGGTGCCGGACGTCGAGGTGGTCGCCATCGACATGCCGATCGGGCTGTCGGAGGACGGCGTCCGGGCCTGCGACGTCGCGGCCGCAGGGCTCCTGCGCCCCACCGGCGCGGCCAGCTCGGTCTTCCCCACCCCGGTGCGGGCGGTGCTGGCCACCGACGACTACGCCGAGGCCCGGGCCATCTCCCGCGCGGCCACCGATCCACCGCGTGCGCCGTCGGCCCAGGCGTTCATGCTCGTCCGCTCCATCCGCGCCCTGGACGACGTCCTCGGTCAGCCCCCGACCGACCGGGTGGTCGAGGTGCACCCCGAGCTGGCGTTCCGGCTCGGGCTCGGCGGGGTCACCGACCGCAAGGGCACCGCCCGCGGCACGGTGCAGCGACTGCAGGCCCTGCGCGCCGTCATGGACGTGGAGGAGGCACTGGCCGGGGCACCGGCCGGCGTCCCGCTCGTCGATGCGCTGGACGCCTGCGCCGCTGCCTGGTCGGCCCAGCGGCTGGCCGCCGGCACCGCCGAGCGGGTGGGCGACGGGACGACGGACTCCCGCGGCCGGCCGATGCGGATCTGCTGGTGACCGCCGGCTGGCGGGAGATCGGCGACCGGGTGTTCGTCCGCCGGCACCGCGAGCTCGACCTCAACTGCGGGCTGGTCGTCGGCGACGGCGGCTGCCTGGTCATCGACACCCGCTCCCACCTCGGTGAGGGCCGGGCCCTGGCCGAGGCGGTCCGGACCGTCACCCCGCACCCCTGGACCGTCGTCAACACCCATGCCCACTACGACCACTGCTTCGGCAACGCGGCGTTCCGGCCGGCCGCCGTCTGGGGGCACCGCCGCTGCGCCGAGGAGCTCGAGGCGACCGGTGAGCAGCAGCGCGCCTCGGTGGTCACCGGTCTCCGGGAGGACGGCGACCCCGCCGCCGAACTGGTCGCCACCGTACCGATCGACCCGCCCGACCGCCTGGTCGACGACCTCGCCCGGCTGGACGTGGGTGGCCGCACCGTGACGCTGCGCCACCTCGGGCGCGGGCACACCGGCGCGGACCTGGTGGTCACCGTGGACGACGTCCTCTTCGCCGGGGACCTGGTCGAGGACGGGTCGCCACCGGCGATGGAGGACGCCTACCCGCTGGAGTGGGCGCAGACGGTCACGGCGCTGCTCGAATTGGTGCGCGGGCCGGTCGTCCCCGGGCACGGCGGGGTGGTGGACGCGGCCTTCGTGGCCGCCCAGCGCGACGAACTGGCCCAGCTGGCGACCTGGCTGACCGACCCCGCTGCACACCCGCCCTTCGACGATGCCACCCGGGCGACCGCCCGTACCCGAGCCTGACGCACCCCACGAACGCGAGGGGCCGAGGTCCGTCGTCCCGGTCCGTGGTGTGTGATGGGATCTGTGGTGCCTGATCCGAGCAGCGGCGGGCTCTCCCCGCTGAGCCGGAGGAACCCCGTGCAGGACCGGCCCCGTGCCCACCCTCTCCCTGACGCGCGCCGCGCCGGCGCCTGGGCGGAGTCGGTCGCGATCCCGCTGGTCTGCATGGACCGCGACTTCCGCTGGGTGTACGTCAACCGAGCCGCCGAGACGCTGCTGCAGGAACGGCGGGAGGACCTCCTCGGCCGCACGCAGTGGGAGATCCACCCGCTGACCCTGGGCACCGACGTGGAGCGGGCCTACCGGCACACGATGGACACCCGGGAGCCGGTGGACTTCGAGCAGTACTACCCACCGCACGACCGCTGGTACCGGATGTCGGTGCGCCCGGCCGCCGACGGCATGGACGTCGAGTTCCACGACATCACCGCCGAGCGACGCCGCGCAGGGGCACCCACGCCTTCCCCGGCGACAGCCGACGACGCCCCGGCGGTGGAGCTGCTGGACCTGCTCACCGAGACGTCGGCCGCACTGAGCACCACCCTCGACGTCGGCGAGGGCGTCCGCCGGCTGGCCCGGCTGGTCGTCCCCCGGCTCGCCGACTGGGTCATCGTCAGCACGTACGACGCAGCCAGCGGCGCCCTGGACGACCTCGCCGTGGTGCACCGGCGCCCTGAGATGCAGCACGCCGCCGAGGTCTACGCCGAGTCCCGGACCGGCGCCCTGGCCGCGGACTCGCCGGCACGCCGGGCGATCCGCAGCGGGCGGCCGGTGCTCCTCGGCGGCGGCCGGGCCGACCAGGTCGACTCGTTCGCCGCGGCGCTGGTGGTCACCCCGCAGGCGCAGCAGCTGCTGGCCGCCCTGCGGCCCGGCGGCGTCGCCGCCGTCCCGCTGCTGGCCGGTGGCCGCACCGTGGGTCTGCTCAGCCTCTTCCGGGACGTCGGCTCCACCCCGTGGACCCCCCGGGAGCTGCGCACCGTCACCGATGTCGCGGCCCGGGCCGGCACGGCCCTGGACAACGCGCGCCTGTTCACCCAGCAGCGCCAGGTCGCCGAGCACCTGCAGCGCAGCCTGCTCACCGAACCACCGCAGCCCGACCACAGCGAGGTCGTGGTCCGGTACCTGCCCGCCGTGCAGGCCGCCCGGGTGGGTGGGGACTGGTACGACGCGTTCATCCAGCCCGGGGGCACCACGATGGTCGTGATCGGCGACGTGGCCGGGCACGACATCGAGGCAGCGGCGGCGATGGGCCAGTTGCGCAGCCTGCTGCGGGGCATCGCCGTCTACAGCGACGCGGGACCGGCCGAGGTGCTCTCCGGGCTGGACCGCGCGATGGACGTGCTGGCCGTCGGCACGATCGCCACCGCCGCCATCGCCCGCTTCGAGCAGACCGACGAGGAACGCGAGCGCGGCGTCACCCGGATGCGCTGGTCCAGCGCCGGGCACCCGCCGCCGCTGCTGCTGGACGTCGAGGGCCGGGTGACCACCCTGGACAGCCGGCGGGCCGACCTGCTGCTGGGCGTGGACTCGGCCACGAGGCGCGTCGAGCACGTGACGGAGCTCGACCGCGACACGACGGTGTTCCTCTACACCGATGGGCTGATCGAGCAGCGTGGGCCCGAGGGCCCCATCGGGCTGGACGTGGGCCTGGACCGGCTGCGGGAGGCGCTGGCCGACCTCGCCCACCTGCCGTTGGGGTCGCTGTGCGACGCCGCCCTCGAGCGACTGGTGCACGGCCGTCCTGAGGACGACGTCGCGCTGGTGGCGGTGCGCCTGCACCGGCAGGACCGGCCCCGCCCGGCGGTGGCCGGACCCGGCCACGTCCCGGACGTCGTCCCCGCAGCGCCGGGGGCCTGACGGCTCTCAGGCGAGCTTGCGGACGACCGGCAGCGGCAGCACGCGCAGCAGGCCGGCGATCGGGCGCCACGGCCACTCGGGGACGTAGGCGCGCACCGGCTCCCGCTCGATGGCCGCGGTCAGTGCGGTGACCCCGGTCTGCAGGTCGACGGTGAACGGACCGCGACGGCCGGTGTTGATGTCGGTCTCGATGAAGCCGGGGTGGATGGTGCTGACCCGGATCGCGCGGGTGCGCCGGCTCCCCAGCAGGTCGGCGCGGATGCCCTCGGCGAGCACGGCGTCCGCGGCCTTGGAGGTGGCGTACGCCGTCCGGGTGCCGCCCATGCCGCGCACCCCGGCGACCGAGGAGATGACCACCAGGTGCCCGCTCCCCTGGGCGCGGAACAGCTCGACGGCGGCCTCGCAGCAGGCGTGCGTGCCCAGCACGTTGGTGACCAGCACCTGCCGGTTCGGCCGCGCCTTGCCCGTGCCCACCGGGGCGCCCTTGCCGAGGCCCGCGTTGGCGATGAACCGGTCGATGCCGCCGAGCTCCCCGGCCAGCCGGGGCACGGTCGCCGCGACGGCCTCGGGGTCGTCGACGTCCAGCTCCCCGATCACGACCCGGATGCCGGGGTGCGAGGTCAGCAGCTCGTCGCGGAGCTCGGCCAGGCGGTCCAGCCGCCGGGCCACCAGCACCAGGTCACGGCCTCGGGCGGCGAACTCCCGGGCCATGCCCTGACCGAGGCCGGCGCTCGCGCCGGTGATGAAGATGCGCTGCCGGACAGGGGGTGCCATCGGGCCATCCTGCCGCAGCGCGCTGCCCAGGCGATGCCCCGGCCGGCTCGGTACGCGAACGGCGAAGGCCGCTCCCCGGAAGGGGGAGCGGCCTCCAGCCGAGGACCTCGGTCGTGGCGCGGTTCCGGTCGGCGCTCCGCCGCGACGGGCGTGCTCAGGAGCCGAGGGGACCGGCCGTCGACCGGCGACCGGATGGCCGCCGACCCGCACGTTGCCCTGCGGCTCCTCCCCCTCACTCCTCGCCCGTGGCCTCGCCCTTCTTCCCGCCCTTGACCTTCTTCTCGCCCTTGACCTTCTTCTCGCCCTTGACCTTCTTCTCGCCCTTGACCTTCTTCTCGCCCTTGTCCTTCTTCTCGCCCTTGTCCTCGTCCTCTCCCGGTTCCGGGGTGGTGGGCTCGGACGGCGGGGCCGGTGCGGTCGCGGCCAGCGTCACGGTGACCGGCGGGTAGGCCTGGCTGGAGGTGTACCGGTCGCAGACGCCCTGGATCGTGTACTCCCCCAACGGGGTCCCCGGCTGGAACCACTCGTCGAAGGTGACGCTGCCGTCAGGGAGCGCCTCGCCCCCGTTGCCGAAGTAGGCGTACTCGTCGGTGTTCGAGTAATAGACGCCGGTGGGCGACCCGTCCGCGCTGTCGGGGAGGCACCCGGTGAAGGTCAACGTGAACGGCTGTCCCGGGACGACGGTCGTCGCCGACAGCACGGGTGCCGGCAGCGGCACCGGCGCAGCCAGGGCCGCCGGCGCAACGACCAGGGTGGCTGCGCAGGTGGTCAGGCCGGCCATGGTGACGGCGGCGACGCGGCGCGTGGACAGGCGGGGCATGAGGGTCTCCGTCACTGTTCGGCGGACCGGTCGGCCCGGTCCGGCTGCGGCATGTCTAGAGGCGGGTCCACCCCTGGTCGGCAGCGCAGGCCCGGACACGCCGTCGAGGTGTCGCGGGTGGGACGGGACGGTCTGCATGGACGACGACGGCCGCCTCCCCGTCGGGGGAGGCGGCCGTCCAGGCGCGGGTGGGGCAGCTGCCACCCGCTGCGGTCCAGCTCACGGCACCTTCGCGCCGCGGGTGCCGGCCCGTCAGCGGGTGCCGGTCAGCTCCAGGGCGTCGGCGGGCACCGAGGACATGTCCGGCCCGGACAGGCGGGTGCGCTTGAGCTCCCAGAAGTCGGGCAGGTTGGCCAGCAGGACGGCGCCGTCGAAGGCCTTGCCGGCCTCCTCACCGGTCGGCACCTTGCTGATCACCGGACCGAAGAAGGCCACGCCGTCGATGTGCATGACGGGGGTGCCGACGTCGTCGCCGACCGGGTCCATCCCCTCGTGGTGGCTCTTCTCCAGCGCCTCGTCGTACTCGGTCGAGCCGGCGGCCTCGGCCAGCTCGGCGGGCAGGCCCACGCGCTCCAGCGCCGGGGCGATGATCTCCTCGATCTCGACCCCGTCGTGGTGCCGCAGCGTGCCCATCGCGGTGTACAGGTCGCCCAGCACGGCGTCGCCGTGCTGCTGGGCGGCGGCGACCGCGACCCGCACCGGGCCGATCGCCTTGGCCATCATCTCCTGGTAGTCCGGCGGCAGGTCGCGGCCGCGGTTGAGCACCGACAGCGACATCACGTGCCAGTGCAGGTCGATGTCACGGACCTTCGCCGCCTCCAGCACCCACCGGCTGGTGAGCCACGCCCACGGGCACAGCGGGTCGAACCAGAAGTCGACGCGGGCCTTCACGGGAGAGCTCTGCACTGCCTCGGTCATGGTGCTCCTCAGTCTGTCGTCGGTGCTCCGGGCGGTCGGTCGAACGACACCCGGTCGTCTGGGCCGACCAAGTCGGGCCGTCCCCGGCTTGTTCCCCGCTCTCCTCGGGACCACACGGAGAGGAGACCGTCGGCCCCGCATGGGAGGCTCCGGGGCGTGGCAGTTCCCAACCTGACTCGTGACGACGCCGCGGCCCGCGCCGCGCTGCTGGCCGTCTCCAGCTACGACCTCTTCCTGGACGTGACCGACGGCCAGGGCCATCCCGGCGAGGAGACGTTCCGCTCGGTCACCACCATCCACTTCGAGGCCCGCTCCCCCGGCGCCGACACCTTCGTCGACCTGGTGGCCGACCGGGTGCGCTCGGCGACGCTCAACGGCGTAGAGCTCGACGTCAGCGGCTACACCGAGGAGGGCGGTCTGGCCCTGCCCGGGCTGGCTGCCACCAACGAGCTGGTCGTCGACGCCGACTGCCGGTACTCCCGCACCGGCGAGGGCCTGCACCGGTTCGTCGACCCGGAGGACGAGCAGGTCTACCTCTACACGCACTTCGAGCCGGCCGAGGCCAAGCGGATGTTCGCCTGCTTCGACCAGCCCGACCTCAAGGCGACGTTCACCGTGCACGTCACGGCGCCGTTCGACTGGCAGGTCGTCAGCAACACCGGTGACCGCACGATCGAGGCCGGCGAGGCCGGTTCGCAGCTGGTGCACTTCACCCCGACCAAGCGCATCTCCACCTACCTGGTGGCCCTGGTCGCCGGCCCGTACGCCCGGGTCACCGATCTGCACGACGGCATCCCGCTGGGCATCTACTGCCGGGCGTCGCTGGCCCAGCACCTCGACCCCGAGGAGATCTTCGCGGTCACCAAGGCCGGGTTCGACTTCTACCACCGGGTCTTCGACTACCCGTACCCGTTCGACAAGTACGACCAGCTCTTCGTCCCCGAGTTCAACGCCGGGGCGATGGAGAACGCCGGCTGCGTGACGTTCCTGGAGGACTACGTCTTCCGGTCCAAGACCAGCCGGGCGCGCTACGAGCGACGCGCCGAGACGATCCTGCACGAGCTGGCGCACATGTGGTTCGGCGACCTGGTGACCATGCGCTGGTGGGACGACCTGTGGCTCAACGAGTCCTTCGCGACCTACATCTCCACGCTGTGCCAGGCCGAGGCCACCGAGTACACGACCGCGTGGACGACGTTCGCCAACACCGAGAAGTCCTGGGCCTACGCGCAGGACCAGCTGCCCTCCACCCACCCGATCGCGGCCGACATGGTCGACGTCGCCGCGGTGGAGGTGAACTTCGACGGGATCACCTACGCCAAGGGCGCCTCGGTGCTCAAGCAGCTGGTGGCCTACGTCGGTCAAGACGACTTCCTCGCCGGGGTGCGCCGGTACTTCCGCAAGCACGAGTACGGCAACACCACCCTCGACGACCTGCTCAGCGAGCTCTCCGAGGCGTCGGGTCGCGACCTGTCGGACTGGTCGGCGCAGTGGCTGCAGACCAGCCAGGTCAACACCCTGCGCCCGGTGTACGAGCTCGACGCCGACGGCCGGTACGCCTCGTTCGCGATCGAGCAGACCGCCGTCCCCGAGCACCCCGTGCTGCGTCGGCACCGGCTGGCGGTCGGCCTCTACAGCTCCGGCCCCGACGGGCTGGCCCGGTCGCACCGCGTGGAGCTGGACGTCGACGGGGCGCGTACCGAGGTGGCCGAGCTGGTCGGCCACCCCGCCGCGGACCTGGTGCTGGTCAACGACGACGACCTCACCTACGCCAAGCTGCGCCTCGACGAGCGGTCGCTGGCCACGCTGCGCAGCCAGATCGGCACGATCCCCGACTCGCTGCCCCGGGCGCTGTGCTGGTCGGCGGCCTGGGACATGACCCGCGACGGTGAGCTGGCGGCCCGTGACTGGGTCCAGCTCGTGCTCGCCGGCGTCGACGCGGAGACCGAGATCAGCGTCGTCCAGTCGCTGCTCGCCCGGGTGCAGTCGGCACTGGCCTCCTACGCCGACCCGGCCTGGGCACCGACCGGCTGGACGATGCTGGCCGACAAGGCACTGGCCGCCCTGCACAGCGCGGCGCCCGGCAGCGACGCCCAGCTGCAGTGGTCGCGCACCCTGGCGGCCGCGGCCCGCGGGGACGAGCACGTGGCGGCGCTGCGGGGGCTGCTCGACGGCTCCCTGGCCGTCGAGGGCCTCACCGTCGACACCGACGCCCGCTGGGCGTTCCTGCACGGCCTGGTCGCCGTGGGGGCCGCCGGTGACGCGGAGATCGACGCGGAGGCCGAGCGGGACGCCACCGCCACCGGTGCCCGGCGGGCTGCGACCGCCCGGGCGCTGCGGCCGACGCCGGAGTCGAAGGCGGAGACCTGGGAGCGGGCGTTCACCGACGAGTCGATCGCCAACGCCGTGCACGAGGCGATGGTGGCCGGCTTCTGGCACCCGGCCCAGCAGGAGCTCACCGCCTCCTACGTGGACCGGTACTTCGCCGACATCCGCGGGCTGTGGGAGCGGCGTCCGGGCGAGATCGCCAAGAACGCCGTGGAGTACCTGTTCCCGAAGGTCGTCGAGGAGCGGACGCTCGCCGCGGCCGACGCCTGGCTGACCGATCAGGACGCCCCCGCGCCGCTGCGCCGGCTGGTGAGCGAGGGCCGGGACGGCATCGCCCGGGCCCTGTGGGCCCGCAAGCGGGACGCCGCAGCCGGCCAGGGATGACCCGCTGAACGCCAGCGGCCCAGGACTCGACGAGTCCTGGGCCGCTGGCGTTCAGCCCGCTGCGGGGCCGTGGTCCTTCTTCAGTCGGCCTTGCGGCGCGCGGGGTGACCGGCGGCGTCGGACAGCTGCCGGAGGCCGTTGATGATCGCCCCGACCAGGTCGCCGGCGCCCAGCCGGCTGGTCATCGACAGCACGGCGAGGGCACACGCCCGGTCGGGCAGCCGGCGGGCGGCCGCGGTGCCCGTGACGATCTCCAGCACCCGCTGCCCCGGCGAGAGGGCGACCAGGACGCTGTTGGCGGTGTCCCCGCCGGAGCGGGAGTGCAGGTCCTCCGCCGTGGCCCGGGTGTCGGAGCCCAGCTCGCCCACGTAGAGGGTGAACCGCAGCCCGGTCTCCCGGGAGGACATGGTCAGCGCCTCGTCGAGCCGGGCGAGGTCGCGGTAGCTGAACGGCCCCGAGCCCGGCTCCATCACGGAGCTGTTCCCGGTCTCCCGCGTCGCGCTGGGACCGTACTGGTCGGCGGCGGGCTGCCGGCTGAGCTGCTGGGTCATCTGGGGAGTGCCTCCGGACTGCGACGCGGACTGCGACGGGACGTGGGACGACGCGGTGCTCACCGGCGGGTCACCAGGTCCCGCGGGCGCCGCCGGCGGCGGTGCGCCGGACGGTGTCGGGGGCGGCCACGTGCGGGTGCTGGCCGATGGCCAGCGCCGAGGCGGTGGCGCCCAGTCGCGGAGCGGCGTGCCCGGCCCCGGGTGCGTCCTCGGCGTGGCCACCGACCACGCCGGGGACGTCGGGGTGCGGCTCGTACCAGAGCGGCGCGTAGTCCCAGGACTGCCCGGGGCGGTACTTGGTGCGGTCCTTGCTGCGGCCGGGGAACAACGTCACCGCAGCGAACAGCAGCACGATCACCAGGGGGACGACGCCGTAGATGAGCACGGTCTCGAGCACGGACATGGGGGGCAATCTACCGGGACCACCGAGCACCGGCCCGGCAGGACGGGTCACCAGAGCGCAGGGTGTCGGTGGGCCCACGGTCGCGCCTCCTCCAGTTGCGCGGACAGCGAGATCAGCGTCGCCTCGTCGGCCGGGCGGCCCACCAGCATGGTCCCGATGGGCAGCCCGCCCGCCGTCCACCACAGCGGCACGCTGACCGCCGGCTGACCGGTGACGTTGTAGACCGCCGGGAAGGCCGCGTAGCGCTTCTGCCGCTCGAAGTCCGCCGCACCGTCGCCGTCCCCGTCGAACCAGCCGACCGGTCGCGGTGGCAGCGTGCAGATCGGGGCCAGCAGCACGTCGTAGCGGCTGGTCGCCTGGACGAATCGGCGGGCGAAGACCCGCAGCGTGAACATCGCCTGCATCGCGTCCCTCGCGCTGAGCGCCAGTCCGCGGTCCCGGAGGAAGCGGGTCAGCGGCCGCAGCCGGTCCAGCTGGGACGGCGGCACGGGCAGCGTCGTGCCGGACAGCGCCCAGACCACCTCGAAGGCCGGGAACACCTCCGGCGTGAGCGGAGCGGCCGGCAGGTCCTCGACCTCATGGCCCAGCTCGGACAGCAGCGTGGAGGCGTCCTCGAACGCCGCCCGCACCTCCGGGTCCAGGTCGGCGCCGGGCATGCCGGAGTCCAGGTAGCGGCCGATCCGCAGCCGGCCCGGCGGGCGGTCGGCGTAACCGAGGAAGGTCTCCCCGGCCGGCGGCGGCGGGGCCCAGAACGGGTCGCCGGGCACCGGCCCGGCCATCGCGTCGAGCATCGCGGCGGCGTCCCGGACGGTGCGGGCCAGTGGCCCCTGCACGCCCAGGCCCGTGGTCTCGCTGCCCAGCGGGGCGTTGCTCACCCGGCCGCGGCTGGGCTTGATGCCGAACAGCCCGTTGATCCCGGCCGGGATGCGGATCGAGCCGCCGCCGTCGGACCCGTGGGCGAAGGGCAGCAGCCCGGCGGCCACCGCAGCAGCCGCACCACCGCTGGAACCACCGGCCAACAGCGAGGGGTCCCACGGGCAGCGGGCCGGTCCGACGAGGTCGTTGTCGGTGTAGCAGGGGAAGCCGAACTCGGGGGTGTTGGTCTTGCCCAGGCTGATCGTGCCCGCGGCGGCCAGCGCGGTGACCACGGCGTCGTCGACGGCCGGCACGAAGTCGGCCAGCACGGCCGAGCCGAAGGTGGTGCGCACCCCGGCGGTGTTGGCCAGGTCCTTGATCGCGGTCGGGACGCCGTGCAGGGGCGGCAGGTCCCCGCCGTCCAGCACCGCACGGTCGGCCGCCGCCGCTGCGGCGCGCGCCCGGTCGGGGGTGACGGTCAGGAAGGCCCCGACGGCGGGGTCCAGTGCCTCGATGCGGGCGAGGGAGTGTTCGACCAGCTCGGTGGGGCTCACCTCCTTGGCGCGGACCGCGGCTGCCTGCTCGAGCGCGGTGAGGTCGTGCAGTCGTGTGCCGGGCGAGGAGGTCACCACCCGGACGCTAGCCGCGACGGGCAGGATCTCCCCGTGGACCTCTCCCGCGCCGCCGCCGAAGCCGCCGACGCCACCGACCCGCTGGCCGGGTTCCGGGCGCGGTTCACCGGCACCGACGACGACGGCCCCGACCGGCTGCTCTACCTGGACGGCAACTCCCTCGGCCGGCTGCCCCGGGAGACCCCCGCCGCGGTGGCCCGGGCCGTCGAGCGCGAGTGGGGACAGGGGCTCGTCGGCTCCTGGCGCGACTGGGTGCAGCAGTCCGGCCGGATCGGTGACGTCCTCGCCGAGGGTGTGCTGGGGGCGCAGCCCGGCGAGGTGCTGGTCGGCGACACGACCAGCGTCGACCTCTACAAGCTCCTGGTCGCCGCGGCCGACGCCCGCCCGGGCCGGGACGCGCTGGTCTGCTGCGCCGACGACTTCCCCACCGACCGGTACATCGTGGCCGGGGTGGCCCAGGCGCGCGGGATGACGGTGCGCGAGGTCGAGGCGCACATCGACACCGGCCTGGACCTGGACGTGCTGGCCAGGGCGCTGGACGAGCGGGTCGCCGTCGTCGTCCTCTCGCAGGTGGCCTACCGGTCGGGCGCGCTGGTCGACATCGCCGAGGTGACCCGGCTGGCCCGCGAGGCGGGGGCGCTGGTCGTGTGGGACCTCAGCCACGCCGCCGGCGCCGTGCCCGCCGACCTCACGGCGGCCGGCGCCGACCTGGCGGTGGGCTGCACCTACAAGTACCTCAACGCCGGCCCCGGGGCCCCGGCCTTCCTCTACGTGCGCCGTGAGCTGCAGGAGCAGCTGCGCCAGCCGATCTGGGGGTGGTTCGGCCAGCGCGACCAGTTCGCGATGGGGACGGCGTACGACCCGGCCGACGGCGTGGACCGGTTCGCCGTCGGCACTCCCCCGGTGGTGGCCATGGCGGCGGTGGAGGTCGGCGCCCGGCTGTCCGCCGAGGCAGGCATCGAGCGGCTGGCGGCCAAGGGCCAGGCCCTGACCGAGCTGGTGATCGCACTGGCCGACGAGTGGCTCGCCGGGCACGGGGTCGCCGTCGCCTCACCGCGGGAGGCCGCCCGGCGCGGGGCACACGTCAGCCTCGCGCACCCGCAGGCGTGGCAGCTCACGCAGGCGCTGATCGACCGCGGCGTCGTCCCGGACTTCCGCACGCCCGACCGGCTCCGGCTGGGCCCGGCGCCGCTCTACACCCGGTTCGTCGACGTCTGGGACGCGATGGACCGGCTGCACACCGTGCTGACGGACCGGGTGCACGAGGGCTACCCGGTGGAGCACGCCCGGGTCACCTGACGGAGAGCGTTCACTCCAGGTCGGGGACGCCGATCGGGTTGTGCGGCGGCCACTCCCCCGCCGCCACGACCGCCCGGCGCACCGGCTCGAGCAGCTCGGCCAGCCGACCGCAGCCGGCCTGGCCGAGCGCCGTCCACGGGCCCTGCGCCAGCCGGTCGGTGTCGGCCTCGATCGCCGCGCGCAGCGCCACCCCGTCGGCGGTGAGCCCACCGTCGGCCAGCAGGCCGCGCCCGGTGAGCTCCTCGGCGCAGGCCGCCCACTGCCCGGGCGACCAGCCGCGGGCCTTCTGCAGCCAGTCGGCCGACGTCGTCCCGGCCGCCGCGGTCAGCACCAGTGCGGGCAGGCCGAGCAGGTCCTGCTGCAGCAGGACGGCCAGGTGGCCGTCGCCCCGGTGCTCGCGCAGCGTGGTCAGCGCCTGCCACAGCACGAGGTGCGGCTCGACCGGCCAGGGCACGTCCGCGTTCGCCGACGCCAGCGGGCGGCCGAGGACGTCGACTGCCTCCGCGGCCCGGCGGGCCAGCGTCGCGGCCTCCTGCGCCTCGGGTGAGCCGAGCCAGTCGGGCAGCGCCCGGCGGGCCGCGGCGTCCACCCCGGCCAGCCGGGCGGTCAGGGCGTCGGCCGGGGGCGTCGTCGTCCAGACCTCGGGCACCCGCCGGGCGACGAAGTCCGGGGCGAACGAACCGAACGTCGCCGTGACCAGCGCCGGTCCGACCGGCCCGAGGGGCGCGGCGCGGCCGGCGAAGTACCCGGCCCAGAAGCCGCGCAGCCCGGCCTCGGCGTAGGCGGTGCGCGACTCGTCGGCGAAGTAGGTCAGCGCGTGGAACGGCTCGCCGAGTGCCCAGAGACGCCGAGCAGGGGCGATCGTCACGCGCTCACCGAGTCGGGCATGCCGAGCCACTCCCGCCAGCGCGGGTCGACCGTGCGGTGCCCGAGCAGCCGCCAGGCCGCACCGCTGGGGGCGCCGGGCGGGTGCGGCAGCGACCAGCCCATCTCGGCCAGCGACCGGTCGGCCTTGGTGTGGTTGCACCGCCGGCAGGCCGCGACGACGTTGTCCCAGGTGTGCGTGCCACCGCGGCTGCGCGGCACGACGTGGTCGATGCTGGTGGCCGAGCCCCCGCAGTACACGCAGGTCTGCCCGTCCCGGGTGAACACCGCCCGGCGGGACAGCGGCACCGAGACCGGGTAGGGCACCCGCACGTACCGGGTCAGCCGGACGACGACGGGCACGGCGACGGTGACCCGCTCGGCGTGCACCTCGTCGTCGGTGACGTCGACGGCCTCGGCCTTGGCGGCCAGGACGAGCACGATCGCGCGGCGGCTGGAGACCACGCACAACGGCTCGTAGGTGGCGTTGAGCAGGAGCGTCGCACCGGTCGTGCACGCCGCCGGGGCAGGCGTGTGCGGACGGGCGAGGACGTCGCGTCGGGAGCCGGCGGGACCCGGCCCGGACGACGACCCGAGTGCGGTGATCGACACGGGACACCTCCGAGTGCCCCCGGCCACCGACGGCTTCGACAGCCCACGGGCACCTGCCATCCTGCACTGGCGACGGCGGTCTCGGCCATCGACCGACCCGACGGCTGTCGGTGGCCGCGGCTACGGTCGGCGCGTGCGCTACCCCGACGCCCCCCGCCTGGACCTGGTCGACGACCTGCACGGTCACCCGGTCGCCGACCCCTACCGCTGGCTGGAGGACGCCGAGGACCCACGCACCGTGGCCTGGGCCGCCGCCCAGGACGAGCTGGCCGCAGGCCTCCTCACCGGCCTCCCCGGCCGGCCGGCGTTCGCCGACCGGCTGGCCGAACTGGTGCACGCCGGTGCGGTCGGCATCCCGGTGTGGCGCAACGGCCGGGCGTTCTCCACCCGGCGTGACCCCGGCCAGGAGCACGCCGTGCTGCGGGTCACCGAGCCCGACGGCAGCGTGCGGGTGCTGGTCGACCCGACGGCGCTGGACCCGGCCGGCACCACGACGCTGGACGCCTGGTCCCCCTCGTGGGAGGGCGACCGGCTCGCCTACCAGGTCTCGGTCGGCGGCGACGAGGAGTCGCAGCTGTTCGTCCTGGACGTCGCCACCGGCGAGCTGGTCGAGGGCCCGATCGACCGGTGCCGCTACTCCCCCGTCGGCTGGCTGCCCGGCGGTCAGGAGCTGTTCTACGTGCGCCGGCTGGCCCCCGAGCTCGTCCCGGCCGGTGAGGAGCAGTTCCACCGCCGGGTGTGGCGCCACCGGGTGGGCAGCGACCCCGCCGACGACGTCCTGGTGCACGGCGAGGGCAGTGACCCCTCGACCTACTTCGGCGCCCGCACCAGCGCCGACGGCCGCTGGCTGGTCGTCTCCGCCTCGGTCGGCACCGCCCCGCGCGACGACGTCTGGCTGGCCGACCTGGCCGGGGACGGCGTCCTCCGCGAGCTGCAGGTCGGCGTGGACGCGCAGACCTCGGCCTGGGTGGCCCGCGACGGCCGGCTGTGGCTGCACACCGACCGGGACGCGCCCCGCAGCCGGCTGGTGGTGGCCGACCCGGCCGACCCGGCCAGCTGGGCGCCGGCGGCCTGGCACGAGGTGGTCCCGCAGTCCGACGACGGGGTGCTCGGCGATGTCGCCCTGGTCGACGGCCCGGACGGCGACCTGCGGGTGCTCGCCGTGCACGCGGTCGACGCCACCGACCGGCTCTCGCTGTGGGCCGCCGACGGCTCCGGCCGCGTGGCCGAGGTGACCGCCCTCCGCCCGGGCAGCGTCGCCGGCGTCAGCGCACCCCCGGAGGGCGGCACGACCGCCTGGGTCGGCTTCACCGACTACGCCACGCCCCCGTCGGTACTGCGCTGGGACTCCGCCGACCCGGCCGCGCTCACCAGCCACGAGCAGGCCCCGGTGGCCGGCGCGGTGCCCGACGTGCGGGTGGTCGAGGCGCACGCGACCTCCCCGGACGGGACGCCGGTGCACCTGTTCGTGCTCTCCGGCACCGGCGCCCCCGACACCCCGCGCCCCGCCGTGCTCTACGGCTACGGCGGGTTCAACGTCTCGCTCACCCCCGCCTACACCGCGCAGGCCCTGGCCTGGGTGGCCGCCGGCGGGGTGTGGGTGGTGGCGAACCTGCGCGGCGGCTCGGAGCACGGGGAGGAGTGGCACCGGGCCGGGATGCGGGAGCGCAAGCAGAACGTGTTCGACGACTTCGCCGCGGCCGCGGGTCACCTGATCGCCGAGGGCTGGACGACGCCGGCCCAGCTGGCCGTGATGGGCGGCTCGAACGGCGGGCTGCTGGTCGGCGCCATGACCACCCAGCACCCCGACCTGGTGTCCGCCGTCGTGTGCAGCGCGCCGTTGCTGGACATGGTGCGGTACGAGCTGTTCGGGCTGGGCCGCACCTGGAACGACGAGTACGGCACCGCCGCCGACCCGGCCGAGCTGGGCTGGTTGCTGGGGTACTCGCCGTACCACCGGGTGGTCGAGGGCACCGACTACCCGGCGGTGCTGTTCACGACCTTCGAGTCCGACACCCGGGTCGACCCGCTGCACGCCCGCAAGCTCGCCGCGGCCCTGCAGCACGCGACGACGGCGGAGGCGCCGATCGTGCTGCGCCGGGAGCTGTCGGTGGGGCACGGCGCCCGGGCGGTCAGCCGCACGGTGGGTCTGGCCGCCGACCAGCTGGCCTTCCTGGCCGAGTACACCGGGCTGGTGCCCGCCCGGGCCTGAGGGCGGGGCGGGCACCAGCCGGAGGCGCTCACTCCAGGTCGGCGAAGACGTTCTCCAGGTCGACGCCCTCGGGGATGACCCCGTCCTCCACGCCGAGCTCGAGCAGCACCTCGACCGAGTCCCGGTCGATCTCGGTCTGGTAGGCGGGCAGCGTCAGCTCCTGCGCGATCGCCGGGTCGATGCTCGTGTAGGAGCCCAGCACCTCGCGCACCTCGTCGGGGTGCTCGGTGGCGTACTGCTGCGCCTCCACCATCGCGTCGGCGAAGGCCTGCACGGTGTCGGGGTTCTCGGCGGCGTACTGGTCGGAGGTGAAGTAGCCGGCGACGGTGAGCGCCTCGTCGGTCTGGGTGTAGGGGGCGGCGACCACGCGCATGCCCTGGCTCACCCCGACGGTGGCGAACGGCTCGACCGCGAAGGCCGCGTCGACCGAGCCGTCGGCGACCGCGGCGACCATGTTGGGGAAGGCCAGCTCCACGAACTGGATCGACGAGGGGTCGCCGCCGTCCTGCCGGACGGTCTCCCGCACGACGGTGTCGCTGATGTTGTTGATCGAGTTGATGGCGACCCTCTTCCCGGCCAGGTCGGCCGGCTCCTGCACCTCGGAGTCGGCCGGGACGATCACCGCGGCGAAGTCCTCCTCCGCGTTGCCGGTGGCCCCGGAGCCCGGGGCGACGAGGGCCAGCGGCACCCCACGCGACTCGGCCTGCAGCAGGCTGGTGATGTTGGAGAAGCCGAACTCCGCCTCCCCGGCGAGCACCGCCGGGACGATGGCGGCGCCGCCCTGCGCCAGGAAGGGCTCCACCTCCAGTCCGTGGTCGGCGAAGATCCCGACCTCCTGGGCCAGGTACAGCGGCGCGACGTCCACGATCGGGATGGCGCCCACGCGCACGGTGGTCAGCTCGTCCGATCCCGCGCCGGCCACGGGCTCGGCCGCCTCCTCCTCGCCGCCACAACCGGTCAGCACGAGGGCGCCGATCACCATCGAGCCCAGCACCATCGAGCTCCTCGACGTCCTGCGCACGCGTTCCTCCAGGGGATCTCGACGCCCGCCGGGCAACGCGCCGGGTCGTCGTTCGGGTGGGTGGCGGCGGACGCTAGGTCGTGAGCCAGGTCACGTCAACGGGCCCTTCCGCCACGCGGCAGCCCCCGCCGGGCGACTGCCGGGCATGTCGGTACCGGAACGCGGGCGGCACGCCGATCGGCCCCGCCGCCGGTGATCGACGGTGCAACACCGACCTGCCACACTCCCGCGTCATGGAACGGGTACGAGCGGTGATCGCCGCCCCCGGCGACAGGGGACGCTGCTGAGCCGCCGCCGTCCTCGGTCCGACCGCGGGACCACCCGCCCGGCCACCTACGGGCAGGTCTTCGCGGTCGGCGAGTTCCGGCCGCTCTTCGGCTCCTACCTGCTCTCCACCATCGGCGACGAGCTCGCCCGAGTCGCGCTGACCGTGCTCGTCTACCAGCGCACCGAGTCGGCGCTGCTGTCGGCGATCACCTTCGGCATCAGCTACCTGCCGTGGATCCTCGGCGGCCCACTGCTGGCCGCGCTGGCCGACCGCCTGCCGCGGCACCGGGTGCTGATCACCAGCGACCTCGCCCGCGCGGTCCTGGTGGCCGCCATGGCCGTCCCCGGCCTGCCGCTGGCGCTGCTGCTGGGCCTGCTGCTGCTGGTCTCGCTGTGCTCGCCACCGTTCGAGGCAGCCCGCTCGGCGCTGATGGCCGACGTGCTGGAGGGCGACCGCTACGCCGTGGCCACCTCACTGACCGGCGTCACGGCCCAGGTCTCCCAGCTGATCGGCTTCCTGCTCGGCGGCGCCCTGCTGCTGCACTTCTCCCCCTCGGCGGCGTTGCTGCTCAACGCCGCCACCTTCGCCGTCTCCGCCGGCTGGCTGGCCCTCGGCCTGCAGCCCCGCCCCGCGCCGGGGTCGGCCGACGCCGGGACGGAAGTCCGGTCGCTGTGGCGGGAGACCGCCAGCGGCATGCGGTTCGTCGCCGCCACGCCCCGGCTGCTGTCGATCGTCGGCGTGCTCTGGGTGGCCGCGCTGTTCGTCAACGCGCCCGAGGGCATCGCCACCCCGCTGGGCCTGCAGTTGCAGGGCACCACCGCCGCCACCGGCGTCCTGCTGGCCGCCGCGCCGGCCGGCACCGCCCTCGGCGGCCTGGTCGTGGGCCGGTTCTGCCCGCCGCACGTCCGCGAGCGGCTGCTGGCCCCGCTGGTGGCGCTGTCCCTCGGCGGCGTGCTGCTGGCCGGGTTGGTGCCGGTGTGGCTGGGCACCGGCACCGCCGCGTTCGCCGCCGTGGTGGCGCTCTTCTTCGTCGCCGGGATCGGCGGCGCCTGCTCGATCCCGCTGAACGTCGCCTTCGTGCAGGCGGTGCCCAGCGCCTACCGCGGACGGGCGTTCGGGGTGGCGGCCGCGGGACTCGCCGGCGTCCAGGGGCTCGGTGTCGTGCTCGCCGGGCTCGGGGCGGAGGCCCTGGCACCGAGCACGGTGGTGGCGCTGTCGGGCGGCATCGGGCTGGTCGTCGTCGTCGTCCCGCTGATCGCCCTGCGGCGCAGCCGACCCGGGGAGACCACGGCCCGCGTGAGCCCCGCGCCCGCCCCTGGAGGACCATCGCAGTCATGAGCGAGACGAGCCGGCCGCTGCCCTCGGCGGGCAGCTTCTACGACGAGATCGGTGGCGAGCAGACCTTCCGCACCCTCGTCGCGCACTTCTACGGCGCGGTCCGGGAGGACCCGATCCTGCGCCCGATGTACCCCGCCGACGACTGGGACGGCGCCGAGACGCGGCTGCGGATGTTCCTGGAGCAGTACTGGGGCGGGCCGCGCACCTACTCCGAGCAGCGCGGGCACCCCCGGCTGCGGATGCGGCACGCGCCCTTCGCCGTCGACGAGAAGGCGCGCGATGCGTGGCTGACCCACATGCGCGCCGCCGTCGACAGCCTGGGCCTCACCGCCGAGCAGGACGCCACGTTGTGGGGTTACCTGGAGATGGCGGCGCACAGCATGCAGAACCGCTGACCGACCCCCTGCGCCGCGGCCGCACCTGCACCGACCTCCCGAGGAGCCTCCGCTGAGCCAGCACCCGACGCCCGTCTCCCCCACGACCACCGACTGGTGGCGGGACGCGGTGTTCTACCAGGTCTACGTGCGCAGCTTCGCCGACGCCACCGGCGACGGCGTCGGTGACCTCGAGGGCATCCGCACGCACCTGCCGTACCTCGCCGAGCTCGGGGTCGACGCGCTGTGGATCACGCCCTTCTACCCCTCACCGATGCACGACCACGGGTACGACGTCGCCGACCCCCGCGGCGTGGAGCCGGTCTTCGGCGACCTCGCCGGCTTCGACGCGCTGCTGGCCGACGCCCACGCGCTGGGCCTGCGGGTGACCATCGACCTGGTGCCCAACCACAGCTCCCACGACCACGAGTGGTTCACCGAGGCGCTGGCCGCCCCGCCCGGCTCGCCGGCCCGGGACCGCTACTTCTTCCGCGACGGGTCCGGCCCGGACGGCGCGCAGCCGCCGAACAACTGGCCCTCGGTGTTCGGCGGCCCGGCCTGGACCCGGGTGCCCGACGGTCAGTGGTACCTGCACCTGTTCGCCCCCGAGCAGCCCGACCTGGACTACAACAACCCCGAGGTGGTCACCGACCTCGAGGAGACCCTGCACTTCTGGCTGGACCGCGGGGTGGACGGCTTCCGGATCGACGTGGCGCACGGGATGGCCAAGCCCGCCGGGCTGCCGGACATGGTGCCGGCCGAGGACACCGGCCTGTTCGCCGACGACGGCCCCGGCGACCTCCGGTTCGACCAGGACCACGTGCACGCGTTGCACCAGCGGGTGCGTGCGGTGCTGGACCAGTACCCCGACCGGATGGCGGTGGGCGAGGTCTGGGTCTTCGACGACGAGCGGCTGGCCCAGTACCTGCGCCCGGACGAGCTGCACCTGGCGTTCAACTTCCGGCTGCTGACCGCCGAGTGGGAGCCTGCGGAGCTGCGTTCGGCGGTCGAGCACTCGCTGGCCACGGTCGCCGCCACCCCGGCGCCGGCCTGCTGGGTGCTGTCCAACCACGACCGGCCCCGGCACGTCACGCGCTACGGCGGCGGCGAGGTCGGCACCCGGCGGGCCCGGGCTGCCGCACTGCTGCAGCTGGCGCTGCCCGGCGTCGCCTACGTCTACAACGGCGACGAGCTCGGCATGCCGGACGTCGACCTGCCCGACGAGGTGCTCCAGGACCCGATCTGGGAGCGGTCGGGCCGCACCGAGCGCGGCCGGGACGGCTGCCGGGTGCCGGTCCCCTGGTCCGGCGACCAGCCGCCGTACGGGTTCTCCAGCACCCCCGACACCTGGCTGCCGATGCCCGCCGGCTGGGCGCCGCTGACCGCCGAGGTCCAGACGGACGACGCCGACTCGATGCTGTCGCTGTACCGGGCGGCGCTGGCGCTGCGCCGCAGCTCCCCGGTCCTCGCCGGGGACGGCGTGGAGTGGCTGCCCGCCCCGGAGGGCTGCCTGGTGTTCCGGCGACCCGGTGGGCTGGTGTGCCTGCTCAACCTCTCCGCCGCCCCGGTCCCGCTGCCGGAGGGGAAGCTGCTGCTGGCGAGCGCACCGGTCACCGACGGGTCGGTGCCGGTCGACGCGGCGGTCTGGCTCAGCGCCTGAAGGAACCCGCGGCGCGCCTCCCGAGACCGGCCGTCTCGGGAGGCGCGTCACCCCCCAGCGGGTAGCATCGCTGTCGTTACACAGCGTCGCGGGGGCGCTGGAACCGTCGTCCACCGGCCGTGCCGGGGGCGCTCTCCGGGGGAGGCCCGCCCGCCCATGCCGTTGCTGGAGGTCGCGGGCCTGACCAAGTCCTTCGGGGCCCGACGCGTCCTGCGGGACGTCTCGTTCAGCCTCGGCGAGGGCGAGATCGTCGGGCTGGTGGGCGCCAACGGCGCAGGCAAGTCGACCCTCGGCGACGTCCTCGCCGGCATCACCGCGGCCGACTCCGGCGCCATGACCCTGCTGGGCCACCCCTACGCCCCGCTGTCGGCGGAGGACGCTCGCCACCTCGGCGTCGGGGTCGTCGAGCAGCTCGTCCGGATCGACCCGGGGCTCACCGTCGCCCAGGCGGTCTTCCGCGGCACCACCCTGGCCGGGCGCCCGCAATCCGACCTGCGCCGGCAGGCCCAGGTGCTGCTCGCCGAGGTGTCCCTGGACGTCGACCCCGACACCCTGGTCGGCGACCTGCCGCACTTCGTGCACGGGGTGGTGGAGATCGCCCGCGTGCTGGCCGAGGACACCCGGCTGGTGGTGCTGGACGAGGTCTCGGCCGCGCTGCTGCCCGTGGAGGTGGACGGCCTGCACGCCGTCGCCGGCCGGCTCAGCCGACAGGGGCGCGGCGTGCTCTACATCAGCCACCGGCTGCCGGAGATGCTCGCGGTCGTCGACCGGGTGCTGGTGCTCCGCGACGGACTGATCGCCCTGGACAGCCCGGCCGACGCGCTGGACCCGGTGGAGCTGGCCGCGGTGACGGTGGGCGAGCAGGTGCCGCTGCCCACGCGGCGGGTGGCGCCGCAGCCGGCGCCGGCGGACGAGGCCGCCGTGCTCACCCCGCGGCGGGTGGCCTCCGACGAGGTGGCGCTCCAGGTGCGCAACCTGCGGGTGCCCGGCGCGGTCGAGGGCGTGGACCTGCTGCTGCACCGGGGCGAGGTGATCGGGCTGACCGGGCACCGCTCCTCCGGCGTCGGTGAGCTCGTCGGCGCGTTGTCCGGGGAGCTCCCGGCGATCACCGACGAGCTGCTGCTGCACGGCGAACCCCGGTCGCTGGGCTCGGCGGCCGGCGACGAGCTGCTGCGGCTGCCCGCCTACCGCCCCGACGAGGACGCCTACGGGGTCGACCCCGGGGAGACGATCGCCCGGACGCTCACCCAGGAGCAGTGGGGCGCGCTGACCGACGTGCGCAAGGAGATCGCCACGCTGCGCGCGGTCATCCGGACCGTGCACCAGATGGACGTCAAGACGCTGAGCATCCGCACGATGTTCGGCGCGCTGTCCGGTGGCGACCAGCACAAGATCGCCCTGGCCCGGTGGATGGCCTCCTCCGCACAGGACGTCCTCGTGCTGCACGAACCCACCCGAGGGCTGGACGTGCGGGCCCGCCAGCAGGTGCGCCGGATGCTGGACGACGCCACTGCGCACGGCACGTCCGTCGTCGTCGTGTCGGTGGACCCCGACGAGCTGGCCGAGTGCTGCGACCGCGTCGGCATCGTCTCCGGCGGCCGGGTCGCGCGCTGGATCGACACCACCCAGCTGGCCGCGGACGCCGTCCGCGACCGGATCGTCGAGGCAGCCACCGCCTGAGGCCGGACGCCGACCGGGCCACGCCCTGGGTGAGCGCTGCCGGGTCGATCCGCGTCGGTGGTCTGCGCCGGGTGGCGCCGCCCGGGCAGGCGGCGCCACGCCGGGGTCAGACGCTGACGCCGCCGGCGACCGCCCGCAGCTTGTGGCGGGCCAGCGCCAGGTTGGCCGTCGCGCGGTTGAGCACGAGATAGATGAACAGGCCGGCGTTGCCCTGGCCCTTGAGCACGTTGATCAGGTGGTACTGACCTTCCAGCGTGATCAGGACGTCCTGGATCTCGTCGTTCAGCTCGAGGTCGGAGATGGTGCGGAGCTTGGCGCGCACCACGTTGGAGTTGCCGGCGGCGGCGACGTTGAGGTCGAAGCCGGGCGAACCGCCGACGGCGAGGGCCATGCCGCTGTCGATGTCGACGATCGCGGCGCCGCTGGCGCCCTCGATCGCGAGCAGATCGGCGATGACGTTGTCGAGCTGTGCCACGGATGAGGCTCCTGTCGTTCTCGGTGGGGGTCGCAGCGGGGTGCTGCGCACCGGGTCAGGGGCTGACCCGGATCGAGCGGACGGACCTGCGGTCCGGACGTGCACGGGGCTCCGGGGAGGCGGCAGGGCCACCCCGGCGTGCGCCGCACCGGGCTGAGCACGGTGCGGGGCCACCTCGTCGCCGGCGGGCGGGGCGTCAGGGCGGTGCGGCCGGGCACCGTCGTCGGGCACCGGGCCCGGCTGCGGCGACCCCGGAGGTGCATCCTGCAGCGGGGGCCGCGACCACGACCACAGCGATGCCCACCACCCGGTTGCCATTGCCCTGTCCTGCCTTCGCCGAGGGGCTCAGGACCCCAGCCAACACGGCTCCGAGAGGCCCGGCAAACCGGGTGATGTACCTGCAGGTGAGCGCCTCGACACTGAGCGCACGCAGCCCCGCGACCCTCGTGGACCACCGAGCCACCACCGACGAGACCGCTCTCCGGCGCCGTCGCGACCGCGCCCCGGCCTGTCGGCGGTGGACCGGCCTCGGGTACCTTCCGCCGGGAATGCGGGCCTCCGCCCGCTCCGCTGGAGGAGACGCCGTGAAGACCCGGGACCTCGCCTACATCGCCCTCTTCGCCGCCATCATCGCGGTGCTCGGGACCCTGCCCGCCATCAACGTCGGTCCGGTGCCGATCACGGCGCAGACCCTCGGCGTCATGCTCGCCGGCAGCGTGCTGGGCGCCCGCCGCGGCTTCCTCGCCGTGCTGCTCTTCCTCGTCCTGGTCGCGGTCGGGCTGCCGTTGCTGGCCAGCGGCGCCGGCGGCCTGGCGCCCTTCGCCGGGGCCTCGGCCGGGTACCTGTTCAGCTGGCCGCTCGCCGCCGCCGTCATCGGCTGGCTGACCGAGCGCACCTGGGACCGCTACAACGTCGCCCTCGGCATGCTGGCCAACGTCCTCGGCGGCATCGTCGTCATCTACGCGGTCGGCGTCCCGGTGCTCAAGGTCGTCGCCGGCCTGCCCTGGGAGACCGCGCTGTGGAGCGGCGCCGCCGTCTTCGTCCCCGGCGACCTGGTCAAGGCCTTCGCCGCGGCGGCCATCGCCGACGTCGTCCGGCGCAGCTACCCGGTGATCGAGCGACCACGACGGGCCGTCGGCACCCGGTGAGGTTCCGTCGTCCCGGTGCCGCCGGCACCGACGTCGACGTCGCCGACCCGACCCGCGGCATCGAGCTGCGGGGGGTCGGGCACCGGTACGGCGACCGGGTGGTGCTCGACGGCATCGACCTCACGCTCGGCGAGCAGCGGGTCGGGGTGATCGGCGCCAACGGGTCGGGCAAGAGCACCTTCGCCCGGCTGCTCAACGGGCTGGTGGTGCCCAGCGAGGGCCAGGTGCTCGTCGACGGGCTGGACACCCGCACCCAGGTGCGTGCGGTCCGTCGCCGGGTGGGCTTCGTGTTCCAGGACCCCGACGCGCAGATCGTGCACCCGACCGTCGCCGAGGACGTCGCCTACGGGCTGGAGAACCAGGCCGTGCCGGCCGAGGAGCGCGCCGTCCGCGTCGCCGAGGTGCTCGCCCGCCACGGACTCGCCGGGCACGCCGACCACCCGGCCCACCTGCTCTCCGGCGGGCAGAAGCAACTCCTGGCCATCGCCGGCGTGCTGGTGATGCGGCCGGCTCGCATCGTCTTCGACGAGCCGACGACCCTGCTCGACCTGGTCAACGCCCGCCGGATCGCCGAGCTGGTCGCCGGGCTCGAGCAGCAGGTCGTCGTGGTGACCCACCAGCTCGACCTGCTCGACGGCTTCGACCGGGTGCTGGTCATCGACCGCGGCCGGGTCGTCGAGGATGCCGCTCCGGGCCCGGCCGTGGCCGCCTACCGCACGCTGATGGCCGACCGGTGACCCTGGCGCTCTACGTCCCGCGCAGCAGCGCGGTCCACCGGCTGCCGGCCGGGGTCAAGCTGCTGGGCCTGGCCGTCCTCGCCGTCCTGCTCTTCGCCCTGCCGACGCTCACCGCGGCCGGCGCGGCACTGGCCGGGGTGCTCGCCGTGGGGTTGCTCGTGGCCCGGTTGCCGGTCGCCGTCCTGGCCCGGCAGGCCCGCGCGGTGCGCTGGTGGCTGCTGGCGCTGCTCGTCGTGCACGCGCTGACCACCGACGTGCGCACCGGCGCGCACGTCAGCCTCCGGCTGCTGACGCTGGTGCTGGCCGCGGCGGTGGTGACGGCGACGACCCGAGTGAACGCGATGGTGGCGGTGGTCGAGTGGCTGTGCGCGCCGCTGCGGCTGGTCGGCGTCCGGCCGGCGCGGGTGGGGCTGGCCATCACCATGGCGTTGCGGTTCATCCCGGTGCTGATCGAGCGCACCGACCGCATCCGGGCCGCCCAGGCGGCCCGTGGTGGTCAGCCTCGCGGGCTGCGTGCGCTGCGGACGACGATCGCCCCGCTGCTGGTGCAGGTGCTGCAGATGGCCCACGACGTGAGCGAGGCGCTCGACGCCCGCGGGGCCGACGACGTCCCCCCGCCGCGCCGCCGGCGCTCCCCCGTCCTGGAGGCCCCGTGACCGAGCCCGGCACCCTGCACGAGATCTGGCGCACCCCGGTGGCGGCCGGGCTGATGCAGCGGGTGCCCGCCGCGTGGTTGCTGGCCGGGCGGGGGTTGGACGGCGACCGCTACGCCCTCGGCGGCGGCACTTGGGCGCAGTACCCGGACCTGGAGAAGCAGGTGACGCTCATCGATCGGGAGGACGTCGCCGCCGTCGCCGCCGAGGCGGGCGTGCCGCTGACGCCCGGCGAGACCCGCCGCAACCTCGTGACGGCCGGCGTGGACCTGCCCGCGCTGGTCGGTCACTGGTTCGCGGTCGGGGACGCCCTGCTGTTCGGCATGAAGCGCTGCCCGCCCTGCGCCCACCTCGAGCGGCTGACCGGGGCCCGGCTGGTGAAGCCGATGGTCCGCCGCGGCGGCATCAACGCGGCCGTCTTCGGCGGGGCGGAGATCGCCGAGGGCGCCGTCGTCCGGCCGGTGTCGGAGGAGGAGGCCGCCCGGCGGGGGGCGCCGACCGGTACCGGCCGTCCGGAGCCTCGGATGCTCCCCCTCCCCGACTGACGCCGCGGCCTGCGCGCCCTGGGGCGAGGAGGCAGGGCGCCGTGGGGGTCAGGCCGCGGGCTCGTCCAGGTAGCGGCTGAGGAAGGTCTTCTCCTCCGGGTTGAGCCGACGGGGCCGGTCCAGCGCGAAGTCGAAGGTCACCAGCAGGGTGCTGCCGGTGACGGCCAGCCGGCCGTGATCGAAGAGCTCGTAGTGGCAGGTGAACGCGGCCGCCCGGACGCCGGAGACCCAGATCTGCACCTGGAGCGGCTCGGCGTCGTAGAGGACCGGCCGCTTGTAGGCGATCTCGTGCGACGCGACCACGATCCCCCGGCGCAGGCCGGTCTTCTCGTCGTGGGTGGGCTGGTCGAAGAACAGGTCCACCCGGGCCATCTCGAAGTAGCCGAGGAAGGCCACGTTGTTGATGTGCTGGTAGGCGTCCATGTCCGACCAGCGCATCGGGACGGCGACGGTGTGCCTCACACCCGTCACCCTGCCTCATGGCCCGCCGCCGTCCGCACCGCCCCTGTTCCGTACCGGGCCGTGCAGGCCTACGGTGCCGTCGTGGACCCGTGGGCGGAGACAGAGCCAGGCGTGTTGGTGCTGCCGTCAGGACGCCGCGTCCGCGGTCGTGGCCTGCGGCGACCGTTGCCCGACGGCAGCCCGCCACCGGCCTTCGGCCTGTACCTGCTGGGCCGCCCGCCGTGCCCTGTCCCGTGGACGACCCGCTGGGTGTGCTGGCCGGACTTCCGGTTGCCGACCGCTCCCGTCGACCTGCACGACGCGTTGCGCGAGCTGTGGCGGCGGGCGGACACCGAGCGGGTCGAGGTCGCCTGCTCGGGCGGCACCGGGCGCACCGGGACGGCGCTGGCCTGCCTGGCGGTCCTGGACGGGCTCCCCCCGGCCCGGGCGGTCGCCTTCGTGCGCGGCCACTACCGCAGGCACGCGGTCGAGACCCGCGGCCAGGCCCGTTTCGTCGCCAGCTTCACCGCCTGACGGAGCGCCCCCGCATCCGCTGACGAGGGGCCCGCAGACGGCGACGGCCGGCCGGAGCACGGAGCTCCGACCGGCCGTCCGGTGACGCCCGGCCCCGCTGCAGGGGCCCGCGCCGAGGTACGAGGCGTGGGGGGCAGCGGGGTCCTTCCTCAGTCCCGCGTGAGCTTCCGGTAGGTGGCGCGGTGCGGGCGGGCGGCGTCCTGGCCGAGCCGCTCGACCTTGTTCTTCTCGTAGTCGTCGAAGTTGCCCTCGAACCAGAACCACTTCGAGTCGCCCTCATAGGCCAGGATGTGCGTCGCCACCCGGTCCAGGAACCAGCGGTCGTGGCTCACCACCACGGCGCAGCCGGGGAACTCCAGGAGCGCGCCCTCCAGGCTGGTCAGGGTCTCGGTGTCCAGGTCGTTGGTGGGCTCGTCGAGCAGCAGCAGGTTGCCGCCCTGCTTGAGGGTCAGCGCCAGGTTCAGCCGGTTGCGCTCACCGCCGGAGAGCACGCCGGCCTTCTTCTGCTGGTCCGGGCCCTTGAACCCGAACGCGGAGACGTAGGCGCGGGAGGGCATCTCGACGTTGCCGACCTTGATGTGGTCCAGACCGTCGGAGACGACCTCCCACAGGCTCTTCGCCGGGTCGATGCCGCTGCGGTCCTGCGCGACGTAGGCGACCTTGACCGTCTCGCCGATCTTGATGTCGCCGTCGTCGGGCTTGTCCTCGCCGACCAGCATCTTGAACAGCGTGGTCTTGCCGACGCCGTTGGGCCCCACCACGCCGACGATGCCGTTGCGCGGCAGCGTGAAGGAGAGGTCGTCGATCAGCACCCGGTCGCCGAAGCCCTTGGTGAGGTCCTTGGTCTCGATGACCACGTTGCCCAGCCGCGGGCCCGGCGGGATCTGGATCTCCTCGAAGTCCAGCTTGCGGAACTTGTCGGCCTCGGTGGCCATCTCCTCGTAGCGGGCCAGCCGCGCCTTGCTCTTCGCCTGGCGGGCCTTCGCGCCGGAGCGGACCCACTCCAGCTCGTCCTTCAGCCGCTTGGCGCGCTTGGCGTCCTTGGCGCCCTCGACCTTGAGCCGGGTCTGCTTGGTCTCCAGGTAGGTGGAGTAGTTGCCCTCGTAGGGGTAGGCCCGGCCGCGGTCGAGCTCGAGGATCCACTGGGCGACGTTGTCCAGGAAGTACCGGTCGTGGGTGACGGCGACGACGGTGCCGGCGTACTTCTCCAGGTGCTGCTCCAGCCACGCGACGCTCTCCGCGTCCAGGTGGTTGGTGGGCTCGTCGAGCAGCAGCAGGTCGGGGGCCTCCAGCAGCAGCTTGCACAGCGCCACGCGGCGGCGCTCACCACCGGAGAGCACCCGGACGTCGGCGTCGCCGGGCGGGCAGCGCAGCGCGTCCATGGCCTGCTCGATGCGGTTGTCGAGCTCCCAGCCGTCGGCGTTCTCGATGACCTCCATGAGCTCGCCCTGCTCGGCCATCAGCGCGTCGAAGTCGGCGTCGGGCTCGCCCATGGCGGCGCTGACCTCCTCGAAGCGGGTGAGCGCCGCGCGGAGGTCCTTCACCGCCTCCTCGACGTTGCCGCGGACGTCGAGGTCCTCGTTCAGCGGCGGCTCCTGCTCGAGGATGCCGACCGAGGCGCCGGGGGCCAGCACGGTGTCCCCGTTGGAGGCGGTCTCCATGCCGGCCATGATCTTCAGGACGGTCGACTTGCCGGCACCGTTGGGGCCGACGACACCGATCTTCGCGCCGGGCAGGAACGCCAGCGTCACGTCGTCGAGGATCACCTTGTCGCCGTGCGCCTTGCGCGCACGGACCATCGAGTAGATGTACTGGGCCACTGAGTGGGAGCCTTCCGTCAGGTCGCGAGTGGGGGCGGGGCGGGGCGGCCGTGCTCGGCGGGCACCGGCCCCGCCCCCTGCGTTCTCAGCTCCGATCCTCCCAGCCGGGGAGGCTCACGTCAGCGCCGGGACCGCCGGCTCCTCGGACGTGACCTCGGAGTCTGTGCTGTGCAACGTCTCCGACCCCCCGGTGTAGTCCGTGGCCCGGTGGGCGTACGGGTCCTCGGTCGGCGGCGCGTCCTCGCCCGGCTCCTGCGGGGAGGCGAGCCCGGCGGACCGGTCGACGCGCGGCGGCCGGGTGAAGTCCGACCACCCACGGGCCAGGTTCAGCCCGACCGCGGTGGCCTTGATCCGGTTGGCGCTGCGCCGCCCGGCCTCGCTCTCCCAGGACTCGGTCGACAGGTTGCCGACGACGACGACCGGGTCGCCCTTGGTGACGCTGCGGGCGACGTTGCCGCCCAGCTCGTTCCAGCAGGCCACGTCGATCCAGAGCGTGGCGCCATCGACGAAGCCCTTGGTCTCCTCGTCCCAGCGGCGGGACGTGGACGCCATCCGGAAGTTGGTCACCGACCCGTTGCTGGTGCGGTGCTGGCGCGGGACGTCGACCACGTTGCCGACGACGTGCAGAGGGGTGTCGTTCACGGTGCTCCTCAGGGTGCGGTCCCCGGCGACCTGCCGGGCTGTGACCACCGTGGAGCGCAGCGGCGCCCCCGGACAGGCGTGCCGCCGGACTGTGGACGCGCCCGCTCGCTGTGGACGACCGACGCCGACCGGTCGGGGCCGACCGGTAGGCACCCGCGACGCCACCCCCGGTCCCGGCACGGCGACCGGGGTCCGATGCGATGATCTGGCCGCGAGCGCCCGTAGCTCAGTGGATAGAGCAGGTGCCTTCTAAGCACTTGGTCGCAGGTTCGATCCCTGCCGGGCGCGCCACTGGCTCCCCCCGTCCCCGGTGTACGCGGGCGCCGGCTCGCCCGATCAGCCGGCTGGACACAGTCGGTCGGCGGGGCGCAGACCGCGCACCCCGCCGACCGACTCAGTCGTCGCGACCGGACGACTCCTAGTCGTCGTCCTCCTCCTCGTCGACCATGCCGCCGTCCTCGACCACGCCGGAGTCCTCGACGCCCTCCTCGTCACCACCGCAGGCGGTCATGGTGAACGACGCAGCGGCGATGGCGACGCCGGCGGCCGCGGAGCGCCACCGGTTGCGGCGTGCGGGCAGGGAGATGCTGGTCATCGTTCTCCTCGTGGTCGATCGGCCGGGGCCGACTCGGATGTGGGCATGGCCGACATGCCCGGCGTCCCGCGGTCCCAACCCCGGACCACCGCCGTCGTCAGGACGCGGCGCGGTTCGGCGGACCCGGCTCAGCTCGGGCCGGACGGTCAGCCTGCGCAGGGCGTCTCGGCGCCCGGGTCAGGGAAGCGTCCGGAAGGTGCCCGAGGCGACCACCGTCCGGTCCGTCCCGGTCTCCAGTTGGTAGTAGTAGGACCTGTCCGGGGAGAGGCTGCTGTTGATGGACAGCGGGACGACGTCGTTGCTGGTCGTGCGGTAGGTGTAGAAGCCGGTCTGCGAGCCGAACGGTGAGGCGGAGACCCGGAGGGTGGTCCGCGACGTGTTCGGGGGGACGTAAGCGGACACGGTCACGCCGATGCGGCTCGGGGTGACGGTGTGCTCCCACGGCTGCGGGCTGGCCGCGGGCTCGGACCCGGCGATCGGGGTGGCGTGCCGGTTGAGGACGCCCTCGATGATGGTGCCGAACTGACCGTTGCGGGCGTGGCCGACCCCGGCCGGGTGCTCGTGCGACGTCTGGAAACCGCGGTCGGCGTACCAGGCCTCGCCGACCTTGGCCCCGTAGGGACCGTTCAGCGAGTTCAGGCCACCAGGCGCGGACCCGTTGGTGTCGGTGTCCAGCTCGCCGGTGTCCCAGTGCATGTGCACGTTGGCCTTGAGCGACGCGGGGAACGCGTCCGCGGCGACCGCGGGTGCGCCACCCCCGCCGATCACGATGGTCCCGCCGCCGGTGAGGAGCTCCGAGTGCCGGGGGAACAGGAACCGGGTCGTCAGCTGCGCCCCGGTGCTGTACCCGCCCAGCCACACGCGGTCCCGGTCGATGTCGTACTGGCCGTAGACGGAGTCGATCAGCGCGGCCAGGTGGTCGGCGTACCCGGTCGGGTCGCCCCGCTCCCAGCACTGGCAGGCGCGGTTGGGGCTGGAGGGCACCAGCAGGACCATGTTGTTCCGCTTCGCCACGGCGACGACCCCGTTGACCCCACCCAGTGAGTAGCTGGCCGACGGGTTCTCGAACCCGTACTCGCCGGTGCCGTCGGCGTAGACGAGCAGCCCGACCGGCTGGGAAGGGTCGATCCCGGCCGCGTACAGGTGGTGCTGGGCGGTGTACCCGGCGCCGGTGAACGTCTGGAACGTGCGGTCGGTGAGCGGGCCGCCTGATCCGCCGGTCGGGGCGGCGACAGCGGGTGTGGCGGTGGCGGTGGCGGTGGCGGTGGCGAACAGCGCGACCAGCGCTGCCAGCACGATGCGGGACGGGCGCACGAGGGCTCCAAGCGCGTTGAGGGGTTCGGACATCTCGCCGACGGGGGTGCGTGGACGACCCGTCTGTTTCACGGTTGATGTCACAGGCCGGTCACAGCCTGCGGGGTCGGCGCGAGGCACGCCCGGGGAAGCCGAGAGAGTCTTCTCACCGTTCAGCCGCCGGCTGCTCACCGCACCCGGCCGCGAGCGAGCGGGTCCGGCTGGTCGGTACGTCGGTCGATAGCCTGCCCCGCCATGGGCCTCTTCGGGACGTTCACCTACAGCGACGGCACCTGGACCAGCCCGGACGCCCGCCGCGAGCCGTACCTGGTCATCGACGTCCACGACAGCGACATCGCGACCATCGACTACCGGCCGAGCGGGGACGGCGGCGGCCGGTGCCACCTCGGGTTCCAGCCGCGCGTCTACTTCGAGGACCCGACCGCGAGCGCGCCGGTGGACAACGACGCCGAGGCCCGCGGGCTCGCCCACTGGGCACGGCTGGCGACCGGGCGGGAGGTCGACCCCCGGGACGTGGCGGCGTTGCTGGCCCCGGACGACGAGGACGACGACCCCGAGGACCTCTTCGTCGAGGAGACCGTGCGTCGGCTGCTCGAGCTCACCGGCGTCCCGGTGCCGGAGGAGCTGACCGGGGAGGTGTCACCCCTCGAGGAGTGACACCCCCCGACGCGCTGCCGGCGACGAGGTGACGCGGACGGGGCACCTCGGACCACCTGCCGGCGGCCTACGCTTTCCCGCATGTCCGCTCCCCAGATCCCATCCGAGACCGGGCCGGATCACCCCAGTCGGATGCAGGACGACCTGGGGGACGTGATGGGCCGGATCGCCCGCACCCTGCAGCAGGAACACGGCGACGTGGACCGCACGCTGGCGTCGATCACCGCCGCCGCGGTCGACACGGTGCCGGGCACGGACATGGCCAGCATCAGCCTGGTCATCCGCCGCCGCGTCGAGCCACAGGCCGCCACCAGCGAGCAGGCCCGGCAGATCGACGCCCTGCAGTCCGAGTTCGACGAGGGGCCCTGCCTGGACGCCCTCCGCGAGGAGCAGACCGTCCGGGTCGACGACCTCGCCAGCGAGTCCCGCTGGCCGCGCTTCGCCGGCGAGGCCGCCCGGCGGGGAGCCGGCAGCATGCTGAGCTTCCAGCTGTTCACCGAGGGGGACAACCTGGGCGCCCTGAACCTCTACGCCCAGAAGCCGCACTCCTTCGACGCCGAGTCGGAGTCCGTGGGGCAGATCTTCGCCTCGCACGCCGCCATCGCACTGTCCGCGGCGTGGCAGGAGTCGAACCTGCGCAGCGCCATGGACAACCGCGACCTGATCGGCCAGGCCAAGGGCATCCTGATGGAGCGCCACCGGCTGACCGCGGCACAGGCCTTCGAGCTGCTGGTGCGGGCGTCGTCCCACACCAACCGCAAGCTGTTCGACGTCGCCGAGGAGCTGACCAGCACCGGGGCCATGACGATCGACTGACCGTCGGCCGTCAGCCCGCGGCGCGCTCCGCCGGAGGGGTCCAGCCGATCGCCGGGGCGACGTGCCTGGCCACCGTCTCCAGCAGGTACGCGTTGTACTCCACGCCCAGCATGTTGGGCACGGTCAGCAGCAGGGTGTCGGCGTCCCGGACGGCGGCGTCCTTGGCCAGCTCCTCGGCCAGCTGGTCGGGCTCGCCGACGTAGCTCTTGCCGAACCGGGCCCGCACGCCGTCCAGGATGCCGACCTGGTCGTCACCGCCCCGGCCCGAACCGAAGTACTCCCGGTCGAGGTCGCTGGTGATCGGCAGCACGCTGCGGCTGACCGAGACCCGCGGTTCGTGCGCCCAGCCGGCCTCGGCCCAGGCCGCGCGGTACAGCTCGATCTGCTCGGCCTGCAGCTGGTCGAAGGGCACCCCGGTGTCCTCCGAGAGCAGCGTGGAGCTCATCAGGTTCATCCCCTGCCGCCCGGTCCAGACCGCGGTCTGCCGGGTACCCGACCCCCACCAGATCCGCTGCCGCAGCCCCGGGGACTGCGGCTGGACGGCGAGCCGCCCGGACGCGCCACCGGTCATCCGCGGGTCGGCGTCCACGACGGTCTCGCCGCTGATGGCCGCGAGGAACAGCGCCGTCTTCCGCCGGGCCAGGTCGGCGTCGCTGCGGCCGTCGTCCGGCACGTGGCCGAACGCCTCCGAGCCGCGCAGCGCCGTCTCCGGTGAACCGCGGCTGACGCCCAGCTGCAGCCGTTCACCGCTGAGCAGGTCGGCGGCGGCGGCCTCCTCGGCCATGTAGAGCGGGTTCTCGTACCGCATGTCGATGACGCCGGTGCCCAGCTCGATCCGGCTGGTGCGCATGGCCATGGCGGTCAGCAACGGGAAGGGGGAGGCCAGCTGCCGGGCGAAGTGGTGCACCCGCACGTAGGCGCCGTCGAGGCCCAGGTCCTCGGCGGCCACCGCGAGCTCGACGCTCTGCACGAGCGCGTCCCGCCCGGTCCGCACCTGCGAGCCGGGGATGGACTGCCAGTGCCCGAAGGACAGGAAACCGATCCGCTTGTCCACTGCACTCACCTCTCATCGTCTGCACTGCGGCGAGCGTCGGCGGGGCCGGGGGTGTTCCCCGGACCCACGGTGGGATGACCTGGAGCGGTGCGTGCGTTGCCGGATGTGTCCAGGGTCATAACCAACGGAGGAGCAGGCATGCGCGCGACCGTCGAGGACACCGTCATCGCCGAGGCACCCGAGTCCGAGCTCGTCCGCATCGAGGGCAACTGGTACTTCCCGCCGTCGGCCGTCACGGCCGGCTCGCTCACCGAGAGCCCGACGGCCTACACCTGCCCGTGGAAGGGGCCGGCACAGTACTTCGACGTGGTCACGCCCGCGGGCACCCGCAAGGACGGCGCCTGGAGCTACCCCGACCTCAAGCCGTCCGCGGTCGACCGGGTCGGCAAGGACTTCGCCGGCTACGTCGCCTTCTCCCGGGAGGTCACCATCGCCGAGTGACACGCCGCGGGCGGGGTCGGTGTGTCACAGCGGGCCGGCGGGACGACTGAGGCCGACCGGTCACGGAAAGTGACGGCACGAACACAATCGACCCGTGCAGGTTCCCCGGCTGGGGGCGGGGCATGGTCCAGGCTGTCCGGGTGACCATCCCCGCCCCCGAGTCGCCAGGCGCCCCCGGGCCCGCCGGCGCTGCCGGGCGACGACTGAGCGCGGCCGACGTGCTGCTGGCCGACCGCGGCCAGCTCTTCCGCGCCCTCTTCCTGTCCGCGCCCGTCGCCAAGGCCGTCGTCGACCCGGACGGCCGGCTGCTCGTCGTCAACTCGGCGATGTGCGAGCTGACCGGCCGGACCTCCGGCGAGCTCGTCGGCCGGCACCTGGACCTGCTCACCCACCCCGACGACGTCCCCCTGGAGGACCGCGCGGCCGAGCACGTGCCCGGCACCCCGCTGCTGGACCCCCAGCTGCAGGTCGTCGGCGAGCGCCGGTTGCGCCGTGCGGACGGCAGCAGCATCTGGGCGATGCAGACCCAGGAGCTCGTCCACCACAGCAACGGCGAGCCGCAGTTCGTGCTGCTCACCCTGGTCGACGTGACCGACCGCCGCCGGGTCGAGGACGACCTGGTCCGCCGCACCTTCACCGACCCGTTGACCGGGCTGCCCAACCGGCGGGCCCTCACCGAGCGGCTGCAGCGCGCCCTGGCCGCGTCCGGCCGACGCGGCACGCTGGTCGGGCTGCTGCACCTGGACCTGGACCGCTTCACCGCCGTGAACGACTCCCTGGGCCACGAGGGCGGCGACCAGCTGCTCTGCCAGGTCGCCGACCGGCTGCGCTGGAGCACCCGGGTGGAGGACACCGCCGTCCGCTTCGGGGCCGACGAGTTCCTCGTCCTCGCCGAGGACGTCGAGGACGTCGAGGGGCTGCACACCCTGGCCGACCGCCTGCTCGGCGTGCTCGACGAGCCCTTCCACGTGCTCGACCGCGAGGTGACCCTGTCGGCCAGCGTCGGCATGACGCTGGGCTCCGACCTCGCCCCCGAGGCCCTGCTGCGCCAGGCGCACAGTGCGCTCGCCCGGGCCAAGGCCAGCGGCGGCCGGGGCCGGATCGAGGTGCACGACGAGGCGCTCGGCGAGGGCTACGTCGACCAGCTGCAGCTGGAGACCGACCTCCGGCACGCGCTGGAGGCCGGCGAGCTGCGGCTGTTCTACCAACCGATCGTCGCGCTGTCCGACGAGCACCTGCTGGGCTACGAGGCGCTCATCCGCTGGCAGCACCCGACCCGCGGTCTGCTGCCCCCCGGCGCGTTCCTGTCCGCGGCCGAGGACAACCGGCTCACCTCCCGGCTGGGCGCCTGGGTGCTGCACCAGGCCTGCTGGGACGCCGCCGGCTGGGACCCCTCCCTCCGGGTGCACGTGAACATCTCCGCCCGGCACCTGGCCGAGCCGGGCTTCAGCGAGCTCGTCGCCGACGCCCTGGCCGAGTCGGGGCTGGCGCCGGACCGGCTGGAGCTGGAGATCACCGAGTCGACCGCGCTGTTCGCCGCGGACGCGACGCTGCACGCCGTCGACACGGTGACCGAGACGGGCGTGACCCTGGCGCTGGACGACTTCGGCACCGGCTACTCCGCGATCACCGCGCTGCACCGGCTGCCCATCCACACCCTGAAGATCGACCGTTCCTTCGTCGCCGACATCGTCGCCCAGCCGGCCACCGCGGCCCTGGTGCAGGGCCTGCTCCAGCTCGGTCAGGGCATGGGCCTGCAGGTGATCGCCGAGGGCATCGAGGACGGCGAGCAGGCCCGCTGGCTGCGCGAGCACGGCTGCGCGATGGCCCAGGGCTACGCCTTCGGCCGGCCCGCCCCGCTGCCGGCCCGCGAGCTCGACGAGTACCCGGCACCCCTGCGGCTCGGTGACCTCGACGACCCGCCGGTGCACCCGACGCCCGACCCGGCCCCGGCAGCCGGTGACAGCTCCGCTGCCGAGTCCCAGCCGGAGTGGTCCGGATCGGACGACGACGAGACCGGACCCGGGTTCGACCTGGGCGCCGCGCTCGCCGAGCAGGACCTCGACGGGCCCGGCCCGGCCGTGGGCAGCGCCGCCGTCCCCCAGCTCGACTCCTTCGAGCTCCCGGGGACCACGACGGAGCCCCCGTCCACGCCGTCGGCCGATGCCCCGGCGCGCGACGAGGTCCCCGAGGCGGGGCCACCGCAGGGCGACTCCTTCGACCCGGGCGTCTTCCGGCCCTCCAGCGCGCTGCTGGAACTGCGTGCGCTGCTGGCCGCCAACGGTGCCCCCGACGCCCCGGGCGTCCCCGGGCCGCGGGAGCCCGCGGAGCTGGGCGACCTGCGGGCGCTGACCGCCGACCCGACCGACCTCTCCGGGCTGCGCCCGTGGCTGGAGTCCTTCCAGCAACGGCTGGGCCTGGACACCGGCGACCTGCCGGAGGTCGGCCGCAGCTGACCCGGGGAACGGACCTGCGCGTCCGTCCCCCGGGTCAGGAGTCCTCTCTCCGGCTCAGGAGTCCGGCACGGCGACGACGCCGGCTCGCAACGGGAGCGCGTCGGGTCGCTTGGCCGCCCGCCCGTCGCCCGAGGACTCACCGCGCAACCGGCGTCCGATCCAGGGCAGGACGAACCCGCGCACCCAGGCCAGTTCCTGCCCGACCACCTCCCACACCGGCAGCGGCGGCGCCGGGTCCAGCGGCGTGCGCCAGTCCGTGTGGTCGCCGGCCACCGGGACGCCCAGCGCGGCCGCGGCGGCCAGCGCCGTCCGTCGGTGTCCCTCGGCCGTCAGGTGGATCCGGTCGCCCGGGTCCCACATCCGGGCGTCCTGGACCCAGGAGGCGCCCCACTGGTCCAGCACGACGGCGCCCTGCCGAGCGGCGATCGACCACAGGTGGGTGTTGAAGACCGCGACCCGGCCCCGGGTGCGGCGGATGATCGGCGTCTGCCGTGGGTCCACGCCGGTGGCCAGCAGCACGTCGGCACCGGCCGCGCGGAGGGAGACGACGGCGGACTCCAGGTCCGCGGCCAGCTGGTCGGGGTCGGCGCCCGGGCGCAGCAGGTCGTTGCCACCGGCGACCAGGCTCACCAGGTCCGGTCGGGAGGCGAGCGCGACCGGCACCTGCTCGGTCAGCACCTGCGCCAGCAGCCGGCCGCGGACGGCGAGGTTCGCGTACTCCACGGTGCCCGACGGCGAGGCCGCGGCCAGGTGCTCGGCGAGCCGGTCGGCCCAGCCCCGGAAGGAGTCCGGCGTCCCGGGCTCGGGGTCGCTGAGGCCCTCGGTGAAGGAGTCCCCCAGCGCGATGTACCGCTGCCACGTCCGACGATCACTGCCCGGTTGCACGTCCCCTACTGCACCACGCCCCTCCGGGCGCCAGGGTGACGGGGTCCGGCCGGCCCCGGCTGCCCCGTTGCCCTGAGGCCGCCCGGCTCAGCCGACCTCGTCGCCGGGCCCGCGGGCGCCCTGCGGAGCGCGCGCCGGGCCGGTGCCCGGGGCCGGCACCCCGCCCGGTGTCCGGCGGCGCAGCTCCTCGGGCAGCAACTCCACCAGCTCCTCCGGCAGCAGCGGCAGGTCCAGCAGCGAGAGCTTGACCCGGCTGCGGTCGGCGGCCAGCCAGTCGTCCAGCCGCACCAGCAGCCCGGCGTCCGCGCGGGCCTCGACGTGCAGCTCGTCCCCCGGCCCGAGGCGACCGACCACCAGGCCGTCCACCTCCACGGCCGGGCGGCCGGCGGTCTCCGGCAGCGCCAGGTGCAGCGGCTCGTGCAGCCCCAGCACCACGGTGCGGTCGATGCCGTTCAGCGGCGCCGACGGGGTGACGAGCACGCCCGCGGCCCCGGGGGACATCACCGGACCGCCGGCGGCGAAGTTGTAGGCCGTCGACCCCATCGGGGTGGCGATGATCAGCGCGTCGCTGCGGTAGTGGCCGTAGCGGCGGCCGGCCACCGACAGGGTCGCGTCGACCATGCCCTCCCCCGGCACCCGGGCCAGGACGACGTCGTTGAACGCCACGGTCTCCCAGCCCGGCCCCCGCACCACCAGGCAGCTGCGCGACTCCAGCGTCGAGCGGCCCTCGGCCAGCGCGGTGAGCGCCCCGTCCAGCTCCTGGCCCTCGACCTCGGTGAGGAAGCCCAGCCGGCCGAAGTTGACGCCCAACACCGGGACGGGGTCGGCGACCACCATCCGCATCGCGCCGAGCAGCGTGCCGTCACCGCCCAGGGCGATGATCCCGTCGCAGCTGCTGGCCAGTTCGGCGACGTCCACCGGCGTCACGCCGTGCAGGTGCAGCCGCTCGACGTCCGCCGCCGCGGCGACCAGCTCCACCCCGTGCGTCGTGGTCCAGGCCAGCACCTGGGCCACCGCGCCGACGCAGTCGCGGTACGGGTGGAGCACGAGGCCGATCCGGCTGCCATCGTGCACCCGTCAGCCCCGGTAGGTCTCGAGCAGGCGCAGCCAGATCTCGCTGATCGTCGGGTAGGACGGGACGGCGTGCCAGAGCCGGCTGATCGGCACCTCGCCGACCACCGCGATCGTCGCCGAGTGCAGCAGCTCGGCCACGCCGGCGCCGACGAACGTGACGCCGAGCAGCACCTCGCGCTGGGTGTCCACCACGGCGATCGCCGTCCCGGCGTAGCCGTCGGCGAAGAGCGAGGCGCCGGCGATGCTGCCGATCGGGTACTCCACGACCCGGTGCGGGACGCCGGCGTCGACGGCCTGGGCGGCGGTCATCCCGACCGCCGCCACCTGCGGGTCGGTGAACACCACGCTCGGCGTCGCCCGGCGGTCGGCGGTGGCGACGAACGGCGACCAGTCGGCCAGGTCGACCTGCTCGCCGCGCGCCCGGGCGACGATCGCGGCGCCGGCCTGGCGCGCCTGGTACTTGCCCATGTGGGTCAGCTGCTGGCGGCCGTTGACGTCGCCGACGCCGTAGAGCCACGGGAGGCCGGGCACCTGCAGCGATTCGTCGACGTCCAGGTACCCGCCCGGCTCCAGGCCGACCGTGTCCAGCCCGATCTCGTCGGTGTTGGCGGCGCGGCCGGTGGCCACCAGCACCTCGTCGCCGCGGAACTCGCCGTCGGCGGTCGTGAGCACCACGTCGCCGCCGTCCTCCCGCCGGGCCGAGCGCGCCTCGCTGCCCAGCCGGACGTCGACGCCCATCGCCCGCAGCGACGCCTCGACCGCCTCCCCGGCGGCCGGCTCCAGGGCCGGCAGCAGCCGGCCCCCGCGCTGCAGCAGGGTCACCGAGGAGCCCAGCTGCTGCCAGGCGGTGGCCATCTCGCTGCCGACGTAGCCGCCGCCGAGCACCAGCAGCCGGCCCGGTGCCTCCTTGGCGCTGGTTGCCTCCCGCGGGGTCCACGGCTGCACGTCGGCGAGACCCTCGACCGGCGGGACGGCGCCCCGGGACCCGGTGCAGACGGCGACGGCGTGCCGGGCGGTGAGCACCAGCTCCGTGCCGTCGTCCTGGGCCACGACGACCCGCTTCTCCCCCGCCAGCCGCCCGTGCCCGCGCACCAGGGCGATCCCGGCGCTCTCGACCCACTGCGCCTGGCCGGCGTCGTCCCAGTGGCTGGTGAAGCCGTCCCGGCGGGCGAGGGTGGCGGCGACGTCCTGCTCGCCGGTGACCGCGGCTGCGGCGCCGGAGACGGCGCGGGCCTGGGCGAGCGCCTCGCTGCCGCGCAGCAGCGCCTTGCTGGGCATGCACGCCCAGTAGGAGCACTCGCCGCCGACCAGCTCGCTCTCCACCAGCACGGTGCTCAGCCCGCCACGGGTGGCGATGTCGGCGACGTTCTCCCCCGTCGATCCGGCGCCCAGGACGATGACGTCGAACGTCTGCTCCGCAGTGGTCACCTGGGCATTGTGGTCGACTGACCCCCGTGCCTGTCGATCCAGCCGACCACGCCGCCGCCCTGCGCCAGTACGCCGCCGGTGTCGTGCTGCTGACCGTGCGCGACGACATCGACGACGTGGGGACGACGGTCACCTCGATGATGAGCGTCTCCGCCGACCCCCCGCTGATCGCCGTGGGGCTGGCCGCCGACGGGTACCCGGCCGAGGTGCTGCAGGGTATCGGCAGCGGCGCGGTGAACGTGCTGAGCACCGGGCAGGCGATCCTGGCCAGCCGGTTCGCCACGGCGGGGCGGCCCAGCGCCCGGCACCTGCTGGAGTCGGTGCCGTGGCACCGCGCCCCGGTCAGCGACGCGATCGTGCTGGACGGCGCACTGGCCGCGCTGGACTGCACGGTCGCCTCGGTGGTCGAGGCCGGCAGCCACGTCGTGGTGCTGCTGACGGTGGAGGGCGTCCCGGTGCTCGGGGACGGCGACCCGCTGGTGCGACTGCGCGGCCGCTGGACCGACGGGGCGGGTGCGCCGCTGCGGCGCCCCTGACGGCTCACCCGCCACGCAGCACGTCCCGCAGCTGCCTGGCCACCTGCGCAAGGACGGCCTCTGCGCCCGGCTGGTGCACGGCGGCGACTCGTGACTCCGACAGTGCGGCGACCGCGAACCGCTGCCCGTCGGCGTGCTCCACCACGCCCACCTCGTGCCGGAGGTTGAGCAGCGTGCCGGTCTTGGACGACCAGCGGGAGGCGTCGGTGCTGAAGTCCGGGGTCAGCCGCTGCCGGTGCAGGTTGGCACCCAGCAGGTCGCGCACCCGTCGCGCGACCGCGGGCGCGATCGCCGAGGGCGACCACAGCGCCTGCAGCAGGTCGACGTGGGCCCGGGCGCTGCCGGAGTTGGCCCTGGTCACGTCCAGCTGGGCGACCGCGTGCCCTCGCCCGCCGGTGCCTGCGGACCGGGCGAGCACGTGCGCCAGGTGCACCTCGTCCTCCGTGAAGCGCTCGGCGGGTGTGTCGGTGAGGTCGCAGACCAGGTGCCGGACGGCGATCCCCTCGATGCCCAGCCGGGCGAGCTCGGCCCGCACCCGGTCCGGCGGGGTGAGCTCGAACAGCGCGTCGGCGGCCACCCCGTCGCTGATCGCGACGGCGAGGTAGAGCAGGTCATCGATGGCGATGGTCGCGGGGTGCCGGAACCGGCTGATCCCGGGTGGCCCGGGTGCGCCCACCTCGACCGGGCCGACCCGCAGCTGGGTGGCCCCGTCGAGCTCGCCGCGCTCGATCCGCTCCAGGGTGGCCACCGCGAGGGGCACCTTGACCAGCGAGGCGCTGGGGAACACCGCGTCGGGCTCCAGGCCGATCTCCTCGCCCGTCGCCAGGTCCCGCACCAGGAGCCCGGCCCGCAGTCCGGCCACCCGCAACGCCGACCGGGCCTCGTGCAGCACCACCGCCGCGCTCACGCCGGTGGCCCGACGTGCTCCGGGACGCCGAGGCAGCGCCCCACCGACGCGTGCAGCTCACCCCGGAGTCGCTGCACGTCCTCCCGGGCTCGCCCGGCGACGTCGTAGCCCCGCAGCACGGCCAGCTCGCCCAGCGGCCGCCAGTGCAGCCCGAGCTCCGTGGCCTGGACGGCGGAGCAGAGCAGCACGTCGGCCGAGCCGAGCACCTGGGCCGCCGCCGTGACCAGCGACCGGGCCACGCCGAGCTGGCCGGGGTGCAGCCCGACGGCATCGCGGAGCCGGGTGAGCCGGTCGCGCACGTGCGGGACGTCGTCCTCCGGCTGCACCCAGATGCGCCGCCGCGGGCCGCTGTCGGTGCGGCCGGGCCGGAAGGTCTCCAGGTGCACCACCGCCGTCCGAGGGGCGGTCCGGCCCGCCAGCCCCAGGGGGACCTGCCAGCCGGCCTCCTCCGGAGGCACCGCCACCACCGCTGCGCCCACCTCCGGGGTGTGCGCGAGCTCGCTGCGCCGGGTCGGACCGGCGTTCTCCAGCTCCAGGTGCAGGCCGTGCCGCCGGGCGTCGAGCACCAGCTGCGCGAGCACCGGGGCGGCGCAGGTCTCGGGCAGGACGAGCCGGAACGGGCGGTGCCGGGCGCTGCGGGCCTGCTCGGCCATCGCGTCGGCGAGCTCCACCAGCCGGCGGGCCGAGGGCAGCAGGTCGCGGCCGAAGGGGGTGAGCCGCACCTGTCGGGAGGTGCGGTCGAACAGCTTGCCCCCCAGGTGCTCCTCCAACGCCGCGATCCGCCGGCTGGCGACCGACTGCGGTATCCCGCCGGCCGCGGCGCCGACGGTGAAGGTGCCGTGGGCGCTGACGTCGACGAAGGCCCGGCACCCGGCGAGGACGTCCATTCCGCCAACCTATGCCGATCCCGCATCGATCCCTCCACTTCCGTCTTGGACCGCATGACGTCCGGCACCCAGGGTGGGGTCGTCGCGCGGCGGACCTCCTCGTCCGCCGCCTCCCCGGACCGGAGGACTCATGTCCCTGCCACGCCCCCGGACGCGCGCCGCACTGGCCGCGACCGTCCCGTTCCTGCTGCTGGTGACCGGCTGCGGCTCGCCGGACGCACCGTCCGCCGCTCCCGCGACCAGCACCTCCGCCGCCACCTCCGCTGCGCAGACCGGGTCCACCGACGCCGCGGCCGAGGCCGCCCTGGCCGCGCTGGAGACCGAGTTCGGCGTCCGGCTCGGGGTCTTCGCCGTGGACACCGGCTCCGAGGAGGTCGTCGAGCACCGCGCCGACGAGCTCTTCCCCTACGCCTCCACCTACAAGGCACTGGCCGCCGCCGCGGTGCTCGACCGGACGACGCCCGCCCAGCTGGACGAGGTGGTCACCTACACCGCCGAGGACCTGGTGACGTACTCCCCGGTGACCGAGCTGCACGTGGACACCGGGATGACGCTGCGCGACGTGGCGGCAGCCGCCGTGCAGGTCAGCGACAACACCGCCGGCAACCTGCTCGTGGACCAGCTGGGCGGCACCGAGGCGTTCGAGCAGGAGCTGCGCGAGCTCGGCGACGAGACGACCTCGGCCGACCGGTACGAGCCGGAGCTGAACACCGCCGTCCCCGGCGACGAGCGGGACACGAGCACGCCCCGGGCGCTGGCCACCGACCTGCGGGCGGTCGCCGTGGACGACGCGCTCGAGCCCGACGACCGGGCGCTGCTGCTGGAGTGGATGCGCACGGCGACCACCGGGGCCGCTCTGGTCCGCGCGGGCGTGCCCGCCGGGTGGGAGGTGGCCGACAAGTCCGGCAGCGCGGAGCACGGCACCCGCAACGACATCGCCGTCGTCCAGCCGCCGGGACGGGCCCCGATCGTGCTCGCCGTCCTCTCCACCCACCCCGGCGCCGACGCCGAGCCCTCCGACGCCGTCGTCGCCCGCGCCGCCGAGGTGGCCGCCACCGCCCTCCGCTGACCCCCGGGCCGGAGCGGCCCGTCCGCCCCCGCGAGCTCCGGCCATGTCGGCCGACATGGCCGGCCGGCGGCCGGACGGGGAGCCGGGGAACGCGGGTGTCGGGACGCGGGGTTAGCGTCGTGACCCTGATGAGCCAGCCCATCCCCGCACCCACCGACTCCGCCCTCCGCCGCGCCCTGGTGCGCGCCGAGCGCGGGGTGACGCTGGACGCCACCGAGGCCGAGACCCTGCTGCACGCCCGCGGGCTGGGCGAGGGTGAACCGCTGGACCGGCTGCTGACCGCCGCCTCCCGGGTGCGTGACGCCGGGCTCGCCTCGGCCGGGCGCCCCGGGGTGGTCACCTACAGCCGCAAGGTGTTCATCCCGCTCACCCACCTGTGCCGCGACCGGTGCCACTACTGCACGTTCGTGACCACGCCCGGCCAGCTCCGCGCGCAGGGCAAGGCGCCGTTCCTGTCGCCGGACGAGGTACTCGACGTCGCCCGGGCCGGGGCCGCGCTGGGCTGCAAGGAGGCGCTGTTCACCCTGGGCGACCGCCCGGAGGACCGCTGGCCGGTGGCTGCCGAGTGGCTCGAGGCGCACGGCTTCGACTCCACGCTCGGCTACCTCCGGGCGATGGCGATCCGGGTGCTGGAGGAGACCGGGCTGCTCCCGCACCTCAACCCCGGCGTGCTGTCCTGGGAGGAGATCCAGCGGCTCAAGCCGGTCGCCGCCTCGATGGGGATGATGCTGGAGACGACGGCGACCCGGCTGTGGTCCGAGCCCGGCGGCCCGCACTTCGGCAGCCCGGACAAGGAGCCCGCCGTCCGGCTGCGGGTGCTGGAGGACGCCGGCCGTTCCGCCGTCCCGTTCACCACCGGCGTGCTGCTGGGCATCGGGGAGGACTACGCCGAGCGGGTCGACGCGATCGCCGAGATCCGCGCCTCGGCCCGGCGGCACCAGCACGTGCAAGAGGTCATCGTGCAGAACTTCCGGGCCAAGCCGCGCACTGCGATGGCCGCCCACGACGACCTGGACCTGCAGGAGTACGTGGCCGCGGTCGCGGTCAGCCGGCTGATGCTCGGCCCGTCCGCCCGGGTGCAGGCACCGCCGAACCTGAGCGACTCCACCGAGCTGGGCCTGCTGCTGCGCGCCGGGGTCGACGACTGGGGCGGGGTCTCGCCCCTGACGCCGGACCACGTCAACCCCGAGCGGCCGTGGCCGAACATCGACAAGCTCGCCGCGCTGAGCGCCGAGGCCGGGTTCACGCTGCGCGAGCGGCTGGCCGCCCAGCCCGGCTACGTCACCCAGCCCGAGCCGTGGCTGGACCCGCGGGTGCGCCCGCACGTCTCCGCGCTCGCCGGCTCCGACGGCCTGGCGGTCGAGGGCCGGCTCCCGGTGGGCCTGCCGTGGCAGGAGCCGGACGAGGCGTGGACCTCCTCCGGCCGGGTCGACCTGCACACCGAGATCGACACCGTGGGCCGCACCGGTGACCGGCGCAGCGACTTCGACGCCGTCTACGGCGACTGGTCGGAGCTGCGCGAGGCCACCGTCGCCGCCCGCGACGGCTCCTCCACCGCACTGACCGTCGGCGACCGGGAGGTGCTGGCCGCGCTGCTGCACGCCGAGCAGGACCCGGCCGGGCTCTCCGACGCCGAGTACCTGACCCTGCTGGGCGCCGACGGCACCGACCTCGAGCACCTGTGCGCGCTCGCCGACGCGGTCCGCCGGGACGTCAACGGCGACGACGTCACCTACGTGGTGAACCGGAACGTCAACTTCACCAACGTCTGCTACACCGGCTGCCGGTTCTGCGCGTTCGCCCAGCGGCGCACCGACGCCGACGCCTTCACCCTGTCGATGCAGCAGGTCGGCGACCGGGTCGACGAGGCCTGGGCCGGCGGGGCGACCGAGATCTGCATGCAGGGCGGCATCCACCCCGACCTGCCCGGCACCGCCTACTTCGACCTGGCCCGGGAGGTGAAGTCCCGCCGTCCCGACATCCACCTGCACGCCTTCTCACCGATGGAGGTCGTCAACGGCGCCGCCCGCACCGGGTTGAGCTTCCGCGACTTCCTCACCGCGGCGAAGGAGGCCGGCGTCGACTCCCTCCCCGGCACCGCGGCGGAGATCCTGGACGACGACGTCCGCTGGGTGCTCACCAAGGGCAAGCTGCCGACGGCGACCTGGCTGGAGATCGTCGAGACGGCGCACACCGTGGGCCTGCCGACGACCTCGACGATGATGTACGGCCACGTCGACACCCCCGCGCACTGGGTCGCGCACCTGCGCACGCTCGCCGCCCTGCAGGACCGGACCGGCGGGTTCCGCGAGTTCGTGCTGCTGCCCTTCGTGCACCACAACTCGCCGATCTACCTGGCCGGCGTGGCCCGGCCGGGGCCGACGAACCGGGAGAACCGGGCGGTGCACGCTGTCGCCCGGTTGCTGCTGCACGGCCGGATCGACAACATCCAGACCTCGTGGGTGAAGCTCGGCGACACCGGCACCCAGGCGATGCTGGACGGCGGCGCCAACGACCTGGGCGGCACGCTGATGGAGGAGACGATCAGCCGGATGGCCGGCTCCGGCAACGGGTCGCTGAAGACGATCGCCGAGCTGGAGTCGATGGCCGCCGCGATCGGCCGTCCGGCCCGCCAGCGGACGACGGACTACGGCACCCCGAGCGCCGAACGGATGGCCACCGCCCGCAGCGACGAGGGCCGGCGCGCCCTCACCCTGAAGCTCCTCTGACCGCTCGGGTCGTAGCCTCCCCCTCCGGGGACGACGAGGGAGCGGCGGCATGGGACGAGCAGCGGCGCTGAGCGGCCGGGTGCTGGCCGGCGGGGTGCTGGCCGGCGGGGTGCTGGCCGGGTGTGGCACCGGAGGCACGGCCTCGAGGGACGTGCTCGACGTGTCTCTCGACGGCTTCGTGGCGGTCGCGGAACGGCCGACGCCCGCGACGCTGTGCGACCCGGACCCCACGGCCACGGCCAGCACGCCCCCGGGGCTGCCCGCCGGACTCGGCGACCCGGAGGCGGCGTACCTCCAGTCGGCGCCCACGACCGTCGAGGCGTACCTCTGGACCGCCGAGGACGCCGACGCGGCCCAGACCCTCGTCTCCGAGGCCACCGTTGCCGCGTCGGCCTGCACCTGGACGGTCACCCAGGACCTCGATCTCGACGGCGACGGGGTCACCGAGACGCCGGGGGCGCACGCCCAGCAGGTCGAGCAGTGGTCGACCGACGACTGGTCGGGGACGCGGATCGTCCGCACCGTCCCCGGGGCCGAGCAGGTGGACCGCCGGCTGGTGTCCGACGGTGCCGTCGTCCTGCTGGTGGTGACCCGGACGGACGGCGATGACCCCGCCCTGCTGACCCCCGCCGACGACTACCTCGACGCGGTCGCCGAACGCCTCGCCTGACCCGGGCCGGGGCCGGGTCCCGGCGGTGGCCCGCCGCGCATGGCAGGCCAGGAGGTCCCCGACGACTGACACCAGCCGCTGCGGCACGTCCGCGCCGGGGTGCGCAGGGCCCGCAGCAGCCAGGGCGCGATCGTGGTGAGACCTGCCGGGCCTGCTGCCCCAGCCCGACCGCGCCGCCGACCGATCCGCCGCCGACCGGCCCCGAACGGCGGCACTGGGCGGACACGCGCTGACCAGCCGCCAGGCGGCACCGCCGGTCAGGCGGTCCAGCGGGACGGGGTGCGGCGGCTGTCGGCGCCACTCGCCGTGCGCGCCCAGGCGGCCTGCAGCACGGCGGCCACCTCGTCGGCCTGCTCCGGCGGCACGCTCAGCGGCAGCCGCAGCCACCGGTCGGCGGTGCCGTCGACGGTGAACCGCGGTCCCGGGGTCACCCGCAGGCCCAGGTCGAGGGCGTGCGCGGCCAGCCGGGTGGAGCTCTCCCCCGGCAGCTGCGCCCAGAGCACCGAGCCGGCCCGCGGCCGCACGACGCGCCAGTCCGGCAGCCGGGCGGTGAGCGCGGCGAGCAGCCCGTCCCGGGCGGCGGTCAGCCAGGCCACCCGGTCAGCGAGCACCTCGTCGGCGACGGCGAGCAGCCGGACGGCGACCAGCTGCTCCAGCACCGGGCTGCTGAGGTCGACGGTGCCGCGGGCCTGGGCGAGCCGGGCCAGCAGCGCCGGTTCGGCGCGCACCCAGCCCACCCGCAGCCCCGACCAGTACGCCTTGCTCATCGAGCCGAGCGTCACGACCCGGCGGTCGAGCGCGGCGAGCGCGGTGGGCCGGGCGCCGTCGAGCACCAGCTCGGCGAACGTCTCGTCCGTGGCGACCACCGGGGCGTCGAGGGCGGACAGCAACGCCCGGCGCTGGCCGTCGTCGGCGAGCAGGCCGGTGGGGTTCTGCCCGTCCGGGGTCACCAGCGCGACGTCGGCCGCGGCGCCGGGCAGCTCCCAGCCGTCGGCGCCCACCGGCAGTGCGACCGGCCGCAGGTGGTGGGCCGCGAGGCAGTCCAGCGCCGCGGGGTAGGTGGGCTGCTCGACCAGTGCCCGCTGCCCGGGCCGGGTGACGGTGCGCAGCAGCAGGTCCCAGCCCGCCAGCGCGCCGTTGGTGACCAGCACCTGCTCCGGCTCGGTGGCCAGCCCGCGGCGGGTCAGGTGCCCGGCGACCGCGGTGCGCAGCGCGGGCAGGCCGTAGGGGTGCAGGCCGTGGCCGGCCAGCAGCGGGCGCAGGTCGTCGGTGGCCCCGGCGACGGCGTCGAGCAGCTGGGCGGGTGCCGGTGCGGCCGCGATGGTGAGGTCCCGGACGACGGCCGGCTCCCCCGGATCGGCGTCCGGGCGGACCGGCGCGGACGACGGCAGGGTCACCCGGCTCCCGGCACCTGCCGCGCTGTGCAGGTACCCCTCGCCGCGCAGCACGTCGTAGGCGGCGGTGACCGTGGTGCGGCTCAGGCCCAGCGCCTGGGCCAGCTGGCGTTCCGAGGGCACCCGGGCGCCCACCGACAGCCGGCCGTCGAGCGCGAGGCCGCGGATCCCGGCGGCCACGCCGGCGTAGGCCCGGCCGCCGTCCAGCCAGGGTCCCAGGAGGTCGGCCAGCCGGTCGGTGCGCACCGGGCCATTGTGCGGGACTTGGCCCTGTTCGGGCAGGGCCAAGTCGTCCAGGGTGGCCTCATGCGACTGATCGACCCGGTGCCCGTCGACCGCCGTCCCGCCCGGCTGGCGCTGCTGCTCGGGGGCCTGGCCCTGTACGGCGTCAGCGTCGCGATGATGCTGCAGGCCGGGCTGGGGCAGATGCCCTGGGGCGTGCTGGACCAGGGAGTGGCCGGCGTGCTGGGCATCGAGGTCGGCACCGGCTCGATCCTGGTCGGCGCGGTGGTGCTGCTGCTGTGGGTGCCGCTGCACCGCCGCCCGGGCCTCGGGACCCTGTGCAACGTCGTCCTCATCGGGCTGTCCATCAACGCCACGCTGGTGCTGCTGCCGGCACCGGAGGCGCTCGGCGCCCGCATCCCGTTGCTGCTGGCCGGGGTGCTGCTCAACGCGGTGGCCACCTGCGCCTACATCGGCGCCGGGCTCGGCGCCGGGCCGCGCGACGGGCTGACCACCGGCATCGCCGCCCGCGGTCACTCCGTGCGGGTCGTGCGGACGACGATCGAGCTGCTGGTGCTGGGCGGCGGCTGGCTGCTCGGCGGCACCGTCGGCGTCGGGACGGTGCTGTACGCCGCCGCGATCGGGCCGCTGATGCACAGCATGCTGCCCGTGTTCCGGCTCCGGGACGGAGCGGTGGCCCCCGCCGCGGTGCCCGGAGTGCCGGTGGGACCCACCGACTGAGCGACGACGTCCTCGTGCCGCCGTCCACCCCGCACCGCGAGGAGGACCCGCACGCCGAGGAGGCGGTGGGCAGCGACTGACCGATCAGCCTGCCACCGGCGGGCGGCACCACAGCGCCTCGACGTCGCCGCCGTCGGTCTCCAGGACCAGCTCCCCGGCCGCGTGGGGCACCAGGACCGTCTGCCCGGCACGCACCGGGGTCGCCTGCTCCCCGCCCTGGGCCCGCAGCCGACCGCTCCCGCCGGTGACGACGACGACGCCGAACCCGGCGTCCAGCACCGCGCCGGCAGCGATCCGGTCGACCCGGAAGAACTCCGCCGCCTGCCCGGGCAGGACCGAGCCGCTGCCCTCGGCTCGCCGCACGAGCCGACCGACCTGCTCGGTGGAGCAAGCGGTCAGGTCGGCGGCCTCCAGCGCGAGGTCGAAGCCCAGCCCCAGGTGACCGTCGCGCTCGCCGTCGATGGCGAACCCGCGCCACTCCATCAGGATGGAGAGGTCCTCGGGCTCCTGGACCTCGACGAGGAAGACGCCCTCGCCGATCGCGTGGGGCATCCGGGCGGGCACCAGGACGGCGTCGCCCGGGGCGACCTCGATCCGGTGCATCGCCGCGAGGAGCGGCTGGACGTCCTGCTCCTGCACCAGCCGGTGCACCTCCGCGCGCGGCAGGGCCCGGGCGAAGCCGAGGTGCACGCTGCCCCCGCGCAGGATCACCCACGCCTCGGTCTTGCCGTGGGCCCGCCCCAGGTGCTGGGCGGCGAACGCCGTGTCCGGGTGGACGTGCACGGGCAGCCGCTGGCCGGCGTCGAGCAACTTCGTCAGCAGCTTCGTGTCGGTGCCGAAGCGCGCCACGTGCGCCGCCCCCAGCCAGGCCACGGGGTCGGCCTGGACCGCATCGCGCAGCACGCGCCCGTCGGGCAGGACCGAGAGCCCGAGCACCTCCTCCCCGTGCAGGGTGTTGGTGGCACCGATCCAGTCCTCCGGCAGGTTGCCGCCGGTCCACGGCACGCCACGGAACTCGGCGATCCGCTCACCGCCTGCGTAGAACCGGTCCGGCGGTCGGTTGCCGGGCAGCGAGATCGGCGAGAGGGACATGCAGGCTCCTCGATGGGCGGGAGGTGACGGGACCCGTACCGGGCAGGCGCGCTGACGCCCGGACGGGGATCACCCGGCAGCCGACCGACCCGTCGGAGACACCGGACGTCACCCTCCTCGCGGGCGTCGTGAGCGAAGCTATCTTTCACCGGCGGCCCGTCCACGGTCCCCTCCGTCCACCGGACGGCGGGACCGTCCTACGGTGCACGACTCGAGCACGATCCAACGGAGGAACAGACGATGAAGTCGATCTCTCGGGCCCGGACCACGTCCACCGCCCTGGTCATCCTGGGCGCAGTGGCACTCAGCGGCTGCAGCAACGGAGACACCAGCGCGGGCGGCGGCGGAGGTGGCGACGGCGAGGTGGAGAAGGTCGGGCTGATGCTCCAGGACATCTCCAACCCGTTCTTCGCCTCGATGCAGGACAGCATGGAGGCGGCTGCCGAGGAGCAGGGCTTCGACCTGAACGTGCAGGACGGGCGGCAGGACCTCGCTGCGCAGAACGACCAGATCGACGCCTTCATCCAGCAGGGGATGGACCTGATCCTGCTCAACGCCGTCGACAGCTCCGGGATCGCCTCCGCGGTCGCCCGGGCCGAGGCTGCGGGCATCACGGTCGTCGCCGTCGACGTGGACGCCGAGGGTGCCGCCGCCGCCGTCACGACCGACAACGTGGAGGCCGGCCGGCAGTCCTGCCAGGCGCTGGTGGACGCCCTCGGGGGCCAGGGGAACATCTTCATGATCGAGGGCACCCCCACGACGGCTCCGCAGGACCGGGTGAAGGGCTGCGAGGAGGTCCTCGCCGAGAACCCCGGGATCACCGTGGTGGCCCGCCAGGCCGGCAACAACGACCGCGCCAGCGGACTCGCCCTGACCACCGACATGCTCACCGCGAACCAGGACGTCCAGGGGATCTTCGCGATCAACGACCCCGAGGCGCTCGGTGCCGACCTGGCCGTGGCCCAGGCCGGCCGCAGCGGCGTGACGATCGTCGGCGTCGACGGCTCCCCCGAGGCCGTGAACGCGCTGGAGGACCCGGCCTCGAACTTCGTCGCCAGCGCCGCCCAGGACCCGGGTGGCATGGCGCTGGAGGCCCTCGAGGTCGGCAAGGACATCGTCGCGGGGAACGCCCCGGCGGAGCGGGTCACCCTGCTCGAGCCGACGCTCGTCACCAAGGACAACGTGAGCTCGTACGAAGGCTGGTGACGGCGTGACCGGCTGGTGGGAGGAACTCTCGTGACTGGGTCAACAGCTCCACTGCTCGAGGTGGAGGGCATCAGCAAGCGCTTCGGCGCCACCCTCGCTCTGTCGGACGTGAGCTTCGACGTCCGGGCCGGCGAGGTGCACGCCCTGATGGGCGAGAACGGCGCCGGCAAGTCGACGCTCATGAAGATCATCTCAGGCAACTACCAGCCGGACACCGGCTCCATCAGGATCTCCGGCTCCCCGGTGACCATGGCCTCGCCCCGCGACGCCATGGCCGCCGGGGTGGCGATCATCCATCAGGAGCTCAACACCATCCCGGAGATGACGGTGGCCGAGAACCTGGCCACCGGGAACGAGCCGCTGCGCTTCGGGATGCTGGACCGCAAGGCGATGGTCGCGCAGGCCCGGGAGAAGCTGGCCCGGGTCGGCGCGGACATCGACCCGAACCGGCCGATCGGCCGGCTCAGCGTCGGCATGCAGCAGATGGTCGAGATCGCCCGCGCGGTCGCGGAGAACGCCCAGGTCCTGGTGCTCGACGAGCCGACGGCCGCGCTCTCCCGCACCGAGAGCCAGCAGCTGTTCGAGCTCATCCGGTCGATGCGCTCGCGCGGCATGGGGCTGGTCTACATCAGCCACCGCATGGAGGAGGTCTGGGAGCTCGCCGACCGGGTCACCGTCTTCCGCGACGGGCAGCTCATCGGCACCCGGGACATGCGGGCGAGCGGGCCGGATCAGGTCGGGCCCGGCGACATCGTGAAGATGATGGTCGGCCGCGACATCGACGACCTCTACGTGCGCAACGCCCACCAGTCCGGGGAGGTCCGCCTCACCGTCCGGGACCTCACCGGGCCCGGCGACATCGGACCGGTCAGCTTCGACGTGCGCGGCGGCCAGGTCGTCGGGATGGTGGGCCTGATCGGTGCCGGACGGACCGAGGTGGCGCGGCTGATCTACGGCGCCGACCGCCGCACCGGGGGGACCGTGACCCTGGACGGCGAACCGCTGGAGGTGCGCAACCCCATCGACGGCATCAAGGCCGGGGTGGGGCTGCTGCCGGAGAGTCGTAAGGACCAGGCGCTGTTCCTGGACCTGTCGGTCAAGGACAACATCGGCATGTCCACGCTGCCGGACCACAGCAGCGCCGGCGTCGTCCGGAACGGGTCGCTGCTCACGGCCGTGCGCGGCGTGATGGACCAGCTCAAGGTGCGGTCCAACGCGCTGAAGCTCGAGTCGCGGGCGCTGTCCGGCGGGAACCAGCAGAAGCTCGTGCTCGGGCGGCTGCTGCTGCAGAAGCCCAGGCTGCTGATCCTCGACGAGCCCACCCGCGGGGTGGACATCGGCGCCAAGAGCGAGATCTACCGCCTGATCAACGAGATCGCCGGGACCGGGGCAGCCGTGCTGGTCATCTCCTCGGACCTCCCGGAGGCCCTCGGCATCAGCGACGAGCTGCTGGTCATGCGCAACGGCCGGATCGTCGCCACCCTCGACGCCCGCACGGCGGACGAGGAGAGCGTCATGCAACACGCCACCGGCGTCTACGACGACGGCGCCACCACGACCGAGACCGCTGGGACTGCCCGATGAACCCGATCACCGACACCACCCCGGAGAACCCCCTCCCGGACACGAAGCCCGAGCCGGCGGCGGTCCGGCGCGGGTCCGTCATCGCCCACTGGTGGGACCGGGTCGGCATCTTCCTGGTGCTGCTCATCCTCATCGCGCTGATGGCCGCCCTCGCGCCGAACTTCCTCTCGGTCGACAACGCCATCAACGTGGCGCGGTCGGTCTCGATCAACGCGATCCTGGCCGCCGGGCTCACCGTGGTCATCCTGACGGCGGGCATCGACCTGTCCGTCGGGTCGATCCTCGCGGTGGCCGGGGTGGGCAGCGTCCTGCTCGCGGTCGACGGGGTGCCCACGCCGCTGGCCCTGCTCGGCGGCATCCTCATCGGTGCCGTCGCCGGCGCGCTCAACGGCGCGTTCGTCGCCTGGCTGGCCCTGCCCGCGTTCATCGTCACCCTGGGCTCGATGACGTACCTGCGCGGCCTGGCCTACTCGCTGCTGGACGGCCAACCGCTGGTCGCCAGCGACCTGGGCTTCCGCGGTATCGGCAACGGCAGCGTGGCCGGCATCCCGCAGCCGGTGGTCGTGATGGTCGTCGTCTACGCGATCTTCTGGTTCCTGCTGGAGCGGACCCGGTTCGGCCGCCACGTCTACGCCGTCGGCGGCAACATGGAGGCGGCCCGGCTGGCGGGGATCAACGTCAAGCGGGTGCTGCTGTCGGCCTACATGCTCGCCGGGGCGGCCGCCGGGGTCGCCGGCCTCATCTTCTCCGCCCGGGTGCTGTCCGCCCAGCCGACCGCCGGCCAGGGCTACGAGCTCGACGCCATCGCCGCGGTCGTGCTCGGCGGCACCTCCCTGGCGGGTGGCCGCGGCCGGATCCTCGGCACGCTGGTCGGCGCAGTGATCATCGGGGTGCTGTCGAACGGCCTGATCCTGCTGGACGTGCCCTTCTTCTACCAGCTGATCATCAAGGGCGTCGTGATCATCATCGCCATCGCGCTGGACAGCCTGAAGCGCTTCTCCCGCGCCGGCACGTGACTCCGGGCCGGTGGGCGGATGCCGTCGCCCACCGGCCGGCCCCTGACCCACGACGCCCGTCCCGGTCCACCGACCGGGACGGGCGTCGTCGTCGCGGGCGCGATGCTCCTCCGCGCGCGACCGGTACGGCACGATCACCGCAGCACACCGGGCGGGAGGAGAGACGTGCCACGGGTCACCAGCGCCGACGTCGCCCAGGAGAGCGGCGTCTCCCGGACGACGGTGAGCTACGTGCTCAACGACAAGCACGGCGCGATGATCTCCGCGGACACCCGGGAACGGGTGCTGGCGGCGGCGGCCCGGCTCGGCTACTCCCCCTCAGCCGCCGCCCGGACGCTGCGCAGCGGCCGCAGCGACCTGGTGCTCTGCGTGCTGCCGAACTGGACGGTGGGGCCGGTCCTCGACACCGTCCTCGACGAGCTGACCCGGGAGCTGTCCGACCGGCAGCTGTCGGTGCTCGTGCACCACGGCCGGGGGCCTCGCCCGCTGGCGGAGCTGTGGCGGGCGGTCACCCCGCGCGCCGTCGTCGGCTTCACCGAGTTCGGGGCGGAGGACGCCGACGCCATGCGCCGGGCCGGCATCCAGGTGCTGAACACCTCCCTCGACGAGGACCCGCGCGCGGTGTTCGCCGTCCCGCAGACCCGGGTCGGGCAGCTGCAGGTGCGGCACCTGGCCGACACCGGGCACGTGCACCTCGGCTGGGCTGCACCCGTCGAGCCCCGGCTCGCCGACTTCGCCGAGCGGCGGCTGAGCGGGGTGCGCACCGAGTGCGCGCGGCTCGGGCTGGCCGCGCCGGTGGTGCAGGACGTCGACCTGGACGTCGGTTCGGCCACCGCCGCCGTCCGCGCCTGGCGCAGAGGAGGGGTCACCGCGGTGGCCGCCTACAACGACGAGGTGGCGCTCGCGGTCCTCGCCGGCGTGCGCGCCTGCGGGCTGTCGGTGCCGGGCGACGTCGCGGTGATCGGCGTCGACGACGTGCCCGCCGGACGGCTGAGCGACCCGGCGCTGACCACCGTCGCCCAGGACGCGGGAGTGCAGGCCCGGGCGATCGCCACCGCCGTCGCCGCGGCGCTGGACGGCGTCCCGGCGCCCGCCACCCACGGGGCCGAGGTGCTGCGGCTGGTGGTCCGGGGAACGGCGTGACCGGCGGGCCGGGGCACGACGCCCCGGCCCGCCGGCTACGGGTCAGCCCGGGTAGTCCACGACGTACTGCGGCGTCCCCTGGGTGCTGGCGTCCGACCGGCCCCCCACGTCGTTGACCACGTTCTCGATCACGCCGATCCCGTCCAGGTGGACGGTCATGACGTGGTGCAGCTGCACGCCCGGGGTGACCGGCACCTCGAACCCCGTCTCGGTGGTGATGCCCGGCTCGGCGTTGCGCTGGTAGCCGTAGACGCCGCCACCGTCCAGCCGGTGCTGCCGGACGTGGTCACCGACCTTGTAGCCGGCCCAGCCGAGCGTGCCGTCCGGCTCCTGCCAGTCGGCCTGCGACGGCGGGTCGTAGGGGATCTCGTTCTGGTACAGCACGACCCGGCCGCGCTCGCCGTTCCAGATGGTGTTGTGCTGCTGGAAGTGCTCGACGAAGAGGCCGGTGGCGGTGACGTCGTCGCCGTTGACGACCACGCCGTTGCGTCCGACGTTGGTCCGCCAGCGGTCGGTGTCGCCGTTGACGCCGGCGGTGAAGTCCTCCACCCCGTGGTCGGCGCGCCACACCCAGGTGTGGTCGATGAGCACGTGGTCGCTGTTCACCTGCAGGGCGACGTCGGTCTTCCCGACGTGCGGGCCGCCGACCCGGAAGTAGACGTCGGACAGCGTCGTCGGGTTCGCCGCGTCGGACCGGGACCGGCCCTTGCCGTCGCCCACCTGCAGCAGCACCGGGGACAGCCGGCTCCCGGCGTCGATGGTCATGCCGGCGACGACCACGCCGGGCACGTCCTCGATCTCCAGCGGCGTGACACCGCGGTCGGCCGTGAGCGTCGCGTGCCCGATGCCCAGCACGACGGTGTCCGCCCGCTTGACCTTCAGGCTGTGCGCGACGTCGTAGACCCCGGGGGTGAACAGCAGGTGCCCGCCCCGGGCGAGCTGGGCGTTGATCCGCCCGAACCCGGTGTCCGGGGTGACGACGAGGAACTCCGCCAACGGGATGGTGCGCCCGGCGGTCATCCCGTCGTCCCAGCTCAACCCGCGGGTGTCGCGCTGGGCGTCCGGCACCCGGACGGCGTAGCGGCCGCGCTCGTCCAGGAACAGGAACGGCTTCTCCCGGCTGACCGGGGTGGTCTCCAGGGTGGTGTACGGCGGGTCGGGGAACGTGGCGTCGGCCGGGGCGCCCTCGACGCCGGAGAAGACCTGGTTCCACACGCCGTTGGTCCACTCGGCGATCACGCTGTTGCGGGTGTACCACTGCTGCTGCGAGCCGTTGATGACGGTGCCGGCGGTCGAGTCGGCGATGAACCCGCCGCTGGCGTACTGCGGCCCTGCGGTGCAGTAGTCCATCAGGGAGAGGTCGCCGCCCTGTACCTGGACCCGGCGCATGGACACCGCCTGGGAGACGGCCCAGAAGTTCGTCGGCGCCCGGCAGCCGTCCTGCCCGGTGCCGTTGACCTGGATGGTCAGGTTGGAGACGGTGCGCCAGAAGTTGTTCAGCGCGATGCAGTTGTCCGGGGCCAGGCAGCGGTTGTAGGTCTCGACCTTGCCGTTGATCACCACGTCGGACGGCGAGTCGCCGAGCCCCGAGATCTCCGTGTAGTAGCCGACCTTGATCTGCAGCGGGTCGCTGTCGGTGCCGTAGGTGCCCGGCGCGAAGAGGTAGGCGTAGCGCTCGGTGCCCATCTCGTTGTCGACCTGCTGGGCGTAGGTGGCGTCGAGGGTGGCCTGGATCTGGTCGACCGGCATGCTCGGGTCGAAGACGGTGACGTTCGGGCCGAGGTCGGCCACACCTCCGCCCGGACCCCCGCCCCCGCCCGGCCCGTGGCCGGGTGGCGCGGCGCTCGCGGTCGCCGGGACGGCGAGCACCGCGAGTGGCAGGGCCAAGGTCAGCAGGCCACCGAGGTGGCGGCCACGGGCGGGCGCTCGTCGGCGCGGTGGGGACAACGGGCGGGCAGGGGCGCTGGGAGATGCCATGCGGGTCCTCGTCGTTGAGTAGGTGACACGTGTCACGTGACTCGGGTCACCGGGAGGGTCGACGAGGGGCAGAGCTGTGTCAAGAGGCCATCGGCGTGCCCTCGAGGCGCTGTGCCGTGGGTGGGGGGAGGGCCGATCCGCCCCCTCCCCCCACCGTCGGGGTCAGCGAGGGCTGCCGCCGCGGATCATCGGCTCCTCGCCGTCGTCACGTCCGGTCGGCGTGTCGTCCTCGGCCGCCGGGGTGACGCGGGCACCGGCGTCCGGCTGCTCGACCAGCACCTCGTCCCGAACGTCGGCCGCCGGCGGCTGCTCGACACCGGTCACCGGCTGCGCCGGGACCACCGGCGGCGCGGCAGGCACCTCGCGCGGCTGCGACTGGGGCTGCGACTCGGGCTGCGACTCGTCGTCCGACCCGCTCTTCGAGGCGGCCACGGCCGCTCCGGCAGCGGCGACCGCAGCGACGCCGGCAACCACGCTCTTCGCCGAGATGCCGGCCTTGCCGCTGTCCCCACGAGAGGACGCCGCGTCTTCGACGCCGGGCGTGCCGGCCCCCATCCCGGGCCGGACGGACCCGCGCCACGCACCGCTCGCGTAGCCCTCGTCCTCGATCAGGTCCTTGAACTTCGCCAGGTCCGACTTCACCTGCCGGCCCACGATGCCGAGCTTGTCGCCGGCCTGCTCGACCACGCCCTCGGGCTCGTACTCCAGCGTCAGGTGGACGATCGTGGAGGCCGGACCCGCAGGCTCGAACCGGACGGCGCCGGCGTTGGTCGCGCCCCCCGTGGCGGCCCAGGCGATCTTCTGGTCGGGCACCTGCTCCAGGATGGCCGCGTCCCACTCCCGCTTCACCCCGGCGATCTCGGCCACCCAGTGCAGCCGCTGGTCACCGCGCTGCTGGACCTCCTTGACCCCGCCCATGAAGTGCGGGAAGTCCTCGAACTGCGTCCACTGGTCGTACGCGGTGCGTACCGGGACGTCGACCTGGATGGACTCTTCGACCTTGGTGGTCATCGCCGTTCCTCCTCCGTAGCAGGACGTGCTCTGGCCCACCCCCTACCCCGTCGATCGGTGGATCCACGCGTCGGGGACCGGCCACCTGGCTGCTCGATCGGCGAAGATGACCTCGACGTCCCGAACCACTGGAGGAGCACCGTGGCCCGACCGCAGCAGGAGACCCCCGACGACTGGCACCGGCCGCTGCGGCACGTCCGCGCCGGCGAGCTGTCCGGGGAGACGGCACAGACCGCCGGCATGTCGCGGCGGGAGGCGATCTCGGCCACGACGGTCGGTTCGGAGCGGCTGTGGATGGGCGAGACCCGCGTGCCTCCGCACACCGGCTCCGGCGACCACCACCACGGCGACTCGGAGACGGCGATCCACGTCCTGCGCGGCCACCCGGTGTTCGTCTTCGCCGAGCACGGCGAGGAGGTGCGGCTGCAGACCGGCCCGGGCGACTACGTCTTCGTGCCCCCGTACACGCCGCACCGCGAGGAGAACCTCAGCGACGAGGAGGCCGTGGTGCTGATCGCCCGCAGCAGCCAGGAGGCGATCGTGGTGGCCCTGCCCTCGCTGACGCCGCAGGGCGGCGGCGCCGACGACTGAGCCCCGCTGCAGCCGTGCCTGCCCGCGGCTAGCGTCCCCGGCGTGACCGAGCCCGCGCGTCCGCCGTCCCCCCTCGACCTGCTGGCCGACCGTTTCGTCGACGCCTACGCCGCCGACCAGCCGACCGTGGCGACCTACATCGGCGTCCCCGGGCACGACGACCGCTGGCCCGACCTGACCCCCGCCGGGCACGCAGCCAGCGCCGACCTGCTGCGCCGCACCGTCGCCGAGGTGGAGCGGATCGAGCCGGTCGACCGGCGGGACGAGGTCGCCCGCAGCGCGATGCTCGAGCGGCTCGGCGCCGAGCTGGCGCTGCACGACGCCGGCTGGACGCAGGCTGCGCTCAACAGCATGGAGAGCCCGCTCCAGGACTTCCGCACCACGTTCGACCTGATGCCCACCGACACCGAGGAGGACTGGGCGGTCATCGCCCGGCGGATCGCCGGGATCCCCGAGGCGCTCGCCGGCTACGTGGCCGGGCTGACCGCCGCCGCCGACGAGGGCCGAGTCTCCGCCGTCCGGCAGGTGCGGCTGGCCGCCGGCATCGCCCGCCGGTGGGCCGGCGCCGGCGGGCAGCCCAGCTTCTACGCCGAGTTCACCGGCCGGGCGTCGGTGGGCGACGCGTTGCGCGCCGACCTCGACCGGGCGGTGGAGGGGGTGCACACCGCGCTCCTCGACTTCGCCGACACGGTCGAACGCGAGCTCCTCCCCCGCGCACCCCAGGCCGACGGCGTCGGCCGCGAGCGGTACGCGCTGGAGTCCCGGCTGTTCACCGGCGTGGACCTCGACCTGGAGGAGACCTACGCCTGGGGCTGGGCCGAGCTGGCCCGGGTCGTCGCCGAGAAGCGGGCGGTCGCCGAGCAGATCGCCCCCGGGAAGGGCATCGCCGAGGCGATGGCCGTGCTGGACGCCGACCCGGCCCGGCAGGTGCGCGGGCGCGAGGCGCTGCAGGCCTGGCTGCAGGACACGGCCGACCGGGCGATGACCGCGCTGGACGGCGTGCACTTCGACATCCCCGGCCCGGTGAAGCGGGTCGAGGGCCGGCTCACCCCCACCTCCGGCGAGGGCGTCTACTACACCGCCCCGACCGAGGACTTCAGCCGCCCCGGCCGGATGTGGTGGTCGCTGCCCGACGGCGTCACCGACATGACCACCTGGCGGGAGACGACCACGGTCTTCCACGAGGGCGTGCCCGGCCACCACCTGCAGATCGGGCAGACCGTCTACAGCGCCGCCCTGCTCAACCGCTGGCAGCGGCTGCTCTGCTGGTGCTCCGGGCACGGTGAGGGCTGGGCGCTGTACTCCGAGCGGCTGATGGGCGAGCTGGGCTTCCTCGACGACCCCGGCGACCGGCTGGGCATGCTCGATGCCCAGGAGCTGCGGGCCGCCCGCGTCGTCCTGGACATCGGGGTCCACCTGGACCTGCCCATCCCGCCCGGCCGGGCCGCCGGTGACCGCTGGACCTACGACGTCGCCCTGGCGTTCCTCCGCACGCACGTGGACATGGAGGACGCGATGCGGGTGGACGAGCTGCACCGCTACCTGGGCTGGCCGGGCCAGGCGCCGTCCTACAAGGTCGGCGAGCGGGTGTTCCTGACCTGCCGCGCGCAGGCCGAGCAGCGCGCCGGCGCGGGCTTCGACCTCAAGGCCTGGCACCGCGCCGTCCTCGACCTCGGGCCGCTGGGGCTGGGGCCGCTCGCGGCGGAGCTCGCCCGGTTCTGACCTCGACTGCCGGGTGGACGTCGCGGGTCCGGAACGTCCAGATCCAGCGCCGACGGCCGATCTCGATCTGGACGAACCGTTCGGTCCCGGTGGGCAGAACCTGACCCCGGACACGGCGTGTCGGGCCGATCTCGACATGCTCGTGAGGCCGCCGGGGCAGCTGTGACCCATGGGGTTCGGCGTCACATGCCCGACATTTGACGCCTCGGAATGACCCCCGTGTAATTCCTCTCGAAGTCACCGACGGTGACGAAACGGCAACCGCAACCGCGGTACGCCGGAACGAGACGCAGGGGGACGCATCGTGATGGCTGACGTGACGTGGATGAGCGACTACCGGACTGCTGCTGCCGAGGCGGCCCCGGTCACCTACGGGCAGGACGTCCTGGGCCTGGCCGACGTCTTCGACGCCGGCTTCCCGGGCATGGACACCGAGGACCAGAGCTGGCAGGAGCGCGCCCTGTGCGCCGAGACCGACCCGGAGGCGTTCTTCCCGGAGAAGGGCGGCTCGACCCGGGAGGCCAAGAAGATCTGCACCGGCTGCGAGGTCCGGGCCGAGTGCCTGGAGTACGCCCTGACCATGGACGAGCGCTTCGGCATCTGGGGCGGGCTCTCCGAGCGCGAGCGTCGTCGCCTCCGCCGCCGCGCCAGCTGAACGGCGCATCGCAGCCGGTGCGACGGGTAGGAGCGGCTCGTGCGAGCCATCACCTACACCCAGCCCGGCGGCCCTGACGTCCTGCAGCTCGTCGACCGCCCCACCCCCGACCCCGGCCCCGGTGAGGTGCGGGTGCGCCTGGCCCTCTCCGGCGTGAACCCCACCGACTGGAAGACCCGCAGCACCGCCCAGCCCGGCCCCGGCGGCCAGGTGCCCAACCAGGACGGCGCCGGCACGATCGACGCGGTCGGCGAGGGCGTCGACCCCGTGGTCGTCGGCGAGCGGGTGTGGGTCTGGGAGGCCGCGTGGCAGCGGCCGCACGGCACGGCGGCGGAGTACACCGTCGTCCCGGCCCGGCAGACCGTGCTCCTGGGTGCCGACCCCTCCTTCGAACTGGGCGCCGCCCTCGGCATCCCGTTCCTCACCGCACACCGCTGCCTCACCGTGGCGGAGTCACTCCCCGACCGGCTCGCCCCCGGCTCGCTCAACGGCCGCACCGTGCTGGTGCAGGGCGGCGCCGGCGCGGTCGGCAACGCGGCCATCCAGCTCGCCCGCTGGGCCGAGGCCACCGTCATCGCCACGGTCAGCTCCCCGGCGAAGGCACAGCTGGCCGCCAAGGCCGGCGCCGACCACGTCATCGACTACAAGCGGCAGGACGTCGTCACCGAGGTCGGCAAGATCGCGCCCAAGGGCGTCGACTCCATCGTCGAGGTCTCCGCCGCGCAGAACGCCGCCACCGACGCCCAGGTGATCGCCCTGCACGGCGCGGTCGCCATGTACGCCGACGACGGCGGCGCCGAGGTGACCATCCCAGTGCGCGCCCAGATGGTCCCCAACGCCCGCTGGCAGTTCGTGCTCGTCTACACCGAGCCCGCCCGGGCGAAGGACATCGCCGTCGAGGACGTCAACTCCGCGGTGCTCGACGGCGCGGTCCGGGTCGGCGCGGACGCCGGGCTGCCGCTGCACGTCCACCCGCTGTCCGAGACCGCGGCCGCCCACCAGGCGGTGCAGGACGGCGCCGTCGGCAAGGTGCTCATCGACGTCACCGCCTGACGAAGGACCCGGACACGAGGACGCCCCCTCCCCCGGCTCAGGCCGGGAGAGGGGGCGTCGCCGTGCTCGGGTCAGGTCAGCGGGCCACGCGGAAGGGCACGCTCACCGGATCGGCGGACCGCTCACCCAGCGACTGTTGGGCGGTCAGCTCGTACGTGCCCGGGCGCAGCGTGCCCAGGGCCGCCCGCCAGGTGCCGTCCTTGCCGACGACGACCGTGCGCGTGATGCCGGCCGTCACCGTGACGGTGGCGCCGGGGGTGCCGGTGCCGGTGGCCGTGACCGCCGGCGACGTCGTCGTGTCGACCGCCGGCGAGGTGACCGTGAGGCCCTCGATGTCGGCCCGGGCGGTCAGCCACTCGTCCCGGCCGATCGGGTGGTCGACCACGCGGGTCTCACCGATGCAGCCGTTCCAGCCGTTGGTGGCCTGGTCGTCGACCCAGTCGGCACCGAAGATCCACGGCATCGCGTCGTCCAGCCCGTGGCCCACGGTGTTCGAGGCGTTGCGCAGCACCGGGGCACCGTCGACGTACATCGTCGTTGTGGCCGTGGCCGGGTCGTTCACCAGGGCCACGTGCGCCCACGTGTCGACCATGATCTCGCCCGACCACGAGGTGCGGTCACCCTTGGCGGTGTCGATCGGCACCTCGGTCCACTGGAACTCCTTGAGGTTCGACAGGCCCAGGGCCACCGGGGACGCCGTCCAGTCCCAGCGGGTCTGCGGCACGCCGATCTGCGAGCGGTTGCCCGAGCGCACGATCGCCTTCATCCACGCGTTGTCGGACTGGGTCCAGCTCTCGTCGATCTGGAGGAACGTCTCGATCGTGTAGCCGTTCTCCAGCGCCGCCAGGTTCACCGGCGCGTCCGCGCGCGTGGTCAGGTAGCTGTACCGGTCGGTCTGCTTGCTGGCGTTGCTGAAGCAGACCGCGGCTCCGTCCGAGGAGTACGGGTGCGCTTCCTGGGAGAAGTTCACGTCCCGCAGCTGTGCGGTCGGCGAGCCGGACCGGCTGATCGGCACGCGCATGAGGTTGTTGCGGTTGTTGCCCTCGACGTCGCGGATGACGCCGCCCTGGGCGACCACCCCGCGCAGCCCGTTCATCCGCCAGTGCGCCAGCGTCCCCTCGACCTGCGGGTAGTCCGCCGTCGAGCCCGGCAGCTCGGTGGTGACCGGGTCGGGGCTGACGAAGCCGTCGAGCAGGATGTCGCGCGCCGCCTGGGTGAGCGAGGGCTCGTCGGCGGAGCCGGCGGTGAACCCGGGGTTGAAGCCGGCGAACCGCTCGGAGAAGTCGATGTCCAGGGTGAACTGCTCGTTGGGGCCCTCGAGGAACGCCTGGTCGTAGGAGGTCAGCTTCTCCTGCGGCTTGGCGACCACCCACGGCGAGGCGGTCTGCGCCGAGATGGTGTCGTTGGTGAGGTCGAACTCGAACAGGCCGAGGTAGCCGTTCCCGCCCTCGTAGGCCATCTGGTAGTCCATCAGGACCTGGGTCACCGCGTGCCCGGCGTCGTTCTGCTTCACCAGCTGGGTCGCGCCGTGGAAGTGGCCGTTCAGGGTCATGAAGATCTGGTCGTTGCCCTTGATGAGCTGGTCCCAGAGCCGCAGGCCGTAGCCGGTCTCCTGCGGGGAGACCCCGTCGTCCTGGATGCCGATGATGTCGTGCGAGGTGAGGATGACCGGCACGGTCGGGTGCTGCGCCATCACCTCGTCGGCCCAGCGCAGGGTGGCGTCGGACGCCCGCCAGGACAGCGCCAGCACCATGAACTGCTGACCCTCGGCCTCGAACACGTGGTACTGGTTCATCCCCGTCGGGTCGCTGCCGCCGTAGGTCGACTGCTCGGCCGCCCGGTCAGGCCCGAACCAGCGCAGGAAGGGCTCTCGGGCCAGGTCGTACTGGTCGTCGTAGTGGTTGCTCGAGCTGTTCCGGACGTCGTGGTTGCCGGCCAGCACCGAGTACGGCAGGTCGGCGTCGTCCAGGGTCTGCATGGCGGCGTCGGCGGTGCGCCACTCGCCCTCCTGGTTGACCTGGTCCACGACGTCGCCGAGGTGGGTGACGAACGGGATGCGCAGCTCGTCGGCGTGCTCGGCGAGCCACTCGGTCTGGGCGGCGAAGGGGTTGTTGCCGTCGCCGTAGCGGTCGGGCCGCTCGAACTCCGACTCGGCGTACCGCGAGTAGAACTGCGTGTCCGGCAGGACGGCGAGGGTGAACCGGGAGGCCGGCTCGGTGGCAGCGGCCTCGACGGTCGCGGCCTCGACGGTCGCGGCCTCGACGGGCGCGGCCGCCGCCGGGCCGGCGGTGACCAGGCCACCGGCGGTGGCGAGACCGGCGACCGTGGCGGCCACCCCGACCCCGGCGACGGCCCGCAGGCACGCCGTCCGGGCGGGGGTGGCGCCGCGGTGTGCGGGCCGTGGGCTGAGCAGGTGCATGGGGACGTCCTTCGACTGTGCTGGGGCGGTGGGGGGTCCCACCGCTCCAGCACGCTGTCGAGCGGCTGTGGCCGCTCGGTGTCCGCGCTGTGTACGCCGGACCAGCCGGACGTGAAGCGTCTAGATCATCTTCTCCGGCTCGGCCCGTACCGGAACCGCGACGGCAGGTGGACCCGGCCGGCTCCGCTCACCGCTGGCACGCTCGGCCGGGCCTCGGGCGGGGTCAACCGCCCAGCCGGCGGTGTCGCGAGCGCTGCTGCGCTGCCCGGGCGTCGAGCAGCGCCCGGGCACTGGTGGCCACGACCAGGTGCTCGTGGGACGTCGGGTCGTCGACGGGGCGCCCCAGCAGTGCCTCGATCCGGGCCAGCCGCAGGTAGAGCGACTGCCGCTGCACGTGCAGCGCATCGGCTGTGCGGGTCCTGCTGCCCCCGTGCCGCAGGAGGACGGCGAGGGTCTGCACCAGGTCGCTGCCATGCGCGGCGTCCCAGGCCAGCAACGGCGACAGCGCGTCGTCCACCAGGAGGGCCAGCGCCCGGTCGTCCAGCCGGCCCAGCAGCCGGAGCAGGGTCAGGTCGCGGGTGACCGCGGTCCCCCGTCCGAGCAGCGTGGCCACCGGCAGGGCGTCGTGCGCCTCCCGCAGGGAACGGCCGGCGTCGGCCACCGGGACCTCCGGGCCGACGGTGGTGACCACCCCGGCAGCGGGGAGGACGCTCGCCAGCCACCCGGCCGGGTCGGGTCGGTCCGGGGCGGCAGGGACCGCGACGAGCCCCACGGCCTCCCCACGGACCCGGTCGGCGAGCAGCTCCAGGTCGTGGGTCGACGCGACGTGGGCCCAGGTCGCCAGCACCTGCCGAGGGTCGGGTGCGGACGCGGCGATGCCGAGCAGCCGCGCATCCGGCGACGGGTGGAAGCGCGCCAGTCCGGCGCGGACCAGCAGCTCACGGACCCCGGGGACGGCGTCGGCGAGCAGGTCGGCGAGCAGCGGCGCCGCGAGGTCGCCGGGCGTCCCCGTTCCCGACTGCCCGACCGCCACCGCCGCCACACTCGCCAGCCGCGCCGCCAGCACCCGCAGCCCGGGCAGGTCGCAGCCGGGGCCGGGCCCCAGCAGGACCGACCCCCAGTCGACGTCCCAGATGCGGACCGGCGAGCTCGCCGCAGGCCGGCGGAGCAGCCGTTCGGTCGCCCGCTGGTCCCGCAGCCCCGCGGCGGCCACCACCTGCCCCGACCGGGTGACGAGTGCGGCCGGGCCGCCGGTCACAGCCGCGGCGCAGGACACCACTGCGGGGGTCCCGCCGCCGGCGGCCAGTGCCGCGTGCACCTCGTGCACCACCTGGTCGGCCAGCCGCAGCCGGGGCGCGTCCGCGTGCAGGATCGCGCCGTTGGCCTCCTCGGAGATGCGGATGAACGGCACGACCTGGCGCAACACGTACAGCGGCAGGCCGTGCCGGGTGGCCTCGTCGAGGATCTCGCCCGGCAGGTCCGGCAGTGACCGGCCCAGCTCCATGGCCACCGCCGACACCCGCTGGGCCGCCAGCTCGCGGACCCAGTGCCGCCGGGCGCCGGCGTCCACCCCGGCCAGGCCGAGGCCGGTGGTGAGCAGCAGGTCGCCGGCCGACAGCAGGGGGCCGATCTCGTAGATCTCGCTGGAGTGCACCCAGCGGACGGCGGCGCCCAGCCGCGCGGGCGGGACGGCCACCTCCGGACTGGCCTGCCGCACCGAGGGCAGGAGCAGGAACTCGGCCAGCGTCAGCGCCACAGGCGTCCCCCCGGTCGACAGTTCGTCATGGACCAACAGGACGATCCCCGACACCAAGCGTATTGCCCACCCCTCGCCGCACGGCGGACCCTGCGGAGGACCAGCCCGCAGGTACCTGGGCGACCGCCCCACGAGGAGGACCCACATGACGACTCCCCAGCCACCGGACCAGGACCGCGCGTGGCTGGAGGTGGCCCTGGCGGAGGCCCGGACCGGCTTGTCCACGGGCGGGGTGCCGATCGGGGCCGCGCTGATCGGCCCGGACGGCACCGTGTGGGGCCGTGGCCACAACCGACGGGTGCAGGACGCCGACCCGTCCGTCCACGCCGAGACGGCGGCGTTCCGGGCCGCCGGCCGCCGCCCCTCCTACCGCGGCACCACGATGGTGACCACGCTGTCCCCCTGTTGGTACTGCAGCGGGCTGGTCCGCCAGTTCGGCATCACCCGGCTCGTCGTCGGGGAGGCGCGCACGTTCAGCGGCGGGCACGACTGGCTCGCCGAGCACGGCGTGGAGGTCGTCGTCCTCGACGACCCGGGGTGCATCGACCTGATGACCGACTTCATCGCGGCCCAGCCGGCGCTGTGGAACGAGGACATCGGCGAGGACGGCGCAGAGCCGCCCGCGCGTACCGGTGCGGAGGAAGCCCGATGAGCGCCAGCACCAGCCGCCACGCGGAGTCCCCGGCCGCCGTCGTCGACCCCGACTACCCGATCGACCCGGTGCCCGCGTCGGCACGGCGGTCGCTGTTCTCGCTGTCCATCGTGCTGCTCGGGTTCACCTTCTTCACCCCGACGATGCTGGCCGGCGCGCAGATCGGGGCGGCCTTCTCCGCCACCAGCCTGATCTGGGTGCTGCTGCTGGGCAGCGCCGTGCTGGGCGTCTACGTCGGCGCGATCGGCGGCATCGGCGCCCGCACCGGGCTGACCACGGTGATGATGTGCCGCTACACGCTCGGCACGCGCGGCGCGAAGCTCGCCTCCCTGCTGCTCGGCGGCACCCAGATCGGCTGGTACGGCGTCACCGTCGCCACCCTCGCCCAGCTCACCGCCAGCGCACTCGGCTGGGACGGCCGCGGGCCGGAGGTGGCGCTGATGCTGGTCGGCGGCGCGGTGATGGGCGCGACGGCGTACTTCGGCTACAAGGGGATGTACGCGCTGTCGCTGGTCTCGGTGCCGCTGCTGCTGGCGCTCGCCGGATGGGTGACCTGGCGGTCGCTGGAGGAGGTCGGCGGCTGGAGCGGGCTGACGGCGATCGTGCCCAGCGAGACGATGACCGTCGCGGTCGCGGTGACGATCGTCGTCGGCACCTTCGCCTCCGGCGGCACCCAGGCACCCAACTGGACCCGCTTCGCGCGCACCCCGTCGGCGGGCTTCTGGGCCTGCCTGGTCGCCTTCCTCGTCGGCGAGCTGCTGATGCTCGGCTTCGGCGCGATCGGGGCCGTGGCGTTCGGGGAGGGCGACTTCGTGCTGGTGCTCTACCAGCTCGGCCTGGTCGGCTGGGGGCTGGTCTTCCTGGTGGCCAACCTCTGGACGACCAACGACAACACCGCCTACAACTTCGGCGTCGCCGGCGCCGAGATCGCCGACTCCCGGTCGAAGAAGCCCTTCGTGGTGGGCGGGGTCGTGCTGGGCACGCTGCTGGCCGTCACCGGCATCTACGACAACCTGATCGACTACCTGGTGTGGCTGGGCATCCTGATCCCCCCGCTCGGCGGCGTGGTGATCGGCGACTTCCTGGCCCGGTGGCGGAACGGCATGTCCGGTGCCACCGCGCTGCTGCCGAGCGTCGAGTGGCGCAACATCGGCGTCTACGTGGTGGCCTCGATCGCCGCCTGGGCGAGCAACGAGGCCGGCTGGGGCATCCCGCCGGTGATCGGCGTCGTGGTGGCGGTCGTCGGGGTGCTGGTCGTGCAGCGCGGCCGTCGCCCGGCCCCGGTCGGCTGACCCGGCGGACCGGCGCCTCGAGTGCGCAGTCCCGGTCGCCGACCCGCGCGGACACGCCGCGGCGGACGACCGGGACTGCGCACTCGACCGGCGAGGTCGCTCAGCCGAGGCCGAGAGAGCGGGCGATGAGCATCCGCTGCACCTCGCTCGTCCCCTCGCCGATCTCCAGGATCTTGGCGTCGCGGTAGAAACGGCCGACCGGGAACTCGGTCATGAAGCCGTACCCGCCGTGCACCTGGGTGGCGTAGCGGGCGTTCTCCATCGCCATCTCCGAGCTGTACAGCTTGGCGATCGAGGCCTCCCGCTTGAACGGCTCCCCGCGCAGCATCTTCTCCGCCGCCCGGTAGTAGGCCAGCCGCGCGGTCGAGGCCCGCACCTCCATGTCGGCGATCATGAACTGCACCGCCTGGTTGCGGCCGATCGGCTGCCCGAACGCCTCCCGCTCCCCGGCGTACTTGACCGACTCGTCGACGCAACCCTGGGCCAGCCCCACGGCCAGCGCGGAGATCGCGATCCGGCCCTCGTCCAGGATCGACAGGAACTGGGCGTACCCGCGCCCCCGCTCGCCCACCAGGTTCTCCGCGGGCACCCGGCAGTCGCTGAAGGAGAGCTCGCGGGTGTCCGAGGCGTTCCAGCCGACCTTGGCGTACCGCTTGCCGACGGCGAAGCCCGGGGTGCCCGACGGCACGATGATCGTGGAGATCTCCTTGCCGCCGTCGGGCTTGGTTCCGGTGACTGCGGTGACGATGACCAGGTCGGTGATCTCGGTGCCGGAGTTGGTGATGAAGGCCTTCGAGCCGTTGATCACCCACTCGCCGTCCTCGAGCCGGGCGGTCGTCTTGGTGGCCCCGGCATCGGAACCGCCACCGGCCTCGGTGAGCCCGAAGGCGCCCAGCGCCTGGCCGGCGCACAGCCGGGGCAGCCACTGCTGCTTCTGTTCCTCGGTGCCGAACCGGAAGATCGGCATGGCGCCCAGCGACACCCCGGCCTCCAGGGTGATCGCCACCGAGCTGTCGACCCGGGCCAGCTCCTCCAGCGCCACGCAGAGGGTGAAGTAGTCGCCGCCGGAGCCGCCGTACTCCTCGGGGAACGGCAGGCCGAACAGCCCCAGCTCGCCCATCTGCCGCACGATGTCGGTGGGGAACTCGTCGCGTTCGTAGAACCCGCCGATCTGCGGGGCGATGACCTCCACGGCGAACTCGCGGACCACCTTCCGCAGCGCCTCGGTCTCCTCGTCGAGCCGGTAGTCCAGCACGGTCACTCCTCCTCGCCGGGCGCCGGTGGGGTCACCACGGCCACCCGCTCGTCGAGCCGGACCGACTGGCCGGCCGTCACCGGGAGCTCGGTGACCGTCCCCGCGAGCGGGGCGGTCAGCACGTGCTCCATCTTCATCGCCTCGACGACCAGCAGCGGGGTGCCCGCCTCCACCTGGTCCCCGAGGGACACCTGTACGACCGTGACCGTGCCGGGCATCGGCGCGGTCACCGCACCGTCGGACCCGGCCGCCGTCCCGGTCGTGGCGAGCCGTTCGTGCTCGCGCAGCCCGACCGCGTGCCCGTCCCCGGCGAGCCAGACCGTGCCCCCGGCGTGCACCACGGTGTAGCGGGTGGTGACGTCGTCGAGGGTCACCGTCACCCGTTCGCCCTCCCGGTCGATGCGGGCGGACATCGGCTCGCCGTCCCCGACGCGCACCTGCGCGGCCGTCGACCGGCCGCGCACCCGCACCGTCACCGGATCGGCGCCGGGCGCCTGCAGCCGGCGCACCGTCCAGGCCGGCTCGCCGAGCCGCCAGCCCGAGGTGTCCGCCCACGGGTCGACCGCTGCGCCCCGGGGCTCCACCTCGGCCAGCAGCGCCAGCGCCGCCGCGGCGTGGACGTGCGGGGGGATCGGCCGGGCACCGGTCAGCGCCTCGCCGCGGCGTTCGATCAGCCCGGTGTCCAGCCGGCCGGCGACGACGTCGGGGTCGGTCAGCAGGTCCCGCAGGAAGCCGGTGTTGGTGGCCACGCCCAGGACGGCGGTGTCGCCGAGGGCGGTGACCAGCCGCGCACGAGCGGTCTCCCGGTCCGGGCCCCAGGCGATCACCTTGGCCAGCATCGGGTCGTAATCGGTGCCGATGACGCCGCCGACCCGCAGCGAGCTGTCCACCCGGACGCCGGCGCCGGCCGGCTCGACCAGCCCGACGACCTCCCCGGCCTGCGGCAGGAACCCGCGCGCCGGGTCCTCGGCGTAGACCCGGGCCTCGATCGCGTGGCCGGTCAGCCGGACGTCGTCCTGCCCGATCGGCAGCCGCTCCCCGGCCGCCACCCGCAGCTGCAGCTCCACCAGGTCCAGCCCGGTGACGCACTCGGTGACCGGGTGCTCGACCTGCAGCCGGGTGTTCATCTCCAGGAAGAAGAAGTCCTGTGGCGCGTCGGCGTCGACGATGAACTCGACCGTCCCGGCGCCGGTGTAGCCGACCGCCCGGGCCGCCTCGACCGCCGCTGCGCCCATCGCCTCCCGCTGGGCCGGGGAGAGCAGCGGGGACGGCGCCTCCTCGACCACCTTCTGGTGCCGGCGCTGCAGGCTGCACTCCCGCTCGCCCAGGTGGACCACGGTGCCGTGCTCGTCGCCGAAGACCTGCACCTCGATGTGCCGGGAGTGCCCGAGGTAGCGCTCGACCAGCAGCGTGTCGTCGCCGAAGGAGCTGCGGGCCTCGCGGCGGGCACCGGCGATCTGCTCGGCCAGCTCGGCCGGGTCGCGCACCACCCGCATGCCCTTGCCGCCACCGCCGGCGCTGGGCTTGAGCAGCACCGGGAAGCCGACCTCGACCGCGGCCCGGGCGACCGCGGCGTCGTCCATGCCCGGCTCGGTGCGGCCTGGCACGACCGGCACCCCGGCGGCGGCGACGGTCTGCTTGGCCCGGATCTTGTCGCCCATCGCCTCGATCGCGGCGACCGGCGGGCCGATGAAGACGATCCCGGCCTTCTCGCAGGCGCGGGCGAACTCGACGTTCTCGGAGAGGAAGCCGTAGCCGGGGTGCACGGCCTGCGCGCCGGTGCGCCGGGCGGCGTCCAGCACCCGCTCGATGGACAGGTAGCTCAGCGCGGCCGGGGCGGGCCCGATCGGGACGGCGACGTCGGCCAGCCGGGTGTGCAGCGCACCGGCGTCGGCCTCGCTGTACACCGCGACCGAGCGGATGCCCATCGCCCGCAGCGTCCGGATGACCCGGACGGCGATCTCCCCGCGGTTGGCGACCAGGACGGTCTCGAACACGCCTCAGCACCCCCCACGGAAGGGGCCAAGAGCGCGACTCCGGCCCCAGGTGGGATCAGGCCGCCTTGCGGGTGCTCTTCGCGAGGACGACGTCGGCCTTGGTGGCCTTGACCAGCCGGCGCTTCTTGACGGTGTAGCCGGGCGGGAGCGTCCCCTCGGCGAGCGCCCGCAGCGGACAGCGACCGCACCGGGGCTTGTCGACGCAGCACTTCTTCTTGGGCATCTTGGCCGGCTTCCCCACGCGGTGAGGTTAGCCATGCCTTGCCGACCCGTCCACGGCTGCGGCGTGTCGCCCGATACCGTTCGAGGGACGTCACCCAGCGACCTACAGGAGTCCCGATGGCCGCCGATGCCTTCATCGACCTGCTCAACGCCCAGATCGGCCACGAGTTCGCCGCCCACCAGCAGTACGTCGCCTGCGCCATCTACTTCGACGAGCAGACCATGCCGCAGACCGCGCAGCTGTTCTTCGACCAGGCCGGCGAGGAGCGCGACCACGCGATGATGATGGTCCGCTACCTGCTCGACGCCGACGCCCCGGTGAAGATCCCCGGCATCGCGGCCCCGACCACCGAGTTCTCCGACGTCGTGGCGCCGGTCGCCCTCGCCCTGGAGCAGGAGAAGCGGGTCACCGAGCAGATCAACCAGCTCACCGCGGTCGCCCGGCAGCACAACGACTTCGCCTCCGACCAGTTCATGCAGTGGTTCATCAAGGAGCAGGTCGAGGAGGTCAGCAAGATGAGCGACCTGCTCACCGTCGTCCGCCGCTCGGCCCACGACGTGGAGCAGATCGAGGACTACGTGCTGCGCGAGGTCAAGCCCGAGGGCACCGACCCGATGGCCCCCGCGATCGCCGGCGCCACCAACTGACCCCGCTCCGGTCCCACCGAAATGGCCATTTTGGTGGGACCAGGGCGACCGCTCACATCCGGAAGACGCCATAGCCGACCTCCTCGAGGGGGGCGTTGGCGCACGCGGAGAGCGCGAGCCCGAGCACGGTGCGGGTCTGGGCGGGGTCGATGACGCCGTCGTCCCAGAGCCGGGCGGTGGCGTGGTACGGGTGGCCCTGCTCCTCGTAGCGCTGGCGGATCGGCGCCTTGAACGCCTCCTCGTCCTCGGCGCTCCAGTCGTCCCCGAGCCGGTCCCGGCGGACCTGCGCCAGCACGCTGGCCGCCTGCTCCCCGCCCATCACCGAGATGCGGGCGTTGGGCCAGGTGAACAGGAACCGGGGTGAGTACGCCCGGCCGCACATCGAGTAGTTGCCGGCGCCGAACGAGCCACCGATGACGACGGTCAGCTTGGGCACCCGTGCGCAGGCCACGGCGGTGACCATCTTCGCGCCGTGCTTGGCGATGCCGCCGGCCTCGTAGTCGCGGCCGACCATGAACCCGGAGATGTTCTGCAGGAACAGCAGCGGGGTCTTGCGCCGGTCGCACAGCTCGATGAAGTGCGCGCCCTTGAGCGCGGACTCACCGAACAGGACGCCGTTGTTGGCGATGATCCCCACCGGGTGCCCGTGCAGCCGGGCGAAGCCGGTGACCAGCGTGGACCCGTACAGCGGCTTGAACTCGGCGAACCGGCTGCCGTCGACCAGCCGGGCGATCACCTCGCGGACGTCGTAGGGCGTGCGGGTGTCGACCGGGACGACGTCGTAGAGGCTCTCCGCCGGGTACGCGGGCTCCTCGACCGGCTCGACGTCCCAGGGCCGGGGCTCGCGCGGGCCGAGGGTGCCGACGATCTGCCGGACGATCTGCAGCGCGTGCGCGTCGTCCTCGGCGAGGTGGTCGGTGACGCCGCTGACCCGGGAGTGCAGGTCGCCGCCGCCGAGGTCCTCGGCGCTGACCTCCTCCCCCGTCGCCGCCTTCACCAGCGGCGGGCCGCCCAGGAAGATCGTGCCCTGGTCGCGGACGATGACCGCCTCGTCGCTCATCGCCGGCACGTAGGCACCGCCGGCGGTGCACGACCCGAGGACGGCGGCGATCTGCGGGATCCCGGCCTTGGACAGGTTCGCCTGGTTGAAGAAGATCCGGCCGAAGTGCTCGCGGTCGGGGAAGACCTCGTCCTGCAGCGGCAGGAAGGCCCCGCCGGAGTCGACCAGGTAGATGCAGGGCAGCCGGTTCTCCTTGGCCACCTCCTGCGCCCGCAGGTGCTTCTTCACCGTCATCGGGTAGTAGGTGCCGCCCTTGACGGTGGCGTCGTTGGCGACGACGACCACCTCGCGACCGGCCACCCGGCCGACCCCGGTGATGATCCCGGCGGCCGGCGCCTCGTCGTCGTAGAGGCCGTGCGCGGCCAGCGGCGACAACTCCAGGAACGGGCTCCCGGGGTCCAGCAGCGCGTCGACGCGCTCGCGCGGCAGCAGCTTGCCGCGGTCGGTGTGCCGCTGCCGGGCCCGCTCACCCCCACCGAGCGCCACCCGGGCCAGCTGGGCGGCCAGCGCGGCGGCCAGGCCGGCGTGGTGCGCGGCGTTGCCGGCCACCGCCGGGTCGGCCGACGGGGCACTGTGCAGCACCGGTGCGTCCACGGGAGTGAGGTTAACCACGGTTCACAGTCTTGGTCCAGGGTGAACGGCGATTAACCTGACGCCGTGACGTCCCAGCAGGACAGCGCCCTGCACAGCGACGCGGCGAACCCCTCCCGCCGGGAGCAGATCCTGCGCGCGGCCGCCCAGCTCTTCGCCGAACGGGGCTCGCGCGCGGTCGGCGTCGACGACGTGGGCGCCGCGGTGGGCGTGACCGGCCCGGCGATCTACCGGCACTTCGCCAGCAAGGACGCCATGCTGGCCGAGATGCTGCTGCGGATCAGCGAGCGGCTGCTGGCCGGCGGCACCGAACGGGTCGCGGCGGCCGGGGCGTCACCGGTCGACCAGCTGCGCGCCCTGGTGGAGTTCCAGGTCGACTTCGCGCTGGACAACCCCGCCCTGATCACCGTGCAGGACCGGGACCTGGGCGCGCTGACCGACCGGGACGCCCGCCAGGTGCGGCAGCTGCAGCGGCGCTACGTCGAGGAGTGGGTCGCCGTGCTGGCCCGGCTCCACCCCGAGGCCTCGACGGCGGCCTGCCGCGCTCGGGCGCACGCGCTCTTCGGGCTGATCAACTCCACCCCGCACAGCGCAGGCCGGGTCGCCCGCCCGGCGATGGCCGGGTTGCTGGCCGAGATGGCGATCGCCGCCGCCCTTTCCTGAACGGCCCCGCTGCAGGGCCCCGCCGCGAGCTTGCGAGCGGCGGGGGGCAGCGGGGTCCTTCTTCAGTTGGCGTCGACCCCGTCTCCGGGCAGCGAGAGCCCGGCGCTGGCCAGGGCGTCCAGCGCCGAGGTGGCGCCCCGCTCGGCCCCGGCCCACGAGGTCTCCACGATGCTGACCGTGTCGCCCTGCTGACTGCTGGCGTACTGCGCGCCGGAGAGCCCCTCGGGGGCGCCCTCGTAGCTCGCGCCCTCGCGCAGCAGGTCGCTGACGTTGCCGCTGCCGTCGGTGTCGGCCAGCGACCGGAGCGCCTGCGCGCTCGCCGGGTCGGGCATGGTCACCCGGGCCACCGAGACGACGGCGGGCAGGCCCTCGACCTCGGCCGACCACAGCGCCCGGTCCAGGTCGGTGCAGTCGTTGTTGGCGAAGAACCCGGCGACGGCGTCGTAGGAGTGCCCGATGCAGGTCGAGTTCTCCTCGACCACGCGCAGCGTGAAGGTGGTGCCGTTGACGACCGCGGTGGCGCCGACGACGGGGCCCGGCGCCGCCGACGTGGCGGGTGCTGAGCCGGTGGTCGCGCCGGCCGTCGTCGCCCGCGCGTCGCCGTCGTCGTCGCTGAGCGCCAGGACGCCCACGACGACGAGCAGCGCCACCACCGCCAGCGCCGCCAGCACCAGGGCGACCTGCCTGCCGCGGGAGGAGTCACCCCGGGCGGTCGCCGTGCTGCCCCCCGCCGGTCCGACGGACCGCACCTGCGGGCGGGGACGGAGCTCCGGCGGCAGCTCGCGCAGCCGCGGTGGGGTGGGCTCCGCGACGGGCGCCGAGGCGCCGGCGGCACCGAAGAGCCCACCCAGCCCACCGGTGTCGTCCGCCGAGGGCTCGGCCGGCTCGTGGACCAGCGCCATGGTGTCGCCGGGGCGGCCCGGCGGCCGGCGGTCCGAGGGAGCCTCCTCCGCGGGCGGGGCGGCGGCGGACTGCGGCGCGACGTCCCTCCGCTCGGCGGCCTCCTGCGCCTCGACGGCGGCGGCGGCGATCCGGGCGGCGGCGGCCGGGTCGACCAGCGGCCCGGCCTCGCCGCTGCTGCGCCTCGCCCCGGCCGCCGGTGCGGACGTCGGCGCGGCGACGGTGGTGCGGCGGGGTGCGGCGTTCAGCGCGGCCGGGGTCAGCAGGTCCGGACGGCGCAGCACGTAGGGCGAGTAGGGGAACCCCTCGCCGTTGAGCTCCTCGACCGTGGGGATCCGGCCGGCCATGCCGAGGGCCTCGATGCCGGCCCGGACGTCGGCCGTCGTCCACAGTCGGGGGTTGTCCGTGCCCGCGTGCCGGGCCGCGCGGGCGACCCCGAGCTGCAGCGAGCCCGAGTCCAGGAGGGCGACCTGGTCACCCTCGCCCAGGTCGCCGTCGGCCGGCAGCAGTCCCGTCACCGAGCCGGTGAGGACGGTGAGCCGGGCGATCCGCCCGGGCTCCAGCCCGGCCTGCCGCAGCGTCACCGCGGCGTGCATGCCCGACCGCATCAGGCCGTCGAGTGGGTTGGAGCCCCCACCGGCCAGCTGGAGCACCTCACCGGGGCCGTCGCCGGGACCGATGGTCCAGGCGCCCTCGGGTGAGGCGGTGACGACGCCGGACTGGCGCTCCACCTCGACCACCCGGACGACGGCGACGCCCTCGGGCACGAACAGCACCGCGTCGGACTGCCGGCGCTGCATCGGCCCCTCGACGACCGGCAGTGCGGCCATCACCGCACCGCGCACGCCGCTGCCGGTGTCCCAGCCGGCGAGTTCGGCGAAGAACGCACGCTCGGCCGCTGTCTGCAGCGGCGTCGGCGTGAGGATCAGCACGGACTCTCCAGGGGCAGGCAGCGGGGCGCGGCGGGACGGGTGCGGCCGCGGCGGGCGCCGCGGCGGCTGGGCGGCGGACCGGTTCGACGTTACGTCATCGACCGGCCCGTCCCGGGCTCAGCGCGAGGACGCGCCGCCGTCCGTGACCGCGACCGGCGTGTCCCCGGCCGAGGGGCGGCCCGGCTCCAGCGGCGCCTGCCAGCGGACCCACCAGGAGCTCCTGGTCAGCACGTCCAGTGCGCCCCACAGCGCGGCGAGGCCGACGGCCACCAGGGGCAGGGCCGACCAGTTCCACGGCGGGATGACGTCGAGCGTCGACTGGACCACCGCCGCGGCGGCCACTCCCCCGGTGACGGCCAGGCCGGCCAGCCAGCCCGGGACCCGGGCGAGCACGGCCAGGTCGACGAGGACCGCGCCGGCCAGCAGCATCAGCGGCAGCACCGAGGGCGGGAAGCCGGTGGCGTCCAGCAGCAGCCCGGTCACCGCCCGGTAGGCCAGGTAGACCCCGGCCAGGGTCGTCGCCGTCCAGCGCAGGCCCACGGTCCTGCGGGCCACCACCAGGGCGAGCAGCCCGGCGCAGACCAACCAGGCCGGGTGCACCCAGGCGGGCACCGGGAGCATGAACTGGATCGGGGTCTGCCCCTGGGAGGCGGCGAAGTCGAGCAGCTGCGGTTCGGCGGTGGTGCGGCCGGCGCGGTAGTCGGCCAGGGACAGCACGCCGTACTCCTGGTGCTGGTTGGGGAAGAGCACGTTCTCCACGAAGAACAGCCACAGCCCCAGCGACACCAGGTCGCGCAGCCGGCCGGGTGCCGCGTAGAGCCACCAGCCCCGGATGGCACCGGCGAGCATGATCGCCGTCCCCACGTACAGCAGCGCGTGGCTGGGGCTCCAGCTGGTGATGTCCAGCCCGTTGATGCGGTGGTTGAGGACGTCGATCGGGACGGCGACCAGGAAGGTGCCGATGCCGGCCTGCATGAGCTGCAGTGCCCGCCGGTCGACGCCGTAGCCGCTGTAGCTGTGGAAGACGACGAGGGCGACGACGAGCACGGTGCCGGCCGAGTTGAGCAGGTGCGGCGGGGCCAGGTCGTCGCGCAGCCACTTGAAGTGCCAGGAGACGTCCCAGGAGGAGCCGAGCATCTTCAGCGCGAACGCAGCCAGCCAGGCCGTGTAGACCCAGCGCAGCTCGTCCTGGCTGGTGGGCCGGCCGGGGCGGCCGGGGGTCAGGTAGGCCTGCCAGAGCCAACGCAGGAGCGCGATCGGGTGCCGGAACGCGGCGCCCGGCGAGGCCGGTGCCGGCACCGCCGTGTCGGAGCGCGGGGTGAGGGAGGTGCTGGAGGACACGAGCGGCTCCGCGAGGTCGGTGCAGGAGCCCGGACTGTAGCGGCGGGAGATGGCCCGGAGACCCGATTGCCGGAGCGGACCGGGAGCGGTGGGGCGGGTGTGGCCGGTGGTCCGCCGAGCGGTGCGTAGGGTCGCGACCGTGGCCGACAGCGCAGCGAACAACCTGGTCTGGATCGACTGTGAGATGACCGGGCTCGACCTGGCCAGCGACAAGCTCATCGAGGTCGCGGTCGTGGTCACCGACTCCCAGCTGAACGTGCTCGACGCGGGTCTGGACGTGATCATCCACGCCGAGGACTCCGACCTGGCCGGCATGGCCGACGTGGTCACCGAGATGCACGCCAAGTCCGGGCTCACCGAGGAGGTGCGCGCCTCCACGGTCACCCTCGAGGAGGCCCAGGCCCTGGTGCTCGCCTACGTGAAGCGGTTCGTCCCCGAGCGCCGCACCGCCCCGCTGTGCGGCAACTCGATCGGCACCGACCGCGGCTTCCTCGCCCGGGACATGCCCGAACTCGACGACCACCTGCACTACCGGATGATCGACGTCTCCTCGATCAAGGAGCTCGGCCGCCGCTGGTTCCCCCGGGTCTACTTCGCCCAGCCGCCCAAGGGCCTGGCCCACCGGGCGCTGGCCGACATCCTGGAGTCGATCCGGGAGCTGGCGTACTACCGGCAGACCCTCTTCGTGCCCGAGCCGGGCCCCAGCAGCGACCAGGCCCAGGCGGCGGCCACCGACGTCGTGGCCGCCTTCGCTCCACTGCTCGCGGTCGACACCGAGCCGGCCCCGACCCCGGCCTCGTCGGAGAGCTGACCGCCTCCGGTATCGTGTTCTCGTCCACCGGGTCGGCTCTCGCCAGCCGCCCGGTGTGCATGGTGGGTGTAGCTCAGCTGGTAGAGCGCCAGGTTGTGATCCTGGATGTCGCGGGTTCAAGTCCCGTCACTCACCCCACCCGGAGGCCCTGGTCAGTTCGCTGACCGGGGCCTCCGTCCGTCTCGGCGCCGCCGGCCCGGCCGGCGGCGGATGCTGTGTGGAGCAGTACGCCCGTCCGGTCTCTGTGGGGAGCTCATGTCACCGTCTGTCCTGCCGTCCCGAGCCGCTCGATCCGTCCCCGCAGCCGCCACGGGTCCACGGCGGCGGGTGCTGGTCGGTGCCGCCGCGGCCGGGGCACTGCTCCTCGCCGGGTGCGGCACCGACGCCACTGCCGGAGACCAGGTCGCAGCCGACGGCGAGGCGCACAGCCACGACGAGGGCACCCACGCCTCCCCGGCGGACGTGACCCTCGAGCACGTGCACGGGCTGGGCATCGACCCGGCCGACGACGCCCTGGTCGCCGGGACGCACCACGGGTTGGTGCGCATCTCCCCGGACGGGGAGCTGACCCGGATCGCCGACCGGGTGCAGGACTTCATGGGCTTCACGGTCGTCGGCCCGGAGCGCTACCTGGCCAGCGGCCACCCCGGCGACGGGCAGGAGGGCCCGGCGAACCTGGGCTTGCTCGAGAGCACCGACGGCGGGCAGACCTGGGAGACCCTGTCGCTGGCCGGGGAGGCCGACTTCCACGCACTGGACGCGGCCGACGGCGTCGTCTACGGCTACAGCGGCGGCCGGCTGCTGGTCAGCGAGGACGGCGTCGAGTGGGCCGACCGCGGCCAGCTGCGGCTCGCCGACCTCGCCGCCGACCCGGCTGATCCGCAGCGGGTGCTCGCCACCACCGAAGCCGGTCTGGTGGTGAGCGAGGACGCCGGGGGCACCTTCACCGCCGTCCCGGACGCACCGCTGCTGGTCCTGGTCGACATCGCCGCCGACGGCAGCTCTGCGGTGGGCGTCTCCCCCGACGGAACGGTGTTCGGCAGCGCCGACGGGGGCCGGACCTGGGCCGAGCGCGGCAGCGCCGGGGGCCCGCCGGAGGCGCTGACCGTGGACGGGCAGGACGTCTACGTCGCCGTCGAGGGCGCGGTTCTGGCCTCCACGGACGGCGGGGAGACCTTCACCGAGTGGTACCGGGAGTCCTGACGCCCCTCAGTCGTCGTCGTCGTCCTCGACGAGTTCGCCCTCCCACGCCTCCCGGCCCTCGTGGACGGCGAAGGCCGCGATGACGAAGCCGGCGACCGGGTCGAGCCAGGCGGCGCCGGTGAGCGCGTAGAGCCCCAGCCCGGCGAGGGTGGAGATGCTCAGCAGCACGCAGATCCGGGTCTCGGCCGCGTCGGCGAGGACCAGCGGGTCGCCGCCGAGCGCCAGCCCGACGCGGCGCTTGGCGCGGGCCAGCAGCGGCATGACCACGATGGAGGCGGCCAGCAGGACGAGCCCGACGGTGGAGGTGTTCGGCTCCTCGTCGCCGAGCAGGCTGCGGACACCCTCGATCAGCACGTACGCGGCCAGGACGAAGAAGGTGATCGCCACGGCCTTGAGCGCGCGACGCTCCTTGTCCTCGTCGGTGCTGCCGTGCCGCAGCCGGGCCGCCAGCCGCAGCCCCACGAGGACGGCGGCGAGGGACTCGATGCCGGAGTCGACGCCGAAGCCCACCAGGGACACCAGCCCGGCGAGCAGGCCGGCGGTGATCGCGACGGCACCCTCGGCGACGTTGTAGACCACGGTGAACTGCGCCAGGCGCAGCCCGCGGCGGGTCAGCCGTTCGGTCTCGGCCTCGCTCAGGGCGATCGGCCGGGCGGTCACGCGGAGACCCCCTGGGTGGGCACGGCGGGGGCGAGTCGGCCGATGCCGGGCAGGAAGCGGCCCGTCCTGGCGGCGTAGTCGGTGTAGACCTCGCCGTGCACGGCACGCAGGTACGGCTCCTCGACCGTGCGCACCTGCAGCTCGACCGCCACGACCAAGGCGACCAGCGCCGCCACGCTGACCGGCGAGGGGACCATCAGCGTGACACCCGCCTGCGCGGTGACCATCGCCGCGAAGACCGGGTTGCGGACCTGGGCGAAGACCCCGCCGGTGACCAGTCCGGTGCGCTCGGCCGGGTCGACGCCGATCCGCCATGAATTGCCCATGCCGGTCTGGCCGGCCAGCGTCGCGGGGAACCCGGCCGACGCCAGCACCAGGCCGAGGACCTGGACTGCCACCGGCGGATGAGTGCTGGTCACGCCGAGGACGGCGAGCAGCGGGCCGGCCAGGCCGAGCACCAGCGCGACCACGAACAGCACACCGCCCCACCACCCGGCTCGGGCGGGGGTGCCGGAGATGCCGTGGAAGCCGGCCGAGCCGGTGCGCCGGTGCTGGACCCATGACCGCACGCCGAACAGCACGACCAGTGCGACGACGTAGAGGACGAGCGCAACGACGATCACGACCGGCTCCGCTGGCCGTAGGTGGGACACAGCGCGACGGCGTCGCCGGTGGCGGAGAGCAGCTGCTCGGCCGCGGCGAGCAGCGCCAGCAGCTGAGGGGCGGTCGTCAGCGACCACATCGAGGCACGACCCTGGGGCCGGGAGGTGACCAGCCCGCAGTCGCGCAGGCAGGACAGGTGTGCCGACACCGTCGACTGGGCCAGGCCCAGGTGCTCGGTCAGCTCCACGACCTTGTGCTCGCCGAGGGTCAGGTGCCGCACGATCGCCAGCCGGGCCGGGTCACCCAGGCTGCGGAACATGCACGCCGCCGCAGTGAGCGCGGCGGACTCGTCGACCGCGGGCGCGCCATCTCCCGCCGACGTCACGGCCGCGCCGTCCTCCAGCATCGTCACGCGGCGATGATAGCCACAGCAGACGATGTGGTGGACAGAGTCGCTCAATGGGCGCCGAGCTCGACGAGCAGGACGCCCACCGCGATGAGCGCGATGCCGGCCCCCATCGTCCGGGTGAGCGGGTCGCGGAACGCGAGGTGCGCGAGCACGGCGGTCAACGCGACGCCGCTGGCGACCCAGATGCCGTAGGCCACGCCGACGGCCAGCCCCGCCTTCAGCGCGAGGGTGAGGAAGGAGAAGCAGGCCAGGTACCCCAGGACGATCAGCGGGGCCCAGCGCTTGTCGCGCAGACCGTCGGAGGCGCGCAGCGACATGGTGGCAGCCACCTCGCAGCCGATGGCCGCGGCCAGGAACAGCCAGGTCACCGTCCCTCCCCCATCCGTGCGGGCGACTGCTCGGCGCGCTGCGCGCCGAGCTCCACGAGCAGCACCCCGGCGACGATGACCGCGAAGCCCAGGCCCATCAGCGGGGTCAGCGGCTCACCGAACAGGGAGGCCGCGGCGACGGCGGTGAGCACCACCCCGCTGGCACCCCAGATGCCGTAGGCGACGCCGATGGCCATCCCCTGACGCAGGGCACCGGCCAGGAAGAGGAACGAGGCGACGTAGCCGACGACCACCGGCAGGTACCAGGCGGCCTGCTCGGTGGCCGCGCGCAGCGCGAGGGTCGCGGCGACCTCGACGACGATCGCACCGGTCAGCCACAACCACCGGTTCACGCGGCACTCCTGTCGAAACGGTCTCCCGACTTCCGGTCCGGTCTCACCCGGTCACCTCACCATCCGGCCGCGACCGGCGATCCGGGCGGGGCGGGTGTCGGGGACGGTGCGCGGGGGGATCCTCCCGACCGTGCCCTTCGACTCCCTCGCCCTCGCCGTGCGCCGGGCCACCGACAACACGTGGGAGGTGCTGGCGCCCCTGGTCTACCGCGGTGACCGGGACACCTTCGTCGTCCCACCCGGTTTCCGGACCGACTTCGCCTCGGTGCCCCGCGTCGTGGTGTGGCTCTTCCCGCGCTCCGGGCGCTACACCCCGGCCGCCGTCCTGCACGACTGGCTGACCGACGTCGCGGTGCCCGGCGGGCTGGTCTCCGCCCGGGACGCCGACGGGGTCTTCCGGCGGGTGATGCGCGAGCTCGGAGTACCGCCGCTGCGCCGCTGGCTGATGTGGTGCGGCGTCCGCTGGGGGGCGCTGGTCAACCCGGTGCGGCGGGCGGGCTGGTGGCGCGACGCCCCGCGGGTGCTGGCCCTCTCGGTGCTGGCCGCTCCGGTCGTCGTCCCGCCGGCGGGGGTGATCGCGGTGGCGCTGGCGGTCTACCGGGTCGCCGAGTCGCTGGTCACCCGGCTGACCGCAGGTCGCACGCCGGAACCGGAACCCGACGTGTGGCACTGACCCGGCCGGCGCCGGCCGGGTGCCCGGATGCTCAGGACAGCGCGCTGCCCGCCGTCCACTCCTCCCACGGGATGGCCCAGTCGTAGATGTCGCCGTCGGCGGCGGTCAGCGTGCCGCCGATCGAGTTGACGACCTCGACGACGTCACCGGGCTGGGAGAAGTCGTAGAACCACTTCGCGTTCTCGGTGGCCAGGTTGATGCAGCCGTGGCTCACGTTCCGCGAGCCCTGGTCGGCCAGCGACCACGGGGCGGCGTGCACGAACTCGCCGTTGTTGGAGATGCGCGTCGCGTACTCGACGTCGGTGCGGTAGCCACCGGGTGCGTCGACGGCCAGGCCGAACGTCGAGGAGTCCATGGTGATGTCGGCGAACTTCTCCAGGACGACGTGCGCACCGTTGTGCGTCGGGTTCTCCGCGTCGCCGGCGCTCATCGGGAAGGTCTGCACGAGCTGATCGCCGTCGTGGACGGTCAGGGTGTGGGCCGCGGCGTCGGCGACGGAGACGTGCCGCTCCCCCACGCTGAAGGAGACGGTGCGGTCCTTCTCGCCCCAGACGCCCTCCCCGAAGTCGACCCCGTACAGGTCGGCCTCCAGCGTCACCTCGGTGTCGGCCGGCCAGTAGGTGGAGGGCCGGAAGTGCACCTCGTCGTCGCGCACCCAGTTCCAGACCCCGTCGGTGGGCGTGCTGCTGGTGACGAGGAGGTGGCTCTCCACCGCGGCCTGGTCGGCGACCGGCTCGTCGAAGAAGACCCGGATCGGCATGCCGACACCCACGGTGGTGCCGTCCAGCGGGCCGATGCCCGGGGTGGACAGCGTCTCCGGGGTCACCGTGGTGAAGGTCGAGGTGGCGGTGCTCTCGGCGGCGGCGGCGTTGGCGGCCGTGGCGGTGACCGTGTAGCTCGTGCCGTAGTCCAGCTCGCCCTCCGACGTCCACACGGCGGTGGACGGATCGCCCGCCAGGGGCTCGAGACTGCCGGTCAGCTCGGCGCCGGTGGCGTCCGCGACGGTGACGTCGCCCAGCTCGCCACCGGTGACGGTGACCTCCAGCGGGGTGGTCGGTGGGACGTCGGCGGCCCCGTCGGCCAGGCTCACCGTCACCACGGCGGGCGCGACGGGTGTGGCGGTCGGCGACCCGGCCGCGTCGTCCGGCGCGGCCTCGGACGACGACCCCGAGCAGGCCGCCAGCACGGCGAGCAACGCGGCGATGAGCACTGCAGCGAACCGTCTCGCCTGCTGCGAACCCACGAAGACCTGTCCCCTGTTCCGGTGCGCGCCGACCGGGGCCTTCCCGGCGGGCGTCCGCACCGTCGCCCAGTCTCCACGCTCCTGCTGACAGTTCGTTGTGCGCCGCAACACGTGACGTGGATGACCCGACCCCATCGGACGGTGGAGCCGGATCGGCGTGTAGAGTCCTCTCCTGTTGCCCGACCACGTCGAGCGACACGCGCCATTAGCTCAATTGGCAGAGCAGCTGACTCTTAATCAGCGGGTTCGGGGTTCGAGTCCCTGATGGCGCACACGCACTGCCACGACCAGCGGCGATGTCCACGGACGTCGCCGCTTCGTCGTTTCCTGCAGGCTGGTGTCTCCAGTTCCGTTGCGCGTGGCCCTCTCCGCCGACGCGCGGACGACCCGCCGGCCGGGTCGACGTCGACTCACTCGTGCACCCACAGCTGGACGGACTGCGCGAGGATGCTGACGTGGACCTGACGCTCGTCTGCTCCGACGGCGGCCCCAACTGGCAGGAGGCCGACGACGACGTGGCTGGGTCTCCGACGGCCGACGACCTGATGTCGGTCTTGACGTGAAGTCCCTTGGGCGGCCGACGCCCCCGGGTGCGGAGCTGGTGCCTTGTGGCTGTTGCGGGCGACAGCTTCCTCACTCGGCAGTGCACGAGTTGGGGGGCACCCCTGGGGTGTTCATCTGCCGCCGATGCGCCCTGTGGACATTGACCCGGATCGGCCGTCGTCCCTAGCCCGTCGAGCACCCCCTGCCAGGCCCTCCCCCCAGCTCGATCATCAGAGGACGCCTGCAACAGGCGACACGTCTGGAACGTGGTCGGCTGCGGGCTCCGCGGCCACTGCCGAGGACGGCGTCACCCCTCGCCTGTGCACAGTCCGCCGAGCAGGTCGACGTACCGGGCGTCCGCCAGGCTGAGCTCCGCCAGCTCGTCCGGGGCAACCCAGCGCAGCTCGTCGTGCTCCTCCGGGCAGCAGTTCACCGGCTCACCCGCCCAGTCGCGCACGGACCACACCGCCAACTGCAGGTCCTCGTCGAGCAGCCGCGCGACCGGCTCGGGGTCCACGCCCGCCACCTGCACGCCCACCTCCTCCCGCAGCTCACGGCGGAGCGCGGCAAGCTCGCTCTCGCCGTCCTCCACGTGCCCGCCGGGCAGATCCCACACGTCGGGGTACCAGCGACGACCCGCCGCCCGGTGCCCCAGGAGGACCCGGCCCTCCCGGACGAGCGCCCCGCAGACGACGTGGTGGCGCGCCGGGACGGCCAGCGACATCCGGGGCAGGGAGCGACCCGGTGACGCCGTGCTGGGCGAGAGCCCGATCCGCACCGCGCCGAGGTTCCGGTAGAAGGCCTCGGCGCGTGGGTCGGCGTCGAGCTCCAGCGTGCGCCAGCCGCGGGCTCGGGCGTGCGCCACGGCGTCGGTCACCAGCAGCCGGCCGACGCCGCTGCCGATCGCCCGTGGCTCGACGAACAGGTCGGTCAGCTCTCCCCGCACCGGGTCGTCCGTGGGCGCGAGGCGCCAGAACCCGAGCACCTGGCCGCCGCACTCGGCGACGCGCACGGAGGCACCGTCGCAGTCGGCCGGGTCGACGGTGAGGTGGGCGCGGCAGGCCGCCAGGAAGTCGGCCGGGTAGCCCCAGTACGCCTTGCTGCGCAGAGCCAGCTCGGTGAGGAAGCCGGCCTCGTCCGGCGTTGCCGGGCGCACGACGGTGGACGGAGGCACGGGCGCAGCCTGGCAGGTCCACGCCCTGCGCGTCCCGCCTCGGCCGGGCAGCCGCGCCGACCCGGGGGCAGGGGGACGACGCGACCGGAGGGTGTTCGGCCCGGACGCCGTCCGCGGATGGGAGCGGCCCGGTGGCCGGCGTCTCGACCACCGAGCCTGGGGTCCTCTGTGTGCCGGCACGCAGACGGCCCCTGCTCGGGTTCTGCCCGTGCGCGTCGTGGCCCAACCGGATCGGGGGCAGCGGACGTTCAGCCGGCCGCCGGGCCGTCGACCCGGAACTCCCCCGTGCGGACGAGCGTCTCGGCTATCTCCCGGACCTTGCGGTTGCGCCGCATGGAGACCGCGGCCAGCGCCTGGAACGCCTGGTCGGCGGTGAGCTTGTGCCGCTCCATCAGGATGCCCTTGGCCTGGTCGATCACCGCCCGGGACTCCAGGGCGATCTGCAGGTTCTCCGCCATCTCCCGGGCGCCCTGGTACGCGTACATGTTCCCCACTGCGACCCCGGCATAGGGGGCGAACCGCACCGCGGCCGACCGGGCCTCCTCGTCGAAGGCGTACGGCTTGCGGGCGTAGATGTTGAGGGCGCCCGCCACCTGTTCCTGGACGGGCAGCGGCACCGACAGCGAGCTGCCACTGCCCCGCTGCCAGGCGGCCTGGCCGTAGTCGGGCCAGCGGTCCTCGACGCGCGCGTCGGCGATCTCGACCAGCTCGCCGGTCGAGGCAGCGTGCAGGCAGGGGCCGTAGCCGCGGCCGTACTGGCTCTCGTCCAGGTCCAGGGCGAGCTGGCCGGTGTAGACCGTGGTCGTCGCCTTGTCGTTGACCAGCAGCGAGATCGATGCCTCGATCTCGCCCGGCAGCACCTGCTTGACCAGGTCGGCGACGGCCTGCAGCACCGACTCCATCGAGTGGTCCCGCAGCGCCAGGTTGCCCAGGCGTGCGAGCGCGTCGGTGGCGTCACGGGACAGGGGTCCGTCAGAGATGGACAGGTCGACCTCCGGTCGGTGGAGCACCGGGGATGGCGACCTCGGCGAGGGCCCCGCACTGAGGCCCCGCTCGCGTGCACGCCGCTGTCTGACGCACGTCAGTGCCGCATGACGGCACCGATGACGGCACCGATGACAACGCTACCTGCCGGAGCATGATCGACACCGTTCGCACGCGGCCCGACTCGTTCACCGGCCCCGGCTATGCTCCGGGTGCCACAACGTCACACAGCCGGCGTGCGGCAGCGGGGTCCTCGACCCCGTCCTCGGCGGGTCCTCGGTGGTCTCCCAGGGCCCGTCTCTCCGCCGGCGCATGCTGCTGTCCGGTGCCACCTGCCGCCGGAGTACCACGTTGACTCGCCCCACCCCTGATCCCGACGCCGACCTGGTCCAGCTCGCCTTCGACGAGCTGGGCCGGCTGTCGTTCGCCGAGCACTCCCTGGAGTCGGTGCTGCAGCGGGTCACCGACCTGGCCGCCCGGGTGCTCTCCGGAGACCCCGCGATCTCGGTCACCATCGTCGCCGACGGCCGCTCGTCGACCGTTGCCGCGAGCGACCCCCTCGCCCTCGACCTGGACCTCGTGCAGTACGCGCAGGGCTCCGGGCCCTGCATGGAGGCGGCGACGACGGGTGCGGTGGTCGAGCTGCTGGACACCGCCGCGGAGCAGCGGTGGGGCCCGTTCCCGCAGGCCGCTGCCGAGCGCGGGTGCCGCGGGGTGCTGTCCTTCCCGCTGCCGCCGCAGGAGCTGATCACCGGCGGGCTGAACGTCTACGCGCGCACCTCCCGGCCACTGGACGAGCAGACCCGTCGGACCGCGGCCCGGTTCGCGGCCTACGCCGTGGTCCCGGTGTCGAACATGTACCTCTACGAGACCGCCGTCGGGCGCGCCGAGCACCTGCGCGCGGCCCTGGACTCCCGGGCGGTCATCGACCAGGCCAAGGGCATCCTGATGGAGCGTTACAAGTGGCCGGCCGACCGGGCGTTCTCCGCCCTGGCCGAGCTGTCGATGGAGACCAACCGGAAGGTCCGCGACATCGCCGAGCAGTTCGTGCAGACCGGCGAGCTCCCCTCCGCCTGACCTGCCGGACCTGACCGGTGCGGGCAGGATCGCGGCCATGAGCGAACCGCAGCGCCGCGAGTCGGGACTGACCGTCGAGACCCGAGGGCACGTCCGCGTACTGACCCTCGACCGGCCCGAGCGGCGCAACGCGCTGTCCTCGGCGTTGCAGGCCGACCTGGTCGACGAGCTGCTCGCCTGCGCCGAGGACGCCGACGTCCGGGCCATCGTGCTCACCGGGAACGGGCCGGCCTTCTGCGCCGGGTTCGACCTCAAGGAGATCCGGGAGCGCGACCAGCGCGGGGAGCCCTTCCGGCCACCGATGAACCGCCCCGGGCGCAACCTTTTCGAGGTGCTCGGCGAGACGTACGTGCCGGTGATCGCCGCCCTCGGCGGGCACGCCGTCGCCGGCGGCTTCGAGCTGGCGCTGGCCTGTGACATCAGGATCGCCGCACCCGGGATCAAGCTCGGCCTGCCGGAGGCGACGATCGGCATGGGCGCCAACTACGGGTCCGTCGTGCTGCCCAAGCGCATCCCGACCGGCATCGCGCTGGAGATGCTCTTCACCGGCGAGTACGTCACCAGCGAGGACGCCGCCCGCTGGGGGCTGGTGAACCGCGTCGTCCCGGTCGACGACGTCCTCCCCACGGCCCTGGCCCTCGCCGAGCGGATCGCCGGCAACGCCCCGATCTCGGTGCGCCGGATGAAGGAGACCGCGGTCAAGGGGCTCGAGCTGCCGCTGGCCGCGGCGCTGCGTCTGGACGTCGGACCGAACCCCTACCTGAGCGAGGACCGGCGCGAGGGGATCGCCGCGTACCTGGAGAAGCGGCCGCCGCAGTGGTCCGGCCGGTGAGGGACAGTGGAGGGGTGACCGCACCGTCTGAGAAGCCCGCCGACGCCGGCGCCCGCCGCGCCGACGAGTACCTGCAGCTGCTGGCCGACGGCCGGCCCGAGGACGCCGAGGCGCTCCTCGCCGGGCTGTCCGACGTCCGGGAGCTGGTCTTCCTCGGCGCCGGCCTCACCACCCGGGCCCGCCGCACCGGCCGCACCCTGCCGACGGCGATGCGCGCCCAGTCCAGCGCCCGGCAGGTGCTGCTCGGCCAGCTGCGCGACCGCAACCGGTACGACGTCGACGGGCTGCGCACCTGGCTGCGGGAGGCCGCCGCCGAGGTGCAGACCGTGGAGCGGTTGGCCGAGGCGGCCCGGCAGCGGCTGGGCGACCAGGCGTCCGCCGGCTGAGCCCAGCCGGCAGCGCTCAGCTCGTGGCGCGCAGTGCGCGGGGCAACGTGACCGCCAGCGGCAGCGCCAATGCGAGCAGCACCGCCACGAACACGTAGCTCAGCGACAGCCCGACCTGCGCGGCCACCGCCCCGACGGCCAGCGCGCCGATCGCGGTGCCGGTGTCGTAACAGGCGTTCCACACGGCGCTGACCGTCGTCGTCTGCCCGGCCCCGGCCCGGGCCAGCGCGATCACCAGGGTCAGGTTCTGCACCGCGCCGTAGGCGACGCCCAGGGCGAAGGCCCCGATCAGCACGGCCGCGGCCCCACCGGCGCCCTCGACCCGCAGTCCCAGCGCCACCAGCAGCATCCCGACGACCCCGCTGGCCAGCGTGGCCGGCAGCAGCACCCGCGCCCCCAGCCGGTCGACCAGCACCCCGGCGCCCCACCGGAACAGAGCGGTGCTGACCCCGAAGACCAGCAGCGCCACCACCGCCAGCGCGCCGTCGGGCAGCTCGATCGGCAGGAAGGTGACCAGCCCACCACCGGCCAGGGTCACCCCCAGCAGCACCAGCGACGGCGCCGCTGCGGCCCACACGGCCGCCCGCGACCCACCCGGGGCGGACACCTCCGGCGGGCCGAGCGCCCGCACCAACCCCGGCACGAACACCAGCGCGAGCACCGGCGCGGCCGCCATCGCGGCGACCCACGGGAAGTGGCCGGCCAGGGTGAGCGCCGTCCCGCCGGGCACCGCCGCGAGCGTCGGCACCGAGATCGCCAGCCCGTAGATGCCGATCGACTCACCGCGCCGCTCCGGCGGCACAGCCTGGGCGGCGATCGTCGAGCCGAGCACGGTGAGCACCGCGAACCCCACCCCGCGCACCACCGAGACGACGGCGAACCAGCGCACGTCGTCGGCCAGCAGGTAGAGCGGGGACGGCGCCCCCAGCGCGATCAGCCCGCCGGCCAACACCGGGCCGATGCCCAGCCGGGCGACCAGCGCCGGCACCGCCGTCTGGGCGAGCACGGTGGCCACCAGGAACACCGTGGTCACCGAGCCGGCAGCGGTGAGCCCGGCGCCCAGCGCGGCGGCGTGCGCGGGCAGCGCCGACAGCAGCAGCGAGTAGCTGAGGAACCCGAGGGCGTTGAGCGCGACCAGGGAGCGGACGGCCGGCAGTCGCCACAGCGAGGACCGTCGCCCCGTCGTCGTCACGTCCCGTGCCCCCGTCCCGGTTCCCAACTCCTCCCTCGACTCAATACGGTCGGGGCATGGAAACCACGGACAGCATCCCGGCGACCACCTCGATCGTCGTCATGGGGGTCTCCGGCTCCGGCAAGTCGACCGTCGCGAACGAGCTCGCCCGCCGCCTGCAGTGGGAGTTCATCGAGGGCGACGACCTGCACCCGCCGGAGAACGTCGAGAAGATGCGCAGTGGCACCCCGCTGGACGACGAGGACCGCTGGCCGTGGCTGCGCCGCATGGCCGAGCTGATCGGCGAGCACGAGGCCGCCGGGACGTCGTTCATCCTCACCTGCTCCGCGCTCAAGCGCAGCTACCGCGACCTGCTCTGCGACGGCCACCCCTCGGTGTGGTTCGCGCACGCCGACACCTCCGAGGAGGTGCTCACCGAGCGGCTCGCCGCGCGCAAGGGGCACTACATGCCGCCGACCCTGCTGCGCAGCCAGCTGGACACCCTGCAGCCGCTGGGCGACGACGAGCCGGGCGCGGTGGTGCCCGGGGAGGGCTCGGTGGAGGAGACGGTCGGCCAGATGCTCGCCGAGCTCTGCGACGAGCGGCAGATCCCCCTCCCCCGCTGAGCTGTCGACCATCGGCGAGTGGCTGGCCGGCGCGGGCAGCCACTCGCCGATGATCAACGCTGCGGCTGCTACCCCATGTGCGGGTAGCGGTGGTCGGTCGCCGGGACGAACGTCTCCTTGAGCGACCGGGTGCTGGTCCAGCGCAGCAGGTTCTGCGCCGCGCCGGCCTTGTCGTTGGTGCCCGAGCCGCGGCCACCGCCGAAGGGCTGCTGGCCGACGACGGCGCCGGTGGGCTTGTCGTTGACGTAGAAGTTGCCGGCCGCGTGCCGCAGGAACCGCTGGGCGTGCGCGATCGCCGTCCGGTCCTGGGCGATGACCGCACCGGTCAGCGCGTAGGGCGCCACCGACTCCATCTGCCTCAGCACTGTGTCGTAGTCGGCGTCGTCGTAGACGTGCACCGCCAGCACCGGGCCGAAGTACTCGGTGGTGAAGACGTCGTGCTCGGGGTCGGTGCCCTCGATGACGGTCGGCCGCACGAAGAAGCCCTCGCTGTCATCCGCCGTCCCGCCGGCGACGACGGTGAGCGCGTCGTCGTCCTTCGCCGACTCCAGCACCTTCGACAGCTTGGTGAACGACTTCCGGTCGATGACCGCGCCCATGAAGTTGGAGAAGTCGGTGACGTCGCCCATCGGGATCTCCTCGACGGTGCCGATCAGGTCGTCACGGATCCGGCCCCAGAGGCTGCGCGGCACGTAGGCCCGCGACGCCGCCGAGCACTTCTGGCCCTGGTACTCGAAGGAGCCGCGGATCATCGCGGTGCGCAGCACGTCCGGGTCGGCGGAGGGGTGGGCGACGATGAAGTCCTTGCCGCCGGTCTCCCCCACGATCCGCGGGTAGCCGCGGTAGCCGGCGATGTTCTCCCCCACCGTGCGCCACAGGTGCTGGAACACCGGGGTCGAGCCGGTGAAGTGGATGCCGGCCAGGTCGCGGTCGGCGAGCACCACGTCGGAGACCGCGACCCCGTCGCCCGGCAGCATGTTGATCACACCCGGCGGCAGGCCGGCGGCCTCGAGCAGCCGCATCAGGAAGTGCGCGGCGAACTGCTGGGTGGGGGCCGGCTTCCAGATGACCGTGTTGCCCATCAGGGCCGGCGCGGTGGGCAGGTTGCCGGCGATGGCGGTGAAGTTGAACGGGGTGACCGCGTAGACGAAGCCCTCCAGCGGGCGGTGGTCGACGCGGTTCCAGACGCCCGGGCCGGAGACCGGCTGCTCGGCCAGCACCTGGCGGGCGAAGTGCACGTTGTAGCGCCAGAAGTCGATCAGCTCGCAGGCGGCGTCGATCTCGGCCTGGAACGCCGTCTTGCTCTGCCCGAGCATCGTGGCGGCGTTGAGGGTCTGCCGCCACGGCCCGGCGAGCAGGTCGGCGGCCTTGAGGAACACCGCCGCCCGGTCGTCGAAGGACAGCTCCGACCAGCCGGGGGCGGCGTCCTTGGCGCAGCGCACCGCCTCCTGGGCGTCGGCGGCGGTGGCGGCGGCCGACGTGCCGAGCACCTGGGCGTGCCGGTGCGGGGCGACGACGTCGAAGGCCGCGCCGCCGGCCGTCTTCTGCTGCCCGCCGATGGTGGCGGTCAGCTCGACCGGCGAGGCGGCGAGCTCGGTGAGCCGCTGCTGGAGGGCGGCCCGCTCCGGCGAGCCGGGGGCGTAGTCGCCGACCGGCTCGTTGCGCGGCGCGGGGACCTGGGTGACGGCGTCCATGGGGTGCTCCTCAGGAGACGGGTGGCACCAAAATGGCCATTTTGGTGGGGCGGTTCAGGACTTGGTGGCGAGGGAGCGGAGGAAGAACTGCAGGTTGGCCGGGCGCTCGGCGAGGCGGCGCATGAAGTAGCCGTACCAGTCGCCGCCGTAGGGCACGTAGGCCCGGACGGTGTGCCCCTCGGCGGCGAGGCGGGTCTGCTCGTCGGGGCGGATGCCGTAGAGCATCTGGAACTCGTAGCTGTCGGACGAGCGGCCGGTCTCGGCGACCAGGTCCAGCGTCTGCTGGACGAACCGCGGGTCGTGGGTGCCGGCCATCGGGTAGCCGGGCCCGCGGACCAGCGTCTCCAGGCAGCGGCCGTAAGCGGCGTCGACGTCCGCCTTCTCCTGGTACGCGACCGAGGCCGGCTCGTGGTAGGCCCCCTTGACCAGCCGCACCCGCGACCCGGGGACGGCGAGGGCTCGGGCATCGTCCTCGGTGCGGTGCAGCATCGCCTGGAGCACCGCACCGGTGGCCGGGTGCTCGCGCCGCAGCTCGGCCAGGACGGCGAGGGTGGCGTCGACCGTGCGGGAGTCCTCCATGTCCAGGGTCACCGTGGTGCCCAGCGCCGTGGCGGCCTCGACGACCGGGCGCACCAGCTCCAGCGCCAGGTCGTCCCCACCCACTGGCAGCGCCTGGCCGAAGGCGGACAGCTTCACCGACACCTCGGCGGCCCGGCCCAGGCCCAGCGGCGCCAGGGCCTCGAGCGCGGCCAGGTAGGCATCGCGGGTGCGCCGGGCCTCGCTGCGGTCGGTCACGTCCTCGCCCAGGTGGTCGAGGGTGACCGCCAGGCCGTCGGCGGACAGGGCCTGCACGACCTCGATCGCCTCGGGGAGGGACTCCCCGGCGACGAAGCGCTCGACCACCCGGCGGGTCACGGGCGTGCCGGTGACCACGCGGCGGAGCCCGGGACGGCGGGCGGCGGCGAGGAGTGCCTTCTGGGTGAGCACGGGGGCCTCCGACGGGGCGGTCTGCTGCGTGGTGGTGCGGTGCCCCGAACGCTAGGGACGCCGACCCACCGCGCACCAGCGACAGATGTCCGGACTCGCCGGGGAACCCTCGTACGATCGTCTGAGACGGCGAGAGGAGGTCCCGGTGCGCGACGACCTGCAGGACCTGGTGGACGAGGTGTCCCGTCTGCTCGCCGCCCCGGCGACGCTGGAGGACCGCGACTTCACGATGCTCGCGTTCTGCGCGCACGACGAGCCGGCGAGCACGGCGGCCGGCAGCGCCGGCGCCATGATGGACGCCGTCCGGGCGCGGTCGATCCTCGGTCGGGGCTCGACGGCGGAGGTGCGTCACCGGTTCGAGGAGTTCGGCATCGCCGACGCCCTGGACCCGCTGCGGGTCCCGGCCGACCCGGCGGCCGGCATCTTGACCCGGCTGTGCCTGCCGGTGCGCGCGGGCGGGCGGTTGCAGGGGTACCTCTGGCTGCTCGACGAGGGCCGCACCGACGTCGAGGACCCGGCCGCCCCGGGCCTGGCCGAGGCGGTGGCGCTGGCCGCCGAGGCCGGTCGGCTGCTCGCGGAGGGCCGGCCCGGCACCGCCGACCTGTCGGCGGCGTTGCGCGCTGCACTCACCGGCAACGCCCCCGGGCGGTCGCTGCGGGAGCTGACCGACGCCCTGGGGGGCGACCGGACGACGGTGACGCTGGTGGCGCTGCACCCGGCTCCACCGGGGCTGCCCACCGACTGGACGCCGCCCGGGGCCGGGGCGGTCAGCGCGGTCCTTCCCTCCGGCGGCGGGCCTGCCGCGGCGGTGGCGGTCCTGCTCCCCCTGCCCGGGGACGCCGACGCCCGTCCGGCCGGGGCGCTGAGTGCGGCTGCCCTGGGGCAGTTGCCTGCGGGTAGCACGGCCGGCGTCGCCGCGCCACGGCGCGGCTGCCTGGAGCTGCCCGCCCAGTGGCACGAGGCGCGCACCGCGGCGCGGGTCGCCGCCGTCGACCCCCGGCTCGCCCCGGCGGCGTCCTGGTCCGAGCTCGGCCCGTGGCGGCAGGTGGCCGCGCTGCCCGGACCGGACCCCGCACTGGCCCGCCTGCTGGCCGACCCGGTGCTCACCGGCACCGCCGAGGTGTGGCTGGACTGCGCCGGCAGCCCGCAGCGCGCGGCGGCGCAGCTGTGCATCCACCGCCAGACGCTCTACTACCGGCTCGGCCGGATCTCCGAGCTGACCGGGCTCGACCTCGCCGACGGCGCCGACCGGCTGCTGCTGCACCTGGGCGTGCGTGCGGCGCGGCTCACATCCACGAACCCGGTTCCGGAACTCGCCCGCCGCAACGGTGACCTAAGCTCAACAGGCTGATGACTTCTGCTCGACGAGCGTCTGCCCGGTCCGGGAACGACGCCACGACCGACGGGGACCGCGTGGCCGACGACGCCGACGTGCCGCGCCGCCCGCGAACCGGGGCGCCGGCAGAGCACCAGCCCGTCGAGACGCGGCGGCCCTCCACTCCGGCGACGAACGGGGCCTCCGCATGACGGACCAACTACAGGCCGGTCCCTGGCTGGCGCCGGGTGAGCCCGTCGACCTGAGCAACTGCGAGCGCGAGCCGATCCACGTGCCCGGCAGCATCCAGCCCCGCGGTGTGCTGCTGGCGGTCAGCGAGCCGGACATGGTGGTCCGTCAGGTGTCCCGCAACCTCGCCAACGTCGTCGGCATCGCCTGGGACGACGCCCTGGGGCGTCCCCTCGCCGACGTCGTCGGACTGGCGCCGGCCGAGGCGATCGCGCGGTCGGCCAGCGCGTTCGGCGACCTGCGCGAGCGCAACCCGGTCGAGCTGATCCTGGACTGCGACGGCACCCCCTGCCCGGTCGACGCGATCCTGCACCGGGCGACCCACGCCCCCGACGGCAGCGTCGTCCCCGACGCGGCAGCCGCCCCGCCGCTCAGCGACCAGGCGGTGACCCCCTCGGCCAGCACGCTGGTCATCGAGCTCGAGCCTGCCTTCGGTCCGCGGCCGTTCTCCTTCCCGAACACCTACCAGGCGGTGCGCGGGACGATCGCCGACCTCAACCGGGCCGGCTCGCTGCAGGGCCTCTTCGACATCACCGCCGAGGCGGTACGGGCGCTCACCGGCTTCGACCGGGTGATGGTCTACCGCTACGACGCCGAGTACAACGGCGAGGTCGTCGCCGAGGCGAAGCTCCCCGAGCTCAACTCCTTCCTCGGGCTGCACTACCCCGCCTCGGACGTCCCGGCCCAGGCCCGGGCGCTGTACGAGAAGAGCTGGATCCGGCTGATCTCCGACGTCGACTACACGCCGTCGCCGCTGGAACCGGTCGACCTGCCCGCGACGGGTCAGCCGCTCGACCTCACCTACGCCACGCTGCGCAGCGTCTCGCCGATCCACTGCGAGTACCTGCAGAACATGGGCGTGCGCGCCTCGATGTCCATCTCGCTGATGCGCGGGGAGAAGCTCTGGGGGCTCATCGCCTGTCACCACTACACCGGCCCGCACGCCCCGCCCTATGCCACCAGGGCTGCGGCGGAGTTCCTGGGTTCCGCGCTGTCGCTGCGGCTGGTCGACCGGACCGAGGACGAGGAGCACCGGCGGGCCCTGCGGGTGCGCTCGACGATGGCGTGGCTGACCGCTGCGGCGCTGGACGAGGACCGGCCGCTGGCGGAGACCATGCTCGGCCGCCCGGGTCTGCTCGACGTCGTCCCGGCCTCCTCGGTGGTGGTCAACCTGCAGGGGCACTCCGGCAGCGCCGGCGTCCCACTGTCCCCGGAGACGGCCGGTGTGCTGGCCCGCTGGGCCGGACGGCAGTCCAGCGACGTCGTCAGCACCGATCGGCTGCCCCTGGTCGCGCCCCAGCTGGACGCCCCGGCCGAGTTGGCCTGTGGCGTGCTGGCCCTGCCGCTGCCCGAGGGGCAGTACGTCATCTGGACCCGCGCGGAACAGGTGCACTCGGTCGACTGGGGCGGCGACCCGCACAACAAGGCGATCGCCGAGCGGGAGGGCGACTCCGTGCGGCTCTCGCCGCGCAAGTCCTTCGACCGCTGGCGGGAGACGGTGCGCAACCGCGCCGAGCCCTGGACGCCGGCAGAGCTGGCCGAGGCCGGCGAGCTGCGCAACAACCTGCTGGAGGCGCTGTACGCCCGCTCCCGGCGGGTGGCCCGCACCGCGCTGACCCTGCAGCGCAGCCTGCTGTCCGAGCCACCGAACCCCGACCACCTGGACTTCGCGGTGCGGTACGTACCCGCGGCGCGGGAGGCGCAGGTGGGCGGCGACTGGTACGACGTGTTCCAGCAGCCCGACGGCGCCACGGTGCTGGTGATCGGCGACGTCGTCGGGCACGACACCGAGGCCGCCGCCTGCATGGGCCAGCTGCGCGGGCTGCTGCGCGGCATCACCTACGACAGCGACGACAGCCCCGCCGGTGTGCTCCGGCGACTGGACCGGGCCATGGCCGGTCTGGAGCTGAAGACGATGGCGTCGGTGCTGGTCGCCCGGCTGGAGCAGACCGACGACGAGGTCCAGCGCGGGGTCACCCGGCTGCGCTGGGCCAACGCCGGGCACCTGCCGCCGGTGGTCGCCGGCCCCGACGGGGAGATCGAGGTGTACGACGGCGCCCGCGCAGACCTGCTGCTCGGCGTGGAACCCACGGCCCAGCGCCAGGACCACGTCCGGACCATCCCCCGCGGGTCGACCGTGCTGCTCTACACCGACGGTCTGGTCGAGCGCCGGGACCAGCTGTTCGACACCGGGGTCGAGAGGTTGCGCGAGGAGTTCGGCCGGGTGTGGCAGGCACCGGTCGGCGAGCTGGCCGACCAGCTGCTGGCCCGGATGCTCCCCGACCGCGCGGACGACGACGTCGCGCTCGTCGCCGTGCGGCTCAACCCGCAGGACCGCCCCGCCTGACCGGCACCGGTCAGGCGGGCGGTACCAGGTCCGCGAAGACGACGGTGTTGTCCAGGTAGCTGTCGGCCAGCTCGTCGAACACCCCTCCGCAGGTGATCACCCGCAGTCCGGCGTGGTCGAGGTCGCCGTACACGGCGGCGGTCGGGAAGTCGTCCTTGTCGTACTGCCCGACCTCCCGCACGGCGAACACGGCCGTGCTCCCGTCGGCGCGGGACACGGTGATCTCGTCGCCGGGCACCACGTCGCGCAGCTCGGCGAAGACCCCGGGCGCGCCACCCCAGTCGACGTGGCCCGCCAGCACCGCCGGCCCCCGCTCCCCAGGCGTCGGCGCCCCGGTGTACCAGCCGGCCGGGAAACCGCCGGCCGGCACCTCCATCGTGCCGTCGGCCTGCAGGCCGAGGTCCATCAGCTCCGAGTCCACCCCGATGGCCGGGATCTGCACCCGTACCGGGACGGACGCCGTCAGCACGGCGGGCAGCTCGGGGGTGGCAGCCGAACCGGCCGACGTCGAGGTGGCCGCCGCTCCGGCCGAGGGCGCGGTCGGCGTCCCACCGGCGCAACCGGTCGCCCCGAGGGCGACCAGCGCGGCCAGGCCGACCAGGCGCAGCTGAACCGGTCGCCGGCGTGCTCCGGCCGCGCGGCCGGAGGTCACGGCGTGGTCGACGTCGACCCCTGGGGGGTGCTGCTGCCGTCACCGGTGTCCACGGAGCCGACCGGCACCCGGCCGACCTGGCCGTAGGAGGTGGGTCGTTCCGTCGTGCCGGTCGGCGTCGCGGTGGGTGTGGGGGTACCGGTCGGCGTCGCGGTGGGTGCGGGCGTGTCGGTCGGCGTCGCGGTGGGCGGCGTCGTCGTCGGGGGCGGCGTCGTCGTGGGCGGCGTCGTGGGGGGTGTCGCACAGGCCGGCCGGATGATCGTGTTGCTGTCCAGGGTCACCGCACCGCTGGAGAGCACCGAGCCCTCCAGCGTCGCGCCGGTGTTCATCGTGGTGTCCGTCAGGGTCAGCACGACGCCCCGGAAGACCGAGTTCACGCCCAGCGTGGTCGAGCTGCCGACCTGCCAGAAGACGTTGCACGCCGTCGCCCCGTTGATGAGGTCGACCGACGTGCCCGGTTGGGTGATGAGCGTGGACCCCGCCTGGAACAGGAAGACCGCGTTGGGGTCGCCCTGGCCGTCCAGGACGAGCGGCGTGGGGCCGGCGATGCTGAGCGCCGAGGGCGACGTGTAGATGCCGGGGGTGAGCGTCTGTCCGGCCAGGTCGGCCGAGATGGTGTCACCGGGTCCCTGGCCGGCGGCCGACACCAGGGCGTTGGTCAGGGCGGCGTTCGCGCTGGCGGTGACGCTGTCGTTGCCGTGGTTGGTGCCGGTGAGCGCGATCGAGGTGGTGCCGACCATCGAGGGGTCGGACGCGCCGATGTCCCCGGCGATCACGGTGGGCCCGGTGTTCGAGAACGAGGATCCGGACAACACGGCGAACGGCTCTGCCGTGCCGAGGGGCACGGCGGTCGCCGCTGGCGCTGCCTGGGCACTGCCCGCGGTGACGAGGACGAGGGACGAGGCGGCCACCATCGCGACGCCGCAGAGGGTGGTGCGCCGCACGCTGACCGACCGGAACGGGTCACGACGTGTCCGGCGGGTGGGGCTGGGGAGTGTGCTGGGGACCGACGCCACGTCGGCGCTCCTGTCTCCGACGCGGGGGTCGGACTCGCGGTGCGCTGGGGACGTCATCGGCGTGGGTGCCGATGCTCGAGGTGCCCTCCCCCCCGAACAGTACGGAAGCGTAGTCGTGCAATGACTCTTTGTAGTCCCAATGGGTGACGGACTGACCGGCTCCCTTTGGCACCATCTGCTCAGGCCGCGACGTCGCCCCGCAGCGTGCGGAGCAGCTCTCGCACCGCGCTCGGGCCGGCCCGGTTGGCCCCGATCGTGCTCGCCGAGGGGCCGTAGCCGACCAGGTGCAGCCGGGGTTCGGCGACCACCCGGGTCCCGTCCATCGCGATGCCCCCGCCTGGGGCCCGCAGGTGCAGCGGCGCCAGGTGCTCCAGCGCCGGCCGGAAACCGGTGGCCCACAGGACGACGTCCGCCGGCACGAAGCGACCCGGGTCGCCGTCCCAGACCACCCCGTCGGCGGTGAGCCGGTCGAACACCGGCAGCCGGTCCAGCACCCCCCGGGCCCGGGCGGCGAGCACCGCGTCGGTCTCGACCAACCCGGTCACGCCCACGACGCTGCCCGGGGGCAGCCCGGCGCGCACGCGCTGGTCGACCAGCGCCACCGCGGCCCGGCCGGCGTCCTCGTCGAACCCGACGCTGCGCCAGGCCGGCTCGCGCCGGGTGACCCAGGTGGTGTCGGCGACCGCGCTGATCTCGATCAGCTGTTGCACCGCCGATGTGCCGCCGCCGACGACGACCACGTGCCGGCCGCGGAACTCCTCGGCACCGCGGTAGTCGGCGGCGTGCAGCTGGCGACCACCGAACAGCTCACGCCCGGGGTAGGTCGGCCAGAACGGCCGGGTCCAGGTGCCGGTGGCGTTGACCAGCCCGTGCGCCGTCCACTCCCCTGCGCTGGTGTCCAGCGCGAACCCCTCGGCGGTGCGGCGCACCGACCGGACAGCGACCGGCCGGTGGACGGGCAGGTCGAAGCGCTGCTCGTAGTCGGCGAAGTAGTCGGCGACCACCTGACTGGCCGGTGCCGCCGGGTCGGCAGCGGGCAGGGGCAGGCCGGGCAGCGGGTGGATCCGGTGGGCCGCGTCCAGCCGCAGGGAGGGCCAGCGGTGCTGCCAGGCGCCGCCCGGCCCGGCGTTCCCGTCGAGGAGGGCGGAGTCCGCACCGGCCCGCCGCAGCGCATGCGCCGCCGCCAACCCGGCTTGACCGGCACCGATCACCACCACGTCGTTGTGCACGCCCGGCCGAACACCGCAGAGGCCCGTCGCATGCCACGGTGCCGCCCTGCCCTCTCCTGCGAGGGGTGCGGCGGAGAGGCTCCTCCCTCAGCTGCGGACGGCGGTGAGCAGCCGGGGCCGCAGTGCACCCGAGCCCAGCAGCCGGCCGACCCGGCCGGACTGCTCCTCGGCCTGCGCCCACGCCGGGTGGTCCCCGTGCCGGCGCCGGACCTCGGCGTCGACCGCGTCGGCCCGTCGCTGCCACTCCGGCGGGCTGTCGCCGAGATCGGCATCGGCGGTGCCGGTGACCGCGAAGCCCGCCCCGGCCAGCAGGGCGTCGACCTCCGCGGGGGTCGGGAAGCTGTTGCCCTCCGGCAGCGGCGGCGGCAGCGGCGCCTCAGCCACGAACACCAGCAGCCCGAGCCGGCCGCCGGGCACCAGCACGCGGGCCAGCTCGCCGAGCATCGCCGGCTTCTCCTCGGTGGTGCAGAGCACACCGAGGGTCCAGGCGGCGTCGAAGGAGGCATCGGCGAGCGGCAGTGCCTGGGACAGCGCCACCACCGACGGCAGCCCGAAGAGCGCGCGGCTGGCGTGCACGGCCTCGACCATCGGCTCGGCGCAGACCGCTCGCACCCCCCGGTCGGCGGCCAGCCAGCCGGCCGGCCCGCCGACCCCGGCGCCGGCGTCGAGCACCCGGTCCCCGGCGCGGAGGGCCAGCGCGTCGGCCAGCCAGCGCAGCGCACCCTCGCTGCCGCTGCCCCGGCAGCCGGCCGGCACGGCGTGCTCCGGCCCGAGCGCGCGCACCGCCTCCTCGGTCCAGCCGGCCACCGTGCCGAACTCCGACTCCATCGCCTCGCTGGCGATCTCGCTCACGTGCCCTCCCGGATCCTGGTGGCCACCTCGGCCTTGACTGCTGCGGCCGCTGCCGGTCCGCCGGCCGACGCCAGCCCGGACAGGTTGACCCCCACCACGCCCGGCACGGCGAGCAGGGCCCGCGCCTCCCCGACCGCGGCCTCGATGCCGGCGGCCACAGGGTCGGGGGCGGCGAGCACCCGCTCGACGGCCGCGTCGTCGAGGTGCAGGCCGGGGAAGGCCTGGAGCACCCGCGCGGAGCGCTCGTCGGTGTAGACGGCGACCGAGGCGAGGAACGGGAGGGTCGCCCCCGCCGCCCGGGCGGCGGTGGTGAAGGCGGCGAGCCGGGCCGGGCCGGCCACGTGGTTGAGCACGCACAGCCGGGCGCCGGCGCGCTCCTTCTCGGCGACCCGCTGCGGGCGCAGCGGTACCGGCGGCGCATCCGGTGACTCCGGCACCGCCGCGGTCAGCCCGGCCGCGGCAGCCAGGGCGGCGAGCCGGGTGCCGTCGAGGTCGAACACCGAGCTGACGCCGGGCCGCACGCCCGGGCCGCGGCCGTCGCCGGTCACGCAGAGCACCCCGTCGACGCCCACCGCGGCCAGGCCCGCGAGCTCCTGCTCCAGCACCACGCGGTTGCGGTCCCGGCAGGCCAGCGTCGTCCACGGCCGACCGCCGGCGGCCAGCACCTCCTGGGCCATCAGCGTGGGCGGGAGGTCGGGCCGGTTCTGGTGCTCCCCGACCAGCAGCCCGTCGCTGACCGGCGCCAACGCGGCCACGACCGCCCGCACCGAGGCCGGGTCGAACGGGCGCACCGTCAGGTCGGTGAGGACGACGGGGCCGATCCGGGCCCGGTCCAGCAGGCCACCCGGTGGAGGCAGCGGCGCCGACGGGGTCGGCTCGGTCCAGCGTGGCAACGGCGGGGCCAGGAAGACGCAGGGGTGCGGCGCCAGCTCACAACCCCCGTCGTCGCGCACCCCGCCGCACGGCCCGAAGACCATCCGCTTGGGGCAACCGGGCCGTTCCTCGGCGCGGATGGCGCTCCTCTGCTCCGCTGCGCCCACCCCTGGTCGCTGACCCGGCGCACCCCGGCCGAAACCCTGGGCGCCCGCTGTGTGGCCGCGCAGGCACCGATGTGTCCCGATCACCGTCTTCGGGCACAGGGGGCTCAGTCGGAGAAGACGACGAGGAGGTGACCCGTGACGCAGCGCAACCAAGAGCACCAGACGCCCCAGCACCAGCGGGTCGAGCACCAGGGGTACCGGCACGTGGGGCACGTGCTCCAGCCGGGCAGGGACCTGACCCGGGTCGTGGGCCCGGTGCTCCGGAAGGCCCTGGCCGCCGGGGAGCCGGTGGTGATCGCCTGCCCCGAGAAGGTGGCGAGTGCGCTGGTGACCGCGCTGCGGGAGGCCGGGGACGTACACGTCGCCCCGACCCAGCCGGTCGACGGCCGACCACCGGCCGTCCTCGCGGCGATCACCGGGCTGGTCGACGAGTGCGCCCCGGTGGCTGGCCGCCGCCTGCACCTGGTGACCGGGCCCGGCGGAGCGGACGCCGATCCGGCGATGTGGCTGCAGACTGAGGCCCTGCTGAACCACGTGCTCGCCGAGCGCCCGGTCGAGCACATCTGCCTGCTCGGTCCGCCCGTCGAGGGTCGCCCGGACGTCGACGCCGTCGCCCGGGCGACCCACCCGTGGCTGTTGACCGAGGAGGGCGTCGTCCGCAGCCCGGACTTCCGGGCGCCCGACGAGATCCTCCGCGAGGTGCAGCGGGCCACGATCCCCGATCCGCTGGAGGAGACCGAGCCCACGCTGTCCATGGTCGACCTCGACGACATGCGGGCGCTGCGCCGGGCGCTGAACCGGGTGCTGGCCGACAGCTCCCTGTCCCCGGACGCCGCGCAGGACTTCGTGCTGGCCATAGACGAGGTCACCGCCAACGCCTCCGAGCACGGCGTGCCGCCGGTCGACGTGCGGCTGTGGTGCACGCCGGAGCGGCTGCTGTGCGCGGTCACCGACCGGGGCACCGCCTTCGACGACCCGCTGGTGGGCTACGGACCGGCGCACGGGGACATGGGGGTCGGCGGGATGGGCCTGTGGCTGGCCCGCCGCTCGGTCGACAGCCTGACCGCGTCGCCGGCCGACGACTCCGGCGACGGCTGCACCGTCCGCCTGGTCGTCAACGCCTGCTGACAGCCCCCTCCCGAGGCTCGCCCGCGCTCGCACGGGCGAGCCTCGTGAGGGGGCTGCGCAGCGCGGCCGTCGCGGTCACCCGGCGACGGGGAGCAGCCCGGCGGCCTCGATGAGGCGGGCCTGCTCGCGACACCAGGGCGACCACGCGTCGTACTGCTGGGTCTCCTGGCGGTCGCGGAAGGTGGCCCAGTCCAGCACCTCCCACTCCCCCACCTCGGTGGGCTCGGGTGCCGGCGTGCCGGTGAACCGGCCGACGTAGACCGGGCAGATCTCGTTCTCCACGACGCCCCGGAACTCGGCCCGGTAGCGGTAGGAGGGCAGCGCCGGGCGCAGGTCGGCCACGTCGAGCCCGAGCTCGAAGCGGGCGCGTCGGGCGATCGCCTGCAGGTCGTCCTCACCCGGCCCCGGGTGCCCGCAGACCGTGTTGGTCCACATCCCCGGGAAGGTGGCCTTGTCCTCCGCTCTGCGGGTGACCAGCAGCCGGCCGTCGTCGGCGAAGAGGTAGGCGGAGAACGCGCGGTGCAACGGCGTCTCGCCGGTGTGCACCAGCGGCTTCGGCATGGTGCCGATCTCCGCCCCGTCCTCGTCGACCAGCACGATCAGCTCTGCCGTCGGGGATGCCACCACACCCCCATGATCCCCGACGCGGGTCCATCGCGCGCAGAGGACCGTCGATCAAGATCGACTCGGACGGGTGAGAGGGCGTCGTCACGCACAGCGATCATCTGCACACTCGTCGGCGTCACCATGGCAGGCGACCCGAGAGGACCAGCACGGATGAGCAGCACCGCGACGGCGACCGCCGCACTCGCCGACGTAGCCCTCCCCGACGGAGCACTCCAGGTCGCGCTCTCCGCCGATCTGGCCCGCACCGACGCCGGCGGCACCCTCCGCGAACTCGCGCAGCCCGTCCACCGGGTGCCCGGTGGCGCCACGATGGCCTCGGTCGACGCGCTGTTCCGGCGCGATGCCACCCTCCGCTGGGTCGTCGTCGACGGGCCCGGCGACCCGGTGCTGGTCAGCCGATCGTGGTTCGAGCTGTCCATGACCGGCCGGCTGGGCTACGGCCGCCTGTTGCAGCAGCGCCGTCGGGTGCGGGACGCCGCACCACCGGAGACGCTGCGGTACCCCGCCGACTGCCCCGTCGCCCGCGCGGCTGCGGCCGTCATCCAACGGCGCTCCGGTGGCGAGGACCTGCTCGACGGCGTGCTGGTCTCCTGGCCCGACGGCCGCCTGGGCGTCGCACCGGTGACGGCCGTCTTCGAACAGCTCGCCCAGGAGTACGCCCACCAGGCCCTGCACGACCCCCTCACCGGGCTGCCGAACCGGCTGTTCCTGCTCGAGCGGCTGCGGCAGGCGGTCTGCCCGGGGTCCTCCGCCGTGCTGTTCGTCATCGACCTGGACCGGTTCAAGGACGTCAACGACCATCTCGGTCACGCGGCCGGTGATGACGTGCTGACCGAGTTCGCGCACCGGCTGCGCACCGTCGCCCGCAGCGAGGACCTGGTGGTCCGGCTCAGCGGCGACGAGTTCGCCCTGCTGACGCCGGCGCTGACCACCGCGCAGAGCACCGCGCTGGCGGAGCGGATCGTGCTGACCGCGGCGGCGCCGTTCGTCGTCCTCCCGCGCGGCGCCCACCGGGACGCCGAACAGCTGGCCAGCCTCGGGGCGAGCGTCGGGGTGGCCAGCTGCTCGATGGAGGTGCGCTCGCCGGACGAGTTGCTGCACCGGGCCGACCTGGCGATGTTCCGGGCGAAGTCGCTGGGCCGGGGCCGGGTGGCCCACTTCGACACCGCACTGCTGGAGGAGGCCGAGACCACCGACGCGGTGCGCGCCCGGCACCGGATGGAACGGCGGCTGCGGCTGGCCATCGAGTCGCGCTCGCTCTCCCTGCACTACCAGCCGGTCGTCACGCTGCCCTCCGGTCAGGTGACCGGGGTGGAGGCGCTGGCCCGCTGGGAGGACGACGAGCTGGGCAGGGTGGCCCCCGACCAGTTCATCCCGCTCGCCGAGCGGACCGGCCTGGTCGTCGACCTCGGGCGCTGGGTGCTGCAGACGGCGTGCCGGGAGGCCGCGGGCTGGCCGGCCGGCCCCTCCGGGATGCCCCCGACCGTGGCCGTCAACGTCTCCCCGGTGCAGCTGGCCCAGCGGGGCTTCATCGACGACGTCACCCGGGCGCTGGCCGACAGCGGGCTGGCTCCGGACCGGCTGTGCCTGGAGATCACCGAGACCGCGGCGATCACCGACCTCACCGCCACCGCAGCGCGGCTGAGCCAGGTGCGCGACCTCGGCGTGCGACTGGCCCTGGACGACTTCGGCGCCGGGCACTCCGCGCTGACGCTGCTGCGCGCCCTGCCGGTGCACCTGGTCAAGATCGACCGCTCGTTCATCGAGCGGGTCGCCAGCGACACCGCCGACGCGGTGCTGGTCCGGCTGGTCATCGAGGCGGCGCACAGCCTGGGCCGCCGGGTCTGCGCCGAGGGCGTCGAGACCGCCGAGCAGGCACAGCAGCTGGTGTCGATGGGCTGCGACTCGGCGCAGGGCTGGCTGTTCGGCCGCCCCGAGCCGGCCTCGCCCCGGCTCGCCGGACTGCTCACCTCCCGCACCCTGGCCGAACCCCTGGCCACCGACGCCGTGCTGCCACTGGGCGGCAACGACGAACTGGTCCTGGTGACCACCCCGGAGCGGGTCATCACCTACGCCTCGGCCAGCAGCGGGCCGATCCTCGGCTGGCTGCCGCAGGAGCTGGTCGGCAGGTCCGTGGGTGAGTTCTTCCACCCCGACGACCTCGCGCGCGTCCGCGCGGACCCCGAGCTGGCCGCCCGCTACGCCGACGGCCTCGGCGTGCACCGGGTGCTGCACCGGGACGGCAGCGTCCGCTGGCTGGAGAGCGACACCCGGCGGCTGGCCGCCGACGACGGCACGGTGCGGGAGGTGCTGTCGGTCTCCCGGGACGTGACCGCCACGGTCGAGGCACGGCGGGACCTGGCCGACAGCGAGCTGATGTTCCGGCACGCCTTCGACGACGCCCCGATCGGCATGACTCTGACCCGGATGGACGGCTCGCTGGTGCGGGTGAACAAGGCGTTCGCGGCGCTGCTGGGGACCACGACCGAGGCGCTCGCCGCCCGCCGCGTCCAGGACCTGACCCCGGCCGACGGCCAGGCGGCGGTCGGTGGGCTGTTCACCGAGTTCATCGGCGTCACCGAGCTCTCCACCCGCTTCCGGCACGCCGACGGCCACGAGGTGCCGGTGCTCGTGCGCGTCTCGGTGGTCCGGGACCAGGCCGGGGAACCGACGTCGGTCTTCTCCCACGTGCTGCCCGAGTCGGCGCCGGCCACCGTCCCCGCCGCGTGATCGGAACCCGCAGCGGGCGGTGAGCCAGGCCGCCGACGGTGGCTGCTCGGTCAGTGCTGGGCGTTCTCCGTGTGCGTCAGGTCGCCGTAGTCGGCGGGCAGCTGGTCGAGCACGTGCAGGTACTCCGCCCCCACCGCCTCCCGCAGCGCTGCGGTGACCGCACGGGCGTGCTGCCGCGCCTGCTCGGGGGTGCAGCCCTGGCCCTCCGCTTCGGCCACCCGGCGGTAGAACTCCGCCAGGTCGAAGCGCTCGACCGACCCGTCGGTCGGGACCGCCTCGGCCAGCCCCCCTGGCAACTGCGCCGCCAGGTCGGCCGCCTCGGTGGACAACCGCTGGCCCAGCACCATGAGGGTGGCCCGGACCGCCTGCACGGCGTGCTCGTGGTCGGGGATGCCGGCGGACTGCTGCACGGCGGAGACGAACTCGTGTTCCTGCATCGGTCGTTCCTCCTCGTTCCTCGGATGACGCGCCCGCGAGGTCCGCGGGCACCGGACCGCACCGGTCAGCCGATGCGGAGGTCCTCGACGTCCTCGGTGCGCACCGTCAGCCCGAGGCCGGGCGCCTCACCCGGCGGACGGACACGACCGTGCACCGGCTCGACGACGCCGTCGAAGAGCCGGCGCTCGAACCGCTCGTGGTCGTGGAACCACTCCAGGTGCCGCAGGTTCGGCGTCGCCGGCCCGAGGTGCGCGTGCAGGGTGGGCACGCAGTGCGACGACACCTCCAGCTGGTGCCCGGCGGCCACCGCGCAGGCCCGGAGCCACTCGGTCACCCCGCCGCAGCGGCTGGCGTCCACCTGCAGGCAGTCGACCGCCCCAGCGCCGCACATGGCCGCGAAGTCGGGCAACCGGGCGCCGTACTCCCCGGCGGCCACGTCGCAGTCGAGGCTCTCGCGGACCAGCCGCAGCCCGGCCAGGTCGTCGGAGGAGACCGGCTCCTCGAACCAGACGACGCCGAGGTCGTCGAGCTCCCGACCGACCCGGACCGCCTGCTTCGCGGTGTAGCCACCGTTGGCGTCGACGAGCAGGGCGGCGTCGTCCCCCAGCACCTCGCGGGCCAGCCGGGTGCGCGCGAGGTCCCGGGGCACCGCCGTCCCCCAGGACTCCCCGATCTTGATCTTCGCCTGGTCGTGGCCGCGCGCCAGCCAGCCGTCGAGCTCGTCGCGGGTGGCGGCGTCGTCGTAGGTGGTGAACCCCCCGCTGGCGTAGACCGCGGAGTCCCGGCGCACCGCACCGAGCAGGCCCGTGAGCGGGACGTCGAGCAGCCGCGCCTTCAGGTCCCACAGCGCGACGTCGACGGCCGAGATCGCCATCGCCACCAGGCCCGGTGCACCCGCGTTGCGGACGGCGCGCGCCATGTCGAACGCGGCTGCCGGCGGGTCGAGCACCGGGCAGCCGACGACCACGTCGGTGAGCAGGCTGCGGACCACGGCGGCCACCGAGGCGTCGGCGTAGGTCCAGCCGACCCCGGTGCTGCCGCCGCCGGAGGCGTGCACCACCACGGCGGTGGTGGCGTCCCAGCTCAGCGTGCCGTCCGCCTCGGGCCGGTCGGTGGGCAGCCGGTAGACGGCGACCTCCAGCGCGTCGACCCGCGGGTCGGACGACGTCCCGCTGTGCGCGCCCGGGCCCCGGTCCGTGGCCATCAGCCGCGCACCCGCCGCAGTCCGGTGGCCGCCGCGGCGACGCCGAGCGCAGCCGTGGCGGCCAGGGCCGCACCCTGGGCGACCCGGCCCGGCGGCCGCGGGCGACCGGCCAGCACCTGCTCGGGGTGCTCGGCCAGGCGAGCACCCTCGACCAGGCCGGCCAGCGCCTCTGCGGAGTGCACCGCCCGCCGTCCGGTGTCGCCCTGCTCGATCTGGGTGCGGCAGCTGAAGCCGTCCGCCAGCACCACCGCGCGGGGATCGCCGTCCCGCACGGCCGGCAGCAGCACCTGCTCCCCGCACGCCATCGACACCTCGTGGTGGCCGCGCTCGAACCCGAAGTTGCCGGCGAGTCCACAGCAGCCGGAGTCCAGCACGTCGGCGTCGAACCCGGCCTTGCGCAGGAGCTCGCGGTCGGCGTCGAACCCCATGATCGAGTGGTGGTGGCAGTGGGTCTGCACCATCGCCGTGTGCTCGGCCGGTGGCGGCGACCAGTCCGGGGCCCGCTCGGCGAGCAGCTCGGCGAGGGTCCGGGTGCTCTCGGCGAGCCGGCGGACGTCGTCGTCGTCGGGGAGGAGCTCGGGCGCGTCGGCCCGGAACACCGCGGTGCAGCTGGGCTCCAGCCCGACGACCGGCAGCCCGTCCCGCACCGCGGGGCCGAGCGCCTGCGCCGTGCGACGCAGCACCCGGGAGGCCACGTCCAACTGGCCGGTGGAGATCCAGGTGAGCCCGCAGCAGAGCTCCTGCTCCGGCAGCCGCACCCGGAAGCCGGCGTCCTCCAGCACCGTCACCGCCGCCCGGCCGATGGCCGGGTGGAAGAACTCGGTGAAGGTGTCCGGCCAGAGCAGCACCTCACCGTGCCGACCGTCCCCGCGCGGACCACGCTCCCGGTACCAGTGGGTGAACCGCTCGGGCGCGAACAGCGGCAGCTCCCGCTCGGGGGTGATCCCGGCGGCGGCCTGCACGAGCCGGCGCAGACCCGGCGTCTGGGTGGCCACGTTCACCACCCCGGGGGCCAGCGCCGCGACGCGGGCCGCCAGCGGGAGCCAGCCCAGCGAGTAGTGGGTGCGCGGGCGCACCCGGCCGGCGTAGTGGTGGGAGAGGAACTCCGCCTTGTAGGTCGCCATGTCGACGTCGACCGGGCAGTCGCTCTTGCACCCCTTGCAGGCCAGGCACAGGTCCAGGGCGTCCCGGACGGCGGTCGAGCGCCACCGGTCCCGGACGACGTCGCCGCGGAGCATCTCGAACAGCAGCCGGGCCCGACCCCGGGTGGAGTGCACCTCGTCGCCGGTCACCTGGTAGCTCGGGCACATCACCGCACCCTCGGCGCCCTCCCCGAGCGTGGCCCGGCACTTGCCGACGCCGACGCAGCGGGCGGCCGCCTGCGCGAAGGAGCCGCCGTCCTCCGGGTAGCCGAACGCCACCTCCGGCTCCCACGCCGGGTACTCGGTGGTGAGCCTCAGGTCTGCGTCCAGGGGCCGCGGGCGGACCACCTTGCCCGGGTTCATCCGGTTCTCCGGGTCGAACAGCTCCTTCATCCGCTGGAAGGCGCCGATCAGCTCCGGGGGGTACATCCGGGCGAGCAGCTCGCCGCGGACCTGGCCGTCACCGTGCTCGCCGGACAGCGATCCGCCGTAGCGGGTGACCAGGTCCGCGGCCTCCTCCAGGAAGGACCGGTAGCCCGTGGCGCCGCCGGGGGAACCCAGCTCGAACGGGATGCGCAGGTGCACGCAGCCGTGCCCGAAGTGCCCGTACGTGGACGCCGGGGTCAGCCCGTGCCGGTCCAGCAGGTCCCGCAGCTCCGCGAGGTAGGGCCCCAGGTCCTCCGGCGCGACCGCGGAGTCCTCCCAGCCGGGCCAGGTGTCGCGCCCACTCGGCGGGTGCGCCGTCGCGCCCAGCCCCGCCTCGCGGAAGGCCCAGAGGTCTGCCTGCTCCGCGGGGTCGTCCAGGACGAGGACCGACGGCGGCTCCGGCGCCGCACAGACGTCGGCGACCAGCCCGTCCATCCGCCGGCCGAGCTCGTCGGGGTCGTCGTCGGCGAGCTCGACGAGCAGCCAACCGTCCCCCTCGGGCAGCTTCTCCAGTGCCCGCGGGTTCATCCCCTCCTCGGCCTGGTTCCGGCGCAGGACGTCGTCGACGCCCTCCAGCCGGTGCGGCCGCCAGGGCAGCACCCGGGTGACCTCCCGGCCGGCGGTCACCACGTCCGGGTACCCGAGCACGGCCAGCCGTCGGTGCCGGGGCAGCTCGGCGAGCTGCAGCTCGGCGCGCAGGACGGTCACCAGCGTCCCCTCGCTGCCGACCAGCGCCCGGGCCAGGTCGAAGCCGTGCTCCGGCAGCAGCGAATCCAGGTTGTAGCCCGACACCCGCCGCGGGATCTGCGGGTACGCCGTCCGGATCTGCGCCAGGTGCTCGTCCCGCAGCGCACGGAGACCCCGGTACACCTCGGCCGGGCGCCCACCGGCCTCGACGACGCGGGCGTACTCCTCGTCCGACGTGGGGCCCGTCCACATCCGGGTGCCGTCGGCGAGGAGCACCTCCAACCGGGACACCTTGTCCACGGCCTTGCCGTAGACCTGCGCCGACGAGCCGCACGCGTTGTTCCCGAGCATCCCGCCGACCGTGCAGGTCCAGTGGGTGGCCGGCTGCGGCCCCCAGGTCAGACCGTGCTCGGCCAGCTGGTCGTCGAGGTGGTCGAGCACCATGCCCGGCTCCACCACGCAGGTCCTGCCCTCGACGTCCACGGACTCCAGCCGGTTGCAGTGCCGGCTCCAGTCCAGGACGACGGCGGCGTTCGTGGTCTGGCCGGACAGGCTGGTCCCACCGCCGCGGGACAGCAGCGGGACCCGGTGCTCACGGCAGACGGCCGCGGCCTCGACGGCGTCCTCCACCGTGCGGGGCTCCACCACACCCAGCGGCGGGGTGCGGTAGTTGGACGCATCGGTGGAGTACGCGCCCCGGGTACCGGCGTCGAAGCGGACCTCGCCGTCGACCCGGCGGGCCAGCTCCGCCTCCAGCGCGACCACGTCGACGTCCTGCTCGCCGGCTGGCCTCGGCCACACGGTGTGCGGGTCGGGGAGGTCGGTGGTGGCCACGGCTCAGCTCCGGTGCGGCAGGAACTCCTGGATCTTGGTCTTGGCGCCCTGCTTGACCACTCCCCAGGCGTTCTCGTCGCCCTTGAACAGCGACTTCGCGGTCTCGGTCATCTGGTCGAGCGTGGCGTGCGGCGGGATCGGCGGGACGTCCGCGTCGCACAGCACGTCGATGACCGCCGGCTTCCCGGCGGACAGCGCGCGGTCCCAGGCCGGGCCGACCTGCTCGGGGTCGTCGACGGTGATCGCCTCGAGCCCCAGCCCGGCGGCGAAGGCCGCGTAGGAGACATCCGGGAGGGTCTGCGACTCCGCGAGCTTGGGCTCCCCGCCCATGGCCCGCATCTCCCAGGTCACCTGGTTCAGGTCGTTGTTGTGCAGCACCGCCACGACCAGCCGCGGGTCGGTCCACTCCTGCCAGTAACGGGAGATGGTGATCAGCTCGGCCAGGCCGTTCATCTGCATCGCGCCGTCCCCGGCGAAGGCGATGACCGGCCGGTCGGGGTGGCCGAACTTGGCACCGATCCCGTAGGGCACGGCCGGGCCCATGGTGGCCAGGGTCCCCGACAGCGATCCCCGGTTGTCCGGGCCGAACCGGAGGTGCCGGGCGTACCAGTTCGCCGCCGACCCGGAGTCCGCGGTGAGGATCGCGTTGCCGGGCAACCGGTCGTTGAGCTCCCAGAACAGCCGCATCGGGTTGACCGGGTCGGCGTCGGTCATCGCCCGCATGTGGATGGTCTCCCACCACCGCCGGACGTCGTCCTCGATGCCCTCCCGCCAGGACCGGTCCTGCTTGCGCTCCAGCAGCGGGATCAGCGCGCGCAGCGTGGCCGCCGCGTCGCCGACGAGGTTGAGCTCGTAGGGGTAGCGCATCCCGATGTACTTCGCGTCGTGGTCGATCTGCACGCCGCGGGCCTGGTCGTACTCGGGGAAGAACTCGCTGTAGGGCAGGTTCGAGCCCACGGTCAGCAGGGTGTCGCAGTCCTTCATCATGTCCCAGGTGGGACGCGTGCCCAGCAGCCCGATCGACCCGGTGACGAACGGCAGGTCGTCGGGGAGCACGTCCTTCCCCAGCAGCGCCTTGGCCACACCGGCGCCGAGCAGGTCGGCGACCTCGACCACCTCGTCGCGGGCACCCCGGGCGCCCTGCCCGACGAGCATCGCCACCTTGCCCCCGGCGTTGAGCAGGTCGGCGGCGGCGCGGATGGAGGGGTCGTCCGGGGTCACCCGCGGCGTGGAGGTGTGCACGCCGCTCGAGGGCACCATCTTGTGCTCGTGCGTCGGCGGGCTGTACTCCAGCTCCTGCACGTCGGCCGGGATGATGATCGCCGTCGGCGCGTGCTCGGCCGCTGCTGTGCGCATGGCCCGGTCCAGGACGTTGGGCAGCTGCTCGGGCACGTTGACCACGTGCACGTAGTGGTGGGCGACGTCCTTGAACAGCGACAGCAGGTCCACCTCCTGCTGGTAGGAACCGCCCATGGCGCTGCGGTCGGTCTGCCCGACGATCGCGACGACCGGCACGTGGTCGAGCTTGGCGTCGTACAGGCCGTTGAGCAGGTGGATGGCGCCCGGGCCGGAGGTGGCCAGGCAGACCCCGACGCGGCCGGTGAACTTGGCGTAGCCGACCGCCTCGAAGGCGGACATCTCCTCGTGCCGGGACTGGATGAACTGCAGGTGGTCCTGTTTCCCGAAGGACGCCAGGATCCCGTTGATCCCGTCCCCCGGATAGGCGAAGACCTTCTCCACATCCCACTCGTGCAGTCGTTCCAGAAGGACGTCAGCGACAGTGCGACTCATGGCGAGATCCCCTCGCGTCGACTTCATCGTCCGCCGACCGCCTACCCCTGACCCGGGACGGAAAACGACGACGGGCCCGGAATCGGGCCGACCGCGGTCAGTTGATCGTGCGGAGATCTCGGGGTAGGGATGAGTGGTCCAGATCACCAACGGAACGGAGGACCACGCCATGACCAGCAACGAGACCGGCAACGTCACCGGCACCGCTGACAAGGACTACAACCTGCTCTGGTTCACCCAGGCCAGCCTGGATAACGCACTGCGCCTGGAGGCCTACGTCCAGGACGCCGAACGCGCAGGCGACTCCGAGCTGGCGGAGTTCTTCCGCAAGGCGCAGAGCGAGAGCCGCAAGGGCGGCGAGCAGGGCAAGGCCATGCTCAAGGCTCGCCTGGGCAGCTGACCCCGATGCGGACGAAGCTGCTCACCGACGGTCCGCCCCGGCAGCACGCCGTCGTGTTCGACACCGACGACGAGGTCGTGGGCGGGCTCACCGGCTGGGCCGAGCAGAACGACCTGCCGGGCAGCTCCTTCACCGGGATCGGCGCCTTCCCCTCGGCGACCCTCGGGTACTACGACCTCGACGAGCAGGAGCACGCCGAGATCCCGGTGCCCGACCAAGGTGGAGGTGCTGACCCTGGCAGGCGACATCACCCGGGACGGCGAAGGCGGCTGGCAGGTCCACGCGCACGTGGTATGCGGCCGGCGGGACGGGTCCACCGTGGGCGGGCACCTGCTGCGTGCGGTGACCCGCCCGACCCTCGAGCTGGTGGTCACCACCGGCGCAAGGCACCTCCAGCGCCGGCACGACCCGGCCTCCGGCCTGGCGCTGATCGACCCGGACGCCTCCTGAGGGCCTGACTCGGCGACCCGGCGTGAGGCGGCGGCGGAGCGGGCAGTGAGCCGGGCATGGACACCTTCCGCCACGGCGACCTCGTCTTCGACGTCCGCGACTCCGGGCCGGCGGACGGCGAGCCCGTCGTCCTGCTGCACGGGTTCCCGCAGGACGCCGGTGCCTTCGACCGGCTGAGCCCGGCCCTGCACTCGGCCGGGTTGCGCACGCTCGCCCCGGACCAGCGCGGGTACTCCCCCGGTGCCCGGCCGAGCGGGCGTTCGGCCTACCGGCTGCGGACGGTCGTCGACGACGTCCTGGCGATGCTGGACGCCGCCGGCCTGCCCAGCGCGCACGTCGTCGGCCACGACTGGGGCGGGATCGCGGCCTGGGCGCTGGCGGCCTGGCACCCCTGGCGGGTGCGCACGCTGACCGCCCTGTCGGTGCCGCACCCCGCGGCGATGAGCCAGGCGCTGGGCCACAGCGACCAGGGGGTGCGGTCGGCCTACGTCGGGTTCTTCCAGCTGCCCGCCGTCCCGGAGGCGGTGCTGCTGGCCGGCCGCGGCGCGGTGCTGCGCCGGACGCTGCGCCAGGGCGGGCTGCCGGCCGAGCTGGTGGACCGCTACGTCGAGCGGATGCGCGAGCCGGGCGCGCTCACCGCCGCGCTGAACTGGTACCGGGCGCTGCCACTCGCCGGCGGTGCACCGGTGGGCACGGTGCGGGTGCCCACCCTGCACCTCTGGGGCGCCCGCGACCCCTTCCTGGGCCGGACAGCGACCGAGGCGAGCGCCTCGTTCGTCGCCGCCCCGTACGCGCTGGAGGTACTCGAGGACGTCGGCCACTGGATCCCCGAACTCGCCGCCGAGCGGACCGCGGAGCTCGTCACCGCACACGTGCGCACGGCCGGGACGCCGCCCCGCTGACCGGCCCCCGTCCGCACCGTTCGTCGGTGGGTCCCGGCATGCTCGTCCTGAGCAGCAGCCGACAGTCACACCCCCACCCGGACCAGGAGCCCTTCATCGACATCCCCCAGCCCAGCCCACCGGCCGACGGCGCTGTCGCCGTGGGCGGCGCGCCGGCCTGGTTCCACGCCCTGGACGACACGAGCCTCGCCCTGCTCGCGATCTGCCGCACCGACGGCACCCTGCTCGCCGCCAACCGGCAGGCTTTCGAGGGCAGTGGCCTGACCCCGGCCGAGGAGGTCGGTCGGCCGTTCTGGGCCACCGGCTGGTGGAGCGGGAGCACCGCGGTGGCCGAGCGGGTCCGCGCCTGGTGCGCCGAGGTGGCGGCCGGCGGCGCCCCGGTGCGCGCACAGACCCCCTGGTTCCAGGCCGACGGCAGCGAGCGGACGCTGGACCTGACCCTGCAGCTGGTCCAGGACCAGGCCACCGGGACCGTCTACCTCCTGCCCAACGGCACGGACGTCACCGACCGGCTGGCCGCCGCCCGCACCGCCGCCCAGGCCACCGCCGCGCAGGAGGAGGCCGAGGCGCTGCGCCGGCTGGACGCGGCCCGCTCGGCCGACCTCGCCCACCTCCGCGCGGTCGAGGCGCAGCTGTCCCGGGCGCTCGAGCTGTCGGAGAAGGTGCTGGCCAACACCGCCGACGGCATCTACGGGCTGGACACCGACGGCCGGGTCGAGTTCGTCAACCCGGCGGCCATCCGGATCACCGGCCACAGCCGGGAGGAGCAGCTCGGCGGTGAGCAGCACGCGCTGATCCACCGCCACCGCCGCGACGGCTCCCCCTACCCGCGCGAGGAGTGCCCCACCTGGCGGGCACTGCGCACCGGTGTCCCGGTGGTCGCCGACGACGAGGTGTTCTGGCGCCGTGACGGCACCCCGGTGCCGGTCGAGCTGGTCGCCGTGCCCACGGTCGAGGACGGCGCCGTCACCGGTGTCGTGGTCTCCTTCCGCGACCTCACCGACCGGCGGGCCGCCGCCGCGCAGGCAGCCGAGCTGCGCCGGCTCGAGGAGCAGGCGGCCCAGGAGCGGGCGCTGTCCGACCGGCTCCAGCAGGCGCTGCTCACCCCGCCACCGGAGCCCGACCACCTGCACGTCGCCGTCCGCTACCAGCCGGCCGCGCACGGCGCCCAGGTCGGCGGCGACTGGTACGACGCGTTCCTGCAGCACGACGGGTCCACGGTCCTGGTGATCGGCGACGTCGTCGGGCACGACAGCCGCGCGGCCGCGGCGATGGGCCAGTGGCGCGGGCTGATGCGCGCCCTGGCCTACGACGACGACGGCGACCTGCCCGCGGTCCTGCGCCGGGCCGAGCGGACCGCGCGAGGGCTCGACGTCAGCACCCTCGCCACCGCCCTGCTGGCCCGGATCGAGCGGCGGCCCGACCTGCCGGGCAGCACGACCCGCCTGCTGCGCTGGGCCAGCGCCGGCCACCCCCCGCCGCTGCTGCTGGCCCCCGACGGCACGAGCACGGTGCTGGACACCCGGCCCGACCTGATGCTCGGCGTCCAGGCCGACGTCGCCCGCACCGGTCACCAGGCGGCGATGCCGGACGACGCCACCCTGCTGCTGTACACCGACGGCCTCATCGAACGGCGCGGGGCGGACCTGGACGAGGGGCTGGCCGCGCTGCAGGCCGCGGTCGCCGACCTGGGGCAGCGGCCGGTGGACGAGCTGTGCGACACCCTGCTGGACCGGCTGGTGCCCGCGGACGTCACCGACGACGTGGCCCTGATCGCGGTGCGGTTCCACCCGGAGGACCGACCGCGCCCTCCCGGTCCGGCCCGCTCGACCGGCGACGGGTGACGACGGGGTCGCGCGGGTAGCGCCGGGGCATGGCTGAGCTGAACAGCGGACTCCTCCCGGGCATGACCGTGGCGATCACCGGCGCGAGCGGCAACGTGGGGACGGCGCTGCTGCGCGCCCTCGCCGACACCGGCGTGGCCGAGGTGCGCGGGCTGGCCCGCCGCCGCCCACCGGAGACCGAGCCCTACGCCGGGGTGCGGTGGTTCCGCGCCGACCTGGGCTCCCCGGACAGCGAGCCGGTGCTGGCCGAGTTCCTCGACGGCGTCGACGTCGTCGTGCACCTGGCCTGGGCGCTGATCCCGGACCGGGAGCCCGACGTGCTGCACGCCGTCAACATCGAGGGCACCCGCCGGGTGCTCGCCGCCGCCGGTGCCGCCGGCGTCCGGCACGTGGTGCACATGTCCTCGATCGGCACGTACGCCGCCGGCCCGCAGACCCACCCGGTCGGCGAGGACTGGCCCGCCACCGGCGTCCCCAGCTCCCAGTACAGCCGGCAGAAGGTGCAGTGCGAGCAGTTCGTGCGGGACTTCGACGCAGCGCACCCTGACGTCACCGTCTCGGTGACCCGCCCGACGCTGGTGCTGCAGCCCGACGCGGCCAGCGAGATCGGCCGGTACTTCCTCGGCCCGGTCTTCTTCCCGGCCGCGCGGGCCCTGCCCGGCGCGGTGGCCAAGCTGCTCCCCCTGCCGCTGCCCAGCTCCCTGCACCTCGGGTTCGTGCACGCCGACGACGTCGCCGACGCGATCTCCCGGATCATCGACCGCCGGGCACCGGGCGCGTTCAACCTCACGGCCCCGCCCAACTTCGACGCCGACGGGCTGGCCGGCGCGCTGGGCGCGCGGCGGGTGCCGGTGCCGGCGGTCGTGCTGCGCACCGGCATGCAGGCGGCCTTCCTCGCCCACCTGCTGCAGATCGAGCCGGGCTGGCTGGACCTGGGGATGGGGGTGCCGCCGTTGGACACCACCAGGGCCCGCATCGAGCTGGACTGGCGGGCCCGGCACAACGGCGGCGACCTGCTGCGCGAGTTCGTGGCCGCACTGAGCACGGGGCAGGGTCACACCGGCCCGCTGCTGCACCCCGGCACCGGCCCCGAGCACACGCCCGCGTAGCTGATACCGGTCACTCCTGCGGCGTTCCCGCCGCTCCCCCGCCGTTGCGGCAGCGGAGGAGCGGCGGGAACGGCGCGAGAGTGTCGACGTTCAGGTGCGGGGCATGCCGGCGGCGCGGAGCAGCGCGTTGCCGATGATCACCTTCTGCACCTCGCTGGTGCCCTCGTAGAGCCGGTAGAGGCGGGCGTCGCGGTAGAAGCGCTCGACCGGTGTCGTCCGCAGGTAGCCCAGCCCGCCGTGCACCTGCACGGCGCGGTCGGTGGCGCGGCCGACCATCTCGCTGCAGAAGAGCTTCGCCGCCGAGGGGCCGACGGAGGTGTCCTCGCCGGAGTCGTAACGGGCGGCGACGTCGATGACCATGCTGCGGGCGGCCAGCAGCTCGGTGTGCATGTCGGCGAGCATCGCCTGCACCAGCTGGAACCGGCCGATCGGCGCCCCGCCCTGCTTCGCGGTGGCGGCGTAGGCGACCGACTCGTCGAGCACCCGCTGCGCCATCCCCACGCAGAGCGCGGCGATGTGCAGCCGGCCGCGGGAGAGCACGGTCAGCGCCTTGGCGTAGCCGCGGCCCTCCTCGCCGATCAGCGCACCGGCGTCGACCCGGGCGTCGTCGAAGAACACCTCGGCGGTCCAGGCGCCGGACTGGCCCATCTTCTTGTCCTTCGGGCCGACGGTGACCCCGGGGGCGGTCGCGTCCACGACGAAGGTGGAGATGCCGCGGCCACCGCGCTCGGCCGGGTCGGTACGGGCGAAGACGACGAACAGGTCGGCGATCGGCGCGTTGGTGATGTAGCGCTTCCCGCCGCTGATCACCCACCCGTCGCCGTCCCGGCGGGCGGCGGTGCGCAGCCCGGCCGGGTCGGAGCCGGCCTCGGCCTCGGTGAGCGCGAAGGAGCCGATCAGCTCACCGGCCGCCAGCCGGGGCAGGTACGTCTTCTGCTGCTCCTCGTTGCCGAACTTGGCGATCACCTGTCCGGCGATGCCGTTGTTGGTGCCGAACAGCGACCGGAACGCCGGGGTCGTGTAGCCGAACTCGAAGGCCAGCTGGACGTCCTCGCTCATGGTGACGCCGAGGCCGCCGTGCTCCTCGGGCAGCGCGTAGCCGAACAGGCCCATCTCCGCGGCGGCGCTGCGCAGCTCGTCGGGGATCCGGTCGTCGAGGTCGATCTCCTCCTCGCGGGGGACGACCACCTCCCGGACCAGCTGGCGGACGGCGTCCTTGACCTGGCGGAAGACATCGTTGTCCATGCCGACATGCTGAACCCCCGGCCGCGCACAGCGCGACCGGGGGTCCACGGCCCCGTCCAGAGGCTCGCCCCGAGCGTGCGAGGGACGAGGAGGACGGGGTCCTCCGTCAGGCGAGCGCGTCCAGGCGGGCCATCTCGTCGGCGGAGAGGGTGAGCTGGGCCGCGCCGAGGTTCTCGGTCAGGTGGTCGACCGACTTGGTGCCCGGGATCGGCAGGATGACCGGGGACTTCTGCAGCAGCCAGGCCAGCGCGACCTGCGACGGGGTGGCGCCGAGCTCCTCCGCCACGGCCGCGACCGGGCTGTCGGGCTTGGCCAGGTCACCGGTGGCGATCGGGAACCACGGGATGAAGGCGATGCCCTCGGCCTCGGCGTACTCCAGCACGTCCTGGGACTGCCGGTTGGTCAGGTTGTACAGGTTCTGAACGCTGACGATCTCGGTGATCGCGCGGGCCGCCTTCAGCTCGTCGACGGAGACCTCGGAGACGCCGATGTGCCGCACCTTGCCCTGCTCCTTGAGGTCGGCGAAGGCGCCGAGCTGGTCGGCCAGCGGCACCTGCGGGTCGATCCGGTGCAGCTGGATGAGGTCGATCCGGTCGACCTTCAGGTTGCGCAGCGAGAGCTCGACCTGCTGGGTGAGGTACTCCGGGCGCCCGCACACCGGCCACACGCCGGGGCCGGTCCGGGTCAGGCCCGCCTTGGTGCCGATGACGAGCCCGTCGGGGTACGGGAACGCGGCCTCGGCGATGATCTGCTCGCTGACCTGCGGACCGTAGGAGTCGGCGGTGTCGATGAAGTCGACCCCCGCCTCGATCGCGGCCCGCACGACCTCGATCGCGCCCGGGCGGTCGGCCGGCTGGTCCCAGACACCGGGGCCGGTCAGCTGCATGGCGCCGTAGCCGAGGCGGTGGACGGTCAGGTCCCCACCGAGGTCGAAGGTGAGCGGGTTGGTGGCGGTGGTCATGGGTCCTCCTGCGCATCGGGTGTCCGGTGCCCGCGGCCGTGCCTGCGGGACTCGTTGTGCACAAGGTGTTCCGGTCGTCGACCCTTCCCGGGTCACCCGACTGTGACCGGTGCCACCCGCCGTCCCCCGCCGTCGACCGGCACCTGCAGCTGGAGGAAGGTGGACCGGTGCAACGAAGCGGCCTGGCGCGACCGAGGGGGCGGGCCGGGACGACGGCCGTGCCGCTCCTCCTGCTGGCCGGGGTGGTGCTGGTCGCACTGAACCTGCGCGGGCCGCTGGTGGCGATCGCCCCCGTGGTCGACGCCATGCGGGCCGACCTGGGGGTCTCCACCGGCACGATCGGGCTGCTGACCAGCATCCCGGTGCTCTGCTTCGGGCTGGCCGCCCCGCTGGCGTCGCTGCTGATCGCCCGTACCGGGGTCCACCGCGCGGTCGTCGTCTCGATGGCCGGGGTGCTCGCCGGCACGCTGCTGCGCTCACTCGGCAGCCCCACTGCCGCGATCGCGGGCACCGTCGTCATCGGCCTGGCCATCACGGTCGGGAACGTCGTCGTCCCGGTCGTCATCGGCCGCGACTTCCCCGGCGCCACCAACGTGGTCACCGCTGCCTACACGGCGGCGCTGAACATCGGCTCCACGCTCACCTCCGCCCTCACCGCCCCACTCGCCGACCTGGTCGGCTGGCAGGTGGCACTGGCCGCCTGGGGGCTCCTGGTCGTCGTCGCCGCCACCGTCTGGACCGCCGCGCTGCGCCAGCAGGTCGCCCGCACCGCCGCGGCCGAGGCGGCGGGCACCGCACCGCCTCCGCCGGCACCGGTCGCGCCCGGTCGCTCGGTCTGGCGACAGCCGGCGGCCTGGGGCCTGACGCTGGCGTTCGCCGGCCAGGCGTTCAGCTACTACGGGGCGACCGCCTGGCTGCCCACCCTGCTGGCCGACGTGAACGGGATGACCCGGGCGGCGGCCGGGGCCAGCTCCGCGCTGTTCCAGGTGTTCGCCGTGGTCGGCGCCTTCGCCGTCCCGGCGCTGGTGGCCTGGTGGAAGCGCCCGTCCATGGTGCTGCTGGCGGTCACCGTCGTCTGGGCGGCGCTGCCGCTGGGGCTGCTGACCGCCCCGTCGCTGTGGGCCCTGTGGTGCTCGCTGGCCGGGATCGCCCAGGGCGGTGGCATCACCGTGGTCTTCATCGCGATCGTGCGCCGGTCCCAGGACCTGACCGAGAACCGCCGCCTCTCGGCGATGGTGCAGGGTGGCGGTTACGTCGTGGCCGCGACCGGACCCCTGGTGATCGGCGCCGTGCACGAGGCGAGCGGTGGTTGGAGTGCGCCGCTGCTGGTCATCCTGGGGTCTGTGATCGTCATGGCCGTGGCCGGCACGGCATCCGCCGGTGGCCGGACCGAGGCAGCAAGCGAGGCGGGACCGGTACCGGTCCCCGCAGGGGAGGAACGTCGTGGGTGAGCTGGTGGTCGTCCGGCACGGGCAGACCGAGTGGAGCGCGAGCGGGCAGCACACCGGCCTGACCGACCTGCCGCTGTTGCCGCACGGTGAGGACGACGGCCGGCGGCTGCGCCCGGTGCTCGGGCAGCGGGAGATCACGCACGCCTTCGTCAGCCCGCTGATCCGGGCCCGGCACACCGCCGAGCTCGCCGGGCTGTTCGAGGGCGGCATCGACGCCCAGCTGGAGCCGGACCTCGTCGAGGTCGACTACGGCGGCTGGGAGGGGCTGACGACGCCGGAGATCAGCGAGCGGGTCGGCCGCTCGTGGTCGCTGTGGCACGACGGCACGATCCCCGGCGAGACCCCGGGCGAGACGCTGGCGCAGGTGGCCGAACGGGTCGACCGGGTGCTGGAGAAGGCCCGCCCGCTGCTGGCCGACGGGGACGTCGCCCTCGTGGCGCACGGCCACGTGCTGCGGGTCCTCGCCGCCCGCTGGATCGGCTTCGGCCCGGAGCAGGGCGCACTGCTCCCCCTCGCCACCGGCCGGTACGGCACGCTCGGGTTCGACCACGAGTGGCAGGCACTGACCGGCTGGAACACCGGCTGCCCGTGACCGAGGAGCCGCTGCCGACCAACGCGAGCAGCGGCGTGGTGCGCGTGGGCGACACCGTCCGCCGCCCGGCCGGGCCCTGGACCGACTCCGTCGACGCCCTCCTGGCGCACCTGCACGCCGTGGGCTTCCCTGGCGCGCCCCGCCCGCTCGGGCGCGACGAGCAGGGGCGACAGGTGCTGCAGTTCCTCGCTGGCGAGGCCGGCTCTCCCGATCCCCGGTGGAGCACCACGGACCTGGGCGCGGTCGGGCGGTTGCTGCGCGACTTCCACGACGCCGCGGCTGACTTCACCCCACCTCCGGACGCGGTGTGGCAGACCGCCATCCCCGCCGACCGCGAGGACCTCGTCGTCCACCACGATCCGGCGCCGTGGAACCTGGTACGCCGACCGGCCGGGTGGGCGCTGATCGACTGGGACGCCGCCGGACCCGGTTCACGGCTGTGGGACCTGGCCTACACGGCGCAGACCGCGGTGCCTCTGCGGGCGGACCGACCGCTCGCACCCACCTTGCCGCGGCTGCGTGCGGTCGTGGACGGCTACGGCCTGGACGACGCCGGGCGCGCAGCACTGGTGCCGATGCTGCACCGCCGGGTGACGGCGATGGTCGAGCTGCTCCGCTCCGGGGCGGCGAACGGCCGGCGACCATGGGCGCGCATCTGGACCGAGGACGGGCCGTACTGGCAGCGGACAGCCGACCACCTGGCCGCCCACACCGACGACTGGGCCGCGGCGCTGGGCTGAACCGGCCCCCCTCAGGCGAAGACGAGCTCCGGTTCGGCCTCGGGCTCGGGGCGCACCGGGCGGCCGAACAGCCAGCCCTGACCCAGGTCGGCCCCCACCGCGCGCGCCTGGTCGGCGATCCGCTCGGACTCGATGCCCTCGGCCACCACGACCCCGCCCTGCAGGTGGGTCAGCTCGGTGAGCGCCCGGGCGATGGCCTGGGCACCGGGTTCCTGCAGCCGGGAGACCAGGGTCTTGCTGAGCTTGACGACGTCGGGGCGCACCACGCTCACCAGCGCCAGGCTGGACCAGCCGACGCCGACGTCGTCCAGCGCGACCCGCCAGCCCAGCGACCGGTGGTGCTCGAGCACCGAGAGCAGGTGCTCGTGGTCGATCACCGCGTGCGAGGCGACGACCTCGAACACCAGCTGCCGGGGGTCGATGCCGCTGTCGTGCGCCGCCCGCTCGGTGCTGGCCAGGCACACCGAGGGCCGGTGCACCGCCGCCGGGTCGGAGTTCACGTAGAGGTCCGCGCTGCCCAGCCACCCGGCCGCGCCGCGGATGGCGGCCTCCCGGGCCACCCGGTCCAGCCGACGCAGCCAGCCGGCCCGCTCGGCGAGGAAGAACAGGTCGCCGCCGCCGACCTCGCGCCCGTCGACCCGGCCGCGCAGCAGCGCCTCGTGGCCCACCATCCCGCCGGTCGTGAGGGACATGATCGGCTGGTACACCGGCCACAGCTCCGCGTCGGTGAGAAGCGCCATCTCCACGGTCACCCCGCGGCGGGCCAGCTCGACGGCGAGCGTGGGTGCGGTGAGCAGCCGGGTGGCCAGGGCGACGCCGTCGCTGGGCGGGTCGGCGGTCACCCGGACGGCCTCGGTCTCGGCAGCGGTCAGCTCCCGGGCCAGCCGCTGGAACAGCCGGTCGATCCGCCGGCCGCCCTCGTCGTCCACGATGTCCAGGAGTCCGGGGGCGGTGCCGATCCGCAGCCCCATGGCCCCGGCGATCCGGGAGATGCTGGGCAGCACGTGGCTGAGCGTGCTGGCCAGCAGCAGCCGGCGGGCACGCTGGGGGGTCTCCCAGGAGGGACGAACGACGTCCACAGGCTCGTTCACCGCTGCAGGATGACCGACGGTGACCCCACGAACACGCAGGCGCGCGGGCCGGGTCCTGCCCGTCCCCAGCACGGGGGAGGTCACACGCCATCGAAGATCAACTCGGCTAGTGTCCCAGGTGTGCCTCCCCTAACCCCCGCCGATGCTCCACGCCCCGGTCGCGGCGGGCGGCCGCGTGACCCCTCCCGCGACGGGGCCATCCGGCAGGCGATCCTGCAGGTGCTGGCCGAGTCCGGCTACGCGGCCCTGACGATGGACGCCGTCGCCTCGGCCGCCGGCGTCGGCAAGGCCACGATCTACCGCCGCTGGCGGACCAAGTCCGAGCTGGTCGCCGACGCCGTCGCCGAGCTGAGCCAGACGTCGATCGAGCCCCCCGACACCGGTTCGCTCGAGGGCGACCTCCGGCTCCTGCTGCACTGGCTGGTCGATGCGGTCAACGGCCCCCTGGGGGCGGCCACGCTGTCGCTGCTGTCGGCGCTGCCGCACGAGCCGGAGCTGCGCGAGGCCTTCCACAGCGGCCCGATGGAGGTCTGGGGCTCGGCGTTCCGCCAGGTGTGGGAACGGGCCGAGGCCCGCGGCGAGGTCTCTCCGGCGGCGCTGGGCACCGCGGTCGCCTCGACGGCGAGCTCGCCGATCCTGCAGCGCTGGCTCTTCGGCGGGGAGCCCGTCTCCCCCGAGTTCGCCGACGAGGTGCTGACCGACGTCGTCCTGCCGCTGGTCACCGCCCGCCGCACCGCCTGAGCCGGCCTCCTGACCCGCGCCGGCGGCCTCAGGCCGCCGGCGCGCTGGACCGGAAGGCCCGCAACCGCAGGCTGTTGGTGACCACCAGCACCGAGGACGCCGCCATCGCCAACCCGGCCAGCAGCGGGTTGAGGAACCCCAGGGCGGCCAGCGGCACCAGCGCGACGTTGTAGGCGAAGGCCCAGAACAGGTTGCCCTTGATCACCGCGAGGGTCCGCCGGGACAGCCGGACGGCGTCGACCGCGGCGTCCAGGTCGGCCCGGACCAGGGTCAGGTCGCTGGCCTCGATGGCGACGTCGGTGCCCGAGCCCATCGCCAGCCCCAGGTCGGCCTGGGCCAGCGCGGGCGCGTCGTTGACGCCGTCCCCGACCATGGCGACCACCCGACCCTGGGCCTGCAGCTCCCGGACGACGTCGACCTTGCCCGCGGGCAGCACGCCGGCGACGACCTCGCCCCGGTCGGGGTCCAGCCCGACCGAGCGGGCCACCGCGGCGGCGGCACCGGCGTTGTCACCGGTAAGCAGCACCGGCGCGAGCCCCAGCTCCCGCAGCCGTGCGATCGCCGCCGCACTGGTGGGCTTCACGGTGTCGGCGACGACGCAGACCCCGGCGACCGCGCCGTCCACGGCGACCAGCACGGCGGTCTGCCCGGCCTGCTCGGCCCGCTCGACCACCGCGGCCAGGTCCGCCGGCACCGGGCCGGGCATCGCCGATGCCCGCCCGACGACGACGTCCCGGCCGTCCACCCGCCCCTGCACGCCGATCCCCTGCTGACTGGCGAAGCCCTCGACCTCGGGGAGCTCACCGGCGGCGGCGACGATCGCCCGGGCGATCGGGTGCTCGGAGCCGGCCTCCACCGCGGCCGCCAGCCGCAGCGTCTCCGGGTGCCCGGCGACCTCCACCAGGCTCATCTGCCCGGTGGTGACGGTGCCGGTCTTGTCCAGCAGCACGGTGTCGACCCGGCGGGTGCTCTCCAGCACCTCCGGGCCCTTGATCAGCACGCCGAGCTGGGCGCCACGGCCGGTGCCGACCAGCAGGGCGGTGGGCGTGGCCAGGCCCAGCGCGCACGGGCAGGCGATGACGAGCACGGCGACCGCGGCGGTGAAGGCCGCCGTGACGTCGCCGGTCACGACCAGCCAGGTGACCAGGGTGGCCACCGCGATGACCAGGACGACGGGGACGAAGACCGCCGAGACCCGGTCGGCCAGCCGCTGCACCGGCGCCTTGCCGCTCTGCGCCTGGGTGACCAGCCGGCCGAGCTGGGCCAGCGTCGTGTCGGTGCCCACCCGGGTCGCCTCGACGACCAGCCGGCCGCCGACGTTGACCGTCGCACCGGTGACCCGGTCACCGGCGGAGACCTCGACCGGCACGCTCTCGCCGGTCAGCATCGACAGGTCGACCGCGGAGCTGCCGCTGACGACGACGCCGTCGGTGGCGACCTTCTCCCCCGGCCGGACGACGAAGCGGTCGCCGACGACGAGCTGGCCGATCGGCACCCGCACCTCGCGCCCGTCCCGCAGCACGGCGGCGTCCTTGGCCCCCAGCTCCAGCAGCGCGGTCAGCGCGGCACCGGAGCGGCGCTTGGCGCGGGCCTCGGCCCAGCGGCCGGCCAGCAGGAAGACGGTGACCGCCGCGGCGACCTCCAGGTAGATCTCGTGCGTGCCGGCGCCGCGCTCGGGCAGGAGCGTGAACTCCATCCGCATGCCGGGCATCCCCGCGTCGCCGAGGAACAGCGCCCACAGCGACCAGAGGTACGCGGCGCTGATCCCGATCGAGACCAGGGTGTCCATGGTGCTGGCCCCGTGCCGGGCGTTGACCACCGCGGCGCGGTGGAACGGCCAGGCTCCCCACACCGCGACCGGGCTGGCCAGGGTGAGCGCGAGCCACTGCCAGTTGTCGAACTGCAGCGCCGGGACCATGGACAGCACCAGCACCGGCAGGGTGAGCGCGGCGCTGACCAGCAGCCGCTGCCGCAGCGCGGTCTCCGGCGTCCGGGCCACCTCGTCCGGGGCCCCGGCGTCGTCCTCGGTGACCGGCGGCGCCGGCAGTGCGGCGGAGTAGCCGGCGGCCGCGACGGTGGCCACCAGCTGGTCGGGGTCGACGCGGGCCGGGTCGAACCGGACGGTCGCGGCCTCGGTGGCGTAGTTGACGCTGGCCTGCACGCCGTCGAGCTTGTTGAGCTTGCGCTCGATCCGGTTGGCGCAGCTCGCGCAGGTCATGCCGGTGATGTCGAGGCGGACCTCTTCTCCGGCGGCCGGGCCCCCGGCTGCAGACGGCTCCGCCTGGGGCCCGGCGCTCATGCCGGCTGGGCGGTGTAGTCGCCGGCCTCGGACACGGCGGCCTGCACCTGGTCGGTGGTGACGTCGCCGACGACGCGCAGCCGGCCGGTGGCCAGGTCGACGTCGACCTCCTGCACGCCGGAGAGCTCGGTGACCTCCTCGGTGACGGAGGCGACGCAGTGCTGGCAGGTCATGCCGGTGACGGTGAAGTCCAGGGTCTGCACGGTGGTTCTCTCCTCGGGAGCTGGGTCAGGGAGCGGGGTCAGGAACGGACGAGCCGGGCGATGGCGGCCGAGGCCTCGGCGATCTTGGCGTCGGCGGCGGCACCGTCGTCGTCGGCGCTGCTGGCCACCGCGTCGCGGACGCAGTGGCCGAGGTGGTCGTCGAGCAGGCCGAGCGCGACCGCCTGCAGGGCCTTGGTGGCCGCCGAGACCTGGGTGAGGACGTCGATGCAGTACGTGTCGTCCTCCACCATCCGCGCGATGCCGCGGACCTGGCCCTCGACCCGCTTGAGGCGCGCGAGCACCTGGTCCTTGTCGCCGGCATAGCCCGTCATGCCGTTGAGCATACCCCTGGGGGGTAGGGGTTCACCACCCGCGCGTGCCGGGTTCGCCCTTGAACGGGCCGACCACCTCGTCGGTGATCCAGCCGCCGTAGAAGTCACCGGCCTGCGCCCGTACCGGCTCGCCGTCGACGGTCGCGGCGTCCAGCCGGCTCGGGTAGAAGGCGAGTGCGCCGCGCAGCTGCTCGTAGCCGGCCGTGGGCTGCTCGTAGGACCAGGCGATCGAGTCGTGCCGCACGCCGTCGACGACGGCGTCCCAGTAGGTGGCCATCCCCTTGAACTCGCACCACGACGAGCCGGCGCCGCGCTCCAGGACGCCGGCCGCCACGTCGTCCCGGGGGACGTAGAAGACCGGCGGGTGGCTGGTCTCGCAGACCCGCACGGCCCGGTCGGTGCGGGCGATGACCCGCCCGCCGAGGGTGAGCTCGAGGCGTCGTCCGGTCACCTCGGCCGACGGCGGGCGCGGGTAGCTCCAGACCGACTCCTGGCCGGGTCCGACGGGGTCACGGGGCGGTGGGTACACCCCGCCGAGTGTGCGCCTCACCCGTCGACGCTCGCCGAGTGACGAGCTGTGCACGACTCCCCCGCAGGTGCGGCGTGCACAACTCGACACTCGATGTCGGCACCCGGCTCAGGGCGCCCAGCGGTAGGTGACGTCGGGCTCGCGCTCCTCGTTCCCGCTCCCGTTCCCGGCGCCGACCACCCGGCAGCCGTGCCGCTCGTAGAACGCCCGGGCAGCGGTGTTGCGCGCGAAGACGACGAGGGTGAACCCGGTGGGCTCGGCCGCCTGCACCTGCCGGAACAGCAGCGAGCCGATCCCCTGACGGCGCCGGTCCGGGCGCAGGTAGAGGTGCTCCAGGCGACCGGCGGCCACGGCGGCGAAGCCCACGACGTCGTCCTCGTCGGTCACCACCCAGGTGCGGTGCTGCGTCAGCACGACGTGCTCGACCCACCAGCGGGTCTTGTCGTCGGAGTGTGGTCGCGCCAGCCAGGGCATGGCCACGGCCCGAGAGCCGAGGAAGACGGCGGTGACCGCGTCAGCGTCCCGGACCGTGGCCCGGCGGACGCCGACGTCCGGGGTCAGCGCACCCGGCGGTAGGTGACCACGGGCTCGACCCGGCGGCGGTCGGTGCCCCGGACGCGGCGGACGACCTTCCGGGTCACGACGAAGGTGATGGTCAGGCCGACCACGCTGACGATCGCGATCCCGGGCGGGCTCTGCAGGAACTCCTGCACCTTCGCCTTGCCCTGGTCGGCCAGGCGCTGCGGGTTCGTGCGGAACGCCAGTTCGTCCAGGGTCGCCCCCAGGGACTCGCGGGCGGCGTCGATCTCCTGCTGGATCTGCTCAGGGGTCCTCGGCACGGGCGACAGCCTGCCAGATCGGTCCGACCGCGGCCGAGCGGGAGGCTCCTACACTCCCCCCAACGCGGGAGTGGTGTAACGGCAGCCACGCCAGACTTAGGATCTGGTGCCTTCGGGCGTAGGGGTTCGACTCCCCTCTCCCGCACGTGGACGCCTCCTGACCCGGACGGGCTGTGTGAGCACGCGGATCACCCGGACGGTGTCCGGGGCTGCCCCGCTCCCGATGACGGTTCGTGTGTCTGCAGCGCAGCCGGGTACGCGCCGTGCATGCGGACACAACGGCCTTCGACGTCGAGCATGATCGGACGCGGCGTCGTCGCGGGCGTGGGCGGGACCGTCGTGATGACGGCCTTCCAGGAGTTCGTGGAGATGCCCCTCACCAAGCGGGACGAGAGCCATGCCCCGGCCGACCTCGCCGAGAAGGTCACCCTGGCCCGTCCCAGGACACGAAGCGGTCGACGACGTCTGAACTACGTCACGCACTTCGCGCTCGGGACCATGTGGGGCGCGGCCTACGGCGTCGCCGCCTCCCAGGGGCTGCGCGGCCAGAAGGCCGTCAACTCCGTGTTCGCTCTCGTCTACGTGGGTGACGTCCTCCTCAACACCGCGCTGGGCCTCTACCGCCCGACGACGTGGTCGCGGCGGGACTGGGCCGTCGACGTGGCAGGCAAGTACGTACAGGCTCAGGGCACTGGCGCCGTCTTCGATCGCATGCTCGATCCGGTCCGGTGAGCGCGCTGCCGACGCTCGGCTGACCGCCCCCACGTCGAGGGGGTCGAGCGGCCTCGTTCCCGGGAGCCGTCGGGGTGCCGAACACCGAGGTGCGCCCTCCGGCCGCAGGTGGGTAGGGGCTGTTCCATGCGCGACACGGGCACGATCCGCCGACGCCCCGCCGACCCCTCGGTCGAGACGGAGGGGCTGGCCACGAAGCTCGACCGGCCGATGGGCGTGCTCGGCCTGGTGTTCGTGCTGATCGTCCTGGGCCAGGCCCTGGCCCGGGAGCCCTGGCTGGTGACGACGCTGAGCGTCCTCGGCTGGATCTGCTGGGCGGTCTTCGTCAGCGAGTTCGTCTTCCGGGCGGTCCGGGCGCCCAGCCAGCGCCGCTTCTGGCTGCGCAACTGGTGGCAGCTGATCTTCCTGGCGCTGCCGTTCCTCCGCTTCGCCCGCGCCCTCACCCTGCTGCGGACCGCCCGCGTCGGCGGCGTGCTGTCCGCCGCCATCCGCGGCTCCCGGTCGGCCGGCCGGCTGCTCACCAACCGGATCGGCTGGCTCGCCGCGGTGACCGGCGTCGTCGTCCTGGCCAGCAGTCAGCTGCTCTACGTGGTGGGGGCCTACGACACCTACGGCCCCGCGCTGCACGACGCGGCCATGGCCACCATCACCGGTGCGCTGCTGGACACCGACCACGGCCTCGCCCGCTTCCTGGAGGTCGCCCTGGCCGTCTACTCCGTCGCCGTGTTCGCGACCCTGGCCGGGGCGCTGGGCGCCTACTTCCTGGAGGGACGCCGCGCGGAGGGAGCCGACCCGGCCACGCCCGGGGCGGGAGGGCTCAGCTGAACTCGACCCGCAGCTCCAGCTGCACCGACGGCGCACCCGGGACGTCGTCGTCCACCACGGCCAGCACGTGCGCCCGGGCGTCCTCCACCTCCCGCAGCGCCAGCCCCTCCACCTTGTGCACCCGGCCCTCGACCTCGGGCACCGCCGCGATGTCGAGCACCGTCTCGCCGTCGACCAGCGCGAGGGCCGCTGCGACGACCGGCCCGTCGTCGACCGAGTTGGGGGTGTCCTCGGCGGCCGCGGAGAGCAGGGCCCGCCCGTCGGGCAGCGCGATCGCGTCGGTGACCGCCAGCCCCACACCGGCCACCCGGCCGAGGTCGTAGGACCGGGGCGCCGACACCGGCACCGCATCGACGCCGGCCCGGCCCAGCACGGCGGCGACCAGGTCGGCCAGCGGCACGTCGACGCTGGCCGGCCCCGCCCCGGCGGCGAGGTTGCCCCGGTGGAACCAGCGGACGGTGTCCCCGTGCCGGCTGGCCCCCTCCAGGTTCAGCTGCTCTGCCGGCACCTCCAGCAGCTGCCCGACCGTGGCGTAGAGCGGACCGAGCTCGCCGACCTGCACGACGGGTTCGCCGTCCTCCAACCGCACCAGCACCCCGCGCATCCGCCGGGGCGTCGACCCCGACCCCAGCAGCAGGACGGCCGGCTCACCGTCCACCTCGGCCGGGCAGGCCACCTCCAGGTCGGGCTTGAGGTGCTTGGTGCCCGCCGGCTCGCTGAAGTGGTCGAGCCCTTCGACCGGCGGCAGCACGCGCACCGGTGTCACCCCGCCCGGCCGCACCCAGGCGGCGATCGTCGAGTCGTCCGGGGCGACCAGCCAGCCCTCGCCCAGCGGCGCGATCGCGGACGCGGCGGTCACCGGCGTCCCATCGTCGAAGGTCAGCGTCCGGACGTCGTCCACTGTGATCCGCATCCCTCTGCCCTGCCCGCCCGGACGGCTCGGCACGCCTGGGATCAGCCGAGGGAGTCCATCGCCTCGGCACGGAACTGGGCCAGGAACTGGTCCCGGGTGATGCCACGCCGCTCGGCCTCCCGCTCGCAGAGCATGGCGATCACCAGCGACGACTGTCGGACGACGTCCGCGCGGGTGTCCTCGTCCAGGCCGCCCAGCACCTTCGTCCAGGCCCGCCAGTCGCCGTCCCCGGCCGCCTCGGCCATCTCCAGCACCAGCCCGAACCGGCGCAGCGCCTCCAGGTCCGCCATCGGGCCCTCCCCCACTCCTCCGGCCGCCCGGCGCGGCCGCTGGGACCCGACCGTAACGGCGTCCCGCCACACCGCGCCGCGGACCGGCAGGATGCCCGCTGAGGCGGGCCGCGGGGCACGCCGGAGCGGAGACCGGCGATGTCGCAGCGAGCACCGTGGGCGGCCACGACCCTGGCGGTGCTGACCCTGCTGACCGGGTGCGGCGACCCCGAGCTGCTGGACCCCACCGAGGAGCCGCTCGCTGCCGACCGCGAGCGTCTCGTCGAGCACATGACGGGCGGCCTGACCGCGATCGCCGACCACCTCGGCGCCGGTGACGAGCTGGGCACCCGGATCGACACCGGGTGCACCGCCGGTACGGACAACTGGAAGATCCACGACACCCACCGGTCCACGTGCGGGCTGACGATCACGACCGGCTTCCCCCTGGAGGCCGGACCGGACGCGGCGTTCGGCGGCCTGGACGGGCTCGACTCGTTCGAGGAGGCACTGGACGAACAGGGATGGGGCTCCATCGACTGGTTCGTCCAGGGGAACGACTGGGGCACCGGCGTGGACGTCGACTGGATGCGCGCGAACCGTCGGCCCGTGACCGACGTGATCGGCGTCCGGCTGTGGAGCGCGGACGGCGACGGCACGTTCATCGAGGCGAGCTTCCGTCCGTCGGACGTACCGGTCGGACCAGCGAGTCCCGGCACGGTCGACGGCGGCTACTACGCGGACACCGCTGGCGAGGACTGGCAGGACGCCTGGAGCACGGCCCGCGATCGCCACCCGTTCCTGATCGTCGGGTACGGCCACGCAGTGCTGGCCGAGCAGCCCTGGTGACCCCCGGGCGCCGGGTCGCCGGCTCACCCGACCGGGTGACCCCTCCCCTGGCCGGGCTCAGCTGGACGGCGCAGGTGCCGACCACCCCGGGGTGACGGTTCCCGCGCCCCGTGGCGCCACGCCCGGCCTGGCATCGCGCCGTGCCGGTGGCCGGCACGCCGCGCCCGAGCGGCTCGGCACCGTCCTGGTCGAGCAGGGCGTGCTCACCGAGGCCCAGCTCGCCGAGGCCCTGGCGCAGCACGAACGGGTGGGCGCACCACTGGGCTCCGTCGTCCTGGCCAAGGGCTGGGTGACCCGGCGCGAGCTCTACGTCGGTCTGGCCGCGGTCTGGGGCGCCGACCTGGCGTTCGTCGACCCGGTGGACGTCGACGAGGAGCTGGCCCGCCGCTTCCCCGCCGCGATGCTGGCCCGGGAGACCTGGGTGCCGCTGCGCGTCGAGGAGGACGGCGACGGCCTCCCCCAGGTGGTCGTCGCCACCGCCGGCCGACCGTCGGCGCACCTCGCCGAGGTGGTCGTGCAGCGCACCGGCATCCCGCGGGTGCGCCAGGTGGTCACCACCGACTGGGACGTGCAGCGGGCACTGCGCACCGTGTGGCGCGAGGAGCTGGTGCACGACGCGGTCAGCGCGCTGGCCGAACGCCGGCCCGACGAGTCGGCGTCCACGGTGTTCGTCTGGCCGCAGGTCGCCGGCGCGCTCGCCCTCCTCGTCGCCACCGTGACCGGCCTGGTGCTCGACCCCTCGCTGACCATGCTGGTGCTGGTCGGCACGGTGAACGTCGCCGTCGCCCTCGCCGTCGGCGCCAAGGCCCTGATCAGCACGGTCGGCACCGCCTGGGAGACCGTCGAGCAGGTCACCGCCGCGGAGGTCGCCGCGCTGGAGGACGCCGAGCTGCCCGTCTACACGATCCTCGTCCCGGTCTACAAGGAGGCCGGGATCGTCGGGCTGCTGATGCGCAACCTGGCCGACCTGGACTGGCCCCGGGAGAAGCTGGAGATCCTGCTCCTGCTGGAGGAGGACGACCCGGAGACGCTGACGGCCGCGCTGGCCGCCGCGCCGCCGGACATCGTCCGGATCGTCGTCGTCCCGCACTCGCTGCCCAAGACCAAGCCCCGCGCCTGCAACGTCGGGCTGGCCTTCGCCCGCGGCGAGTACGTGGTCATCTACGACGCCGAGGACCGCCCCGACGCCGACCAGCTGAAGAAGTCGCTCATCGCCTTCCGCAAGGGCGGGGACGACCTGGTCTGCGTGCAGGCCGCGCTGAACTACTTCAACGCCCGGGAGAACCTGCTCACCCGCATGTTCACCCTGGAGTACTCCTCCTGGTTCGACTACACCCTGGCCGGGCTGGACAAGCTGCGGCTGCCCATCCCGCTGGGCGGCACCAGCAACCACTTCCGCACCGACATGCTGCGCGACCTCGGTGGCTGGGACCCCTACAACGTCACCGAGGACGCCGACCTCGGCATCCGCGCCTCCGCCCGCGGCCACCGCGTCGCCGTCGTCAACTCGACGACGTACGAGGAGGCCAACATGGCCGTCGGCAACTGGATCCGGCAGCGCAGCCGCTGGATCAAGGGCTACATGCAGACCGTCCTGGTGCACTCCCGGCACCCGTGGCGGCTGCTGCGCAGCGTCGGCCCGCGGCAGACGGCGGGCTTCGCGCTGCTCATCGGCGGCACCCCGCTGATGTTCCTGGCCGCCCCGTGGCTGTACGCGATGCTGGCGGTCGAGCTGCTGTGGCCCGGGGCCCTCACGCCCGCGCTGCCCGAGTGGCTGGTCCAGGTCAGCCTGGCCAACCTGCTGCTCGGCAACGGCGTGATCATCTACCTGTCGCTGCTGGCCGGCTTCAAGCGGCGCACGTACGGCCTGGTGCCGTTCGCGCTGCTCTCCCCGCTCTACTGGCTGCTGCACTCGATCGCCTCGTACAAGGCGCTGTGGCAGCTCGTGGTCAACCCGTTCTACTGGGAGAAGACGGACCACGGGCTGTCCAGCCACGTCCAGGTCGAGGACGTGCCGAGCATGGACGACGGCCCGGCCACGGTCCGCCCGGCGCCGGCCCCGGCCACCGCGACGCCGCCGGTCGTACGGGACGTCGTCCGGCTGATGGACCCGCACACCGTGCCCGTGCCACCCCCCGCACCGGACACCACGCCGGAGGACCGGGCATGACCGCCGCCGATCCGCTGGCCGTCCTGCGCCCGGATGCCTCACCCGCCGAGGCGGAGAGCCACGCCGAGTCGCGGATGCGGCTGGCCACCGCGGCCGGGCCGCCCCGGGTGCCGATGCGCCGGGTGCTGCTGACCTGCGCGCTCGTGCTCGCGGTGGAGACCGTCGTCCTGCTCGCCACCGACCGGTCACTGCACGACGTGCTGCTGCCCGGCTACCTGATCCTGCTCGTCGCGTTCGGGCTGGTCTTCTGCCTGGGTGCGGTCACCGTCGCCGGGTTCGCCGCCGGCGCGGCGGCCGCCGGCCTGGTCGTGCTGGAATCGGACGCCCTGCTGCCACTGCTCGGCGGCGCAGCGCTGCTGGCCCTGGGGTGCGGGGTCGCCCCCGGCTGGGCCCGGGTCGAGGCCTGGCAGGCGGCACACTCCCGCCCGCTCACCGCGGAGGAGGAGGCCGCGGTCGCCCAGCGGGCGCTGAGCGTCGACCGCAGCCGCGGCTGGAGCCGAGGCGTGCGGCTGCGCAACTACTGGCGCTCCGACCGGGTGCTCGCGGCGTTCCTCGTGCTGGCGTTCCACCCGCTGCTGGCGGCGTTCTCGCTGTGGTTCATCGACTGGATGCAGCGCCGCTGACGGCTCAGCGCCCGCCGAGCACCTCGCCGATGACCGGCAGCAGCGCGGCGAACGCCTGCCCCCGGTGGCTGATCGCGTCCTTCTCCGCCGGCTCCAGCTCCGCCGACGTGACCGTGTGGCCCGCCGGCACGAACACCGGGTCGTAGCCGAAACCGTTGCTGCCCCGCGGCTCCCGGACGACCGTGCCCCGCCAGCGCCGCTCCAGCACGTGCTCGCCGCCGTCGGGCGTGACCAGCGCGGCGGCGCAGACGAACGCCGCGCCGCGCCGCTCGTCGGGCACGTCGGCGAGCTGTCCGAGGAGCAGGGCGGTGTTGGCCGGGTCGTCCCCGTGCCGGCCGGACCAGCGCGCGGACAGGATCCCCGGCATCCCGTTGAGCGCGTCGACGGTCAGCCCGGAGTCGTCGGCGACCGCGGGCAGCCCGGTGTACCGGACCGCCTCCCGGGCCTTGAGCAGGGCGTTCTCCTCGAACGTCGCCCCGGTCTCCGGGGCCTCGGGGTACTCCGCGACGTCGCGGAGGCCGAGCACCTCGACCCCGGGGACGGCGGTGGCCAGCAGCCGCTGCAGCTCGGCGAGCTTGCCGGCGTTGCGGGTGGCGAGCAGCAGCTGGGTCACGCCGACAACGCCACCTGCTGGGCCAGGGTCAGCTCCGCGCAGCCGGCGACCGCCAGGTCGAGCAGCTCGTCGAGGGTGGCCCGGTCGAAGACGGCGCCCTCCGCCGTCCCCTGCACCTCGACGAAGCCGCCGGTGCCGGTGCACACGACGTTCATGTCGGTGCCGGCGGTGACGTCCTCCTCGTAGGCGAGGTCGAGCCGCGGCTCGCCGTCGATGACGCCCACGCTGACCGCGGCCACCGAGTTCGGCAGCGGGGTGGCGCTGGCCAGCTTGCCGCGCTCACCGAGCCAGCTCACCGCGTCGGCGAGGGCCACGTAGGCGCCGGTGATCGCCGCGGTGCGGGTGCCGCCGTCCGCCTGCAGGACGTCGCAGTCCAGCGCGATGCTGTTCTCCCCCAGCGCGGCCAGGTCGATGCTGGCCCGCAGCGACCGGCCGATGAGCCGACTGATCTCGTGGGTGCGGCCACCGACCTTGCCCTTGACCGACTCACGGTCGCTGCGGGTGTGGGTGGCCCGCGGCAGCATCGAGTACTCGGCGGTGACCCAACCCAGCCCCGAGCCGCGGCGCCAGCGGGGCACGCCCTCGGTGACGCTGGCCGCGCAGAGCACGCGGGTCCGGCCGAACTCGACGAGCACCGAGCCCTCGGCGTGGTCGAGCCAGTTGCGGGTGATGGTCACCGGACGGAGCTGGTCGGCCGCGCGGCCGTCGGGGCGGGTCACGTGGTCCGAGGGTAGTGCCGCCGTGTCACCCTCTCCCCCATGCGTTCCGAGCTGCGATCCGTCCGGACCGGGGGCGTGCCCTCCGTCGTCGACCTGACCGACGAGTGCGCCGAGTTCGTCCGCGGCGAGAGCGACGGCCTGCTGCAGGTCTTCGTGCCGCACGCCACCGCGGGGATCGCGATCATCGAGACCGGCGCCGGAAGTGACGACGACCTGCTCGCCCAGCTCGACGAGCTGCTCCCCCGCGACGACCGCTGGCGGCACCGGCACGGCGCTCCCGGGCACGGCCGGGACCACGTGCTGCCGGCCTTCGTCCCGCCGCACGCCACCGTGCCGGTGCTCGAGGGGCGGATGACCCTGGGCACCTGGCAGCGCATCTGCTTCGTCGACACCAACGTCGACAACCCCTCCCGGCACGTGCGGTTCAGCTTCCTGCCCGGCTGACCGGCGGCCGGGTTGGGAACCGACGGTCGGTTGCGGCACCATCCACCCCATGACCGAGACCGACCGCGGCATCGACACCGCCCCCGTCCGCCTCGCGCCCGGTGACCCGGCGCCGGAGTTCACCCTCCCGGACGCCGACGGCACGCCCGTCTCGCTGTCGTCCTTCCGCGGTCGGCGGGTCATCGTGTACTGCTACCCGGCCGCGCTCACCCCGGGCTGCACCACCCAGGCCGTCGACTTCACCGCCGCGGCCGGGGACCTGGCCGAGGCCGGGCTCGACATCATCGGCGTCTCCCCCGACGTCCCGGAGAAGCTGAGCCGGTTCCGGGAGCAGGAGGAGCTGTCCATCACGCTGGTCTCCGACCCGGAGAAGCAGGTGCTGACGGCCTACGGCGCCTACGGCCCGAAGAAGCTGTACGGCAAGGAGGTCGTCGGGGTCATCCGGTCGACCTTCGTCGTCGACGCGGACGGCCGGATCGAGAAGGCCGCCTACAACGTGAAGGCCACCGGGCACGTGGCGAAGCTGATGCGGGACCTCGGCATCGCCTGAGAGCCCCGCCCCTCTGGCCCCGTGCTGTCCAGGGGCTGGGACGGCGCTGGTCAGCCGGGCCCGGCTCGGGCAGGGTCGTGGCATGAGTGATCAGATCGGCGTCACCGGGCTCGCGGTCATGGGCGCCAACCTCGCCCGCAACCTCGCCCGGCACGGCCACCAGGTGGTGCTGCACAACCGCAGCAGAGGGCGCACCGACGCCCTCGTCGAGCAGTACGGCAGCGAGGGCGACTTCGTGCCGACCGGGTCGATGGCGGATTTCGTCGGCGCCCTGCAGCGCCCGCGCAAGATCATCGTCATGGTGCAGGCGGGTGCGGCCACCGACGGCGTGATCGAGGAGATCGCCCCGCTGCTGGACGAGGGCGACGTGCTGATGGACGGCGGCAACGCCCTGTTCACCGACACGATCCGCCGCACCGAGGCGCTCACCGCCCGGGGCCTGCACTTCATGGGCACCGGGATCAGCGGCGGGGAGGAGGGCGCGCTCAACGGGCCGAGCATCATGCCCGGCGGCTCGAAGGAGGCCTACGCGCTGGTCGGCCCGCTGCTGGAGTCGATCGCCGCCGTCGTCGACGGCGAGCCGTGCTGCACCCACATCGGGGCCAGCGGCGCCGGCCACTTCGTGAAGATGGTGCACAACGGCATCGAGTACGCCGACATGCAGCTCATCGCCGAGGCCTACGACCTGCTGCGCCAGGGGCTGGAGCTGACGCCCGCGGAGATCGGTGACGTCTTCGCCAGCTGGAACGAGGGCGACCTCGAGAGCTACCTGATCGAGATCACCGCGCAGGTGCTGCGGCACACCGACGCAGAGACCGGTGGGCCGTTCGTCGACATCGTGCTGGACGAGGCCGAGCAGAAGGGCACCGGTCGCTGGACGGTGCAGTCGGCGCTGGACCTCGGGGTGCCGGTCAGCGGCATCGCCGAAGCAGTCTTCGCCCGGGCACTGTCCGGGCACCGCGAGCAGCGGCAGGCCGCGCAGCGGGTGCTGCCGGGGCCCGACCGCGAGTGGGACGAGCAGGTGGCCGACAAGGACGCCTTCATCGAGTCGGTGCGCCAGGCGCTGTACGCCTCGAAGGTCGTGGCCTACGCCCAGGGGTTCGACCAGATCACCCAGGGCGCCGACCAGCACGGCTGGGACATCGACCGGGCCGCGCTGGCCAAGATCTGGCGCGGCGGCTGCATCATCCGGGCGCGCTTCCTGGACCGGATCAGCCAGGTCTTCACCGACGAGCCCGACGTGACCACGCTGCTGACCAACGACTACTTCCGCGGCGCGGTCAGCGAGGGCCAGGAGAGCTGGCGGCAGATCGTGGCGGGGGCGGCCCGGCACGGCGTGCCGGTGCCCGGCTTCGCCAGCGCGCTGGCCTACTACGACGGCCTGCGCGCCGAGCGTCTCCCGGCCGCGCTGATCCAGGGCCTGCGCGACCTCTTCGGCGCCCACACCTACCGGCGCACCGACCGCGAGGGCAACTTCCACACCATGTGGGGCGAGGACGGCCGCGAGGTGCAGACCAGCTGACCCACGCATGATCGCCGGGCTCGCGCCCCGGTCGCCGGGCTCGTCCTGCAGGGCGAGCCCGGCCCCTGCACCGCGAGCCCGGCGTTCACCGCGCGGCGGGCAACGCGCCCGACACCTCGTCGGCCACCTGCTCGACCGTCCTGGCCGTGGTGTCCACGACCAGGTCGGCCGCCGAGACCAGCCACGGCCGGGCTGCCTCGTACGCAGGAACGCGCTCGAGCCGCCACGATCGTGCGCCCGGCTCAGCCGCATCGGTGCGGATCCGGCGGGACAGCTCGTCATCGGCGACGTCGAGCAGGACGTGTCGCACCTCGACCCCACGGGCAGCCAGCCCGGCGAACACCTCACCGGCGTACTGCTCCTGGAGCAGCGTCATCGGTGCCAGCACCAGACGGCGACCTGCATCGTCCAGCACTGCGCCCGTTGCGACGACGAGCTCTCGCCACTCCGCCAGATCCTGGAAGTCCCCGGTCGGGACCGGCAGGGACCGCCGCAGCAGGTACCCGACCAGCTCGGGGTCGTACGGCACCAGTTCCGGCCGGCGGCGGTGCAGCTCTGCCGCGACCGAGGACTTCCCGACACCGAACGCCCCGTGCAGCCAGAGGATCACCGCGCCACCGTACGAGCCCGACTGCGCCCACCCGCCCGGTCAGGCTCGCCACGTCCCCGGCCTCGGCTGGCACGCCGGGCCGCACGGCCAACCGGGGTCCCACGGAAGGAACCGCCCGGTGCTGCCAGGCCAGTCGGAGGTCGGCTCCGACCTGGCACACGTGACCGGTCGGAGCCGGCGTGCCAGGATCGCCCGGTGCTCTCCCTCGGTCAGGTGGTCCTCGGGGTGACCGACGTCCAGCGCGCCGCGGAGTTCTGGCGGCGCGCCCTCGGCCACGAACTGCTCGAGGGCGGCTTCGGCGGCTGCGCCACCGTCCTGGCCCCACCCGGTGGTGCCCCTGGCACCCGACTGGCCCTGCAGATCAGCATCACACCGGCGCCGGCCCACCCGCGGTCGCACCTCGACCTGCACGTCGCCGACCGGGCTGAGCAGACGGCCGAGGTCGACCGCCTCGTCGGACTGGGCGCCCAGCGGGTCGACTGGGACGGCTACCCGGACGACCCGGACTTCGTGGTCCTCGCCGACCCCGACGGCAACCTCTTCTGCGTCGTCGACCTGGGCCATCCGGCCCGCTGAGGCCACCCGCTCACGACCCGCTCTCAGCCGCCTTCGCGCGGGCGCGCCGCTTGCCCTCGTGCATCGCGGCCACCCGGGCGACCGGGATGGTGTGCCCCTCGGCGACCAGATCGGCGGGCAGCTGCTGCGGCTCGGGCAGCGCCGACGCCCACGGGTCGTCGTCCCCGATCCGTTCCCGCGCGGTGCGCACGGTGACGTCCCCCGGCCGGACGTCGTCCAGCTCCTCCCAGCCCACCGGCGCCGAGACCGGCAGACCGGGCCGCACCCGCGGGCTGTAGGCCGCCGCCACCGTGCCCCGGCCCGAGCGGGTCGAGTCGACGAACACCCGGCCACCCCGCTCGGCCACCACGTAGGCGGTGGTCGCCAGCTCGGGGTCGAGGCGTTCGGCCCGAGCCGCCAGGGCGCGGGTGGCGGCGGCGACGTCCTCGGCCGGTGAGCCGTGCACCGGGACGACGACGTGCACCCCCGTCGACCCGCTCGTCTTCACCGCCGCCGTCAGGCCGGCCTCGGCGAGCGCGCGGCGGCACAGCCGGGCCGTGCGCACGACCACGTCGAACGGCGCACCGTCGGGCGGGTCGAGGTCGAGCACCAGCCCGGTCGGCTGCTCCTCCCCCACCCGGCTGAACGGCACGTGGTACTCCACGGCCCGCTGGTTGGCCAGCCAGAGCAGGGTGCGGCGGTCCTCGACCAGCACCTGGTGCACCTCGCGGTGGGCCCGGTCGGACCAGGTGGCCACCGTCCGCACCCACTCCGGCGCGCCCTTGGGCACGTCGCGCTGGATGAACGGGGCCGCTCCGGGCCGCACCCGTTTGATGGTCAGTGGCCGCCCGGCGAGCAGCGGGACGAGCCGGTCGGCGAAGGCGTCGAGGTGGTCGACCAGGTCGCGCTTGGTCACCTCGAGCCCGTCGCCCAGCGGGGAGTCCAGGCTGCTCAGCCGGACGCCGTCCCGTTCTTCGCTGGTGGCCACCCGGTCACCGTGCCGGGCGCCGCCCCGTGGGGCAACCGGTCAGGCCGCCCCGTCCTCAGATGTCGTGGACGGCGGCGTGCCGGGCGAGCTCGGCGGCCGGGAAGACCGATCGCGCGTCGGCCAGCTGCGCCTCGGCGTCGACCCAGGCGGGCACGTGCGTGACGAGCAGCCGGCCGACCCCGGCCGCAGCGGCGTGCTCCCCGGCCTGCCGGCCGGTCAGGTGCAGCCCCGGGGGCAGGTCGGGGACGTCGGGGTAGGCGGCCTCGGCCAGCAGCACGTCCGCCCCCCGGGCCAGCTCGACGACGGCGTCCGACGGGCCGGTGTCACCGGTGTAGACCAGCGACCGGCCCCCGGCGGTCAACCGCACGGCGTAGCACTCGACCGGGTGGGCCGTCCGCACCGTCCGCACCTGGAACGGTCCGATCGACCAACTGCCCGGGCCGACCGCGGTGACGTCGAAGACGTCGTCGATCGGCCCGCCGTCGGCGTCGTAGGCGGCGGCCAGCCGGCGGTCGGCGCCGACCGGTGCGTACAGCGGCACGGCACGACCGTCGGAGCGGCCCGAATAGCGGTGCCACACGATGAAGGGCGCCGCGTCCAGGCAGTGGTCGGCGTGCAGGTGGCTGAGGTAGACGGCGTCGACCCGACCGGGGTCGATCAGCCCCTGCAGGGCGCCGAAGGACCCGTTGCCCAGGTCCAGCAGCAACGCGAACTCCTCGTGCTCCACCAGGTAGCACGAGGCGGGCGAGGACGGGCCCGGTGCGCTGCCGGAGCAGCCGACGACGGTCAGCCTCACTCCCCGGCCTCCGCACCCGCACGCAGGACGGCGTCGACCTCGGGGCCCAGGAACCGCCGGCCGAGCCGGGCGAAGGGCTCGGGGTCGCCGGTGGCCAGGAACCGGTGCACCGGCGGCGGGCCCTCGGGGTCGCGCAGCAGGTCGGTCCGGGTCAGCACCCGGTACACGTCCTTGGCCGTCTCCTCCGCGCTGGACACCAGCGTGACCTCCTCGCCCAGCACCAGCGACAGGACACCGGTGAGCAACGGATAGTGCGTGCAGCCGAGCACGACGGTGTCGACCCCGGCTCCCAGCAGCGGGTCGAGGTAGGACTGCGCCAGCCCGACGAGCTGCCGGCCGCTGGTGATCCCGCGCTCGACGAAGTCGACGAAGCTGGGGCAGGCGGCGCTGGTGACGCTCAGCTGGGGGGCGGCGGCGAAGGCGTCCTCGTACGCGCCGCTCCGGACGGTGGCCTGGGTGGCGATGACGCCCACCCGCCCGTTCCGCGTCGCGGCGGTCGCCCGGCGGACCGCGGGGAGCACCACCTCCACCACCGGGACGTCGTAGCGCTCCCGGGCGTCGCCGAGGCAGGCGGCGCTGGCGGAGTTGCAGGCGATGACGAGCATCTTGACGCCGTCGGCGACCAGCTGGTCCATGGCCGCGAGCGAGTGCCGGCGGACGTCGGCGATCGGCCGGGGACCGTACGGGCTGTGCGCGGTGTCGCCGAGGTAGCGGATCGCCTCGTGCGGCAGCTGGTCGAGGACGGCGCGGGCCACGGTGAGCCCACCGACCCCGGAGTCGAAGATCCCGATGGGGGCGTCGGCTCCCGATGTCGCAGTGCTCATGTCGGCAGCCAGGCTAACGGCCCGGTCGGACATCCCCTCGTGGCCGGGCCGAGACGGTGGTCACGCCCCGACGGTCGGTCAGGGACGACGCAGCAGCGCCGCGTCCGGGAGCAGCAGCCCGTCCCCGGTCCAGCGGGCGCCGGTCAGGTCCTGGACGACGGCGGTCGCGTCGCTGGCCAGCGCCGTCCGGCCGATGCCGAGCACGGTGGCGCCGGCCGCCAGCCCCGCGCTCACCCCGCTCGGGCTGTCCTCGAGCACGATCACCTCACCCGGGGGGACGCCGAGCCGGGTCGCCCCGGTCAGGTACGGCTCGGGGTGGGGCTTGCCCGCGACGACGTCCTCGGCGGTCACCACGACCTCGGGCACCGGGACACCGGCGGCCCGCAGCCGCGCGGTGGCCAGCTCGCGGACGCCGGAGGTCACCACGGCCCAGGGGACGTCGTCGAGCTGCGCGATGAGGTCCAGGACGCCGGGGACGGCGATCGTGCCGGCGACGTCCTCCAGCTCGTAGCGGGTGATCAGGGCGACCGACCGCTCGACGTCCTCGGGCTTGACGAACACCGCCACCGTGTCGGCAGCCCGGCGGCCGGGCACCGCCGCCATGACCTCAGCCGGGTCCAGCCCGGAGTCCACCGCCCAGCGCGACCAGGAGCGCACCACGCTGGGCTCGGAGTCGACCAGCACCCCGTCGTTGTCGAACAACAGCCCCCGCGCCGGCAGGATCAGGCCCACAGCTGGCCTTCCAGAGCGGCGCTGGCCTCCTCGAGCGTGCCGGCGTAGGCCCCGGTGGAGAGGTACTTCCACCCGCCGTCGCAGACGATGAAGACGATGTCGGCCTTGCGGCCGGCCGCGACCTCCTTGTCGGCGACGCCGAGGGCCGCGTGCAGGATCGCCCCGGTCGAGATGCCGGCGAAGATGCCCTCGCGCTCGACGAGCTGCCGGGTGCGGTGGATCGCGTCGTCCGGCCCGACGGAGAACCGTGAGTCCAGCAGGTCGGCGTCGTAGAGCTCGGGGATGAACCCCTCGTCGATGTTGCGCAGGCCGTAGACCAGCTCGCCGTAGCGCGGCTCGGCGGCGATCACCTGGACGTCGGGCTTCTTCTCCCGCAGGTACCGGGAGACGCCCATCAGCGTGCCGGTGGTGCCCAGCCCCGCCACGAAGTGGGTGATCGAGGGCATGTCGGCCAGGATCTCCGGACCGGTGCCGGTGTAGTGCGCCTCGGCGTTGGCCGGGTTGCCGTACTGGTAGAGCATCACCCAGTCGTCGTGCTCGGCGGCCAGCCCCTTGGCGACGGCGACGGCCTGGTTGCTGCCCCCGGCGGCCGGGGAGCTGATGATCCGCGCGCCGTACATCTCCAGCAGCTGACGCCGCTCGATCGAGGTGTTCTCCGGCATCACGCAGATCAGCTGGTAGCCGCGCTGCCGGGCGACCATGGCCAGCGAGATGCCGGTGTTGCCGCTGGTGGGCTCCAGGATCGTGCTGCCCGGCTGCAGCCGCCCCTCCTTCTCCGCCGCCTCGATCATGGCGATGGCGGCCCGGTCCTTGATCGAACCGGTGGGGTTGTGGTCCTCGAGCTTGGCCCACAGCCGGACGTCGGGGGTGGGCGACAGCGCCGGCAGCCCCACCAGCGGGGTGTTGCCGAGCGAGTCGACGAGGGAGGCGAAGCGGGCCATGGCGGGTCTCCTGGAGTCGCGGTACCGGGCGGGGAGGCTCCGGGTCAGCAGCCGCCGGCGACGGCGGGGAGGATCGTGACCGAGTCGCCGTCCTTGACGGAGGTGTCGAGCGCACCGGTGAAGCGCACGTCCTCGTCGTTGACGTAGACGTTCACGAAGCGGTGCAGCTTGCCCTCGTCGGTGACCAGACGGCCCTTGATGCCGGGGTGCTGGCTGTCGATGTCGTCGACCAGCGCGCCGAGCGTGTCGCCGCTCCCCTGGACGGTCTTGTTGCCGCCGGTGTGGGTGCGCAGGATGGTCGGGATGCGGACCTCGATGGCCATGGGGGAACTCCTTCTCGCGGGGTGACAGGGGGGTCGCGCGCAAGGCGCGCGGGAACGACTGCTCGGGGGAACGCCGGTGCGCGGCCGGCGATTCCGCCGGCCGCGGGGTGAGCTGGCGCTCAGTCGTAGACGACGGTGGTCGGCGAGTGGCCGAACAGGTAGGACTCGACGACCTCGACGTCCTCCTCGCGCACCTCGCCGTCGACGATCCGGAAGCTGCGGAACTCGACCTCGTCGCCGGCCAGGCCGGTCCGGGCGCCGTGCTCGCGGGTGGAGACCAGCACGTAGTGCGCCTCGGGCTCGGAGGCGTAGCTGATGTCGGTGCGCGAGGGGTGGGCCTCGGTGGCGGTGTGCGAGTGGTAGATGACCACGGGCACCTCGTCCCGGTCGTCCATGTCGCGGTACAGCTTCAGCAGGTCGGCGCTGTCGAACTCGTAGAACGTCGGCGAGCGGGCCGCGTTGAGCATCGGGATGAAGCGCTCGGGCCGGTCACTGCCCTCGGGACCGGCGACGACGCCACAGGCCTCGTCCGGGTGGTCTTCCCGGGCGTGGGCCACGATGGCGTCGTAGGTCGCGCGGTCGATGCGCAGCACACCACCAGTCTAGGCAGCGCCGCCGGCCGGCGTCCTCCCCGCCCCGGGCGGCCGCCGGAACGGGTGACCGGCGGAGGAACGGATTGCGTCGCAGACGTGTCCGACCGATAACGTCGCCGACCGTGGTGATCGAGGTTCTCATGGTGGTCGGCGTCGTCCTGGTCGCGCTGCCGGCCCTGGCCATCGGATCGGCCCGGCTGTTGCACCGCAGTGGCCGTGCCACAGACGAGCGGACCGACCGGGTCGAACTGGTCCTGGTGGTGCTCGGCCGGCTCATCGGGCTGGTGCTGCTGGCCGGTCTGTCCGGCATCACCCTGCTGTCCTGCATCGGGGCGCTCGTGCAGGACGTGACGGTGCACAGCCTGGTCTACGTGTTCTTCGTCGCCGACCTGCTCGTCGCCATCCTGGTGCTGCTCACCGTCGGTCGCCTCGACCGGCGGCCAAGGCGTCGATCAACGACCCCTGCACGGCGGTGAGCCAGTAGTAGACGGCCAGCTGCGAGTTCTCGTCGTCGGCCCCCTCGCCCGCGGCGTCGATCTCCGGGGGTTCGGTCTCCGCGGTGATGCCCAGCCGGGTGCCCATCGCCAACCGGAGGTCGTTGGTGGTGCGCAGCCAGGCACGCGCCTGCTCGGCGTCCAGCCGCACCTCGCCGCCGTCGGGCGGCACGGTCGCCCGGACCATCGCCAGGTCGTCGGCCTTGCCGCTGCGCAGCCCGGCCTCGGTGAGGTCGCGGTACTCGGCGGCCAGCTGCGGGTCGCTGGCGTGACCGCTGGGCAGCAGCCGCTCCAGCACCGGGTCTCCCCCGGAGTCGGCCGGGTCGGCGGCCAGCAGCTGCTCCAGCTGGTCCAGCAACAGGCCCACGATGTCGGCCTCGGCGTCGACCAGCCGGGCCACCAGCTCGTCGCCCTTGCGGCGGAACGGCTTCATGCGTCCCGCTGGTACGTGGCCCACAGCCCGTAGGCGTGCAGCCGGTTGGTGTCGTGCTCCATCCGCTCCCGCGGGCCGGAGCTGACGATGGCCTTGCCCTCGTTGTGCACCTGCAGCATGAGCTCCGTCGCGGTCGCCTCGTCGTACCCGAACAGCTCCTGGAGCACGAACGTCACGTAGGTCATCAGGTTGACCGGGTCGTCCCAGACGACGGTGACCCAGGGGCGGTCGAGGGCGGACTCCTCCCCCGTCGACGTCTCCGACACCCGTTCGGGCGCGAGCGGTCCGGCCACGTGAGCACTCTAGGACGACCGCCTCCCGCGACGCAGTCGGTGGGCACCTATCGTGCTGCTCCATGCCGCAGAGCCCGCCGCTCAGCCCCGCGATGTTCACCGACCGCTACGAGCTGACGATGCTGGCCGCCGCCCTGGCCGACGGCACCGCCGACCGGGACTGCGTCTTCGAGGTGTTCGCCCGCCGGCTGCCGCACGGCAGGCGGTACGGGGTGCTCGCCGGCACCGGCCGGTTCCTGGAGGCGCTGGCCGACTTCCGCTTCGGGGACGCCGAGCTGGACGCGCTCCGGCAGCAGGGCGTGGACGACCCACGACTGCTGGAGCACCTGGCCGGCTTCCGGTTCACCGGGGACGTCGACGGCTACGCCGAGGGTGACCTCTACTTCCCCGGCTCACCGGTGCTGACCGTGCGGGCCCCGTTCGGCCAGGCGGTCCTGCTGGAGACCCTGGTGCTGTCGATCCTCAACCACGACAGCGCCATCGCCGCGGCCGGCGCCCGGATGGTCGGCGCCGCCTGTGGCCGCCCGTGCATCGAGATGGGCTCCCGGCGCACGCACGAGGAGGCCGCCGTCGCCGCGGCGCGGGCCGCGGCCCTGGTCGGCTTCTCGGCCACGTCGAACCTGGCCGCCGGCGCGCGCTACGGCATCCCCACGACCGGCACCAGCGCTCACGCCTTCACCCTGCTGCACGACGACGAGGCGGCGGCGTTCCGCGCGCAGCTGGACACCCTGGGCGTCGGGACGACGCTGCTGGTCGACACCTACGACACCGAGCAGGGCATCCGGACGGCGGTCGAGGTGGCCGGCCCGGAGCTCGGCGCCGTCCGGCTGGACTCCGGTGACCTCGCCATCGAGGCGACCCGCGCCCGCGAGCTGCTGGACTCCCTGGGCGCGACGGACACCCGGGTCATCGTCACCAGCGACCTCGACGAGTACGCGATCGCCGCGCTGGCGGCCGCCCCGGTCGACGGCTACGGGGTGGGCACCTCACTGGTGACCGGCTCCGGCTCGCCCACCGTCGGGATGGTCTACAAGCTCGTGGCCCGGGACGGGGTGCCGGTGGCCAAGAACTCCGTGGGCAAGCGCTCGGTGGGCGGCCGCAAGCACGCCGTCCGGCGGCACGACGCCGACGGGACGGCGACCGCCGAGGTGGTGAGCGCGGCACCCGTCCCCGCCCGGGAGCACGACCGTGACCTGATCCGGCCGCTGGTCCGCGGGGGCGAGCTCGTCGACCCCCGCTCCCCCGCCGAGTCCCTGGCCGCTGCCCGGGACCTGCACGTCCAGGCGCGCAGCGCCCTGCCGACCGAGGCGTGGTCGCTGTCCCGGGGCGAGCCGGCGATCGACACCGTCACCGGGTAGCCGAGGGCCCCGCCCCTGCGGAGGTCCTCGCCGGGGCAGGATGGGGTCATGACCCGGGCCCTGGTGATCGTGGACGTGCAGAACGACTTCTGCGAGGGCGGGAGCCTCGCCGTCGACGGCGGCACCGCCGTCGCCCGGGCGATCAGCGCCCACGCCGCCGCGACCGACTACGCGCACGTCGTCGCCACCCGGGACCACCACGTCGACCCGGGTGGCCACTTCGCCGAGCAGCCCGACTACCTGGAGACCTGGCCCGCGCACTGCGTCGTCGGCACGTCCGGGGTCGAGCTGCACTCCGACCTGGACCGGCGACCGATCGAGGCGGTCTTCGACAAGGGCGAGTACGAAGCCGCCTACTCCGGCTTCGAGGGCTCCTTCGACGGGCAGCCGCTGGCCGACTGGCTGCGGGCCCACGGGGTCGACGCGATCGACGTCGTCGGCATCGCCACCGACCACTGCGTCCGGGCCACCGCGCTGGACGGGGTCGGCGCCGGGTTCGCCACCCGGGTGCTGCTGGAGCTCACCGCCGGCGTCTCACCGGCCACCACCGAGGCGGCCCTGGAGCAGCTCCGCACCGCCGGCGTGGAGCTCATCACATCGTCGTCCTGACGGACGACACCGCGGTCAGCAGCCGTGCCCGACTCGCGTGGAGCCGCTGAGCTGCCTCCTCGGGGAGGCCTCCGGCCTCCCGTCGTCGCCAGTCCCCAGTGCTGACTGGCGTTCAGCTGGCGTCCAGCACCTCGTCGCGGGTGAACCCGAGGACCTGCAGGACGGCGTCGAGGTAGGGCTGGTTCAACGCGGCGTGCGCCTGGTCGCGCACGAACGGCTTGGCGTTGAAGGCGATGCCCAGCCCGGCCGCGTTGAGCATGTCGAGGTCGTTGGCGCCGTCGCCCACGGCGACCGTCTGGTCCAGCGGGACGCCGTGCTGCGCGGCGAAGCGGGCCAGCGCCCGGGCCTTGCCCGCCCGGTCGACGACCTCGCCGACGAGCCCACCGGTCAGCCGGCCGTCGGCCACCTCGAGGGTGTTCGCGGCGGCGAAGTCCAGCCCGAGCTCGGCGGCCAGCGGATCGGTGATCTGGGTGAACCCGCCGCTGACGATGCCGCAGCGGAACCCCAGCCGCTGCAGGGTGCGGATCAGGGTGCGGGCGCCCGGGGTGAGGACCAGGTGCGCGCGGACCTCCTCCAGCACACCCACCGGCAGCCCGGCCAGCACCGCCACCCGCGCCCGGAGGGACTCCTCGAAGTCGAGCTCGCCGTTCATCGCCGCCGCGGTGATCCGGGCGACCTCGGCGGCCCGGCCGGCCCGGGCGGCCAGCTCGTCGATCACCTCGCCGCGCACCAGGGTGGAGTCGACGTCCAGCACGATCAGCCGCTTGCCGCGCCGGGCCAGCCCGACCTGCTCCACGGCGATGTCGGTGCCCGTCTCGGCGGCGACCGTGGCCAGCGCCGTCCGCAGCTCGGTGGAGGCGGCACCGGAGACGGTCAGCTCGAAGCTGGTGACCGGGTAGTCCGACAGCCGGCGGATCGCCTCGATGTTGCCGCCCACCCCGGCGATGGCGCGCGCGGCGCCGGCGACGGCAGCGGGCGGGACGGGGCGGCCGAGCACGATGACGTGGTGGCGGGCGGTGCGCTCCTGCCGGGCGCTGCCGGCCGCGGTGGGCTGGACGCTCACCGCGACGCCGGTCCGGGACGCCACCTCGGCGACAGTGGCGCGCAGTCGGTCGGCCAGGGACCCGACGGAGCCGCTCTCCGGGCTCCCGACGACGACACCCAGCACCAGCTGGCCGTGCACCACGACCTGTTCGACGTCGAGGACCTCGACCGGGTGCGGGCCGAGCTCGGCCAGCGCGGCGAACAGCGCCGCGGTCACCCCCGGCCGGTCGCTGCCGGTCACGGTCAGCAGAGCACCGTCCGACGTCGGCGGTGCAGCAGTCGGGTCGGTCGGCGCTGGGGCGGCGGCGCGGTCGGTCACGCGGTCATCGTGCCGGACCGGTGATCGCCCCCCGACCGCACCCTGCCCGACGGTCCCCGGCCCCGGACGCACGGACGCCCCGTCAGCCGATCGGCTGACGGGGCGTCCGTGCGTCCCTCTCAGAGGGCCTTGCTCAGGTCGGGTCCTTGTCGTCGGCTCCCTGGCGGGCGCCGCCGGTGAGACCGGCCTCGCTGGCGTAGGGCTGGTGCCCCTTGCCGGCGTGCGCCTCCATCTCCAGGCGGTCCCGCAGGTGCGGGTAGTGCAGCTCGAACGCGGGGCGCTCCGACCGGATCCGGGGGATCTCGACGAAGTTGTGCCGCGGCGGAGGCGACGAGGTCGCCCACTCCAGCGAGTTGCCGTGACCCCAGGGGTCGTCGCGCAGCGCCAGCCGGCCGTGCTTCCACGACTTCACGACGTTGTAGACGAACGGGATCACCGAGGCACCCAGGACGAACGACCCGATGGTGGAGATCGTGTGCATCGTGGTGAAGGAGCCGCCGCCGTCGGTCGCGAGGTAGTCGGCGTACCGGCGCGGCATGCCCGCGTTGCCCAGCCAGTGCTGGATGAGGAACGTGGCGTGGAAGCCGATGAAGGTCAGCCAGAAGTGCAGCTTGCCGATCTTCTCGTCCATCATCCGGCCGCACATCTTCGGGAACCAGAAGTACAGACCGGCGTAGGCGGCGAACACCACGGTGCCGAAGACGACGTAGTGGAAGTGGGCCACGACGAAGTAGCTGTCGTTGACGTGCCAGTCCAGCGGCGGGCTCGCCAGCAGGACACCGGTCAGACCACCGAGCAGGAAGGTGATGAGGAAGCCGATCGAGAACAGCATCGGCGTCTCGAAGGTGATCTGGCCGCGCCACATCGTGCCGATCCAGTTGAAGAACTTGATCCCGGTCGGAACCGCGATCAGGTACGTCAGGAAGGCGAAGAAGGGCAGCAGCACCGCGCCGGTGGCGAACATGTGGTGCGCCCAGACCGCCAGCGACAAGGCGGTGATCGCGATGAGCGCGAAGACCATGCCCTTGTAGCCGAACAGCGGCTTGCGGCTGAAGACCGGGATGACCTCGCTGATGATGCCGAAGAACGGCAACGCGATGATGTAGACCTCTGGATGCCCGAAGAACCAGAACAGGTGCTGCCACAGCAACGGCCCGCCGTTCTCCGGCGAGTAGACCTGCGCACCGAGGTGCCGGTCGGCCAGCAGCGCGAACAGCGCGGCGGTCAGGATCGGGAAGGCGAGCAGGATCAGGATGCTGGTGACCAGCGATGCCCAGGTGAAGATGGACATCCGGAACATCGTCAGGCCCGGCGCCCGCAGGCAGACGATCGTGGCGATGAAGTTGACGCCACCGAGGATCGTGCCGAGACCACTGACCGCCAGGCCCGCGATCCACAGGTCGGCACCGGCGCCGGGGCTGTGCACACCGGTCGACAGCGGCACGTAGGCGTACCAGCCGAAGTCGGCGGCGCCACCCGGGGTCAGGAAGCCGGAGACGGCGATCGAGGACCCGAAGAAGAACAGCCAGAAGGAGAAGGCGTTCAGTCGCGGGAAGGCGACGTCGGGCGCGCCCAGCTGCAGCGGCATGATCAGGTTCGCGAAGGCGAAGAACATCGGCGTCGCGAAGAACAGCAGCATCACCGTGCCGTGCATGGTGACCAGCTGGTTGTACTGCTCGGGCGAGAGGAACTGAAGCTCCGGGCGGGCCAGCTCACCGCGCATCAGCAGCGCCATGAAGCCACCGACGAAGAACCAGATGAACGACACCGTCGTGTACATCAGGCCGATGGTCTTGTGGTCGGTGGTGCGCAGCAGACCGAGGAGCCGCGATCCCTTCTCGGCCTCGTGCGCCGGGCTCGGCCGGCTCACGATCGGGGCGGGTGCGATCGTCACGGTCGGAGCTTAGACCGTCACGTCACGGCCGACGCGGCGGGAGCAGGAGTCGGTGCGGCGCGTCCCGGCACACTCCCCCGGGGGCCCGGTCCGGCGCCGGCGGAAGTGCAGGTGGGCGCGGCACGGAGGGGTGTCGGGGGGGGGCCCCGGCGGCCCACCCCCCCGACGGGCGATGCGACGGCTCGGGGAGTTTGGTCACGTCCGGGCGTGGGCATCGATGATCTTGCGCTGGACGGCCCAGCGCGAGACGGCTCGACCGTCGTGCACCGGAGGTCGCCCGTGGACATCGGTGGGATCCTCTTGACCGTCCTGATCGGCTTCGTCGCCGGTCTGATCGCCCGCGCCGTGGTCCCCGGCAAGCAGGACCTCGGCCTCGTCGCCACCCTCGTGCTCGGCCTCATCGGCTCGGTGGTGGGCAACCTCGTGTTCAGCCTCGTCCAGGGTGACGGGCTGGAGTTCGACCTCGGCGGCTGGTGGGCGTCGATCCTGGGCGCGATCCTCGTGCTGGCGGTCTACGTCGCCGCCACCGGCAAGCAGCGTCGCGTCACCCGCTGACCCGCCCGCCCCGCAGCGGACACCAGCAGGCTCCCCGAGGACCCGGCCGCAGGGCCGGGCCCTCGGCACGTCCGGGCCCTGCTCAGATCCGAGCCACGCGCTCAGCCGCGCGTCCAGCTGCCGACGTCGACCGCCACCGTGACCGCGACCGGCTCCGGCAGCGTGGCCACCCGGGCGGCCAGCTCCCCCGCCGCGAGGTGCCGGGCGTGCGGGCCCATCCCGACGAGCGTGCGCACCGCGAGGTGGTCCAGCTCCAGCACCGATCGATGGCCCGCCGTCCCGGCCGGACGCAGGTGCGGCTCGAGCGTGGCGGCCAGCCGGTCGGCCTTCGCCGGGTCGACGTGCAGCAGCCCCAGCGGGCCGACGAGCTCGGCCAGGTGGTCCGCGGCCGGGGTGACGACGACCAACCGGCCGGTCGGGGTCAGCACCCGGGCGGTCTCCGCACCGTTGCGCGGGGCGAAGACGACGAGCACCCGGTCGACGGACCCGTCCCGGACCGGCCAGCGCGCCCAGGAGTCGGCCACCACGGCCATCGCGCGGGGGTGGGCGCGGGCGGCCCGGCGGGCGGCGTAGCGGGAGGCGTCGAGCACCACCCCGACGGTGGCGGGGGCCCGGTCCAGCACGCCGGCGAGGTGCGCTCCGGTGCCGCCGCCCGAGTCGAGCAGCGTCCGCGGCGGCGGCCCGGCGAGGGCGGCGTCGGCGAGGGCCGCGGTGATGCCGGCGTAGTGGCCGGCGGCCAGGAAGTCCGCCCGGTCCCCCACCATCGCCGCGGAGTCGCCCTCGTGCGGGCTGCCGCCCGGCGGGAGGAGCGTGACGTGGCCCTGCCGCGCCCGGTCGAAGGCGTGCCCGGCGGCGCACCGGAGACCGGCCGGGTCAGCGGCGAGCTGCTGGCCGCAGATCGGGCACGCGAGCAGTGCGACCGCGGCCGGGAGGAGCGGGGGCGGGCTCACCGGCGCGGCGGTCGCACGGGCAGCCGGTGCAGCACCACGTCCCGCAGCTGCCCAACATCGACCGTGGCCGTGAGGTACGTGGCGAACGGCTGGCGGCGCCGGTCGGTGGGCGACCCGGGGTTGAGCAGCCGCAGACCGGTGGGTGCGGTGGTGTCCCAGGGGATGTGGCTGTGCCCGAACACCAGGACGTCGACGTCCGGGAAGGCGGCCGCGCACCGCTGCTCCCGGCCCTTCGCGTCCCCGGTCTCGTGCACCACCGCGAACCGGACGCCGTCGAGCTCGACCCGGGTGACCTCCGGGAGCCGGTCCCGCAGCACCCCGTGGTCGTTGTTGCCGTACACCCCCACCAGGCGCCGCGACCGCCGCTCCAGCTCGTCGAGCAGGGCCACGTCCACCCAGTCGCCGGCGTGCACCACGACGTCGGCCGCCTCGATCTGCTGCCACAGCGGATCGGGCAGGTCACGGGCCCGCTTGGGCACGTGGGTGTCGGCGGTGATCACCAGGGAGACGGACACGGGGGCATCGTCCCAGTCCGCCTCGGGACCACTCAGTCGTGGACGGGCGCCTCGTGGTTCCGGTGCCCGGGCGACTCGAGCTGGAAGGTGCAGTGCTCCAGGTCGAAGTGGTCGCCCAGACAGCTGCAGAGCGCATCGAGGACCCGGCCGCCGTGCCCGTCGGCCAGCGCCTCGTCACTGACGACGACGTGCGCGGAGAGCACCGGCAGACCCGAGGTGATGGTCCAGGCGTGCAGGTCGTGCACGTCCAGGACGCCGGGGACGCCGAGCACGTGGTCGCGGACCTGCGCCAGGTCGACCCCCTTGGGAGCCGCCTCCAGCAGCACGTCCAGTGCCTCCCGCAGCAGCGACCAGGCGCGGGGCAGGACCAGCGCGCCGACCGCGAGGGAGGCGACGACGTCGGCCCCGGTCCAGCCGGTCGTGGCGATGACGACGGCGGCGACGATCACGGCGACGGAGCCCAGCGCGTCACCGACCACCTCGAGGTAGGCGCCTCGGGTGTTCAGCGACTCGCGCTGGCCGGAGTGGAGCAGGGCGAGCGAGCCGACGTTGACCGCCAGCCCGACGAGGGCCACGCCGAGCATCCAGCCGGAGTCGATGTCGGGTGGGTCGCCGATCCGGCGGACCGCCTCGACCACGACGTACCCGCCGACGACGAGCAGGAGCAGACCGTTGCCGACGGCGGCGAGGACCTCCATGCGCTGCCAGCCGAAGGTGCGCCGGCCGCGGGCGGGGCGCTGGGCGAGGGTGACCGCACCGAGGGCCATGCCGATGCCCAGCGCATCGGTGGCCATGTGGGCGGCGTCGGCGAGGAGGGCCAGTGAGCCCGAGATCAGCGCGCCGACCAGCTCCAGGACGAAGACCGAGCCGGTGAGGACCAGGACGACGGCCAGCCGGCCGCGGTGCCCGGCGGCCGTGGTGCCGGAGCCGTGCCCCGCACCGTGGTCGTGACCCATCGCCGTCCCCTCCGTCGCCCCGCGTTCTGACATGCACGATGCCGCATGTCAGCCGGGAACGCCAGGCACGTCAGTCCGGCCCCTCTCGCAGGGACCCGCCACCAGCCTGCGAGTGGTGGGGGCGAGGGGGTCCTTCCTCAGATCGCGACGCCGCGCTCGCGCAACCACGGGAGCGGGTCGATCCGGGGCCCGTCGAGGCCGCCGGTGTGCACCTCGAAGTGCAGGTGCGGCCCGGTGGACTGCCCCTCGTTGCCCAGCAGCGCGATGGTGTCGCCCGCCCGCACGGTCTGCCCCTCCTCGACCAGGATCTCCTGCATGTGGCCGTAGACCGAGACGTCGCCGTTCGCGTGCTGGACGTAGACCGCCAGCCCGAAGCCACTGGCCGCGCCGGCGCGGAGGACGACGCCGTCCATCACCGCGTACTCGGGGGTGCCCAACGGCGCGGCGAAGTCGATGCCCGCGTGCAGCGTGCCCCAGCGCGAACCGAACTGGCTGGTGAGCCGCCCCTGCACGGGCAGCACGGCCTTGGGCCGGGCCGCCTCGGCAGCGGCCGCCGCGGCAGCCTCGGCCGCGACGCGGTCCGCCTCGGCCTGCACCTGGGCGGCGGCGGCCTCGGCGTCCTCGCGCTGGGCGCGGGTGACGGCCAGCTCCTGCAGGCGGGCGGCGGCCTCCTCGCCGGTGAGCGCGGGCTGCTCCGCCCGGACCAGGCCCAGCTCCTCGGCGACGCTGACCGGCTCGTCGGCCGCCGCCCGGGCGACCGGGGATGGTGCGCCGGCGGCGGTGAGCCCGAGCCCGACCACCCCGAGGATCGCCGCGGCCACGAACAACGCCGGGCGGCCGGACGGGACCGTCAACCGGCGGCGGGAGCTCGGCGCGACCTCGGCGGCCGGTGCGGCATCGGCCGGCAGCGAGGTGCCGGCCGGCCCGAGCGGCCAGGCGTCGACCAGCACCGGGTCGGCACCCTCGACCGGGAGCGGCCACTGCGCCGCCCCGGTGACCGGCGAGGCGCCGGCCGGGACAGGGCAGGCGACCGACGCGGTGTGGGTCGAGGCGGCACCGAGGAGGCGGCGCGGACGACGGACGGCCCGGCGGAAAGGCAGCACGGAGGCGAGCACCTCGGGGCGGCCGGACGGCGGGGTGGTGGCGGCGGACCCGCCAGCGGTGCCGGCCGAGAGCACCGTCCCCTCGTCGTCGAGCCGGGCGAGGTGTTGCGGTTCCATGCACCTGTCTTTCCGTCGGGGGCCATTCGGGCGGCGCCCATGTAAACACGCCGTGACCGGTTCGTGATGTGGACGGCCGGGTAAGCACACCCGGTCAAGTGGTCGACGTCACAACAAGTAGTGCCAAACGGGCACCCTCTGTCACGTCATCACTGCGCGCGGGTCAGGAATCGAACGCGCCGTGATGGGTAGGGGCGAGGAACGTCACGCCCCGGTGAACGGCCTGCTGACCCCGTCGCGGCCGTCCGGGGCACCCCAGACCCGAGGAGCACCCCCATGCGCGCAGTGACCTGGCACGGCCGGGACGACGTCCGGGTGGACACCGTCCCGGACCCGGAGATCAAGGACCCCACGGACGTGATCGTGCAGGTCACCTCCAGCGGGATCTGCGGCTCGGACCTCCACCTGATCGAGGTCATGGCGCCGTTCATGACCGTCGGCGACGTGCTCGGCCACGAGCCGATGGGCATCGTCCGCGAGGTCGGTCCCGCGGTCACCGAGCTCAAGGCGGGCGACCGCGTCGTCGTCCCGTTCAACATCTCCTGCGGCACCTGCTGGATGTGCAACCAGGGGCTGCAGAGCCAGTGCGAGACGACGCAGAACCGGGAGCAGGGCTTCGGCGCCTCGCTGTTCGGCTACACGAAGCTCTACGGCCAGGTGCCCGGCGGCCAGGCCGAGTACCTGCGGGTGCCCTTCGGCAACACCCTGCCGATCAAGGTCCCCGAGGGCCCGGCCGACGACCGCTTCGTCTACCTCTCCGACGTGCTGCCCACCGCCTGGCAGGCCGTGCAGTACGCCGGCGTCGTCCCCGGCGGGTCGGTGCTGGTGCTGGGTCTCGGCCCGATCGGCGACATGGCCACCCGGATCGCCAAGCACCTCGGTGCGGCCCAGGTGCTCGCGTCCGACGTCGTGCCCGAGCGGCTGGCCCGGGCCCGCGCCAACGGGATCGACGTCCTGGACTCCACCGACCAGGCCGACGTCGTCGCCTGGGTGCGGGACAAGACCGACGGCCGCGGCCCGGACGCCGTCATCGACGCCGTCGGCATGGAGGCGCACGGCTCCCCCGGCGCGAAGTTCGCGCAGAAGGCCAGCGCCCTGGTGCCCGACGCCATCATGGAGAAGGTCATGACGGTGGCCGGCATCGACCGGATGGCCGCGCTCAACACCGCGATCGAGGCGGTGCGCCGCGGCGGCACCATCTCGCTGTCCGGCGTCTACGGCGGGGCGACCGACCCGATGCCGCTCATGCGGATGTTCGACAAGCAGATCGAGCTGCGGATGGGCCAGGCGAACGTGTGGCGCTGGGTGCCCGACATCCTCCCGCTGCTCACCGACGCCGACCCGCTCGGCGTCGACGACTTCGCCACCCACCACGTGCCGCTGGAGCAGGCGTCGCAGGCCTACGAGACCTTCCGGCAGAAGCAGGACGGCGCGGTGAAGGTGCTGCTCCAGCCCTGATCCACCCCTCTCCGGCCGACGGGCCGCGCACCGGTGCGCGGCCCGTCGCACGTGGCCGGGTGGGACGACGTGACCAGTCTCATGCTCGGCGCAGGCAGGGTCCGGGGCCCTCCTGCCCTTGGCTGGAGGAGGCCCACGTCAGGGCCGCCCCCCTCCGCAGTCCACCGAGGAGTCCCGACTTGCCCCGCGCCCTGATCGCGCTCGCCATCGGTGCCTTCGGCATCGGCACCACCGAGTTCGTGGTGATGGGGATGCTCCCCCAGATCGCCGAGGGGCTGGACGTCTCGGTCTCCGCCGTCGGGCTGCTCATCTCCGCCTACGCCATCGGCGTGGTGATCGGCGCCCCCACGTTGACCGCCCTCGGGGTGCGCTTCACCCCGCGACAGACGCTGGTCGCGCTGATGGTGCTGTTCACGATCGGCAACCTGCTGTCCGCGCTGGCCCCCGACTACGGCACGCTCGTGGCCGCCCGGGTGTTCGCCGCGCTGGCGCACGGGTCGTTCTTCGGCGTGGGGGCGGTGGCCGCCCGCCGGCTGGTGCCCAAGGAGAAGGCCACCCAGGCGATCTCGCTGATGATCACCGGGTTGACGCTGGCCAACGTCGTGGGCGTGCCGCTGGGCACCTTCGTCGCCCAGCAGCTGAGCTGGCGGGTGGTCTTCGCCGGGGTCGCCGTCATCGGGCTGGTCACCATCGCCGGGCTGCTCGCCTGGATGCCCGGCGTCGCCGGTGAGCCCACCGACCTGCGCAGCGAGCTGGGCGCATTCCGCCGGCCCGGCGTGTGGCTGGTGCTCGGGCTGACCATGGTCGGGTTCGCCGCGCTGTTCGCCGTCTACAGCTACGTCAGCCCGATCCTCACCGAGCTCACCGGCCTGTCCGAGGGCTGGGTCACCCCGGTGCTGGCGCTCTTCGGCGTCGGCACCACCGTGGGCACGCTGATCGGCGGCCGGCTCGGTGACCGGTGGGGGCTCTCCTTCGTCGCCGTCGGCCTGGTCGCCACCGCCGCTGCGCTGGCGCTCTTCGCGCTCGTCGTCGACACCGCGGTGCTCGCCGTCCCGGTGCTCGTGCTCTTCGGGACGCTGGCCTTCGCGCTCGGCCCGGTGGTGCAGAACCGGGTCATCGAGGCTGCCCGGGTCCCCGGCGGGAGCCTGGTGTCCGCGGCGAACCAGGCCGCGTTCAACCTGGCGAACGCGCTGGGCGCTGCTCTCGGCGCCGGCGTGCTGTCGGCCGGGCTGGGCTACACCGCCCCGATCTGGGTGGGCGCCGGCCTCGCACTCGCCGGCACCGGGATCGCGGTGGTGGCGGTGCGGGGCGACCGCGCGGACCGGGCCGCGCTGGCTGCGGAGACCCGGGTCGCCGAGGGCGCCGCGCGGGTGGACGCCGACGTCGCCGTCTGGCAGCGGGTCCTCTCCCCCATCGCCGTCCCCGAGGTCCCGTTCGTCGTCCGCTGACGGCGTCCCCGCCGCCGCGGGGCGGACGGCCTCAGCGGGCGCGCTGGACCCGGCCCTCGTCGAACACCGGCTCGGGCACCTCGCGCACGTGCCCGTCGGCGCCGAAGAGCAGGAAGCGGTCGAAGGTGCGGGCGAACCAGCGGTCGTGGGTCACCGCGACCACGGTGCCGTCGAAGGCGTCCAGCGCCTCCTCCAGCGACTCGGCCGACAGCACGTCGAGGTTGTCGGTCGGCTCGTCGAGCAACAGCAGGGTGGCACCGGAGAGCTCGAGCAGGAGCACCTGGAACCGGGCCTGCTGACCACCGGAGAGCGACCGGAACAGCTGGTCACCGGAAGGGGCCAGCCCGTACCGGCGCAGCGCCGCCATCGCCCGCCCGCGGTCGACGCCCGGTCGCCCGGGCTCGCCGTGCCAGAGCAGGTCGACCAGCGTGCGGTCCAGCCACTCGGGATGGGCGTGGGTCTGGGCGAAGAACCCGGGGACGACGCGCGCCCCGAGCCGCCAGTCACCGGTGTGCGCGACGTCCTGGCCGGCCAGCAGCCGCAGGAAGTGCGACTTGCCGGCCCCGTTGGAGCCCAGGACGGCGACCCGGTCGCCGTACTCGACCTCTATGTCGAAGGGGCGCATCAGGCCGGACAGCTCCAGCTGCTCGGCCATCACCACCCGCACGCCGGTACGGCCGCCCCGCAGCCGCATCGTCACGTGCTGCTCCGTCGGGGGCTCCGGCGGTGCGCCGGCCGCCTCGTACTTGGCCAGCCGGGTCTGCATGGCGTGGTAGGTCGACGTCATGGCCGGGGAGTTCTTCGCCTGCTGCTGCAGCGTGCGGACCAGGTCGATCAGCCGCTCGTGCTCCTCGTCCCAGCGCCTGCGCAGCTCGGCCATCCGCTCGTGCCGGGCGGTGCGCGCCGCGGGGTAGCTCGCCCAGTTGCCGCCGTGCACCCACGCCGTGCCGCCCTCGACGGTGACCACCCGGTCGGCGACCCGGGCCAGCAGCTCCCGGTCGTGGCTGACGAACAGCACCGTCTTGCGGGTCTCGATCAGCCGCTCCTCCAGCCACCGCTTGCCGGGGACGTCGAGGTAGTTGTCCGGCTCGTCGAGCAGCAGCACCTGGTCGGGGCCGCGGAGCAGGCACTCCAGGGCCAGCCGCTTCTGCTCACCGCCGGAGAGCGTGTTCAGCTCGCGGTACTTGCAGCCGTCGTAGGGCACGCCCAGCGCGGCGACCGTGACGGTGTCCCAGGTGACCTCGACGTCGTACCCGCCGACGTCGCCCCAGTGGGCCAGCGCGTTGGCGTAGGCCATCTGGGTGGGCTCGTCGTCGTCCTCCATCATCCGCAGCTCGGCGTCCTCGACGGCGTGCCAGGCCTCCCGGACGGCGGGTGGGGCGAGGTCGACGAGGAAGCGCTGGACGGTCGTGTCGTCGCGCACCGAGCCGATGAACTGGCGCATGACGCCCAACCCGCCGATGAGGGCCACCGAACCGGCGTCCGGCGTCAGGTCACCGCTGATGATCCGGAGCATCGTGGTCTTGCCGGCGCCGTTCTCCCCGACCAGCGCGGCGCAGGCGCCCTCCCCGATCCGGAAGGCGACGTCGTCGAGGAGCACCCGCCCGTCCGGCAGGGTGAACCGGATCCCCGTGACGTCGACGTATCCCATGCCACCATCATCCGCCGACGGCGCCACCGGGTTCCCGGCGGTCAGTCCACCTCCGTCCGGAGGTCAGTCCACCGATGCCCGGAGGCGATGCCGGGCCAGCCGCTCGACCAGCTCGGGCAACGCACCGGCGGGGGCGCCGCTGAGCTGCTGCCGGCACTCCTGCACCACCGGCCGGACCACCTGCGGCCACTGCCCGAGTTCCTCGGCCAGCCGGTCGACGGCCAGGTCGACGGCCAGGTCGGGTCCGACGGTGTGCAGCGCGGCCAACGGCATCGTGGGCCCTCCGGTGCTCGTGCCCCGCGTGCCGCTGACCGGCCCGTCCCCCGGGGTGTTGCTCCGGCACCACGCTCCCCCGTCCCCCGCGCACCCACCAGGGACCTAGGACCCCGTCCGGACCCCGCACGGAGACGGCAGCATCGGGGCAGGGACCGCACTCCGGAGGTGGCCGTGTTCTTCCGTGACCGCGCCGATGCCGGCGCCCAGCTGGCCCGCCGGCTGGACCAGGTGGGTGCGGCCGGGCCCGTGGTGCTCGGCCTGCCGCGGGGCGGAGTGCCGGTGGCCGCCCCGGTCGCCGCAGCGCTCGCCGCACCGCTGGACGTGCTCGTCGTGCGCAAGCTCGGGGTGCCCGGTCAGCCCGAGCTCGCCATGGGCGCGGTCGGCGAGGGCGGCGTGGTGGTGCTCGAGGAGCGGGTGCTCCGGGTGGCGGACGTGGTCGACGCCGACCTCACCCGCGTCCGGGACGAGCAGCAGGCGGCGGTCGACCGGCGGGTCCGGCTCTTCCGCCAGGTGCGCCCGCGGGTGCCGCTGGCCGGCCGCACCGTCGTGCTGGTGGACGACGGCATCGCCACCGGCTCGACCGCCCGTGCCGCCTGCGCCGTCGCCCGGGCCCAGGGCGCCGCGCGGGTGGTGCTCGCCGTCCCGGTCTGCTCCCCGGACGCGGTCCCGGCCCTGGCCGCGGCGACCGACGAGCTGGTCGTGCTCAGCAGCCCGCCGGGCTTCCGCTCGGTCGGCCAGGCCTACGCCGACTTCCGCGCCACCGAGGACGACGAGGTGCTCGACCTCCTCCGCCGCGCCGCTCAGCCGCCCGTGTAGTCGTTCGCCCCACGGGCGGTGCTGGCCACCGCGTCGCGGATCAGCTGGTCCAGCGCCACCGTGTCCACCCGGTCCAGGGACGTGAACCGGATGCAGCTCTTGCCGCAGGACACCTTCCCCAGCTGCGCGGCCCGCGACTCGGCCAGGTAGGCGCCCTCCACGACGGCCGACACGTACAGCGAGAGGTGCCGCTTCTGCGCCGCCAACGCGATCAGCGGCCACATCGTCGCCTCGGTCGCCGATCGCGGCCGGTAGGGCATCAGGCCGTACCCGAGCACCTGCCCGCGGCCCATCGGCACGAGCTGCCGATCGATGCCGGGCGCGGCGGCCTGGACCAGCGCATCGGTGGCCCGCAGGTCGGCCTCCCGGGTGCCGGCGGCGGCGAACCAGGCCTCGATGGCCGGCCCGCCGTCCATCAGAAGGCGCCGCTGAACAGCACCGCGCCCGCGGCCAGCAGCATCGCCGCCACGATGATCCCGGCGACCAGCCGCTGCCGGCGGCGCCCGTCCGGGCCGAGATTGCCCATCCCCATCATGAGGGCACGGTACGACGTCAGCCGACGAGGACGCCGTCCCGCCGGGCGGGACGGCGGTCGTCGCCTCCGGATGACGTGGCCGGGCGGCTGTTGCAGGGTGAGGTCGTGTCCGTCTGCGAGACGCTCCGGTTGGTGCCGTTCGAGCCCGAACTGCTCCCGTCCGTGCTGCCCTGGTTCGACCACCCCGAGGTGCAGCGCCGGCTGGGCGGCCGCAGCTGGCCGGCACGGGAGCTGGCCCTGCGCACCGCCGCCCGGGGCGAGCAGTTCCGCGGCCAGACCGTGCTGCGGGCGCACTCGTACGTCGCACTGGACGCCGACGGCACCCCGGTCGCGCTGATCGGCGGCGACGTCTACGACCGCTGGACGCAGTGGGACCCGGCCACCGAGCAGGTGGTCGCCACCGACGAGCGCCGCACCATGGGCGCCGCCTACGTGGTCGACCCGGCCCGCTGGCGCCACGGGTACGGGACGGCGACGCTCCGCGCCCTCGTCACGGCCGACGAGCTCGCCGACGTCGAGCAGTTCGTGCTCGGTGTCGAGCCGGACAACACCGCCAGCCTGCGGACGGCGGACGCGGTCGGGTTCGGGCCGCTGACCACCGAGCCCGACGCCGAGGGACTGGTCTACCTGCACCGGGCGCGCTGACCAGGACCGTCGGTAGGGGCTGCCAGGGTGTCGGCATGACGGTGGACCTGGCCCGGCTCCGGATGGCGGCACAGCGGCTGATCGGGCCACGGTGCGCGACCCCGGCCGAGGCGGTGCGCTGGTCGGCCGCCGTCCAGGGGCAGGACCTGCCCGGTGCGCTGACCTCGGTGGCGCTGCGCACCGCCGGCGGCACCCGGGCCGCGGTCACCGCCGCACTGGACGCCGGCGAGGTGGTCCGTTCCTGGCCGATGCGCGGCACGCTGCACCTCACCGCCGCCGAGGACCTGCCCTGGATGCTGGAGCTGCTCGGCCCGCGGGTACTGGCCGGCGCGTCCACCAGACGGGCCTCGCTGGGCATCACCGACGCCGAGATCGAGCGGGCACGGGAGCTGGCCGTCGATGCGCTCAGCGGCGGTGGACGGTCGTCCCGGGCCGAGCTGCTCGCTGCGATCTCGGCCGGCGGCGTGCCCACGACCGGTCAACGCGGCTACCACCTGCTCTGGTACCTGTCCCAGACCGGCACGCTCGTGCTCGGCCCGACCGCCGACGGTGACCAGCAGTTCGTGCTGCTCGACGAGTGGGTGCCCGCCCCCCGCCGGCTGGAGCGTGCGGAGGCCCTCGGCGAGCTGACCCGGCGGTTCTTCTCCTCCCACGGCCCGGCGACCGTGAAGGACCTCGTCCGCTGGGCCGGGGTCCTCGTCCGCGACGTCAAGGCCGGACTGGCGATCGCCGCACCGCAGCTGGAGCGCCTCGTCGTCGACGGCACCGAGCACTGGATGGACCCGGCGACCCCCGACCGGCTGGCCGCCGCCCGGGCCGAGGCCGACGGCGTCCACCTGCTGCCCGGCTTCGACGAACTGGTGCTCGGCTACGCCGACCGCAGCTGCACCGTGCCGGCCGCGTTCGCCGACCGGATCGTGCCCGGCGGCAACGGCATGTTCCGGGCCACCGTGGTCAGTGCCGGGCAGGTCGTCGCGGTCTGGCGGGCGGGGCGGGGCAAGGGCCGGCCCATCGAGGTCGAGCCGTTCACCGAGCTGTCCGCGGAGGGGCTGGCCGCCGTGCAGGCGCGGTACGCCGCCCTGCCCTGAGCACGTCGTCCCCCGGGGTTGGGCAGGGCGGCGCCGGGGGAAGGGACGGGCCATGGAGTACACGCGTCTGGGCAGCACCGGCCTGCAGGTGTCCCGCCTCTGTCTCGGGATGATGAGCTTCGGCGACCCCGCCCGCGGCGGTCATCCGTGGAGCCTGCCCGAGGAGGAGAGCCGGGCCGTCATCGAGAAGGCGCTGGCCGCCGGGATCACCTTCTTCGACACCGCGAACGTCTACTCGGCCGGCTCCAGCGAGGAGATCACCGGCCGCGCGATCCGCGACTTCGCCGACCGGGAGGACGTCGTCCTGGCCACGAAGGTGCACGGCCGGATGCGGCCGGGGCCGAACGGCGCGGGGCTGTCCCGCAAGGCCGTCCTGGCCGAGCTCGACGCCAGCCTCAGGCGGCTGGGCACCGACTACGTGGACCTGTACCAGATCCACCGCTGGGACCCGGCCACGCCGATCGAGGAGACGCTGGAGGCCCTGGACTCCGCGGTGCGGTCGGGCAAGGTGCGCTACCTGGGCGCGTCGAGCATGTGGGCCTGGCAGTTCAGCAAGGCCCTGCACGTGGCCGGCGAGCGCGGCTGGCACCGCTTCGTCTCCATGCAGGACCACTACAACCTGCTCAACCGGGAAGAGGAGCGGGAGATGCTGCCGCTCTGCGCCGACGAGGGCATCGGGGTGATCCCGTGGAGCCCGCTGGCCCGTGGCCGGCTGACCCGGGACTGGGACTCCCAGACCAACCGGTCGGAGACCGACGAGTTCGGCAGCAGGCTGTACAACGACGAGGACCGGGTGATCGTCGAGCGGGTGGCCGAGGTCGCCGAGGCCCGCGGCGTCCCGCGGGCGCAGGTGGCCCTGGCCTGGGTGCTCGGCAAGCCGGTGGTCACCGCGCCGATCGTCGGTGTCACCAAGGACCGGCACCTGGACGATGCGGTCGCGGCGGTGGAGCTGCGGCTGTCGGCGGAGGAGATCGCCCGGCTCGAGGAGCCCTACACGCCGCATGCGGTGGTCGGCTTCTCCTGAGCACGGGGAGGCGGGTGACCCAGCTCGCCCGGCGCGGGTGACCCGGGTCCACGACACGGAGCCCGGTGTCGGCCACAGTGGAGTCCGTGGCCGGCACCCGCTCCTCCGTGCGCCGGGTCGCCCCGCACCTGTTGGGTCCCCGGCTCCCCCCACTCGCGACCCTCTGGTCGCTGCACCGGGTCCGGGCCCTGTCGGCCGCCTTCTGCCTCGTCGTCCCGCTCACCCTCGGGCTCGCGCTCGGCTCCCCGGGTGCGGCGTCGGTGGGAGCACTCGCCGGTGGCTTCTCCGCCGTCTACGGGCACTCCCTGCCCTACCGCCGGCGCGCCTGGATCTCGGCCGGGACCGCGGTGGTGATCGTCTGCTCCATCGCCCTGGGCGGCCTCACCGGGAACCGCCCCGTGCTGCTGGTGCTGGTGCTCGGCGGCATCGCCGCGGCGGCCGCCGCCGGGACGGCGATCTGGCGGATCGGCCCGCCCGGGGCGCTCCCGCCCGTGCTGGTCGCCGGCAGCGCCAGCGCCCTCGCCTCCGCGCCGGACGTGGTCGCCCAGCACGTGGCGGCGGCTGCCGCGGCTGCCGCACTGAGCTGGGTCGTCGTCATGCTCCCCTGGTGGTGGGACCCGGCCGGCCCGGAACGGCGGGCCGTGCAGGCGGCGTCGGCCGAGGTCACCGCAGCCGAGGGCGGTGCGCTGGGCCCGACCCGTCCGGGTGCCGTCGCCCGCGCGGTCCGGGCCGCGGTGGCCGCGGTCGCGATGGGCAGCCGCCGGCGCCCCTCGCTGGTGACCGAGGTCCAGGAGATCGAGGACCGGTTCGCCCGAGCCCTCCCCCCGGTCGACCCGACCGGTGCCTCCGCCGTCCCGGCACCCGACCCGTCGGCGATCCGGCAGCGGCGCACCCCGCTGTGGACGTCGACCGCTGCCCGGATCGGCATCGGGGTCTCCGTCGCCGGGTTGGTGGCGGTCGCGGTGGACCTGCCCAGCCCCTACTGGGCGGCCAGCTCGGCCGTCGCCGTGCTGCTGGGCGTCGACGCGCGGCACACCCGGGCCCGCGCCTTCCACCGGGTGACCGGCACCCTGCTGGGCACCCTGGTCGCCGGGGCGGCGTTCGCCCTGCAGCCCCCGACCGCGGTGACCGTGCTGCTGGTGGCCGTGCTGCTGGTGGCCGTCGAGCTGACCATCGCCCACCAGTACGTCATCTCCGTCGCCTGCCTGACCCCGCTGGTCCTGCTGCTGGTGCACCTGGGCGCACCCGACCGCCCCGGCACCGCGCTGATCGTCGCCCGGATCGAGGAGAACCTCGTCGGCATGGCCGTCGCCCTGCTGGCCGGGCTGTTCCTGTTCGCCCGGGCCGGCAGCCGCCGGCTGCCGGCCGCCGTCACCGCCACGACGGCGTGCGCCGTGGCGGCCGCGCACGCCCCGGCCGGGTCCCCGGCCGACCGCCGGCTGGAGGACGCGCTCGTCACGCTCAACGAGGTGGCCACCGCCGCCCGGGCCGAGCTGTTCTCCGCACCCGGCGCGGACGCCTGGGGGCGCCGCTCCCGCCAGGTGGGTGACCTGAGCTGGGCCCTGCTGGGTGCCCGTGCTCGGGGCGACGCCGCCCTGGCTGCCGCCGTCTCCGCCCGGATCGACGCCGAGCTGGCGGGCTGACTCAGGCGGGGAGGCCGACCAGCCGGGCCGACAGCTCCCACAGCTCGCGGGCCCGGACGTCGTCCCGGGCCGAGGGCACCGTCCAGGCCGGCGACCGGTCCGCGTGGTGCCCGCCGTTGCGCCAGCCGCCGTCCGCGGTGGCCAGCCAGACCAGGGTGTCCGCTCCCTGGGCCGGGGTGCGCATGAACGCGGTCAGCGGCGTGCGGAACGCCAGGCCGGTGATCCCGCCGGAGGCCGTGCCGAAGGACGAGGCGACCGCCCCCGGGTCGAAGCAGGTGGCGGTGACCTGCGGCGCCCATCGTCGGGCCAGCTCCCGGGTGAAGAGCACGTTGCACCACTTGGCCCGCGCGTAGGCGCGGGTGGCGAGGTGGGGGCCGGCGCTGTCGAGCAGGTGACCGCGCTGGGCCCCGCCGACCCAGTGCATGAACGACGAGGTCGTCACCACCCGCGCCCGCGAGGCCCGCAGCTGCTCCTCGAGCAGCCGGGTGAGCAGGTAGGGCCCGAGGTGGTCGACCTGGGTGGTGCGCTCGTGCCCGTCGACGGTCAGCTCCCGCCGGGCGAACGACGCGCCGGCGTTGTGCGCGAGCACGTCGATCCGCGGCAGGTCGGCCAGCTCCGCAGCCAGCCGCCGGACGTCGTCCAGCCGGGCGAGGTCGACGGTGGCCGACCGGACGCCGTCCAGCTCGGCGGCGACCGCGGCGGTCTTCTCCGGCGACCGGCCGACCACCACGACCCGGGCGCCGCTGCGGTGCAGCCGGCGGACGGCCGCCGCACCGATGCCGTCGCTGGCACCGGTGACGACGACGACCGGACCGTCGCCGCTCAGTTCTTCGGCTCGACCAGGACGATCGGGATCTTCCGATCGGTCTTGCGCTGGTAGTCCGCGTAGTCGCGGTAGGCGGCGACCGCGCGTTCCCACCACTGGGCGTACTCGTCGCCGTCGACCTCGCGTGCCACCCCGTCCCAGACCTGCTCACCGTCCTGGACGGTGACCTCGTCGGGGTGGGCCTTGAGGTTGAAGTACCAGGTCGGGTGCTTCGGCGCGCCGCCCTGCGAGGCGACCATCGCGTACACGCCGTCGTGCTCGACCTTCATCAACGGGTTCTTGCGGACCTTGCCGCTCTTGGCGCCGCGGGTGGTGAAGACGACGACCGGCTCGGTGCGGCCGGGCAGGGTGTTGCCCTCCCTGCCGCGGGTGCGCTCGTACACCTCCACCTGGTCGCGGACCCACTTCTCCGGACTCGGCTCGTACTCACCTTCGACGGGCATGACCTGACCCTAGGTCCCGGCACCGAGCGACCGCACGGCCTCGGCGTGCGCAGCGGTGCCGCCCCGGGCAGAGTGCTGCGGGCGCACCCCACCGGTGTCCGTCCCCGACCAGGAGGTCGTCGTTCGATGAGGTTCCGTGAGGGTGCCCGGCTGGACACCTCCGGCGTCCAGGACCGCCGCGGCCGGCGCGGCGGTGGCCGGAGCGGTGGCCGAGCCGGTGGCCGGGGGCTGGCCGTCGGTGGCGGCGGGCTGGGCGTGGTCGGGCTGCTCGTCGTCGTCCTGTTCCAGGTGCTCGGCGGCGGCGGGGGCGACACGGCGGGGCTGGCCAGCACGCTCGGTGGGCTGAGCGGTGGTCAGACCGCCGACAACAGCGAGCTGGCGGCGAACTGCCGGACCGGCGCGGACGCCAACGCCTCGGTCGAGTGCGCACTGGTCGCCGACATCGAGTCGATCCAGGACCACTGGGGCGCGACCCTGGGACCCGACTACCGCCCTGCGGACACCGTCTTCTTCGCGGGCTCCGTGCAGACCGGCTGCGGCGGGGCGACCAGCGGGTCGGGCCCGTTCTACTGCCCGGCCGACGAGCAGGTCTACATCGACCTGAGCTTCTTCGACGACCTGCAGACCCGGTTCGGCGCCGCGGGCGGTGCCTTCGTCAACGCCTACGTGCTGGCCCACGAGTACGGCCACCACGTGCAGCACCTGCTGGGCACCAACCGACTGGTCACCCCGGGCGAGACCGGGCCCGCCAGCGGCACCGTGCGCCTGGAGCTGCAGGCCGACTGCTACGCCGGCACCTGGGCGAACCGCGCCGAGTCGGTGCCCGACGACTCCGGGGCACCGCTGATCGCCGACATCACCGACGACGACATCGACCGCGCACTGGACACCGCCGGGCGGATCGGCGACGACTTCATCCAGACCGAGCTCGGCGGCGGCACCGTCGACCAGGACGCCTTTACCCACGGCTCGTCCGAGCAGCGGCGCCAGTGGTTCAGCACCGGCTACGCCACCGGCGACCCGGCGCAGTGCGACACCTTCGGCACCGACGACGTCGGCTGAGCGGGAGGACCGCTCAGCCGGCGGCGAGCGCCTGCTCGGCCGCCTCGACCTCGGCGTTCCACTCCGGCTTCTCGGCCTGCCAGCGGTCCTCGGTGCGGCCCTTCCGCCAGTAGCCGGAGATGGAGGTGAACGCCGGGTCGAGGCCGCGCTCGGTGCGCAGGTGCAGCCGGAGATCCTTGACCAGCCCCGCCTCGCCGTGCACGAACACGTGGCCGGTGCCGGCCGGCAGCTGGACCGCCTTCACCGCCGTCACCAGGGCCTCCCCCGGTGCCCTGCCCTCGCGGTGCACCCACACGACGGTGACCCCGTCGGCGAGCACCAGGTCCGGCTGCTGCTCCGCCGGCCCGGCGACCTCCAGGAAGACGAACGCCGGCACGCCCCCCGGGAGCCGGGGCAGGGCGGCAGCGATCGCCGGCAGCGCGCTCTCGTCGCCGACCAGCAGGTGCCAGTCGGCGTCCGGGCTCGGGGCATAGGCGCCACCGGGGCCGAGCAGCTGGATCAGGTCACCGGGCTGCGCGTTCGCCGCCCACGGCCCGGCCAGGCCGGTGTCACCGTGGTGCACGAAGTCGATCGTCAGCTCGCCGGCGGCCGGGTCCCAGGAGCGCACGGTGTACGTGCGGGTGACCGGCCAGACCTCGGCGGGCAGCTCGGCGCGGACCTGCTCCGCGTCGAAGGGGACGCCGTAGGGCGCATCGGCCGGCGGGAAGAGCAGCTTCACGTAGTGGTCGGTGAACTCACCGGCCGGGAAGCCGGCCAGGCCCTCGCCGCCGAGGACCACCCGGATCATGTGCGGGGTCAGGCGCGAGGTGCGCAGCACCTCGCCCACCCGGGCCACCCGGGGACGGCGGACCCGTTCGTCCTTCGTCGCACTGGCCACCACGGCCTCCTCTGGTCAGGGAAGGCTTGCCTTGCCTCCGACGGCACCCTACGCGGCGACCCGACCGCAGCTCCGACCCCTGTTCGCAAGATCGACGAAATACGGAAATGCCCGTTTGTGCGCCTGCCCCGCAGGGGTACCAGGTCTCCAGCGGAACGGCGCCCCACCGAGGCCACGGTGGGACCCACCGAGCGTTTTCGACCAGGGCACGCGAGTGCTCACACGCCGCCCCGCCACCTGGCACGACCACCCGACCCTGTGGGCCGGTGATGGACCGTGCGCGGGAGCGGGCGTGGTCGACGGGCACGGATGCCCAGGCATCGACAACAGACCACGAACAGCCCATGCAGGACGAGGAGGAACGATGACCCACTCCATCGACACACCGAGGCAGTCCGGCGCGTCAGACGCATCCGGCGCCTCCCAGACGTCCGGCTCCCCCAAGACGTCCGACGTCGCCAAGGACCAGGCCCGCGACGTGGGCAAGACCGCCCAGCAGGCGGGCAGCCAGGTCGCCGGTACCGCGGCGGACCAGGCGAAGGACGTCGCCGGGACCGCAGCCGACCAGGCCAAGCAGGTCACCCAGGAGACCAAGCGCCAGGCGCAGGATCTCGTGCAGCAGGGTCGCTCGCAGGTCCAGGACCAGGTCCGCGGCGGCCAGCAGAAGGCCGGCGAGGGGCTGAGCGAGATCGCCAAGCAGCTGCGCGTCATGGTCGACGGCAGCGAGCAGGCTCCGACCGGCCCGGCCGCCGACCTGGTGCGCCAGGCCGGGGACAAGGTCGAGGAGATGGCCGGCTGGCTCCAGGACCGCGAGCCCGGTGAGCTCGTCGACGAGGTGCGCAAGTTCGCCCGTCGCAAGCCGGGCATGTTCCTGCTGGGGGCAGCCGTGGCCGGCATCGTCGCGGGTCGTCTGACCAGCGGCGTCGTCGCCGCCCACAAGGGTGACGACTCGGGCAGCGACTCCTCCGGCAACGGTGGCCAGCAGCAGATCGGCAACGGCCCCCGCTACGCCACCGAGACCGCCGGCACGAACTACGTCGCCGGCACCCCGGCGACCGGCTACGCAACCACCGGCACCACCGGAACGGTCCCGCCGCCGCCGTACGGCACGGTCCCCCCGGAGGGCACGGCAGTCCCCCCGACCACCGCCGCCGGCTGGGACGACCCGGCCCGCACCCCGGGTGAGGGTCGACGATGAGCCACCCGAGCGGCGCGGGCGCGCAGCCGTACGGCCAGCCCGGTACGGGGTACGTCCAGGGCGGCGCGACCGGTTACGCAGCCCCGGGCCAGTACGAGGAGCAGCATACGGGCAACACTGCCCAGCCGATGACCGACGACGGTCACCCCGAGGTGGAGAACGTCTCGGTCGGCACGCTGCTCAGCGAGGTGAGCAAGGACCTGTCGACGCTGATGCGCCAGGAGCTCGAGCTCGCCAAGGCGGAGATGCGGCAGGAGGCGAACCAGGCCACCACCATCGCCAAGGAGGAGGCGGCCAAGGTCACCGCCCACGCCAAGGAAGAGGCCGCCAAGGCCGGCAAGGGTGCCGGGATGCTCGGCGGCGCCGGGTACGCCGGCCACATGGTCGCGCTGTTCCTCAGCTTCGCGCTCTGGTGGGGCCTGGAGAACTTCATGGACGCCGGACTCGCCGCCCTGATCGTCGGCGTCCTGTGGGCCATCGTCGCCTTCGTCCTCTACTCCAAGGGACGCAAGACGCTGAAGCAGGTCGACCCCAAGCGGGTCACGCAGGTGGACATGAGCCGCTTCAAGACGCTCAACCCCAAGCCCGAGCAGACGGTCGACACGCTCCAGCAGGTCCCCGGCGCGCTCAAGCCCAACTGACCTCCCCCCAGCAGCTACTCCCCCAAGGAGAACGACATGACCAGCAGTGACCCGGATGTGATCCGGCGCCAGATCGAGGACACCCGCGCCAACTTGAGCTACGACGTGGACGCGCTGAACGAGAAGGTCAACCCGACGCGGGTCGTCGACCGTCGCGTGGACAAGGCCAAGAGCGGCATGTCCGGCCTGAAGGACAAGGTCTTCGGGGCAGCGCACGACACCCGTGACCAGGTGAGCGGCCGCGCGTCGAACGCCCAGGGCCAGGCCCAGGGCGCGGCCCACAACGCAGCGGGCAACGTCCAGGACGCCGCGCACAGCGCCATGGACACCGTCCAGCAGGCCCCCGAGACCCTCCAGCGCCAGGCGCAGGGCAACCCGCTCGCCGCGGGCCTGATCGCCTTCGGTGTCGGCTGGCTCGTCTCCTCGCTCCTGCCGACCAGCGAGAAGGAGAAGCAGCTCGCCTCGCAGGCCGAAGCAGCGGTCAAGGAGCACAAGCAGCCGTTCGTCGACCAGGCGAAGAACGTCGCGCAGGAGATCGGCGACAACCTGAAGCCGGCGGCGCAGGACGCCATGGAGTCGGTCAAGGCGACCGCTCAGGACGGCGCCGAGACGGTCAAGTCGTCGGCTCAGGACAGCGCCGAGACGGTGAAGTCCGAGGGCCAGTCCGCTGCCTCGAACGTCCAGGGCAAGGCGCAGGACTCCAAGCAGAAGGTGCAGGGGAAGGCCTCCTCCTGACCCACGGCAACTCCCCGACGGGCCCCGGTGCAGCTGCACCGGGGCCCGTCGTGCGTCTCGGGCCAGGTGGTGGCGCCCCCTGATCGGGTGAGCACCCCACCGGGGAGCTCCAGCCCGGCCCGGCGTGCGCCGTTCCACGACAGGACGGACTGCGTCCCCGGCTCGGGGGCGCAGCCGGCCGAGAGGACGGAGCGACCGCGGTGGACGCACCCGCACGCGTGTTGGTGGCCGACGACGAGGACGACATCCGGCACCTCGTCGCCCTCGCGGTCGGCAAGGCCGGCTGCACCGTCGTGGCTGCGGTGGCCGACGGCGTCCAGGCCCTCGCCGTGGCACGCGCCGAACGCCCCGACCTCGTGGTCCTCGACGTCTCCATGCCGGCGGCGACCGGTCTGGAGGTCTGCCTCGCACTCCGCGCCGACCCCGCCACCGCCGACTGCCAGGTGCTGCTGCTGTCGGCCGGCGCCTCCCCCGACGACGTGGCCCGCGGTCTGGCCACGGGTGCGGACGCCTACCTGCCCAAGCCCTTCACCGTCGCCGGCCTGGTCCGACAGATCCGGCTGCTGACCGCGGAGCACCCCGCGTGACCGCGGTCGCCGATCCCGTCGCCCGCTCCTCCGGGCCGGCCCACCGCACCGGCCCGGCCGGGCTGGGATCCGCCGCCGTGGCGGCAGCCGGCGTCCTGGTGCTCGTCGTCCGTCCCGCCCTCCCCCTGGTCCTGCTGGCCGGAGCCGTCGTGCTGCTCGCCGTCGCCGACCTGACGTGGCGACTGCACCGGGAACAGACCGCCGCCCGGGTGCTGGAGGCCCAGCGCATGGACCTCTTCTCGCAGCGTCAGTCGACCGCGGACGAGCTGGAGGTCGCCACCCGGATGCTGCGGGCTCGGGCGGAGACCATGACCAGCGTCATCGACGCGGTCACCGAGCAGTCGATCATCGGCACCGACCGGGACGGCCTCGTCCGGGTGTGGAACCCCGGGGCCGAACGGATGCTCGGGCTCCCCCGGGCCGACGTCGTCCGCACCCGGTCGATCACCGACTTCCACGCCCCGGAGGAACTGGACGCGGAGGAACTGGACGCCGGTGGCGGCACCCCGTTCGCCACCCTGGTGCACGTCGCCCGGGAGCAGGGCAGCGACGTCCGGGACTGGACCTACCTGACCGCCGACGGACGGCGGCTGACCGTGTCGGTGGCGATCACCCCGCGCACCGACGACGACGGCGAGCAGACCGGCTGGAACTTCGTCGGCACCGACATGACCGAGGTGCGCGCCACCGAACGGCTCAAGGACCAGTTCGTCAGCCTGATCTCCCACGAGCTGCGCACCCCGCTCAGCTCGATCCTGGGGTACCTGGAACTCGTCCTGGACGATCCGGAGCAGCCGCTGACCGACGACCAGCGGCAGTACCTGGGCACCGTCGAACGCAACGCGCAGCGCCTGCTGCGGCTGGTCGGCGACCTGCTGTTCACCGCCCAGGTCGACGCGGGCCGGTTCACCCTGCAACCGGCGGAGGTCGACCTGGCCGGCATCGTCCGGTCCGCCGAGGAGACCGCCCGGGTCACCGCCACGGCGCGCGGGGTGGCGGTGTCCGTCGACGTCCCGGACGGCGGGCTGGTCGTCTCCGGTGACGCGCTCCGGTTGGGGCAGGCCTGCGACAACCTGGTGTCCAACGCCGTCAAGTTCACCCCCGCCGGCGGCCGGGTCGCCCTGCGGCTGCAGACGGCCTGGCGGAACGCGGACGGTGCGCTCGTCGACGTCCCCGCTGCCGGCGCGACCCCGGTGGCGTTGCTGTCGGTCAGCGACACCGGCGTCGGCATCCCGAACAGTGAGCAGGGGAGGCTGTTCACCAGCTTCTTCCGCGCCTCGACCGCCCGGCGCAACGCCGTCCCGGGGGTGGGGCTGGGCCTGACCATCACCAAGGCGATCACCACCGCGCACGGCGGCACCCTGGACGTGGTGAGCGCCGAAGGACGCGGGACGACGTTCACCCTGGCGCTGCCCCTGCCGGTCTGACGGCCCCCGCCGCATCTTGCGGTTCTCTTGCGGATCGCTGGTGGGAGCCCTGCGGATGGCCCTCCAGAGTCGTGTCTGTCGCCGGGAACACCCGCCGACACGGCCAGACCAGGGAGACGCAGACATGACCGCCACCACCCGCACCCGGACCGCCCGCAAGGTCATCGGCTCGCTCGGCATCGTCGGCGCCGCTGCCGCCGTCGCCGGCATGGGCACCTTCGGCACGTTCACCGACAGCACCGCCCCGCTGAACGCCTCGGTCGCCTCGGGCACCCTGTCGCTGGACCTGAACTCGGTCAACAGCACCGCCACGCTGCCGATGAACGCCGCCGGCTTCGTCCCCGGGGACTCGATCAGCCGTTCGGTCGACCTGGTCAACACCGGGGACCTCGGCTTCGCCGGCATCCAGCTCACCTCGAGCGCCACCGTCTCCAGCGTCCTGGACACCGACAAGGCCAACGGCCTGCAGCTGAGCGTCGCCTCCTGCTCGGTGACCTGGACCGAGTCGGTCGTCAACGGCGTCGCCACCTACACCTGCAGCGGCGTCACGACCCCGGTCGCCACCGGCCCGGCCGTGACCAACGTCGGCTTCGCCAACGCCGCGAGCCTCGCGCCGAAGGGCAGCGACCACCTCGTCGTCACCCTGAGCCTGCCGACCACCGCCGACAACACCTTCCAGGGCAAGACCTCCACCCTGGCGCTCAGCTTCACCGGCACCCAGCAGACCGGCACCAACCGCTGACGCGGTTCCCCCTGCCCACCTGCTGACCCCGCCCCGGAGGAACCGCCATGACCACCGCCCTGCTCGCCCGCCCCGCACTCCTCACGGACACCGCGACCGCCCGGCGTCCGGCGCAGCAGTCCACCCGACCGGGCCGCGCCGCCGGCCTCGGGAAGCGCGTGGCCGGCCTGACGTTCCGCTGGTCCCTCCGGCTGCTGGTCACCGTCGCCGTCCTGGCCTTCGGCCTGCTGGCCGTCGGGCCGCACGTCCTGGACTACCGGACGATGACGATGCTCACCGCGAGCATGTCCCCGGCCATCGACCCGGGTGACGTCACGATCGTGACGCCGCTGCCGGTCAGCGAGGTCACCGAGGGCATGATCATCGCCTACCACATCCCGATCGACGACCACCACCTCGTCAGCCACCGCGTCGTCTCCGTGGAGCACGGCGCCGACGGGGCGGTCACCGTCGAGACCAAGGGAGACGCCAACGAGGCGGTCGACCCGTGGCAGGCCGTCCTGCAGGGCGACACCGCCTACCAGGTCCGGGCCGTCGTCCCCGAGCTCGGTCACGCGATCCAGGCCCTGCGCACCCCGGTGGTCAGCCAGGCCCTCGTGTACGGCGCCCCCGCCCTGCTGGCCGGCTGGCTGCTGCTGTCGATCTGGCGCCCGGCCACCGAGGTCCGGCAGGACGACGAGATCGAGGTCCAGCCGTGACCCGCCTCCGCCGCGGGGTCCTGCTGGTCGCCGTCGTGGTCGCCACCGTCCTGGGTGTCACCGCGACCGCCGCCCAGGCCGCGTTCGACGACTCGGCGTCCCTGAGCGCCTCGGTCGGCACCGCCACCGTCGCACCGCCGACGAAGGTCACCACCAGCGACACGTGGTGCTTCATCTGGTTCAGCACCCGCGTCAGCTGGGCCCCGAGCACCTCCCCCGACGTCATCGGCTACCGGATCACCACCCAGGCCGCCGGCGGCGGCTCCACCGTGGTGGCCGAGACCGGCGCCACGACCACGAGCACCTCCGTCTCCGGCTACCAGACGAACCGCAGCTACACCTTCACCGTCACCGCGCTGACCCGCTACGGCTGGACCGCGGTGTCCGCACAGACAGGGACCGTCCGATGCTGACCGCTCTCGTGATCGACGCCTCCCCCGCCGCGCGACAGCAGGTCACCGGCCTGCTCGAGCTGGTCGGCTGGGGCGTCCACGAGGCCGCCGACGCCGAGGACGCCCGCTGGCTCAGCAGCGCGGTCGCCCTGGACCTGGTGGTCACCTCCGCCACCGTGCCCGGCGCCGTCGACGGCCCCGGGCTGCTCACCGAACTGCGCCGCGCCGGCAGCACCGCCCACTTCCTGGTGGTCACCCCCGACCCCACCGACGAGGTCCGCGCCGCCGCAGCCGCCGCCGGCGCCCTGGCCTGCCTCGCCGCACCCGTCGACGCCCGACTGCTGGTGGACCTGGTGCGCAGCCGCACCGCCGCCCCGGCCGACGAGGCCGGCGCCCACGACCTGGTCGACGTGGAGGACCTGCACGACGCCGACCTGGACGCCGACCTGCAGGACCGGCTGCAGGCCATGTACGCCGACGCCCTGCCCACCCGGCTGTCCGCCATCTCCCGCAGCGTCCGCGCCGGGGACCCCCGCGCCGTCGCGGACGCGGCGCACGCCCTCGCCGGCACGTCCGGTCAGCTCGGTCACCCCGAGGTGGCCGGCGTGTGCCAGGCGATCGCCGCCGACGCCCGGCGCGGGATCCTGGCCCACCAGCGGCTCGCCGAGCTGACCGGCCTGACCGGACCGTCAGCCCGCCGGGACGACGCCCGCCGCCGGGGGGAGCTCGCCTCGGCCGCCGACGCGACCACCGGACGCCACGACCTCGCCGGGCTGGTGCACGTCGTCGACGCAGCGATCGCCCGGACGGCCGCCCGGCGGCGCGGCCTGGCCGCCTGAACGACAACGAGGCCCGGTCCCCACAGGGGGCCGGGCCTCGTCGTCGGATGCAGCTGTCCTGCCCAGGACCGGGTGCGGTCCTGGCCCTTCCTCAGGCCACCAAGCGGTAGCCGACCCCCCGAACGGTCTTGATCTCGGGGTGGCTCAACCCTGCGGCCGTGAGCTTGCGCCGCAGGTTGGACATGTGGGCCTCGACCAGTCGGAGGTTGCCCTCCCAGTCGGTCTGCCAGACCTCGCGCAGCAGCGTCTCCCGCTGCAGCACCCGCCCGGGCCGGGAGACCAGCGCGGCGAGCAGGTCGAACTCGGTGCGGGTCAGGTCGACGGCAGCGCCGTCCACCCGCACCTCGCGGCTGTCCGGGTCGACCTCGAGGTCGGCCAGCCGCTGGACGGAGTCCTCCAGGGACGGGCGCGGCTCCGGGACCGCCGGGGTGCGTGGCCGGCGCAGCATCGTCTGCACGCGGGCCACCAGCTCCCGCGGTGAGAACGGCTTGGCCATGTAGCCGTCCGCCCCGACGGCGAGGCCGATCAGCAGGTCGACCTCCTCCGCCCGCGCGGTCAGCATCAGGACGTAGCAGTCGGTCTCGGCGCGCAGCTGCCGGCACACCTCGGTGCCGTCGGCGTCGGGCAGACCGAGGTCCAGGACGACGACGTCGGGCGCCTCGCGGCGCACCTCGGCCAGGCAGGAGGCACCGGTGGTGGCCTCGCGGACGTCCATCCCGGCCCGGCGGAGCACCGTGACGACGAGCTCACGGATCTCGTCGGTGTCCTCGACCACGAGCACGGACTGACCCGGCACGACCCCTCCCCCCACGACTGATCACCAGCAGGGACGCCACATCGGCGTCCTTGCTGGTGATCGTCCGCAGACGGTCGGCTCTGCACCCCGGACCGAGCCCACCGCCCCGAAGGAGTGAGCCCGCCAGGGCTCAGACGAAGGCGCTCATCCCGGTGATCGAGCGGCCGACGATGAGGGTGTTCATCTCGCGGGTGCCCTCGTAGGAGTACAGCGCCTCGGCGTCGTTGAAGTACCGGACGACGTCGAAGTCCAGCACGATCCCGTTCCCACCGAAGAGCTCCCGGGCCCAGCCGACGGTCTCCCGACCCCTGGCGGTCACGTAGCTCTTGGCCAGCGCGGCCTGGTCGTCGCGCAGGTCGTCGGTCTCCTGCAGCTGGGACAGCCGCACGGTCATCCCCAGGCTGGCGGTGACGTTGCCCAGCATCCGGGCCAGCAGGTCCTGGATCAGCTGGAAGGAACCGATCGCCTTGCCGAACTGGTGACGCTCCTTGGCGTAGGCCACCGCCACCTCGTAGGCGCCCAGCTGACACCCGACGCCGCTCCAGGCGACCCCGCCCCGGGTCACCTTGAGCACCTTGTTGACGTCCTTGAAGGTGTTGCCGTCCTCGAGCTTGTTCTCGGCGGGGATGCGGCAGTCGGTGAAGGTGAGGTCGGCGTTCTGCACCGTGCGCAGCGCGAACTTGTCCTCGATCTTGCTGGCCGTGAAGCCGGGGGTGCCCTTCTCCACGACGAAGGTCTTCACCTGGTCGTCGGCCTCGTCCCGGGCGAAGACCACCACGACGTCGGCGAAGGTGCCGTTGCCGATCCAGCGCTTGGCGCCGTTGAGCACCCAGGAGTCGCGGTCCCGCCGGGCGGTGGTGCGCATGCCGCGGGCGACGTCGGAACCACCTTCGGGCTCGGTCAGCCCGAAGGCGCCGATGGTCTGCATCTGCATCATCGACGGGATCCAGCGCTGCCGCTGCTCCTCCGAGCCGAGGATCATGATCGAGCCCATCGCCAGGCCGTTGTGCACGCCCAGGAAGGTGGCCATCGACGGGTCGACCCGGGACAGCTCCATCGCCTGGAAGCCGGTGTACAGCCGGGAGGCGCGCGGGCGGCCCTCCCAGTCGTAGGAGCGGCCCACGATGTCGGCCTCGGCGAACTTGGGGATCAGGTCGTGCGGGAACTCCGCCGACGCCCAAGCGGCGTTGACGTGCGGCTTGATCTCCGACTCCAGGAACTCCCGGAGGGCGAGCAGTTCCTTCTGCTCGTCGTCGGACAACAGCGTCTGGAAACCGAAGAAGTCGGCGGGCAGGAGCAGATCGGTCATGGCGGCGGTGCCTTCTCTCTCTCGTCGTCATCGACGTCCTGCCCCCGATGCTCCGCCGGAACCGCCGAGCCAGCCACCGAGCGTGTCCCAGCTCACCCCTGACGGCCCGGCACCTCCTGTCGCCGAGTGACTGCTCAGCGGGGTCTCGCAGGCCGGGAAGCCCGCTGGGCTGTCACTCGACGAGCGACTCCCCGCAGGGGTGTCACCGGCCGCCCAGCTCCGGCCACGGCGACCACGCGTGGCGCCCCGGAGGTCCGAGTCGTCGGACGTCGTCGCGGCTCAACGACTGGTTCCCGGCCGATCGCGGCCGCCGCACCGCGAGCGTGCCGGTGCGGAGGCCGCCGGTCAGCTCCTCGGCGAGCCGCCCGTGCACCACGTCGAGGACGAACTCCCCGAGCTCGTCGGCGAGGTCCCCGGGTTCCTCGTCGCAGGCGTCGCAGCCGCAGTGCGGGAACGACTCCTCGGCCCAGCGGCCGGCCCGCAGGCGCACCCCGACGTCGGTGTGCACCACCACCAGGTCGGCGCCCCCGGCGGACCGAGGGTGCAGCCGGACGGCGCGCACCTCGCCCGGCCCGGGCGCCGGCTCGTCGGTGACCGCGACGTCGTACCGCTCGGCGAGGTCGGTGACGAGCTGGTCGGCGACGTGGTGCAGGGCCGTGTACCGCTGCGGATCGGTGACCCGGCTGTACGCCTCCGGAGGAGGTCCGCCCGGTCCCCAGCGATCGCCCATGCCGGAACGGTAGGACTCCACCTGCTCCGTCGTCCCGGCTTTTCCCGCGTGCGGCGCCGAGCGGTGCCGGCGAGTGCGGTCAGCTCAGGGAGCGGGTGCCGGGCGGGAGGGCGCCGCCGGCGACCAGCTCGACGGCGGCGTCCTGCAGTGCGGTCAGCGCCACCCGCTGGGTGAACGGTCCGGTGGAGACCCGGGTGACGCCGAGGTCGGTCAGCTCCCGGCCCGACGGCGAGGCCCCGGGGACGGCCATCACCGACACCCGCCCGCGGCCGAGGCCGGCCACGAGGCCCGCGACCTCCTCGCGGGAGACGACGCCGGGCACGAAGACCGCCGGTGCGCCCGCCGCCAGGTAGGCCTGTCCCCGCCGCACGGCCTCGGCGAGCAGCGCGCCCCGGTCGGCCCCGGGCTCGGCCAGCAGGAAGGCGTCGGTGCGGGCGTTGAGCACGAAGTCGATGCCGGCGTCCCGGCCGGCGCGCAGCACCGCCTCGACGGCGGCGACCGCGTCGTCCAGCGGCCGCAGCTGGTCCTCCAGGTTGCCGCCGACGACGCCCAGCCTGATCGCCCGGCGGGCGGTCTCCCCCGGGTCGCCGTAGCCGGCCTCCAGGTCCATCGACACCGGCAGGTCCACGGCGGCGGTGATCCGGCCGACCATGTCCAGGTGCAGGTCGAGCGGGATCTTCTCGCCGTCCTCGTAGCCGAACGTCGCCGCGATCGCGTGGCTCGCGGTGGCCAGTGCACGGACGCCGGGGGTGGCGGCGACGACCCGGGCCGAGACGACGTCCCAGACGTTGGCCAGCACCAGGAGCTCCGGCGCGCGGTGCAGGTCGAGGAGGGTGCGGGCGCGGCTGGCGAGATCGGTCACCAGGGCAACGTAGCGACGGAACGGCCGGCTGACCGGCGGATTCCGGCCGTGGCGGTGACCGGGCGCGCGGGTGGCCGCCGTTCGGTGCGGAACGGTCGCCGCGCCCCTCTCTAGCCTGTCCGCATGGTCTCCCTGGGCACCCCGCTGTCTCCCTCGGCCACCCGCGTGCTGCTGCTGGGCAGCGGGGAACTGGCCAAGGAGGTGCTGATCGCGCTGCAGCGGCTCGGGGTGGAGACCATCGCCGCCGACCGGTACGACCACGCACCCGGCCACCAGGTCGCCCACCACGCCCGGACGCTGACGATGAGCGACCCGGCGCAGCTGCGTTCCCTGATCGAGGCCGAGCGGCCCGACGTCGTCGTCCCGGAGATCGAGGCGATCGCCACCCAGACGCTGGTCGAGCTGGAGGCCGAGGGGGTGCGCGTCGTCCCGACCGCGCGGGCCGCCCGGCTGACCATGGACCGCGAGGGCATCCGCCGGCTGGCCGCCGAGGACCTCGGCCTGCCCACCAGCGCCTACCGGTTCTGCGACTCGCTGGAGGAGCTACGCGCCGCGACCACCGAGGTCGGCTTCCCGTGCGTGGTGAAGCCGGTGATGTCCTCCTCCGGCAAGGGCCAGAGCAAGCTCGACGGCCCGGACGACGTGGACGGCGCCTGGGCGTACGCGATGGCCGGTGGGCGGGTCGCCGGCACCCGGGTGATCGTCGAGGGCTTCGTCGACTTCGACTACGAGATCACCCTGCTGACCGTGCGCTCGCTGCGCGACGGGGGGACGGTCACCGGCTTCTGCGCGCCGATCGGCCACCGCCAGGAGGCCGGCGACTACGTGGAGAGCTGGCAGCCGCAGCCGATGTCGGCGGTGGCGCTGGACCGCGCGCAGGCGATCTCCGCCGCGGTGACGGCCGAGCTGGGCGGGCTGGGCGTGTTCGGCGTCGAGCTGTTCGTCCGCGGGGACGACGTGTGGTTCTCCGAGGTCAGCCCGCGGCCGCACGACACCGGCATGGTGACGATGACGACGCAGTGGCAGAACGAGTTCGAGCTGCACGCCCGCGCCCTGCTGGGGCTCCCGGTGGACACCACGCTGCGCAACCCGGGCGCCTCGGCGGTCGTCTACGGCGGCGTGGAGGCCACCGGGGTCACCTTCGACGGGGTCGACGAGGCGCTGGCGCTGCCCGGTGTCGAGCTGCGGCTGTTCGGCAAGCCGGAGAGCTTCACCCGCCGGCGGATGGGCGTGGCGCTGGCCCGCGCCGAGGACGTCGACGCCGCCCGGGCCACCGCCCGCGAGGCGGCCTCCCGGGTGCGCCCCCGCGCCTGAGCCGCCCACCGGCGTCCACAACGGGACGCCCGGTCCACAACCGCCCGGACCGCCCCCCGGCGCGATCCACCCGCCGCCACGCTGGTCCGGCGCACGCACGAGGAGAGGACCGCCGATGACCACCGACGAGGTGCTGATGCTGCTGCTGGCCGGCGCCCGGCTCGCCGCCGAGCCCGGGGTGCAGGCCGCCGAGCTCGACCCGGTGGTCGCCCGGCTGACCCGGCGCGACCCGGGTGTCGACAGCGGCGGCCAGGCACAGCAGACGCTCATCGCCGCGCTGCCGCAGCTGTGGGAGGGCGGCTGGCAGCCGGTGGACGTCGTGCACGTCGCCCGCCGCCGGGTGAGCCAACGGGCCGCCCGGCTGGCGGCCGCGGTCATCACCGCCGAGTCCGGGTCGGCGGCTGCCGGTCAGGTGCCCGAGGCCTGGGCCGCCCAGCTCGGCGCGCTGGACACGGACGTCCGCTCCGTCGCCGACTGGTGGCGGGCCGAGCGGATCCAGTCCGCACCGGCCTGGCGGGACGTGCTGCGGCTGATCGGGCTGTTCCGGACGCTGCCGAGGTTGGAGCAGCTGCTCACCCCGCCCAGCGGCTGGTCGGCTGCGCTCTGGCCGGTCGAGGCGTCGGGCAGCGGGACCGACGACAAGGTGCTGCACCGGATCCGGTCGCTGCTGGCCAAGGCGGAGTCCACGGAGTTCGCCGAGGAGGCCGAGGCGCTCACCGCCAAGGCGCAGTCGCTGATGGCCCGGCACGCCATCGACACGGCGGTGCTCGCGCAGCGGGGGAACGGCTCCCCGGCCGGCGTGGTCGCCCGGCGGCTGCACCTGGACGACCCGCACACCGAGGCGAAGGCGGCGGTGGTGCAGGCCGTCGGCACCGCGAACGGCGTCCGGGTGGTGCTGTTGCCGAGCTTCGGCATCGCCACCCTGGTCGGCTTCCGGGACGACGTGGACCTGGTGGAACTGCTGGTCACCTCGCTGCTGCTGCAGGCGGCGCGGGCGCTGGCCGACGCAGCCTCCAGCGGCGGGGCCCGGGCGCGGTCGACGCCGTTCCGCCGGGGCTTCCTCTACTCCTTCGCCCAGCGGCTGGAGGAGCGGCTCACCCAGGCCCGCGAGCAGGCGACCGCCGAGGCCCGGGCCGACTACGGCGCCGAGCTGGCGCCGGTGCTGGCCGAGCGGTCGGCCGCGGTCGACCGGGCGGTCGAGGAGCTGTTCCCGTCGCTGCGCCGCCGGGGCGGGAGCACGGTCGACCCGGCCGGCTGGCACGCCGGTCGGCGCGCCGCCGACGACGCCGACCTCGGCTCAGGCCGTCGCTCCCTGCCCAGCAGGTGAGGTGCTGGAACGGCCCCCCTGCAGGGCCCCGCCGCGAGCTCGCGAGCGGTGGGGGGCAGGGGGGTCCTTCCTCAGATCAGGACGTCGAAACTCGCGCCGAGGTCGCGGATCAGCATCGCCTGCGCGGTGAGGTCGGTGGCCGTGGTGAGCCACCCGGCCACGAACATCAACGACTCCGCGGGGGTGTCGTCCAGCGACGCCGTCGTCGCTGCCATCCCCGCCTGGGCCACTGCACTGCACGCCAGAGTCAACATGACCGGCTCCTCTCGTCTCTGCTGGTGTCGGCAGTGACGGAGGGGCGCTGGAGCGTCGTCCCGGGGATCGGCGCCACACCTCACCCTCAGGGGGGTGGTCGGCGCAGCCCGTCGACGATCAGCTGCAGCAGCGACTCGTAGGTGGCCGCCGGGTCGGGGGTGAGCACCGCCCCGCCGAGCTCGAGGCTCACCGCTCCGTGCACCGAGCTCCAGATCAGCTGGGCGGTCTCGGTCGGGTCCTCCTCACGCAGGGCACCGCGGGCCATCGCGTACCGGACGTGGTCGACCAGCGCCTCGAAGGCGGCCGAAGCGTGCTCGACCAGCTCGTCCGCGCCCTCGGTGGGCAGCGGCCGCCCGCCGAACATCGCCCCGTAGTGCTGCGGCTGGGCCAGGGCGAACCGCCGGTAGTTGCGCCCGCTGGCCAGCAGCCGGGCCACCGGGTCGGAGTCGGCGTCCTCGGTGACCGCGGCCCGCAGCCCGTCGAAGCCGCGGACCAGCACGGCGGCGATCAACCCGTCCTTGCTGCCGAAGCGGTTGTAGACGCCCATCGGGGCGACCCCGGCCTCGGTGGCGACGGCCCGCACGGTCACCGCGCTCAGCCCGTCCCGCACGAGCACCCGTTCAGCTGCGTCGACCAGCGCCTGTTCGACCGCTCGGCTCGGGGTGCGCCCGGCGCCGGGCCTGACATCTGTCACGACCTCATCCTCCTGCACCGATCGCCCTTGCCCTGGTATAGAACGGCGTTCTACTGTTTTGGAACATCGTTCTACTACTCGGAGGCCGCGATGACCACTCCCCTGCCCGCCCCCGCCACCCGTCGGTGGTGGGTGCTCGCCGTGCTCTGCCTGTCCGTGCTGCTGGTCAGCATCGACAACACGATCGTCAACGTGGCGCTGCCGACCATCAGCCGCGAGCTGTCGGCCAGCACCAGCGACCTGCAGTGGGTCGTCGACGGCTACACATTGGCCTTCGCCGCCCTGCTGCTGCTCGGCGGCGCACTCGGTGACCGGTTCGGCCGGCGGCGGCTGCTCCAGGCCGGGCTGGTCGCCTTCGCCCTCACCTCGGCACTGGCCTCGCTGGCCACGAGCACCGAGCAGCTCATCGCTGGCCGGGCCGCGATGGGCGTGGCCGCTGCCGCCGTCTACCCGGCGACCCTGGCGTTGCTGGTCACCGTCTTCACCGATCGCCGCGAGCGGGCGACCGCACTGGGCGTCTGGTCCGCCGTCACCGGCCTGTCGGTGGCGATCGGCCCGGTCACCGGCGGCCTGCTGCTCGAGCACTTCTCCTGGGGCTCGGTCTTCCTGGTCAACCTGCCGATCGCGGCGGTCGCGCTGGTGGCCGGCCGGCTGCTGGTGCCCGAGTCGCGCGGAGCACGGGCACACCGCTTCGACCTGACCGGCGCCGCCGCCTCGGTGCTGGGCATCGGTCTCCTGGTCTGGACCACGATCGAGGCCCCCGGGCACGGCTGGGGCTCGGCGGCCACCCTGGGCGGCTACGCCGTCGCGGCACTGGCGATCGGCGGCTTCGTCGTCCACGAGCTGCGCACCGAGGAGCCGCTGCTGGACGTCCGGCTGTTCCGTGACCCGCGGGTGTCGGTCGGCAGCGGAGCGATCGCGCTGGCCTTCTTCAGCCTGTTCGGGTTCATCTTCATGATCACCCAGTACTTCCAGTCGGTCCGCGGCTACGGCACCCTGACCGCCGGCCTCGCCACCCTCCCGTTCGCCACCGTCATCGGGGTCACCGCCCCGCTGGCGATCGTCGCGATGCGTGCGGTCGGCACCAAGTTGGTGGTCGCGGCCGGGCTGGTGACCATGGTTGCCGGGTTCGCCGTCGCCGCCGGCACCACCCTGGAGTCCGGCTATTGGGGTCGGATCGTGATCGCCATGGTGCTCATGGCCGCCGGCCTCGGGCTGGTCACCAGCCCGGCGACCGAGGCGGTGATGGGTGCACTGCGCGGCGACCAGGCCGGGGCGGGCTCCGCGGTGAACGACACCGTGCGCGAGGTCGGCGGCACCCTCGGCGTCGCCGTCGTGGGGTCGGTGCTCAGCACCGTCTACGCCCCGGCGGTGGTCGACGGGCTCACCGCGGCCGGCGCCCCACCGCAGGCGGCCGACAGCGCGGCGGACTCGGTGTTCGCCGGCCTCGCGGTGGCCGGGCAGCTGCCCGGGGACGCGGTGACGGCCGTCCAGCAGTCCTTCCTGGACGGCGTCGTCGCCGGGTCGTGGGTGTGCGCCGCGGCCAGCGCGATCGGTGCGGTCGTCGTCCTGGCGTTCCTGCCGGCCCAGCACCGGGTCGCCGAGCCCGAGCCGACCCCCGAGGGCTCAGCAGTGGTCAGGTGACGGGAGGGGGACCCTCCTCGGACCGGTCGGACGGGGTGACGGTCGGGACGCCGTCCCGGAGCACCAGGTCACCGTCGTCGAGCATCGTCTCGCCGCGGAAGAACGCCGGCGCGACCCGGCTGTAGACCACCATCAGCACCAGCCCCAGCAGCAGGGCGCCGACGCCGACCACGAACACCCCGCCGACGCCGCCGATCACCGTCTCGCCGTAGCCGGGATCGGCGTACTCGACGCAGGCCAGCACGAAGACGGCGAGCATGAACAGCCCGCCGAGCAGCGGCAGCACCAGGCGCATGACGACGTCCCGCGGGCCGTGCAGCGCCCGGCGGAACTGCCAGGCACAGGCGAAGCCGGTGAGCCCGTAGTAGAAGGCGATCAGCATGCCGGTGGCGGTGATCGAGTCGATCAGCACGTTCTCGCTGACGATCGTCAGGCCCACGTAGAAGGCGATCGAGACGATCCCCATCCAGACCGTGGAGACCGTGGGCGTCAGGTACCGCGGGTGGATCCGGGCGAAGGACCGGGGCAGTGCGCCGTAGGCGGCCATCGCCAGCGTGCCGCGGGCGGTGGGCAGGATCGTGGTCTGCGTGCACGCCGCCGCCGAGGTGAGCACGGAGATGATCAGCAGCGCCTCGAAGGCCCGGCCGAGGACGTCGTCCCCGAAGACCGTCGCGCCCAGGGCGACGAACACGTCCTCGGCGTTGGCCTCGTTGCCCAGCCCGATGCCCTCGGTCCCGACGCCGGCGAAGGCCACGGTCGCCACGGAGACCACCGTGTAGATGCCGACCAGCAGCACCGTGGAGATGATCGCGGCCCGCCCGGGCGACCGGGTCGGGTCAGCGGTCTCCTCGTTGACGGCGACGGCGGAGTCCCAGCCCCAGTAGATGAAGATCGCCAGCAGCACCGCCTCGGTGAGCGCCGGCCAGCCGATCCCGGACGGCCACAACCAGGACGGCGACGGGGTGAGCGAGCCCTCGGGCGCCGTCCCCCCGTAAACCTTGACCAGGGCGTACACGGCGAAGGCCACCAGCACGACGCCCTCGACGGACAGCAGCACCCGCTGCAGCCGAGCGGTCGGCTCGATGCCGCGATAGCAGACCCAGGTCATCACGGCGATCCAGGCGACGCCGGCCACCGTCGTCCAGACGGCGCTCTCCGCCAGCCCGTCGAGGCCGACCAGCCGGTAGCCGTAGGAGCCGGCGATCTGGGCGAGGTTCGCCATCACGATGACGTCGGCGGCGATGATCCCCCAGCCGCCCATCCACCCGGCACGTGGTCCGAAGGCCCGGGCGGCCCAGGTGAACGTCGTCCCGCAGTCGGGCTCGCGCTTGTTCAGCTCCGAGTAGGCGACCGCGATCAGCCACATCGGCACGAACGCCAGCAGCATGATCGCCGGGGCCTGCACCCCGACGACGATGACGACGAACCCCAGCGTCGCGGCCAGCGCGTAGGCCGGGGCGGTCGAGGAGACGGCCAGGACGATCGAGGAGACCAGGCCCAGGGCGCCGGTCTTGAGGCCCTTGTCGACGGCCGCACCCTCGACGCGGGGCGGCGCGAGCGGCGCCGGGGACGAACTGGTCATGCCGGAGCCGTGCGCGTGTCCATGGCTGGTGTTATCGCACAACCGGGCGCCGGACCGGACACCCGGTGCCCGGTCCGGCGACGTGATCTCCGTCGAGTCGCTTGCCTCAACTCGGTGGCGCGTGACATAACTCCTGCAGCTCAACAGCGAGCGACGAGGCTCCCGGCCCGGACGCCGGGCGACCAGGTGGAGTGGGTGTCAGTGGCAGAGCCCACACACGTCGGTGACCTCGAGGACGACGTCGAGGGTGACCGGCTCCGGGCGCAGCTGGCCATCGACGCCGCGCGGATCGGGACGTTCGACTGGGACCTCCGGAGCGGACGGCTCGTCTGGGACGCCCGGCTGATCGAGATGTTCGGTTACGACCGGACGACCTTCGAGCAGAGCATCGAGGCGTTCAACGCGCGCCTGCACCCCGACGACCTGCCCCGGGTGACCGACGCCCTGCAGGCCGCCATCGACAGCTGCGGGGAGTACGAGGCCGAGTTCCGGGTCGTCCTGCCGGGCGGGCACACCCGGTGGGTGTCGGCCCGCGGCCAGGCGGTCGCCGGCACCGACGGGTCGGCGGCCCGGCTGATCGGGGTCGCCTACGACGCGACCGACGAGCTCGCCGCCGAGGCCCGGGTCGTCCGCGTGCTCGAGGCGATGCCGGCCGGTTTCTACTCCCTGGACCCCGAGTGGCGCTTCGTGCACGTCAACGCCGAGGCCGAGCGGTTGCTCGGGAGCAGCCGGGACGAGCTGCTGGGCCGGGTCATCTGGGAGGCCTTCCCGGCTTCGGTCGGCAGCCCCTTCGAGGAGAGCTACCGCCGGGCCGTCGCCACCGGCGAACCGGCCGCGTTCGACGCGCACTACCCCGCGCCGCTCAACGGCTGGTACGAGGTGCGCGCCTGGCCGACGCCGGACGGGCTGTCGGTCTACGCCATCGAGGTCACCGCCCGCCGGCAAGCGCAGGAGCAGGCCGAGCGGTCCGCCCGCCGGCTGGCCCTGCTGGCCCAGGTCAGCGCCGAGCTCGCCGGCACGCTGGACGTGCAGTCGGCGACCGCCCGGCTGCCCCGGCTGGTCGTGCCCGCGCTGGCCGACTGGTGCATCGTCACGGTGATCGACGCCGACGGCCACCCCCGGGACGTCGGCAGCTGGCACGTCGACCCCGCGCAGCGGGCGACGCTGGAGCGGTACGCCGAGGTGCGACTGGACGCCATGCCGATCACCGCGCCGGTGGGCCGGGCGCTGCACGCCGACGAGGCGGTGACCTTCGCCGGTTCCGAGGTGCTCGACCTGCTGCCGCCCGGGCAGGCCCGGGACCTGCTGACCGTGCTCGCCCCCCGGGCGGAGGTGGCGCTCCCGCTCCGGGCACGCGGCCGGACGCTGGGGCTGCTGACGCTGGCCTACGCCGACGCGCACTCGGCCACCGAGGCGGACGTCGCAGTGGCCCAGGACGTCGCCGACCGGGCCGGTCTGGCGCTGGACAACGCGCGCCTGTTCGACCAGCAGCAGCAGATGGCCGAGGTGCTGCAGCGCAGCCTGCTCACCGATCCGCCGGAGCCCGACCACGCCGAGATCGTGGTCCGTTATCTGCCGGCGGCCGAGGCCGCCCGGGTGGGCGGTGACTGGTACGACGCCTTCCTGCAGCCCAGCGGCTCGACGATGGTGGTCATCGGGGACGTCGTCGGCCACGACACGGCCGCAGCCGCGGCCATGGGCCAGGTGCGCAGCCTGCTGCGCGGCATCGCCGCCTACAGCGACGCCGGGCCGGTGGAGGTCCTCCGCGGGCTGGACTCGGCGATGACGCTGCTCCAGCTGGACACCCTGGCCACCGCCGCGGTGGCCAGGTTCGAGCAGACCGCCGACGAGCTGGAGCGCGGGGTGACCCGGATGGTCTGGGCCAACGCCGGGCACCTCCCGCCGCTGGCGCTCAACCCCGACGGCAGCGTGGCGGTGCTCGCCGACTGGAAGGCCGACCTGCTCCTCGGCGTCGACGCCACGGTCGAACGCACCGAGTCGGTGGTCACCCTGGACCGCGGGTCGACGGTGCTCCTCTACACCGACGGGCTGATCGAACGCCGGGACGCCGACCTGGACACCGGCCTGCTCCGGCTGCGGACCCACCTGACCGAGCTGGCCGACCTCCCGTTGGGCCAGCTGCTGGACGAGCTGATCGAGCGGCTGGTCGACGGCAAGCCCGAGGACGACGTCGCCCTGGTCGCCGTGCGACTGCACCGACAGGACCGCCCGCGCCCGGTGGAGGCCGGCCCCAACCGGGTGCCCGACGTCGTCCCCGACGACCCGGCGAGCCGCTGAGGGCGGGCTCCGGACCTCCCCGGGGGGCACACGCGCAGCCGCCGGAACGACATCGGCCTACCGTGGGCCCCACGCCCCGGCCCCAGACCCGGCCCCAGACCCGGCCCCAGACCCGGCCCCAGACCCGGCCCCAGACCCGGCCCCGACGAACGAGAGGACCCACCACGTGCACGCACCGCCAGACCAGCTGGGTCCGGCCACGTTCCGGCACGACCTGGTCCTGCACAGCTCCGCCGAGGAGCTGGCCGCCGTCGCGGTCCCCTTCCTGCGCGCGGGCCTGGAGGCCGGCGAGGCAGCCGTGATCACCACGAGCGAACCCTCGGCCACGATGCTGCGGGACGCGCTGGGCGACGAGCACGTGCACGTGCTGCCGCAGCACGAGGTGTACCAGGCGCGCACGCCTGCAGCGATCACCGCCTTCCGCCGGCTCGCCGAGCGGGTCACCGGTCGCGGGCACGCCCGGCTGCGGGTCGTCGGGGAGACCGACTTCGGGAAGACGCCGCGGGACTGGCTGGAGTGGCAGCGGTACGAGGCCGTGCTCAACGAGGCGATGCGCTCGTGGCCGACCTGGGGGCTGTGTGCCTACGACGTCGAGTCGCTCCCCGCCGAGCTGGTCGACTGCGGGCTGCGCACGCACACCCACCTGGTCAGCGCCGACGGGCGCCGGCCCAACCCGGACTACACCGAGCCCGCCGACTACCTGCGCGCCCTGCCCCTGCCGGACGAGCCGCTCGAGGCCACCGACCCGCTGCTGCGGGTCGACGACGTACGGGACTTCGCCGGGCTGCGGCACGCGGTCGGTGGCCGGCTGGCCCAGCTGGACGGCCCCCAGGACGCCCTCGAGGACCTGCACCTCGCGGTCGACGAGATGAGCGCGAACGCGGTGCGGCACGGTGGCCCACCGGTCCGGCTGCGGCTGTGGGCGTCGGCCGACCGGGTGGTCTGCACGATCAGCGACGGCGGGGTGGGGATGGACGACCCGTTCGCCGGTTACGGCCCCGCCCACGGCGACGACCTGTCCCACGGCGGCATGGGCCTGTGGCTGGCCCGGCAGCTGTGCGACCACGTCGACGTCATCGACGGGCCCGACGGGTTGACCGTGCGGCTGACGACGCTGCTGCGCTGACCGGACGCCGCACGGCGTCCGACCGGGCCGTGCAATCGTTCCCGCTCGGCCGGACTCCCGACGCGCCGCTCTCACCAGCGCGTTCCCGACCTCGGCGCCCCCTAGGCTGACCGCGCGAGGCGGGCACGGGTCCGCGTCCGAGAGGAGTCGAGTCGTGCGCTTCCCGTCCCCGCGGGGCACCGCAGCGGTGCCTGCCGCCGCCGTCGCGCCCCCGGACGACGAGCCGGCGATTCTCGCCCCGCGTCCGGCGGCGCCCGCGCGCACCCGCCGCAAGCCCGAGCAGGACGACAGCATGGCGGCGGCCGCCCAGCAGGCCGGCGTGCTCTCCTCGGCCAGCCGCGAGGTGTCCGACACCTCCCAGCAGGCCGCCGAGTCGCTGACCGACCTGCGCTCGGCGATCGCGGACATCTCCTCGAGCACCACGCAGGCCTCGGCGGTCGCGGAGGAGGCCGTGCGGGACGCCCGCGCGGTCGACGAGCGGATCGCCGCGCTGCAGGAGGCCAGCGAGTCGATCACCCAGATGGTGCGGTTGATCTCGGCGATCAGCCAGCAGAGCCGGTTCCTGGCGCTCAACGCCTACGTCGAGGCGGCGCGCGCCGGCGACGTGGGCCGGGGCTTCGCCGTGGTGGCCGACGAGGTCAAGGAGCTGGCCAGCCGCACCGCCCAGGCCGCCGAGGACATCGGCGCGCAGATCGAGGCGGTGCAGTCCGAGACCCGGCAGGCGGTCACCGCGATCGGCCGGATCACCGGCACGCTGGGCTCGATCGCCGATGCGCAGGACGCCATCGCCGCCGCCGTCGAGCAGCAGCGCGTCGCCACCGAGCGGGTCGTGGACAACGTCGACCGGGCGGCCAGCGGGTCGGCCCGGATCACCCAGGCGGTCGCCGAGCTGGCCGACAGCCAGCGGCTGGTCTACGTCCGGCGCGCGCTGACCCTGGCCGAGGACCTGCTGGACGAGGCCGGCGGCATCGAGCTGGGCAGTGGGCACCGGACGGTGACCGTGACCGACCAGGCGACCTCGGCGACGCGCTCCGTCGGGCTGCCCGAGCTGCTGCTCGGCGGTGAGGTGCTGAGCTGGAACGACGACCCGCGGCACCGGTCGGCGCTGGTCGACGACGTGGTGGCCCAGGTCGGCGGCACCTGCACGCTGTTCCAGCGACTCGACGACGCCGGCGGGATGGTCCGGGTGGCGACCACGGTGGTGAACCCGCAGGGCCGGCGGAACATCGGCACCTGCCTCTCCCCCACCGGCGCCGACGGCAGCCGCAACCCGGTGCTCGCCGCGGTGCTCGGCGGGCAGGTCTACACCGGCCCGGCCACCGTCGCGGGCAAGCCCTACTTCACCGCCTACGCCGGCGTGCACTCCGCCGCCGGTGCGCTGGTCGGCATGCTCTACGTCGGCCTGCCGATCGACGCCCCGGCCTGATCCGGCGGCGGGCGGGGCTCAGCCCAGGGACTCCAGCAGCCCCAGGACCGCGGGGCCGACGACCACGATCATCAGCGCCGGCAGGATGCAGACCATCAGCGGGAAGGTGACCTTGACCGGCACCTTCATCGCCTGCTCCTCGGCGCGCTGCCGGCGCTTGACGCGCATCTCATCGGCCTGCACCCGCAGCACGTCGGCGAGCGGGATGCCGTAGACGTCGGCCTGGTTCACCGCCCCGACGAACCGGCGCAGGTCCGCGACCTGGGTGCGGGCGGCCAGGGCGTCGTAGGCGGCGCGCCGCGGCCGACCGGCGGCGATGTCGTGCTGGGTGCGCACCAGCTCCTCGGCCAGCGCACCCCGGCCCGTGGTGGCCGCGCGGGACAGCGCGGCCTCGAAGCCCAGCCCGGCCTCCACGGCGATGGTCATTTGGTCCAGGACGTCGGGCAGCTGGCGCGCGATCAGCTGCCGCCGCTCCTGACCTCTGCCCCACAGCGCTGCCTCGGGCAGGTGGTAGGCCACCAGCACCGCGACCACCGCGCCGAGCCCGGCGGGGATGCCGGGCGCCTCCACCACGAACAGGGCAGCGAGCAGCGCCGCCACAGCGGCGAGCACGAGCTTGGCCCACAGCACGCGGGTCATCGTGAAGGTGGCCGGGCGGCCGGCGACGTCGATCATGCGCCGGATCCGGCGGGCCGCCGACTCGGGCGTCAGCGCGCGGAGGACGGCGCCGGCCCCGGTGCCGCGGGCCTCCAGCGTGCCCACCTCGAAGGCGGGCGTGACCAGGCCACGCGTGAGGTTCTGCCGGGCAACGACCAGCGTCTTCCCGGACCGGGCCAGCGTGACCTGGGCCAGGACGGCGAGCGGGAGGACGACGGCGGCGACGGCGACCCACACGATCGTGGGCATCAGAACGTCACCGTCACGACGCGGCGCACCCAGACCGCGCCGACGACCATCAGCACCCCGGCCGTCGCCAGCATGACCAGGCCGGTGGCGCCGTCCAGGAGCCGGCCGATGTAGGTCGGCGAGACCAGGTGCATCGCCCCACCGACGACGACCGGCAGCGCCAGCAGCACGGCGGCCGAGGCGCGCCCCTCCGCCGAGAGCGCCTGCGCCTGACGCCGCAGCTGGCCGCGGTCCCGGATGGTGGCGCCGACGCGGTCGAGCACCTCCGCCAGGTTGCCGCCGACCTCACGGTGGATGGCGACGGCCTGGGCGATCCAGCCGAAGTCGTCGCTGCGCATCCGCTCGGCGACCTCCTCCAGGGCCAGGACGACGTCGCGCCCCACCCGGACCTCGTTGAGCACCCGGGAGAACTCCTCGGCCGTGGGCGCGGCGCCGTCGTGGGAGACGGCCTCCAGCGCCCGCAGCACGCTGTGCCCGGCCCGGAGGCTGCTGGCCATCAGCCGCAGCGTGTCGTCGAGCTGCTCGGCGAAGGCGGAGCGCCGCCGGCGGCTGCGCACCTCCAGGGTCACCAGGACGGCGAGCGGGACGGCCAGCGCCAGCACCAGTCCGCCCAGCAGGCCCCAGAGCAGGCCGCCGACGAGGTCGCCGAGCAGCGCACCGGCGACCGTCCCGCCGAAGACCTGTGCCGGTGACCGGTGGACCCCGGCACGTTCCAGCGACGCCACGAGCGCGTCGCGGCGGCCCAGCCGCCGGAGCGACTGGTCACCGAGCCGGTTCGCCGCGGCGGTCAGGGCCGACCGGCCCCGCAGCGCCGGCGCCGCGGTCGGGTCCAGCCGGGTGATCTCCACCCGGGGACGCCGCGGGACGACGACCAGCCCGACCAGGAGCGCGAGTGCGAGTGCGCAGGCGGCGACGCCGGCCCAGACGAGCGGGCTCATCGGCCCCCACCACCGACCGGCGCCAGGTGCGGCACCCCCAGCACCCGCGGCGCGAGCGTGACCCCGCGCTCGGCGAACCGTTCCAGGAACCGCGGCCGGATGCCGGTGGGCACCGCGCGGCCGAGCAGCCGGCCGTCGCGGTCGCTGCCGGCAGAGTGGTCGAAGAGGAAGGCGTCCTGCAGCGTCACGGTGTCGCCCTCCAGGCCCAGCACCTCGGTGACGTGGGTGACCCGCCGGCTGCCGTCGCGCAGCCGGGAGACCTGGATGATCACGTCGACGGCGGAGGTGACCTGCTCCCGAACCGCGCGCAGCGGCAGGTCCATGCCGGCCATCAGCACCAGCGTCTCCAGCCGGGCGACGGCGTCCCGCGGGGAGTTGGCGTGCACGGTGGACAGCGACCCGTCGTGGCCGGTGTTCATCGCCTGCAGCATGTCCAGGCTCTCCCCGCCGCGGACCTCGCCGATGATGATCCGGTCCGGGCGCATGCGCAGGGAGTTGCGGACCAGGTCGCGGATGCTGATCGCACCCTTGCCCTCGATGTTGGCCGGGCGGGACTCCAGCCGGACGACGTGCTCCTGCTGGAGCTGGAGCTCGACGGCGTCCTCGATGGTGATGATCCGCTCGCCCGCGGGGATGAACGAGGAGAGCACGTTGAGCAGCGTCGTCTTCCCGGTGCCGGTACCGCCGGAGACGATGACGTTGAGCCGGGCAGCCACGCAGGCGCGCAGCAGCTCGGCCATGTCGGAGCTGAGGGTGCCGCCCTCGATCAGGTCGGCGATCTGCAGCGGCCGGCGGGCGAACTTGCGGATGGTCAGCGAGGAGCCGCTGAAGGCCAGCGGCGGGATGATCGCGTTGACCCGGGAGCCGTCGGGCAGCCGGGCGTCGACCAGCGGCGAGGACTCGTCGATGCGGCGGCCGACCCGGGACACGATGCGCTCGATCACCCGGCGCAGGTGCTGCTCGTCGGCGAACCCGGCCGAGGTGCGGACGATGCGGCCGCCGCGCTCCACGTAGACGGTGTCCGGCCCGTTGACCATCACCTCGGTGACGTCCGGGTCGTCCAGCAGCGGCTGCAGCGGGCCATAGCCGAGCACCTCGTCGGTGAGCTCGGTGATGAGCCGCCGCCGGTCCTCCTCGGACAGCGGGGTCGGCTCGTGCGCGATGACCCGCTGCAGGTCCGTCCGCACCAAGGCGTGCAGCTGCTCGTCGGGGATGTCGGCGTCGGAGAGCTTGCCGCCCAGCCGCTCGAACAGGGCGCGGCTGGCCCGTTCCTTGAGCTGGGTGAGGGTGTCCGGGCCGGCCGCCGGACGGGTGGCCGGGTCGACGGGGCCGGCGCCGGCCCTCCCGGCGATCCGGGACGCGAGGCCGGTGGGCGGCGGCGCGGGGCGTCCCACGACCCGGATCACGGGCTCATCGCCCTGGGCCGGTGCGAGCGGCACGGGACCGGCCGCCTGGCCACGGGCCTGGGCGAGACGGTCGCTGAGGCTCATCGGGCACCGACCCGCCGGCGTCCGCGCCGGCCCTTGCCGGCCGCCGCGGCAGGTGCGAGCCGGCCGACCAGCGTCTGGAGCCCGCGGGTCACCGGGTCCTTGCCGCCCTTCATCAGCAGCGGGACGCCGGTGTTCGTCGACAGCGGGACGGCGTCGTGCCGCGGGAGCACCAGGTCCAGCGGGGCGCCGACGGTCCGCTCGACGTCGGCCAGGGCGAGGCCACCGGCCGAGCCGGCGCCGTTGAGCACCAGGTGGCGGCCGGCCGGCACGAGCTGCAGCTCGCCGAGCACGTCGAGCTCCTTGCGCAGCCCGCGCACGCCGGGCACGTCCATGCTGCCGATGAGCACCAGGTCGGTGGCCCGCTCGAGTGCGGTGAGCGTGTGGTCGGTCAGCCCCGGGGCGGTGTCGACCACCACGTACCGGAACTCCGCGCTGAGCATGTCGACCAGCCGCGCGACCTCCTCCGGGGTGACCGCGTCCCCTGCTGCCGGGGAGTCGCTGCCGGCGACCACGTGCAGCCCGGAGGAGTGCCGGGTGAGGTAGGTCTTGAGCACGAGCGGGTCGTTGCTGGCGGCGCCGCGCACGGCGTCCGGGAGCGTGTGCTCTGGGACCAGCGCGAGTGCGCTGGCGACGTCCCCGAACTGCACGTCCAGGTCGACCAGCACGGTGGACCCGGGCTCGGCCACGGCCAGGCCGAGGGCCACGTTGGTGGCGACGGTGGTCTTGCCGACCCCGCCCTTGGGCGAGGCGACGACCACCACCCGCCGGGTGGGCGCCTGCGGCACCGTCGCCGACGCGACCCGGCGGGCCTCGGCGCGGGCGGCCGCCCGCTCGAGGACGGCAGCGACGTCGGCGGTGGAGGCGTGCGGGGAGAGGACGTCGCGGACGCCGGCGCGCATCGCCTCGATCCACAACTCGGGATCGGTGAAGGCGACGACGACGACGCTGGTGCCCGGTGCCGCGCCGTCGAGCTGCCCGGCGAGGGCGAAGGAGTCGGCCAACGCGACCTCGGCCCCCAGCACCACCAGGTCCGGGGCGTCCGGTCCGGCGAGGTGGCGGAGCAGGACACCCTCCGCCAGCGCGTCCACCCCGAGGGCGACGACGTCGCTGCTGCCGGCCTCGGTGAACCGCGCGACGAGGTCGGCGTCGGCACCGATGGTCAGGACCGTGCTCACTGGTCTGCTCCTGTGGTCGGGGTCGTGCTGTCCAGGGAGGTGTCGGCAGGATCGACCGACTCCTGGAGCGACAGCCACACGGCGCCCTGCTCCATCCCCGCGATGACCACGGTGGCCTGCTCGGGGGTGAGCGCCAGCGTCACCGTGATCGTCTGCGCGGCGCCGGTCATCGCCGCCGTCTGGTCGTCGGCGCCGCCGGTCACCCGGGTCACCAGCACCTCGCCGACGGCGAGGTCGGTCGTGGTCGGGTCGCCCTGGCTGATGAAGACGCCGATCCGGTCGCCGGCGGCCAGTGCCCCGCCCACGGCCCGCTGCGGCTCCAGGGTGAGGCTGACCTCCTCGGTGCCCGCCGTGGGCTCGACCACCCCGGCGGCGGCCGCCTGCACGGACGGGTCGGCGAACCGTGCGAACACCAACTGCTCGCCCTTGATCAGCTTGGTGGTGGTGCTCAGGCCGGCCACGTCAGCGAGGTCGTCGACGTGACCACCCACCACCAGACGGCTGGGCACCCGAGCGGTCGTCACCAGGTCGGCGACGTCCTCGGCCGTGGTGCCGGCGTCGATGTCGCCGGCGGCGACGAGCACCGGGACCAGGACGGCCCCGGCCTCGGCGCGGGCATCGGCGCCCCGGACGTAGCTGATCAGGACGACGGCGCCGAACACTGCCAGGGCAAGGGCCGCGAGAGCGGCGAGGACGCGACGCATGACGATCACTTCTCTCGGACGAGGGAGACGGAGCCGGCACCAGCGGCACCTTCGACGAATGCCGAGGTGAAGCGGCCGGTGAGCATCGGCGTGGCGTTGGCGAGCTCGATGTTCCAGAGCTCGAAGGTGACGAAGCCGCGCACGCGGTACCAGGTGGTGCCGCCGCTGGTCCCGGTCTGGTCCCAGATCGGGAGGGTCACCTGGTCGAACAGGAGCCCGAGCTTGTAGAGGCCGGACGCGCAGTTGTCGGCGACCCGGGAGGCCTGGGCCGGTCGGACCTTCGTGACGTTGCTGCCGGTGCTGGCCGAGATGACGCAGCCGTTGGCCGAGTCGGGTTGCAGCACGGCCTGCCCACCGCGCAGCGCCTCGCCGTCCGGGCCGGTGCAGGTGCTCGCCGCGGTGGTCTGCGGGTCGAGGTGGTGCGGGAGGCTGTTGAGGAACTGACCGCGGGCCAGCTGCGCCTGGTACTCGCACCAGGACAGCCCCACGGGGGCACGCAGGGTGCGGGTGAGCGGTGTGCCGCCCGTCCACGTGGCGGCCGAGGTGACGGACACGGTGGTGCTGTCGATGCCGAGCACGGGGGCGAACCAGTGCGCCTGGTCGGCGGTCATGGTCACCGTGACCTGCTGCCCGCTGATCGCGACGGTCGGGGTGCGCAACGTCGCCCCGGCCGGGGCGGCGTTGGCGGTCAGTGCCCAGGTCGCGGTGGCGGTGGGGTTGGCGCAGGCGCCCTTCGCGCAGTCCGACGCCACCGCCAGCGCGGCCGAGTCGGCGGCGGTGCGCAGCTGCTCGCGGTCGGAGTACAACGAGGCGACGTCCACCGCGATGGCGGCGAACCCCAGCAGGGGCACGAGCATGATGGCGACCATCACGGCCACGGCGCCTCGTTCGTCGGCCAACCGCTGCGGAGCAGCGCGGCGCAGCAGCCGGGAGATCATCCGCATCGCATGACCGCCCTGCCGGTCAGGGTGGCGCCCGAGGAGCCGAGCACCCCGCCGAGGAACGTCTGGCGGTGGGTCACCGTCACCGTCACCGTCGTGTTCGCCGCTGCGCCCACGCAGGTGAGCGGGGTGATGCTGATGGCCGATGCGGGGACGCCCAGCGTCCCGACCGCCGACTGCACGATCGACAGCGCCGACGCGGCGGTACCCGCCGTGGCGACGGTGCGAGCGCCCTCACGGGCGGCAGCCGACAGGGTGGCCTGGGTGTTGAACGCCTTGCTGACCTCCATGATCCCCACGAGCAGGAGCAGCAGCACCGGGACCACCAGTGCGAACTCGACCGCCGCCGCGCCCCGCTCGCCGAGGAGCCGGCGAGCGGGACGGGGACGGGGCCGGGCAGGGCTGCCGGACACGGAGGTGCTCCTGTCGTGGGGTCGGGAAGGCGGCGGGGACGACGTCCCCGGTGGTCAGGGACCGCCGGTCAGCTCGTCGGTGCGGCGGGCGTGGAAGCCGGGGTGCCGCCCAGCGAGATGCCGTCGAAGAGGGCCTTGAGCTTGTTGCCGAAGATGAGGACGGCCGCCGCGACGACGAGGGCGATGGCGCCGACGAGGATCGCGTACTCCACGGCGGAGGCGCCCTTCTCCTCCTTGACCGTCCTCAGCCGGTCCGCGACGCGGTCGGCGGTGACGTAGGACAGGGTGTGCAGCGTCTGGAACAGGCTGACCAACGTGAGCTCCTGGGGAACCGACCGTCGGCTGATCGGGTCGGGTGACCCGGGTCGCGGTCTTCACCCCGTTGTTCGGACGTGCGCAACCCGAAGCACAGCCCAGCGCGGACCGGCTCACCCGACCGGGTGAACGACCTGTTCGCGGGTCACGGCAGGAGCAGGAGCCAGTCCTCGGTCAGCAGCGCCGCGACCAGGGCACCGCCGAGCAGCGCCGGCCCGAACGGCAGCCCGGTCCGCCGTCCCACCCGCCGGGCGGCGAGCAGTGCCAGCCCGACCACGGCCTGCAGCAGGAAACCGAGGAAGAACCCGACCAGGACGACGGGCCAGCCGAGCCAACCCAGGTAGAAACCGAGCAGCCCGGCCAGCTTGACGTCGCCCATCCCCAGTCCGCTCGGGGCGGCCAGCGCCATCACCAGCAGCACCGCGAACGCGGCTCCCCCGGCCAGCGCGGCGCGCCCCAGGCTCGACCAGTCGCCGTCCGCCCCGGCGGCGACGGCCAGCAGGCCGAGGCCGCCCAGCAGCCCCGGCAGCAGCACCCGGTTGGGCAGCAGCTGCTCGCGCAGGTCGACGACGGTGAGCAGCAGGCCGACCGCGACGAACCACAGCCACGCGGGCAGCTGCGCCGTCCAGCCGAATCGGAGGGTGACCGCGACGGCGCAGAGCGCCCCGGTCAGTTCCGGCCAGGGGGCCCCGATCGCGCGGGCCCGCCGGTCGACGCGGACCGCGACCGCCCCGTCGCCGGCCTCGACCCGACGCGGGGCGACCAGCGCCAGCGAGTCGGCGACCCGGCCGGTGACGGCGCCACCGAGTCCGGCGACCACCGCGGCGAGCAGCGCGCTCACGTCAGTCGGGGCGGGGTCCGGTGCAGCACGCCGCACAGGGTGACACGCGGACACCGCTCCCCCGGGCAGGCGCGAGGTGGTCGGCTACCTGCGCTCGCGCCGGACGGCCACCACCAGCCAGCGGTCCTCGGCGTCGTCGACCTCGGTGACGCGCCAGCCGGTGCCGGTGAGCAGCTCCCGGATCCGCGGCTCGCTGCGCACGTCGTCCGGGGTCAGTTCCCGGCCGTGCCGCCGGGCCAGCGCTGCCCGGCCGACCGGGTGGAACAGACCGAGCCGTGCGCCGTCGGCGGCGACCCGGGCCAGCTCACGCAGGCCGGCCTCGGGGTCGGGCAGGTGGGAGACCAGCCCGGAGGCGAAGAGCACGTCGAACGCCCCCGCCGCGAACGGCAGCCCGGTGACATTGCCACGCACCAGGTGCGCCAGCTCCCCGCGACCACGCCGTTGGGCCTCGGCGAGCATCTCGGCGGTCAGGTCGAGGCCGACGAGCAGCCCGGCCGGGCCGGCGGCGGCGCGCAGCACGGGCAGGGCGCGCCCGGTGCCGCAGGCGGCGTCGAGGACGGCGTCCCCGGCGCGCACCCCCAGCTCGGCGACGGCCCGCTCGAACCGGGGCCCGTCGTCGGGGAACTTCTCCTCCCAGGCGGCGGCCCGGGAGCCGAAGAACGTCTGGGTGTCGCTGCTGGTCAGTCGGTCTCCTCGGCGGGGGCGGTGTCGCACTCCTCGTCGGCGAGCGTGGCCAGCTCCTCGACCAGCGGAGCCGCATCGGCAGAGCCCAGGACGACGGTGAGGTTCTCCCCCGTCGCCGGCCGGAGCAGCGACACGACGCCGAGCGCCTCGGCCAGCTGCCGCACCGGCTCCTCCTGACCCTCGAGGTGCTCGATCGCCGACTCGGTGACCTCGGCGCTGCTGACCGTGCCGAGGGTGAGCCCGGCGTCGGTGAGGACCCCGGTCACCGCCTCGATCAGGACCGGGTCACCGGTGCCGTCCACCACGTCGACGACGACCGGCTCGGCCGGCTGGAACTCGATGCCACACAGGGCCGGCGCGGGCTCCGGTGCCGGGGCAGGCGCGGGCTCCGGTGCCGGGGCAGGCGCGGGCTCCGGTGCGGGGGCAGGCGCGGGCTCAGGAGCCGGGACCGGCGTGGGCTCCGGCTCGGGAGCCGGGACCGGCTCGGGCTCCGGTGCAGGGACGGGCTCCGGCTCCGGCGCGGGCTCCGGTGCCGGGGCAGGCTCAGGAGCCGGGACGGGCTCCGGTTCCGGCGCGGGCTCGGGCTCCGGCGCAGGAGCCGGCACGGGCTCCGGCGCAGGAGCCGGCACGGGCTCCGGCTCCGGCGTGGGCGCAGGGACCGGTGCCGGCGCGGCCAGGAGCGGCGGGGGCTCGACCGGCGCCGCAGGCGGCTCGACGGCCGGCGGCGGCTCGATCGCGGGCGGCGGGGCGGGGGCGGCCGGTGGCACGGTCGGCGCCGGACCTTCCGGGGTGGGCACCGGTTCCGGCGTCGTCCCGGCGTACGTGGCGGACAGCCCGAGCACCGTGGCCACGTAGCTGTCGGAGTGGTTGTAGGCGAAGACGGCGCGCGACTGGCCCTCCGGCGTGGAGAGGTCCCCACCCGCGGCGCAGAGGTACTTGCCGGTGGCGACGGCGGCGTCGTTGATGTTGAAGGGGTCGCGGCGCCCGTCGCCGTTGCCGTCGCTGTCGTACATCGCCCAGGTGGTGGGGATGAACTGCATCGGGCCGACGGCGCGGTCGTAGACGGTGTCGCCGTCCAGCACGCCGTCGTCGGAGTCGAGGATCCGGGCGGTGTTGTTGGTGCCGTCGAGCGGGATGCCGATGATCGGCGGGCTCGACAGCCCGTCGGTGTGCAGGGTGGCACCGGCGAAGCGGCCGTGGTTGGACTCGACCCGGCCGATGGCGGCGATCAGGGTCCAGCTGATGCCGCAGTCGGCGGAGAGCGCGGCGGCGCGTTCGTAGGCCGTCAGTGCGGTCGACGGGATCCCGCTGGCGGCCAGTGGCGACGCCTCGCCGGTCGGGGCGGCGGCGGTCGGGGCCTCGGCGGTCGGGGCGGTCGCGGCGGTGGCTGTCGCGGGGGCGCTGCTCGGATCAGCGTCGGTCGCGATCGCCATGGTCTCGAGCAGCGGTTCCAGCGGTGGCACGAACTCGTCCCGCAGACCGGAGGGCGGGCGGGGCACGAGCGCGTCGGCCTCGACGGCCATCAGGCGAGAGGACGGCGGTGGCGCCGGAGCGGCACCGGGTGCGGCGCTGGCCGCGGGGAGGAAGGCGACCAGGGCGGTGGTGATGCCCGCGCTGGCGACGACGCCGGGTGCCCGCACCCGGCTCGACCGGGTGTTCGTGTGCCGTCCGCGGCGGGCCCGGCTCATCAGCCGAGGACCCGCACGTGCTCGCATGGCATGACTTCAGGCACCAGTTCCCCCTGTGGCCGTCAACCTGCTGCGGCCGGGCGGGCATCGAACGATCCCCGGCTCCGGACGAGAAGGACCGTAAACCGGGCCCCTGGATCGCGCCATGCTCGTTGGGTGAACTCCTGGGAGCCGAAGGTGATCGGCACGCGGCGACGGGGCGACGGCGGGTCAACGTGGCGGAAACACGCCTCCGCTAGCGTCCCGGCCGCCGGACGGCGGGGAGAGGCGGTGGGATGTCCCGACAGCGCCCTCCCGCGCCCTGGGTCGCTGCGCTGGCCAGCGCCCGCGACGCCCCCTCGCAGGCGCTCGTGCTGGAGGAGCTGCGCACGGCCATCCTGGCCGGCCTGGTCCGCCCCGGGGTACCGATCCCGGTGGACGACGTCGCCGCCCGGTTCTCCCTCAGCCGGATCCCGGTGCGCGAGGCGCTGAAGACGCTGGTGGCCGAGGGGCTGGTCGAGCACGAGGTGCGGGGCGCCTACGTCGTCGCGCGACTGAGCCGGGCCGAGCTCGCCGAGCTCTACGTCGTCCGGGCCTCGCTGGAGGCAGCCGCGCAGGCCGCCGCGGTGCCCCGCTCGACGCCGCAGGACGTCGCCGTCGCGGCGGCGGCGCTGCGGGAACTGGAGGCGGCGACCGCCGCCGGCGGTGCCGACGACCACCACCGCTGGAGCCGGCGCTTCCACCTGGCGCTGATCGCCCCGTGCCAGATGCACCGCCTGCTGCAGATGTTCGAGCGGGCCTGGAACGTCACCGAGCCCGGGCGGCCCATGTCGCACGCCTCCGCTGCCGCGACCGCGGCGCTGGCCGCCGACCACGTCGCCATGCTCGACGCGTTCGCCGCCGGTGACGTCGCGGCCCTGACCCAGGTGACCGGCGCCCACTACGCGCGGCTGCAGGAGATCGTCGCCGGCATCCCCGCCGACGGCTGAGCCCGGCGGATATACCCGCGCGGACATCCGGGGGCAACACCGGCTCCCTAGCGTTCGCGCCGTCGCTCCCGGACGGCCGCTCCTCGCCGCTGCCGGGACACCGACGAGCTCGTGACCCGCCGCTGCCCGCACCAGCCGACGATCCGCAGGAGCCCTCCATGACCACCACGTCCCCCGAGCCGGTGGCGCTCGCGACCGACGTCCCCACCCCCCTCGGGACGGCGCCCTCGGCCGCCGCACCCGGCGGCGCGCTGATCGGCGCCGACTACGACCCCCGGCTCACCAACGAGGACCTCGCCCCGCTGCGCCAGCAGCGCTGGGGCTCCTACAACATCTTCGCGTTCTGGATGTCGGACGTGCACAGCGTCGGCGGGTACGTGACCGCGGGCAGCCTCTTCGCCCTGGGCATCGCGGCCTGGCAGGTGCTCATCGCCCTGGTCGTCGGGATCGTGATCGTGCAGGTGTTCGTCAACCTGGTGGCCAAGCCCAGCCAGAAGACCGGCGTCCCGTACCCGGTGATCAACCGCGCCGTCTTCGGCGTCAAGGGCGCCAACATCCCGGCGATCATCCGCGGCCTGATCGCGGTCGCCTGGTACGGCGTGCAGACCTTCCTGGCCGCGAGCAGCCTGAACATCATCTGGCTGAAGTTCGTCCCGGGCGCCGAGGCGCTGCTCGAGCCGTCGTTCCTGGGGCTGGCCGCGTTGGGCTGGATCTCCTTCGCGGTGCTCTGGGTGGCGCAGGCGGCGCTGTTCTGGCGGGGCATGGAGACGATCCGGAAGTTCATCGACTTCGCCGGCCCGGCCGTCTACGTCGTCATGATCGTGCTGGCGGTCTACCTGGTCTCGGAGGCCGGCTGGTCCAACATCGACCTGAGCCTGCACACCGGCCCGACGCTGAGCGGGTGGGCGACGGTCTCCACGATGCTCGGCGCGATCGCGCTGGTGGTCTCCTACTTCTCCGGCCCGATGCTGAACTTCGGCGACTTCGCCCGGTACGGCAAGAGCTTCGCCGCGGTGAAGCGCGGCAACCTGCTCGGCCTGCCGCTGAACTTCCTCTTCTTCTCGCTGCTGACCGTGGTCTGCGCCTCGGCGACCGTGCCGGTGTTCGGTGAGCTGATCACCGACCCGATCGCCACCGTGGAGGCGATCGACTCCACGTTCGCGATCCTGCTGGGCGGGCTGACCTTCGTCATCGCGACGATCGGCATCAACATCGTCGCGAACTTCATCGCCCCGGCGTTCGACTTCTCCAACGTGGCGCCGCAGAAGATCAGCTGGCGCGCCGGCGGGATGATCGCCGCCGTCGGGTCGGTGCTGCTCACCCCCTGGAACTGGTACGACAGCGCCGAGGGCATCCGGTTCAGCCTCGGCATCCTGGGCAGCCTGATCGGCCCGCTGTTCGGCATCCTGATCGCCGGCTACTACCTGGCGAGCAAGCAGCGGGTCGCCGTCGACGACATGTACTCGATGTCCCCGACCGGCCGGTACTGGTTCCGCGGCGGCTACAACCCCAACGCCGTCCTCGCCGTGCTCGGGGCCGGGGTGCCGACGATCCTGCTGACGCTGTTCACCTCGGTGGGCGACTACGGCTGGTTCATCGGCTGCGGCCTCGGCTTCGTGCTCTTCGCCGGGCTGGAGCGGGTGCGGCCGATGATCGTGCTGCTCGACCCGGCCGAGGCCGGCGTCTCCGACGGCACCCGGGTCTGAGGCCGTGCTGATCCAGATCGTCAACCCGAACACCACCGCCTCGATGACCGACCTGATCAGGCGCAGTGCCCGGGCCGCCGCCGGCCCGGGCACCGTGGTGGTCGCCGTGCACCCGGAGATGGGGCCGGCCTCGATCGAGAGCCACTACGACGAGGCGCTCGCCGTGCCGGGGCTGCTCGCCCAGGTCGCGGTCGGCGAGGAGGCCGGCGCCGCCGGGCACGTCATCGCCTGCTTCGGTGACCCGGGGCTGGACGCCGCACGGGAGGTCGCGACCGGGCCGGTGGTGGGCATCGCCGAGGCCGGCATGCGGACGGCGACGTACCTGGGGCGCACCTTCGGCGTGGTGACGACCCTGCAGCGGACGACCGGTCGGGCCTGGGAGCTCGCCGGCCGGTACGGGGTGCGGGAGCAGTGCCGCACGATCCGGGCGGTGGAGATCGCCGTCCTGGCGCTGGAGACCGACCCAGCGGCCCGTTCGCGGATCGCCGCCGAGTGCGAGGACGTCGTCGCGACCGAGGGCGTCGACGCGATCGTGCTGGGCTGCGCGGGGATGGCCGACCTCGCCGCGGAGCTGACCCGGCGGGTGGGGGTGCCGGTGATCGACGGTGTGGCGGCGGCCGTCGCGACGGTCGAGGGGCTGGCGCGGCTGGGGCTGCGCACCGGCAAGCGCGGTGAGTACGCCGCTCCCCTGCCGAAGCGGTACACCGGCGCGCTGGCGGAGTTCGGCGTCCCGGAGCCCGTCGCCGTCCACTGACACCGGGGTGCCGGACTACCCCGCGAACCGGCCGAGCCGGAAGGCAGCCAGCAGAGGGCTCGGCGCTCCGTCCAGGACCTCCCCGGCCAGCAGCTCCCCGGCGACGAGGCCGAGCGTCGCGCCGCTGTGGGTGAAGGCGACGGTGAGGCCGTCGATCCCGGGGACGATGCCGAGCACCGGGTGCCCGTCGCCGGGGATCGGCTTGCGCCCGACGCCGTAGGACGCGCAGGACAGCACCGGCCGACCGGCCAGCACCTGCGCCGCCTCGGACAGCAGCCCCTGCACCGTGGAGTCGCGGACGTCGAACGTCCCGTCGTCCCGGCGCACCACCTCCTCCTCCGACCAGCCGGCGTCCAGGACGATCCCGCCGCCCAGGGCGGGTCGGAGCGCCACCCGCGGCGTGTTCAGCACGGCGCGGAGCCGGTGCCCGAACGGCGGGGTGCGGACGAGCAGCGCGTTCGAGGTGGCGTCGGGCAGGTGCACACCGAGACCGGCGAGGGTGCGCGGGACGTCGGCGCCCGTGGCCAGCACGACGGCGTCGGCGTCGAGCACGTCACCGGTGCCGGTCCGCACGCCGACGACCCGGCCGCCCTGCACGACCACCTGGCACGGACCGGCCGAGGTGCGCACCACTCCCCCAGCGGCCCGCAGGTCCCGCACCAGCTGCCCGATGAGCGACGGCAGGTCGACCCAGCCCTCGTCCGGGTTGAGCAGTGCGCCGTCGCCCGGGATCGCCCCGGCGTCCACCCCGGGGAGCCGCGCGGCGACGTCCACACGACTCAGCCACTCGGCCGGGTAGCCGATCGCGCGCTGGTGCTCGAACGAGGCGCGGACCCCGTCGCCCCAGCGGAGGCCGCCGTCGAAGGCGATGTGCGCGGTCGAGTCGGGGCGGGTGGCGAAGGCCCGGTACCGATCGAGGCCGAGCATGCGGAGCCGGTGGTACTCCGGTGGGAAGTCGCCGGCCGAGTTCAGCCAGGACAGCGACCGTCCCGACGCGCCGCTGGCCGGCTCGCCGTCCGTCAGCAGCGTGACCCGGGCACCCCGGGCGGCCAGCTGCGCCGCCGTCGAGACCCCGAGCACCCCAGCGCCGAGGACGACGACCCGGATCTGGCCACTGCCTCCACTCCGCACCCCCGCAGTCTCCCGGAGAGGTGTCACACCGGGCTCGCGGCCGGTGTCTCCATGTCGACCCACCACTCACCTGGAGGAGACATGACGAGCAGCACCCGCGTCCCGGCGACCGCGGTCACCGGCGTCTACGGAGCCCTGGTCAGGGCGATGACCCGACGGATGTTCGGCACGGTGCCGGAGTCGATCGGCGTGATGTGGCACCACCCGCCGGTGTTCAAGGCCCTGATGGGGCTCGGCCGGAAGTCCGAGTCCTGGGACCGGCTGGACCGCGACCTGGCGTCGTTCGCGTCCATGGCCGCAGCCAGCACGATCGGCTGCAGCTTCTGCCTGGACCTGCACCACTTCCTGACCCACGACCGCGGGCTCGACGAGGCCCGGGCGCGGGAGGTGCCGCGGTGGCGGGAGTCCGACGTCTTCACCCCCCTGGAGCGCCGGGTGATGGAGTACGCCGAGGCGATGAGCCAGACGCCGCCGGCGGTGACCGACGAGCTGTCGGCCGCCCTGCTCGCCGAGCTCGGGGCGCCCGCGCTGGTGGAACTGACTGCCAGGATCGGCGCGATGAACCTCACCGCCCGGGCCAACGTCGCGCTCGGCATCCGGTCCGCGGAGTTCTCGGCGTCCTGCGGCCTGCCGCCGCTGGCTGCCCCGTCGCGGACGGACGCCGCCTCGGCATGACCGACGACCCGTTCCTGGCCCACCGCAGCCTGCTGTTCACCGTCGCCTACGAGATGCTCGGCTCGGCCGCCGACGCCGACGACGTCGTGCAGGAGACGTGGCTGCGGTGGGCCGAGGCGGACCGCGCGGAGGTGCGTGACCCGCGGGCGTACCTGGTCCGGGTCGTCACCCGGCAGTCGCTGAACCGGCTGCGCACCGTGTCCCGCCGCCGGGAGGACTACGTCGGCGAGTGGCTGCCCGAGCCGCTGCTGACCAGCCCGGACGTCGCCGAGGACGTCGAGCTCGCGGAGAGCGTCTCGCTGGCGATGCTGACCGTGCTGGAGACGCTGGGGCCGACCGAGCGTGCGGTGCTGGTGCTGCACGAGGTCTTCGACGTGCCGTACGAGGAGATCGCCGAGGCGGTGGGCAAGTCGGGCGCCGCCGTCCGGCAGATCGCGCACCGGGCGCGGGAGCACGTGGCCGCCCGCCGTCCGCGGATGGTGGTCGACCCGGCCGAGCAGCAGCTGGTGGTGGACCGGTTCCTGGCCGCACTCACCGGCGGCGACGTGCAGGCGCTGCTGGACGTGCTGGCGCCGGACGTCGTGGTGGTCGCGGACGGCGGCGGCCTGGCGCCCGCTGCCCGGCGCCCGTTCGCCGGCCGGGAGCGGGTGGCCGGGGCGCTGTCCCGGTTCGCCGAGTTCGCGCCCGGGGTGCTGATCACCACGCCGCTGATCAACGGCGGGGTCGCCGCCCGGATCGACCCGGGCGGCGAGTTCGACACGGCGATCACCTTCGTCGTGGCGGACGGCCGGATCTCCCGGATGTACGCGGTGCGCAACCCGCACAAGCTGGGCCGGCTCGACGAGGTGGCCGAGCTCCGGCGCTGACCGGCCGTCAGGCGGACGGTCCGACGACCTCCGCCAACCCGAGGGTGCGGATCAGGTCGAACCGGGAGGCGTCCTCGGTGCCCGGCTCGGCGGTGTAGGTGACGATGCGCAGGTCGGTGCCGATCACGGTGAGGACGTCGCAGTCGACCGTCACCCGGCCGACGCGCGGGTGCACGAAGGTCTTCGCCTGGAACCTGTGCTCGACCACCGTGCCCTCGGCCCACAGCTGCGCGAAGCGCGCGTCGGGCTGCAGCTCGGCGAGCAGCGCCCGCACGGACGGGTCGTCCGGGTAGCGGATCTGGGCACTGCGCAGGTCGGAGACGAGGGCCCGCTGGTGACGTTCCAGGTCACCGTCGCTCCACACGACCTGCGGGGCCCGGCCGGCGAACTCCGCGGCGACCAGGTTGAGGCCGGCCGGCATGTCCCCCAGCAGGGCGCGCCACGCCGCGTTGGCGGTCAGCAGGGTCCAGTGCGCCGTCCAGACCCCGATGGCGACGTCCGGGAGCCGGGCGAGCAGCCGCTGCACGCTGGCCGGAATGTGCGTGGGGACGGCGCTGGGCAGCGGCGCGGGCAGGCCGGCGGCGAGGTACAGCTGGTCGCGCTCGAGGTCGGACAGCTGCAGCACCCGGGCGAGCGAGGCGACGACCTGCGCCGAGGGGCGGTCGGCGCGGCCCTGCTCCAGCCGGACGAGGTAGTCGACCGAGACGCCGGCCAGCAGGGCGACCTCCTCCCGGCGCAGCCCCTTGGTGCGGCGCTGCCCGGTGGGGAACCCGACCGCGGCCGGCTGGAGGCGTTCCCGCCATGCGCGCAGCAGCGCCGCGAAGTCCCCTCGGTCGGTCATGGGCTCATCGTCGTCCACTGCGGCCGGGATGGGTGGTACTGCCAGTCATACGGTCGGACGGCACCAGTCGACGTCCTCCGGACGGGCGCACGGTGGGTGCATGACGACGACATTGATCACTGGCGGCAACAAGAGCCTGGGCTTCGAGGCGGCCCGGCGGCTGAAGGAGCAGGGGCACCGAGTGGTCATCGGCGCCCGCGACGCGGAGCGCGGTCAGCGCGCGGCCGAGGAGCTGGGCGTGGAGTGGGTGCGCATCGACGTGACCTCCGACGAGTCGGTGGCCTCGGCGGCGAAGGAGGTGCGCGAGCGCTTCGGCGGGCTGGACGTGCTGGTCAACAACGCCGGCGTCTCCGGGCCGATCGGCGCGGTCGACGAGTACACCGCCGCGGACCTGATGGCGGTGCTCGACACCAACACCGGTGGGCTCGTCCGGACGACGCACGCCTTCCTGCCGCTGCTGCGCGAGTCGGCGGCCCCGGTGATCGTGAACGTGACCAGCGGGCTCGGCTCGTTCGCCGTGCGCTCGGACGAGTCCCGGATCGAGCACTCGGTCCCCTCGCTCGGCTACTCGGCCAGCAAGGCGGCGGTCAACATGCTCACCTCGGTCTACGCCCAGTTCCTCCCGGAGCTGCGGATCAACGTCGTGGACCCGGGCTACACGGCGACGGACTTCAACGGCCACGCCGGCCCGCAGACCGTCACCGAGGGCACGGACGCGATCGTCGCGATGGCGTCGATCGGCGCGGACGGCCCGACCGGCACCTTCACCGACCGGCACGGCGCCGTCGCCTGGTGACCCGCGCCCGGGCCCGGGCCGTTCCCCGGCCGGCCCGGGCGGCGCGGGGCGCCCTCCGCTGGGGAGCCTCGCGCCGACCGTTCCGGTCACGAGTCGGTGGCGGCGGCGGTGGCCCGCTGCGCGCGGACGGCGTCCAGCCGGGCCTCGAGTGCCGCGGTCATCCCGACCCACGAGTCGCTGCCGAGCACGAGGCGGAGCGGGGCGGGGTCCCGGTCCACGCTGTCGATCATCGCGGCGGCCATCCGGGCCGGGTCCCCGATGACGCCGGGTGGCCCGCCGTCCCGGAAGGTGCGGACCGCCGCGGCTGGCGAGACGTCGTAGGCGTCGAGCGGGTCGGCGAAGCGCAGCCCGCCGTGCCCGAAGTCGGTGCGGGCACCTCCAGGCTCGACGATGGTGACGCCGATGCCGAACGGCGCCACCTCGGGGGCCAGCGCCTCGCAGAAGCCCTCGATGCCCCACTTCGAGGCGTTGTACAGCGAGGAGCCCGGCCACGCGGCCTGGCCGGCCATCGACGACAGCTGGAGGACCCGCCCGCCGCCGGCGGCACGCAGGTGCGGGAGCGCGGCGCGGATCAGCTGGATGGAGCCGAGCAGGTTGGTGTCGAGCTGGTGGCGGACCTGGTCGTCGCTGAGCTCCTCGGCGGCGCCGAACAGTCCGTAGCCGGCGTTGCTCACGACGACGTCCAGCCGGCCGAAGTGCGCCTGTGCGGCGTCCACCACCGACCGGATGCGGTCGGTCTCGGTGAGGTCCAGGCGGTGGACGGCGAAGGTGTCGGGATGGGTGTCGACGAGGTCGGCGACGGCGTCCGGCCGTCGGACGGTGCCGGCGACGCGGTCGCCGCGGGCGAGCAGCCGTTCGGTGAGCTGACGGCCGAAGCCGCTGCTCACCCCGGTGATGAGCCAGGTTCGTGTCATGCGCCCAGCGTCGGGAGGCGGTGCGCCGGCAACCAGGCCCCCGGTGAGGGGGGTGCCGGCAGGGACAGCCAGGTGGGTGGCGCGGCGACCTACCGTTCGGGCGTGGCGGAGAACCTGATCGGTGAGTACCTGCGTGCCCGGCGAGAGCAGGTACGCCCAGAGGACGTCGGGGTCGTGGTGACCAACCACCGCCGCGTGCCCGGGCTGCGCCGTGACGAACTGGCGATGCTGGCCGGGGTGAGCACCGAGTACTACACACGCTTGGAGCAGGGGCGTGACCGGCACCCGTCGGCGCAGGTGCTCGACGCGGTGGCGCGGGCGCTGGGCCTGGACGGCGCGTCGACCGCGCACCTGCACGACCTGGCGGACCCGGCACCCCGCCGCCGGCGCGCGCAGCGCCGTGCCGAGCGGGTGCGACCGAGCGTCACCCAGCTCATCGCGTCGTGGGACCACACGCCCGCCTTCGTGCAGGGCCGCCACCTCGACGTGCTGGCGGCCAACCGGTTGGCCGTGGCGCTGACGCCGCTGTTCACCCCGGGCACCAACCTGTTGCGGACCGTTCTCCTGGAGCCGGGCAGGTTCGGCTCCCCGGCCGAGCTGGAGGCGACCGCCGTCGACCTGGTCGCCGTGCTGCGGAGCGCAGCCGGCCCGGACGTCGACGATCCGCGGCTGGCCGAGCTGGTCGGCGAGCTGTCGGTGCGCAGCGACCTGTTCCGGCGGCTGTGGGCCCGCCACGACGTACGCCGGCACCCCGGCGGGGGCGTGTACCGGATGCAGCACCCGCAGGTCGGTGACCTGGAGCTGCGCTACGACAAGTTCTCCGTCGCAGACGCCGAGGACCAGGTGCTGGTGGTCTACCAGGCAGAGCCGGGTTCCCGCTCGGCCGAGTCACTGGCCCTGCTCTCCACGATCGCCGGGGCTGCTGCGGCCGATCCTCAGGCAGCGCACCGTGGTGGCCAGGCGCTCGACCCGACGACCGCGCACTCCGTGTAGCAGCCGGGACATCGCTCGGTGCTGCCGAGACCCGAGCGGCATGCCGGGACCCGGGCGGCATGCCGGGGCCCGGGCGCGACTGAGCACCGGGCCGGGCAGTTCAGTGCAGGAGCGGTCCGATCAGGATCTCGGTGCCGTCGGGTCGCCAGGTACGCCATCGCCCGCCGGGATCTCGTTCGACCCGGAACCCGTGATGGACCTTGGTGTGGTGGCGTTCGCACAACAGCGCTGAGTTCTGCAGCGAGGTCTCGCCGCCGTGCAGCCAGTGGACCAGGTGGTGGACGTCGCACCACCAGCTCGGGGCGCCGCAACCGGCGAACACACAGGACTTGTCCCGCCGCTCGACCGCCTTGCGCAGCCCGGGGGTGACCACCCGGTGGTCTCTCCCCAGGTCCAGCGGGACCCCGTCGGAGCCCATCACGATCCGGGAGATGCTGCCGTCACAGGCCAGGTAGCGGGCCCGGGCGGCGGAGATCGTCGCCCCGAAGCCCAGCTCCGCCGCACCCGCGCCGGTCGCGGGGTCGACCAGGTCGTCGAGGTCGATGCCGACCACCACGTGCGGCTTCACGGTGCGCAGGATCGGCAGGCTGCCCGAGGCCAGCTGGTTGTCGCACAGCTGCACGAGCGCGTCGGCGTTCTGCTGAGCTCGGGTCCGCTCATCGCCCTGGGGGCGGTCGGCCTGCACGATCGACTCGATCGCCGCCTGCACCTTCTCCCCACCAACAGCGTCCAGGTCGAACCGGCCGGTGACGCTGCCATCGGCGTGCTTGGCGATCGTCAGCCGCCGCCCCTCCGTCGGGTCCGGCTCCGGGCCGTCGGGGTCCAGCGCGTCCTCGAAGGCCTGCACCGCGGCCACCAGCGACTGGTGCGGCGACTCGGCCGCCACCTGCGCCCACACCCGATCGAACGCGCCCAGGTCGACGTCCTGCTCGGCAGCCCGGGCCCGCTCACGCTCCCCCACCGCAGCAGCGACCACGTCCATCTGCGCCGCCGTCACCGACCCCTCAGCGAAACCAGCGGCCAGCGCCGGGAAGTGCTCCAACGCCCGACCCGACCGCAGGACCCGCGACGCCTCGGCCGGGGCCAGCCGCACGTGCCCGATCAGCCACGACCGCATCGACTTCAACCCGTCGCGCTCCGCGGCCTGCGTGGTCTCCGCGCGCCGGACCGTGCGGGTCAACTCCGCCGAGGCGCGATTGACCAGCTGCACCAGCATCGCCGTCCGGTCCAGCACCTGACCGTCCGTGAACGAGTGCAGATCGTCCGACGCGAGGGCATCGAGAGCCGACATCAACTCGCTCACGACACCTCCTGCAGCATTCGAACGTGTGTACGAATACTACCGCGGACGAGAATGCCGCTCAACCCGAATCCCCAGGTCAGACGCTTGTCCACAGATGTCCGAGGCACCTTGACAAGCCGCGAGAAAGCAGTGCCCAGCTGCCCGATGAGCGGCCGACGGCAAGAGCGCCGCCATTGAGCGACGTCCGATGTCGAGAACGCGCGACCGGTTCCGTCTCCCGGGTGTCCGCGGCCACGATGGCCGCACCACCAGCGAGGAGAACCACGATGGCCAAGTACCTGCTGCTCAAGCACTACCGCGGCGCCCCGGCTGCGGTGAACGACGTCCCGATGGACCAGTGGACCCCCGACGAGGTCTCCGCCCACATCCAGTACATGGAGGACTTCGCGGCGAAGCTCGAGGAGACCGGCGAGTTCGTCGACGGTCAGGCACTGGCCCCCGAGGGGTCGTGGGTCCGGTACGACGGCGAGGGCCGCCCGCCGGTGACCGACGGGCCGTTCGCGGAGACGAAGGACCTCATCGCCGGCTGGATGGTCATCGACGTCGACAGCCACCAGCGCGCCGTCGAGCTGGCAGGCGAGCTGTCGGCCGCGCCAGGTGCGGGCGGCCGGCCGATCCACGAGTGGCTCGAGCTGCGCCCGTTCCTGGGCGCGCCCCCCACCATCACCGAGTGACCCCACCGGTGGACGACGTCCTGGTGCGCAGCCTGGTGCCGGGCGTGCTCGGCGTCCTCGTCCGTCGCGGAGCCGACTTCGCGGCGGCCGAGGACGCCGTCCAGGAGGCGCTGATCGAGGCGGTCCGCAGCTGGCCGGCCGCCCCACCGCGGGACCCGACGGGCTGGCTGGTCACCGTGGCCTGGCGCCGGTTCCTCGACGCGACCCGGGCGGAGACCACCCGCCGTCGCCGGGAGGAGACCGTCGCCGACGAGCCGCCGTCCGGGCCGGTGCCCTCGGCGGACGACACGCTGCAGCTGTACTTCCTCTGCGCCCACCCGGCGTTGACGCCCGCGTCGGCGGTGGCGCTCACGCTGCGCGCCGTGGGCGGGCTGACCACGCGGCAGATCGCCGCGGCCTACCTGGTGCCCGAGGCGACGATGGCGCAGCGGATCAGCCGGGCCAAGCGCACCGTGTCCGACGTCCACTTCAACGAGCCCGGCGACGTCGCCACCGTGCTGCGCGTGCTGTACCTGGTGTTCAACGAGGGCTACTCCGGGGATGTCGACCTGGCTGCGGAGGCGATCCGGCTCACCCGGCAGCTCGCGGCCTCCGTCGACCACCCGGAGGTGGCGGGGCTGCTCGCCCTGATGCTGCTCCACCACGCGCGGCGGGCCGCCCGGACCGCGCCCGACGGCAGCCTGGTGCCGCTCGCCGAGCAGGACCGCGACCGGTGGGACATCGCGCTGATCAGCGAGGGGGTCCAGGTGCTGCAGGCAGCCCTGGCTCGGGACCGGCTGGGCGAGTACCAGGCCCAGGCCGCGATCGCGGCGCTGCACGCCGACGCGCGGTCGGCCGCGGAGACCGACTGGGTGCAGATCGTGGAGTGGTACGACGAGCTGGTCCGGCTGACCGGTAGCCCGGTGGTGCGGCTCAACCGCGCGGTCGCCGTCGGCGAGGCGGACGGTCCGCGCGCCGGCCTGGCAGCGCTCGCCTCGGTGGACGCCTCGGTCCCCCGCTTCGCCGCCGTCCAGGCGTACCTGCACGAGAAGGACGGCGACCGGACGGCGGCGGCGCGGCTCTACGCCGAGGCGGCCGCCCTGGCGGGCAACGCAGCCGAGCGCGACCACCTGACGCGCCAGGCGGCCCGGCTCAACTCCCGCTGACGGCCGGGCCGATGACTTCCCCACCATCCCGGAGTCAGTGCTGCGAGGCGACCGACCCCCGGAGGAGACCCCATGCCCACGATCCTGCCCATGATCCTCACCGCTGACCCGGAACGCCTGAGGGACTTCTACGTCGGAGTACTGAACGCTCACGTGGTCGAGCAGACCCCGCCGGAGGACGACGGCGACCCGCCGTTCTTCCTCAGCCTGCGCATCGGTGACTCGGTGCTGGGGCTCGTCCGGGAGGCCGAGCCACCCGCCGGCAACCGGACCCTGCTGGGCATCGGCGTCGACGACGTCGACGCGCTCCTGGACTCGGTCCGCTCGCACGGCGGCGCGGTCACCGGAGGGCCGACGGACATGGCGTGGGGCATGCGGGTGGCCCACGTGACCGACCCGGACGGCAACCCGATCAACCTGCAGTGCCCCGTCAGGGACTGACGTCCGGGCGGGCGCGGTCGATCCACTCGCGGAGCAGCGCGCCGAAGACCTCGGGCCGCTCATGCACCAGCGCGTGGCCGGCGCCGTCCACTACCGCCAGGGTGGCGTGCGGGTGGTCGCCCAGCAGCCCGACCGCGTCGGCCCAGCCGACCGTGGAGTCGCGGCGGCCGGCGACGATGAGCGTGGGCCCGTCGTAGCCGCCCGCGCCCAGGTCGATCGACCACCCCGCGAAGACCCGCTCCAACGCGGCTTCGTCGACCAGCGTCGTGCCCGGCACGACGTGGTCGCGGTAGCGGCGGGCGGTCGCCCGGGTGCGGACCACGAAGTACTCGTCGAACTCCGCTCGCTGCTCCGGCGCGAGCTCGTCATGGGCGTCGTCGTCCTGGCGGACCACCTCGTGCTCGGGCACCTGTCCGGTCCGCTCGCCGAGCGGGCACACCAGCGCGAGGCCGCGCACGAGGTCCGGCCGGCGGGCCGCCAGACCCCGGGCCAGGTAGGCGCCGTAGGAGTGCCCGAGCAGCAGCACCGGTTCGCCGGCCAGCTGCTCGACGAAGCCGGCGAGCAGCGTGACGACGTCGTCGTTGCTGGTCAGGCCGTCGGCCGTCGAACGCCCCATCCCGGGCAGGTCCGGGTAGACGCGGCGCAGTCCGACGTCCGGGACGACGGCCTCGACCGCCGCCTCGATCTCCCGGTGGTCGACGCCGGCACCGTGCAGCGCGACGAGCGGCGGGCCGGTCCCGTGCTCGACGTGGTGGACCGACACCCCGCCGACTTGGCTGTCCATGCCGGCACGCTAGTCGTCCTGACCGGACACGTTGATCGAACAGATCAGTCGCTGGGGCCGTGTACGGGTCTGGCGTTCGCTGGGGGTGTCCCGACCTCGTCGATCGTGTGGCTGCCGCAGGCGATCGTGGTCGTGCTGGCCTGCTTGATGCGGGACACGGTGAACCACCGCATGGCGTTGCGCAGCCGGCACCAGCCGATCAGGTGCCACTGGCCGTTCGTGGAGGCGAACAACACGGGTTCGACGTCGCGGGTGGTCGTGGTGCCGTCGCTCGAGGTGTAGCGGATCCGGATCACTCGTTGCTCGGCCATCGCCGCCTCGAGCGCTGACGTGACAGCGCGCGATCTGGAGGGTGGCGCGTTGACCCAGACGCGGCGCGCCAGCTCGTCGGCCTTCGCTCGGGTCCTGGGATCGAGGACATCCACGATCTTCTGGACCGCAGCTGAGGCCAGATCGCCGTAGGGGGCGTCGGGTGCAGCGGAGACAGCCGCCAGGAGCGCCACCGCCTGGGCCGGGGAGAGACTGACGGGCGGCAGGGACCCGCCTGTGGTCAATCCGTAGCCACCGCCGGGCCCGGGACGTGACCAGATCGGCGCGCCGCTGTTTTCCAGCGCAGCGAGGTCTCTCTTGACCGTTCGCACGGACACGTCGAACTCGGTCGCCAGCCGCCCGGCGGTGCAGCCTCGCGCGCCGTTGCGGCGCAGCATCTCGGACAGGGCGTGGAGCCGTTCCGCTCGCTTCACTGTCCGAACTCGGCGGAATTCATGACAGAAATCGTGACATACAGCTGTCCAGACGACCCCGGAGCATCGGGGCATGGCGACAACGACGAGCAGCCCGACCACCATCCTGATCGCCGGCCACTGGCTGGGCGCCTGGGCATGGGATGAGGTGCTGGAACACCTGACAGCCGACGACTGGCGTGCGATCCCGATGACGCTCCCCGGACTGGACGAGCAGGACCCCGAGCGTTCGTCCAAGACCCTCGACGATCAAGCAGCGGCGATCGAGCAGACCATGGCGCAGGCCGGGGTCTGCGAGGACCAGCCGGCGGTTCTGGTCGCTCACAGTGGGGCCAACGCCCCGGTCAGTCTCGTGCTGGACCGGCACCCTGAGCTCGTCCACCGGGTGGTGTGGGTCGACTCCGGGCCGGTGGTGCCAGGGGGTGTCTTCGCTCCGGACGTGCCGGGAGCACTGCAGGAGCTGCCGCTGCCGCCCTTCGACGTCCTCGGGGAGCAAGCCAGCCTCGAGGGCCTGAGCCCGGAGGTCCTCGAGCGCTTTCGGGCCAGGGCTGTCCCCGAGCCCGGTCCCGTGCTCCGTCAGCCCGTGGAGCTCACGAACGATGCACGACTGAGTGTCGCGACCACGATCGTGTGCTGCTCGATCCCGAGCGCGCAGCTGCTGGAGCTGGCCCGCGCAGGACACCCCATGTTCGCCGAGGTCGCCAACCTCGAGCAGCTCGACGTCATCGACCTCCCCACCGGGCACTGGCCCATGTGGAGCCGTCCTCGCGACCTCGCGAACGCGATCCACTCTGCAGCTTCCCGGGTCAGCTGAAGCGCGAGCTTCCTCGAAGGGGGTCAGCGTGTGCGGCTGACCCCCTTCCGTCCCCGACAGGACGCATGCCACACGCCGATGCCGCCCCACGCCACGCCATCGCCCGGGTAGAGGTCACCGGCGATGCGCCGACCGCCGGCCGAGGCGCGCCGCCACGACCGCCGCGCCGAGCAGGCACAGCGCACCGTTGACCGCGATCGCCGTCGTCACCCCGTCGAGCACGCCGGAGCCACCGAGCACCACCGCGGTGACGACGGCGCTCATCACCGGCGTGCCGAGGGTGATGCCGATCTGCTGGCTCATCGTGGTCAGCCCGGTGGCCAGGCCCTGCTCGGTCTCGGGCAGCCCGGACGTCGCGGTGACCACGAACCCGACGATGACGACGAGGTTGGCGACTCCTCCGACGAAGGTGGCGGCCAGCACCAGCCAGATCGACGCGGCGGCCGCGGAGACGAAGACCAGCGACAGCGTCGCGACGGCCTGGACGACGAAGCCGCCGACGATCGCCGTCCGGTTGCCGAACCGGCCGATCACCCGCGGCCCGAGCAGCCCACCGAGAACGGTGCCGAGCCCGAGGACGGCGAAGGACAGTCCGGCGCCGAGCGGGCTGTAGCCGAGCACCTCCTGCAGGTACAGGGTGAGCAGGAAGACCAGCGACGTCTCGGTGACGAAGGCGAGCGCGCCGGCGATGTTGCCGATGGCGACGCTGCGCCGGCGGAGGACCGACAGCGGCACGAGCGGGGACGCCGTCCTCCGCTCGACGGCGACGAAGGCGACCAGCAGCGCCACGGCAACGGCGAAGGCGAGCAGCGTCAGGCCGTCGGTCCAGCCGTGCGATGCGGCGCGGGTCAGCCCGAAGACGAGCGCGAGCAGCCCGAGCGTCACGGTCGCCGCACCGGGCACGTCGAGCCGGGTGCGCTGTTCGGCCGGGCGCTCGGCGAGAACCCGCGGCGCGACGATCAGCACGAGCACGGCGACCGGGACGTTGAGGAAGAAGGCCCACCTCCAGCTGAGCAGGTCGGTCAGCAGCCCGCCGAGGACGGCGCCGGTGGTGAACCCGGCGGCCATCAGCGCACCGTTCAACCCGAGCGCCCGGTCGCGGGCGGGGCCTTCGGGGAACGTGCCGAGCAGCAGCGCCAGCGCGGCCGGGACGACGATCGCGGTGGCGACGCCCTGGGCGACCCGGGCGGTGAGCAGCACCGCCGGGATGGTCGCGAGCCCGCCGAGCAGGGAGCCGGCGCCGAGCAGGGCCATGCCGAGCAGGAACATCCGCCGCCGTCCGGCGAGGTCGGCGACCCGGCCCATGAGCAGGGTGAGCCCGGCGGCGCAGAGCGCGAAGGCGGTGGCGATCCACTGCAGGTCGGCGAGGCGGAAGCTGACGTCCGCACCGATGGTGGGCAGGGCGACGTTGAGGATGGAGAAGTCGACGGCGAGGGTGAAGCTCGCGGTGAGCAGCACGGCGAGGGCGGCGCGCTGCCGGGTCGGTGGGGCGATGGTGGTCACCCCGGCGACGCTGCGCTGACAGCCGCCGGGCAACCACACCCCCGGGTTCCTGTCACTGGCAGGGACAGGCTGGGTGTTGTGGCCGGCGGCAGGATGAGCCCGTGACCGAGCTCGGGGAGTTCCTGCGCGTGCGCCGGGCGGCGTTGCAGCCGGCGGACGTCGGACTGCGCGGCTACGGCGCGCGCCGGGTGCCCGGGCTGCGGCGCGAGGAGCTGGCCATGCTGGCCGGGGTGAGCGCCACGTACTACGCGCGGTTGGAGCAGGGACTCAGCGCCAACGCGTCGGAGGCGGTGCTCGACGCGCTGGCCCGGGCGCTGGAGCTGGACGCCGACGAGCGGGCGCACCTGCGCACCCTGGCCCACGCTCCAACCCGCCGCCGTTCCCGGACGCGCCCGGACGTGATCCGCCCGGGGATGCTGCGGCTGATCGAGTCGATGCCGGACACCCCGGCGGTGGTGCTCGGACGGCGCAGCGAGGTGCTCGGCTGGAACGCGCTCGGGCACCGCCTGGTCGCCGGACACCTGCCGTTCGACTCACCGCACCGCCCGGCCGAGCGCCCGAACATGACCCGCCTGCTGTTCCTGGACGCGCACACCCGCGAGCTGTACGAGCGGTGGGACGAGGAGGCGCAGCGGGCGGTGTCGTCGCTGCGGGTGCTGGCCGGCCGGTCGCCGGACGACGAGGAGCTGACCCGGCTGGTGGGCGAGCTGACCGTGCAGAGCGCGGAGTTCGCCCAGCTGTGGGCCCGGCACCCGGTGGCGAACTGTGTGTCCGGCACCAAGCAGCTGAGGCATCCGGAGGTCGGCGAGCTGGAGGTGGCGTTCGAGGTGCTCACCCCACCCGACGACGCCGGCCACCGCGTGCTGCTCTACACCGCTGCGCCCGGGACGCCGTCCGCCGCAGCCCTGGACCTGCTCCGCCGCAGCTGGCCGGCACCCCGGGCCGGAGTGCTGCACAACGCTCCATGACTCGATCCCGGGCGCGCGCGGCTCCACCGGTGGTGCGGTAGCCGGTCAGGGCGCTCGGACCAGCCCCTCCTGGTAGGCGATGACGACGAGCTGTGCCCGGTCGCGGGCGCCCAGCTTCGTCATGGCCCGGTGCACGTGGGTGCGGACGGTCAGCGGGCTCACGACCAGCCGGTCGGCGATCTCCTGGTTGGACAGGCCGAGCGCGGCCAGGCCGGTGATCTCGCGCTCGCGGTCGGTCAGCCTCGGGAGCAGTCCGCGCGGCAGGTCTCCGACGCCGTCCGCACTGGCGAGGAAGCGGTTCACCAGCACCCGGGTGGCGACCGGCGAGAGCAGGGCCTCGCCGTCCACGACCGTCCGGATCCCGGCGAGCAGCTCGGCAGGGGTGACGTCCTTGCCCAGGAAGCCGCTCGCCCCGGCCCGGAGCGCGTGCGCCACGTGCTCGTCGGACTCGAAGGTGGTCAGGATCAGCACCCGCGTGCCGGTCAGGTCGGGGTCGGAGCAGATCTGCCGGGTGGCGGCGAGCCCGTCCAGGACCGGCATCCGGATGTCCATCAGGACCAGGTCCGGACGGTGCTGATGGGCGAGGTCGACGGCCTCCGCGCCGTTGGCGGCCTCGGCGACGACGGTCATGTCGTTCTCGGAGTCGATCAGCATGCGGAACGTCGAGCGCAGCAGCGCCTGGTCGTCGGCCAGCAGCACTCGGATCATCGGGGTCCCTCCCAGGGCGTCAGCGGGACGGCGAAGGTCACGGCGTACCGGCCGGACCCGACCGGGCCGGCCTCCACCGTGCCGTCCAGCGCGAGCGCGCGCTCACGCATCCCGATCAGCCCGTAGCCCGATCCCACCGGACCGGGCCGGACGCCGGTGTTCACCACCTGGACGCAGACGGTGTCCTCGGTGCGGCGCGCGGTGATCGTCACGGACGGCTGGACCGCGTGCTTGGTGACGTTGGTCAGCGCCTCCTGGACGACCCGGTAGGCGGTGATGTCGACCAGCCGGGGCAGGCACGCCAGCGGCCCCTCGCGGTGCACCGTGACGTCGATGCCGGCGGCCCGGCAGGGCTCGACCAGCTCGTCGAGCTGGTCGAGCCCTGGTGCCGGCACGGTGTCGGCCGGGGGGTCGTCGTCGGCGGTGCGCAGCACCGCCACGGTGGCCTTGAGCTCCTGGAGGGCCGCTGACGTGGAGACGCTGAGCCCGGCCAGCAGCTCCCGGGCCTGCTCGGGACGCTTGTCCAGGAGGTGCTCGGC
>NZ_JAPVBP010000019.1:0-390 GCF_026968025.1 Modestobacter sp. VKM Ac-2978 | reverse complement strand
ACCGAGCTGGCTGTCGCCCTCATCGCCGATGGTCTGGTCCAGGCTGATCGGCTCCCGGGCGTACTGCTGGATCTCCAGCACCTTCTCCGGGGTGATGTCCATCTCCTTGGCCAGCTCCTCCGGCGTGGGCTCGCGGCCCAGGTCCTGGAGCAGCTCGCGCTGGATGCGGCCGAGCTTGTTGATGACCTCGACCATGTGCACCGGGATGCGGATGGTGCGGGCCTGGTCGGCCATCGCGCGGGTGATCGCCTGCCGGATCCACCAGGTCGCGTACGTGGAGAACTTGTAGCCCTTGGTGTAGTCGAACTTCTCCACCGCGCGGATCAGCCCGAGGTTGCCCTCCTGGATCAGGTCCAGGAACGCCATCCCGCGGCCGGTGTAGCGCTTGGC
>NZ_JAPVBP010000018.1:0-423 GCF_026968025.1 Modestobacter sp. VKM Ac-2978 | reverse complement strand
GACGGCGTCGGTGAGCACGGGCAGCAGTGGGTTGAGGTCGTGCGCGACGACCAGCACCGTGACCCGGCGCTCGCGGGTGAGCTCGCCGAGCAGCGCGACCACCTCGTGCTGGTTGCGCAGGTCGAGGTTGGCCAGCGGCTCGTCGAGCAGCAGCAGTTCGGCGTCGTCCACGATGGCCTGGGCGATCGCGACCCGCTGCTGCTGGCCGCCGGAGAGCTCGGACATCCGCCGGTCGGCGTAGCCGTCGGCGCCCACCCGGCGCAGCGCCTCGTCGACCCGGGCCCGCTCGGCAGCCGAGGCGCGGCGCAGCCCGAACCGGCCGCCGGTGAGGCCGAGCATCACCAGGTCGCGGGCGCGCACCGCCTCGCCGAGTGCGGCGGTGTAGTTCTGCGGCACGTAGCCGATCCGGCGGTCGCCGCGGCT
>NZ_JAPVBP010000017.1:0-556 GCF_026968025.1 Modestobacter sp. VKM Ac-2978 | reverse complement strand
GAATCGTCCCACGACCCCGACCACACAACGCCTGCCGGCTTGGCATGCAATCGGTTTAGCCTCATCCGCTTTCGCTCGCCACTACTCACGGAATCACGGTTGTTTTCTCTTCCTGTGGGTACTGAGATGTTTCACTTCCCCACGTTCCCTCCACACGCCCTATGTGTTCAGGCGCGGGTCACACCACATGACTGGTGCGGGGTTCCCCCATTCGGAAATCCTCGGATCAACGCTCGGTTGACAGCTCCCCGAGGCTTATCGCAGCCTCCTACGTCCTTCATCGGCTCCTGGTGCCCAGGCATCCACCGTGTGCCCTTAACAACTTGACCACACACAACACCCACGCCCGCCCACCACAACACCCCCGCACCCCAGCGAAAGCCAGGATCGGTGAGCGATGTACGCGGACCAGCGCGGATATCCAGAACAATACTTACAAGATGCTCGCGTCCACTGTGCAGTTCTCAAAGTACGGAAGATGACCCACCATCCACCACCGCCAGCCCCGGCAACCCGGGCGGTACGACGACAAGCAGGCCTCCCACAGAGCAAGCAA
>NZ_JAPVBP010000016.1:0-824 GCF_026968025.1 Modestobacter sp. VKM Ac-2978 | reverse complement strand
TGTGCGGCATGGCCGCGGCGATCACCATCGCCGAGGTCGAGCGGCTGGTGGAGCCCGGGCAGATCCCGCCCGAGGCCGTGCACCTGCCCGGGGTGTTCGTGCAACGGGTGGTCGTCGTCGGCGAGGAGGGCAAGCGGATCGAGAAGCGCACCACCCGCCCCCGCCCCGGCGCGGCTGCACCCGCGGCCGCCGGCACCGAGACCACGGAGGCCTGAGATGGCACTGTCCCGCGACGAACTCGCCGCCCGGGTCGCCCTGGACCTGCACGACGGCCAGTACGTCAACCTCGGCATCGGCATGCCCACCCTGGTGCCCAACCACATCCCCGACGGGGTGCACGTGGTGCTGCAGAGCGAGAACGGCGTGCTCGGGGTCGGCCCCTACCCCTTCGAGGGCGAGGAGGACGCCGACCTGATCAACGCCGGCAAGGAGACGATCACGATCCTGCCCGGGGCCAGCTTCTTCGACTCCTCGCTGTCCTTCGGCATGATCCGCGGCCACCACATCGACGTCGCCGTGCTGGGCGCGATGCAGGTCAACACCCGCGGCGACCTGGCCAACTGGCTGATCCCCGGGAAGATGGTCAACGGGATGGGCGGGGCGATGGACCTCGTCCACGGTGCCCGCGAGGTGATCGTGATGATGGAGCACGTCGCCCGCGACGGTTCCCCCAAGATCGTCGAGGAGTGCTCCCTGCCGCTGACCGGCAAGGGCTGCGTCGACCGCGTCATCACCGACCTGGCCGTCATCGACGTCACCGACACCGGGCTGGTGCTCCGCGAGACCGCTCCCGGCGTCACCGTCGCCGACGTCGTCGCCGCCAC
>NZ_JAPVBP010000015.1:0-2392 GCF_026968025.1 Modestobacter sp. VKM Ac-2978 | reverse complement strand
GCCGCTGACGTGGAGACGCTGAGCCCGGCCAGCAGCTCCCGGGCCTGCTCGGGACGCTTGTCCAGGAGGTGCTCGGCGGTGCCGGCCTGCGCGTGGGCCACGGTGAGGTGGTGGGCGACGACGTCGTGCAGCTCCCGGGCGATGCGCAGGCGTTCCTCGCCCACCCGGTGCCGCACCTCGTCGTCCCGGCTGCGCTCGGCGTCCTCGGCGCGGGCCCGGACCACGTCGAGGTAGGACCGGTGGGCCTGGGCCGTGCGGCCGGCGAACACCGCCGGCAGCAGCCACAGCGCGACGCCGACGGTGCGCAGCACCAGCGAGCCGCCGGTGGGGGTGTCGATCAGGCTGCCCAGGATCACCGCGGCCACCGCGGACCCGGTCCACCAGGCGACCGCCCGCACGGACCCGACGACCGCGAGCCAGTACAGGCAGCCGATCAGCGGGGCCAGCAGCAACGGCGTCGGCAGGTAGCCGAGCGCGCAGGCGGCGGTCTCGCAGCAGATCGCCACGGCCGTCGCGGCGCGCGGCCACCGGGCCGCGGTGAACAGCGCGCCGCTGGCCAGCAGGCTGAGCAGCACGCCGGGGACGAGCACGGCCGGACCGACGATGCCTTCGGTGTCGATGCTGGTACCCAGGGCGGCGAAGAGGAACGCGACGAGCGCCGCCGCCGCATTCCGCCCCCCGATCCGGCCGATGCTCATCAGCGGTTGCTCAGCGCCAGGTCCGGTTGCGCCTGGGCCGGTGCAGGAGCCAGCGACGCGCCCTCCACGTCGACGTTCGGCAGCAGCCGATCCAGCCAGCGCGGCAGCCACCACGCCCGCTCACCGAGCAACTGCAGGACGGCGGGCACCAGCGTCAGCCGGACGACGAACGCGTCGAAGAAGACCGCGGCGGCGAGCCCGAGACCGACCATCTTGATCAGCGGTTCCGACGCCGCCGCGAACCCGCCGAACACCGCGATCATGATCACCGCGGCGGCGACCACGACCTTCGAGCTCTGCGCGAAGCCCGTTCCGACCGCCTCGCGGGCCGGCACACCGTGCACGTGCGCCTCCCGCATCCGCGACACCAGGAACACCTCGTAGTCCATGGCCAGCCCGAACACGATCCCCACCAGCAGGATCGGCATCAGGCTCATGACCGGGCCAGTCTGCTCGACACCGAGCAGTTCACCTGCCCAGCCCCACTGGAAGACCGCGACGATCACCCCGATCGAGGCGAACAGCGAGAGCAGGAAGCCGACCGCGGCCTTGATGGGCACCCAGATCGAGCGGAAGACCACCAGCAGGAGCAGCACCGCGAGACCGACGACGAGCGCGACGTAGGGCACCAGGGCCGACTGGGTCTTCTGCGCCATGTCGATGTCCAGCGCCGTCGTCCCGGTGATCTCGTACCTCACGCCCTGGTCACGTTCCACGGCCGGGCGGGCGTCGCGCAGCGACTCCACCAGCGCCTCGGTGCGCTCGTCGGTCGGCCCGGTGGTGGGGACGGCGGTGAGGACCGCGGTGTCCCCCTGCTCGTTGAAGGTCGGGGTCGACACCGAGGCCACGCCGTCGGTCGCCGCGAGGTCGTCGGCGACGGCCGCCGCGGCGGTCTGCGGGTCGCTCGCACCGCGGGCGTCGACCACCACGGTCAGCGGGCCGTTGGAACCGGGGCCGAACGCCTCGGCCCGCAGGTCGTAGGCCCGGCGCTCGGTGGCCGTGGTCGGCAGCGAGGCGTCGCCGGGGGTGCCCAGCTGCAACGACAGCGCCGGGACGGCGACAGCGGCGAGCACCGCGACCCCGGCCACCGTGACCAGCAGCGGCCGGCGCCGCACCAGCCGCATCCACGTACCGGCCACCGGAACGCGGGGCGAGGTGCGACCACCGCGCCGCTGCGACCGCGAGCGGACCCGGTTCGGGAACATGCCCAGCAGCGCCGGGACCAGCGTCAGCGCCACCAGCACCGCCACCACGACGGCGCCGGCGGCGGCCAGCCCCATCTTCGTCAGCGACGGGATCCCGACCACGAACAAACCGGCGAGCGCGATCACCACCGTCGTCCCGGCGAAGACGACCGCGGACCCCGCGGTGCCCACGGCGCGGCCGGCGGCCGTCTGGGCGTCGTCGTGGCTGAGCCGTTCCTCCTGGTAGCGCGAGACGACGAACATCGCGTAGTCGATGCCGACCGCCAGCCCCAGCATCAGCGCGAGCATCCCGCTGGTGATCGCCATCCCGAGCGGGCCGGCCACTGCCCAGACGCCGAGGAACGAGATGGCCACCCCGATGATCGCCGTCAGCAGCGGCAGCCCCGCGGCCACCAGCGACCCGAAGGTCAGCAGCAGGACCAGGGCCGCGATCGCGACCCCGACCAGCTCGGTGGCGCTCATGCTGGTGGGGCTCTTCAGCGCCGAGCC
>NZ_JAPVBP010000014.1:1910-4801 GCF_026968025.1 Modestobacter sp. VKM Ac-2978 | reverse complement strand
GGGACGGTGTCTGAGGAGGAGCGGAACACAAGGGTTCCGTACCTTCAGAGCTGCACAGTGGACGCGACATTGTCTTGCAAAATGGGCTGGATGAGTATGTGGTCAAGCCCTCGGCCTATTAGTACCGGTCAGCTCCACGACTTGCGCCGCTTCCACTTCCGGCCTATCAACCCGCTGGTCTGGGCGGGGGCCTTACCCGGTTGACCCGGTGAGAGACCTCATCTCGAAGCGAGCTTCCCGCTTAGATGCTTTCAGCGGTTATCCCTGCCGAACGTAGCCAACCAGCAGTGCTCCTGGCGGAACAACTGGCACACCAGAGGTTCGTCCGTCCCGGTCCTCTCGTACTAGGGACAGCTCTTCTCAAGTCTCTTACGCGCGCGGCGGATAGGGACCGAACTGTCTCACGACGTTCTAAACCCAGCTCGCGTGCCGCTTTAATGGGCGAACAGCCCAACCCTTGGGACCTACTCCAGCCCCAGGATGCGACGAGCCGACATCGAGGTGCCAAACCATCCCGTCGATATGGACTCTTGGGGAAGATCAGCCTGTTATCCCCGGGGTACCTTTTATCCGTTGAGCGACACCGCTTCCACATGCCGGTGCCGGGTCACTAGTCCCAGCTTTCGCTCCTGCTCGACCCGTCGGTCTCGCAGTCAAGCTCCCTTGTGCACTTGCACTCGACACCTGATTGCCAACCAGGCTGAGGGAACCTTTGGGCGCCTCCGTTACATTTTGGGAGGCAACCGCCCCAGTTAAACTACCCACCTGACACTGTCCCTGATCCGGATCACGGACCGAGGTTAGACATCCAATTCGACCAGAGTGGTATTTCAACGGCGACTCCACGAACACTGGCGTGCCCGCTTCACAGTCTCCCACCTATCCTACACAAGCCGAACCGAACACCAATATCAAGCTATAGTGAAGGTCCCGGGGTCTTTCCGTCCTGCCGCGCGTAACGAGCATCTTTACTCGTAGTGCAATTTCGCCGAGCCTGTGGTTGAGACAGCTGAGAAGTCGTTACGCCATTCGTGCAGGTCGGAACTTACCCGACAAGGAATTTCGCTACCTTAGGATGGTTATAGTTACCACCGCCGTTTACTGGCGCTTGAGTTCTGAGCTTCGCCCCGAAGGACTAACCCGTCCCCTTAACGTTCCAGCACCGGGCAGGCGTCAGTCCGTATACATCGTCTTTCGACTTCGCACGGACCTGTGTTTTTAGTAAACAGTCGCTTCTCACTGGTCTCTGCGGCCACCCACCGCTGCCCCGCGCAAGGCGGTTCACAGCAGATGGCCCCCCTTCTCCCGAAGTTACGGGGGCATTTTGCCGAGTTCCTTAACCACAGTTCGCTCGATCGCCTTGGTATTCTCTACCTGACCACCTGAGTTGGTTTGGGGTACGGGCCGCTAAGAACTCGCTAGAGGCTTTTCTCGGCAGCATAGGATCATCCAATTCGCCTCATTCGGCTATGCGTCGGGCCTCACCCTGTATGCGATGCGGATTTACCTACATCGCGGGCCACACCCTTGCACCGGTACTACCACTCACCGGTAGGACTACCTTCCTGCGTCACCCCATCGCTTGCCTACTACCAGTCCGGGTCCCACGCTCCACTCGATCAGCCCCGAAGGGCAGTCACGAGCTTCGGATGGTTAGCATCGCTGGGTTCAGCATGGGCGTTCTTTCGCGGGTACGGGAATATCAACCCGTTGTCCATCGACTACGCCTGTCGGCCTCGCCTTAGGTCCCGACTCACCCTGGGCGGATTAGCCTGGCCCAGGAACCCTTGGTCATCCGGCGGGGGAGTTTCTCACTCCCCTTTCGCTACTCATGCCTGCATTCTCACTCGTGTGGCGTCCACGGCTGGATCACTCCGCCGCTTCAATCGCCACACGACGCTCCCCTACCCATCCACACACCTGGCCACTGACCGAAATCAGAGACGGGTTCATGTGAATGCCACAGCTTCGGCGGTGTGCTTGAGCCCCGCTACATTGTCGGCGCGGAATCACTTGACCAGTGAGCTATTACGCACTCTTTCAAGGGTGGCTGCTTCTAAGCCAACCTCCTGGTTGTCACTGCGACTCCACATCCTTTTCCACTTAGCACACGCTTAGGGGCCTTAGCTGATGATCTGGGCTGTTTCCCTCTCGACTACGAACCTTATCGCCCGCAGTCTCACTGCCACGCTCTCACTTACCGGCATTCGGAGTTTGGTTGATTTCAGTAACCTTGTGGGGCCCCTAGACCATCCAGTGCTCTACCTCCGGCAAGAAACACGTGACGCTGCACCTAAATGCATTTCGGGGAGAACCAGCTATCACCGAGTTTGATTGGCCTTTCACCCCTACCCACAGCTCATCCCCTCAGTTTTCAACCTAAGTGGGTTCGGTCCTCCACGCGGTCTTACCCGCGCTTCAACCTGGCCATGGGTAGATCACTCGGCTTCGGGTCTAGAGCACGCGACTCAAACGCCCTGTTCGGACTCGCTTTCGCTACGGCTACCCCACACGGGTTAACCTCGCCACGTACCGCTAACTCGCAGGCTCATTCTTCAAAAGGCACGCAATCACCCCCACGCACAAGTGCGCATAAGGCTCTCACGGCTTGTAGGCACACGGTTTCAGGTACTATTTCACTCCCCTCCCGGGGTACTTTTCACCTTTCCCTCACGGTACTTGTCCGCTATCGGTCACCAGGGAGTATTTAGGCTTAGCGGGTGGTCCCGCCAGATTCACACCGAATTTCACGGGCTCGGTGCTACTTGGGATACGACTCGGGAGGCCATGAGTTTTCGTGTACGGGGCTCTCACCCTCTACGGCGACCCCTTCCAGAGGCCTTCCACTAACACATGGCTTTCTGACTCCCTGACAGTTCGGCAGAACCATC
>NZ_JAPVBP010000014.1:0-1810 GCF_026968025.1 Modestobacter sp. VKM Ac-2978 | reverse complement strand
GAGCGCCTGGCCGAACTGGTCAGCGTTCCACCCTTGAGCTCCGTCACGAACACCCGAGCACCCCCACAATTGAAGGCACTTCACGGTCCGCGCACGGCTCTGGACCACCACACGAGTGTGGCGGCCAGTGCTCCTTAGAAAGGAGGTGATCCAGCCGCACCTTCCGGTACGGCTACCTTGTTACGACTTCGTCCCAATCGCCGATCCCGCCTTCGACGGCTCCCTCCACAAGGGTTGGGCCACCGGCTTCGGGCGTTACCGACTTTCGTGACGTGACGGGCGGTGTGTACAAGGCCCGGGAACGTATTCACCGCAGCGTTGCTGATCTGCGATTACTAGCGACTCCAACTTCATGGGGTCGAGTTGCAGACCCCAATCCGAACTGAGACCGGCTTTTTGGGATTCGCTCCACCTCGCGGTATCGCAGCCCTTTGTACCGGCCATTGTAGCATGTTTGCAGCCCTAGACATAAGGGGCATGATGATTTGACGTCATCCCCACCTTCCTCCGAGTTGACCCCGGCAGTCTCCTATGAGTCCCCACCATCACGTGCTGGCAACATAGAACGAGGGTTGCGCTCGTTGCGGGACTTAACCCAACATCTCACGACACGAGCTGACGACAACCATGCACCACCTGTGCACGACCCTTTAAAGGACCTGCCATCTCTGACAGATTTCCGTGCATGTCAAGCCTAGGTAAGGTTCTTCGCGTTGCATCGAATTAAGCAACATGCTCCGCCGCTTGTGCGGGCCCCCGTCAATTCCTTTGAGTTTTAGCCTTGCGGCCGTACTCCCCAGGCGGGGCGCTTAATGCGTTAGCTGCGGCACGGAGACCGTGGAATGGCCCCCACACCTAGCGCCCAACGTTTACGGCGTGGACTACCAGGGTATCTAATCCTGTTCGCTCCCCACGCTTTCGCTCCTCAGCGTCAGTTACTGCCCAGAGACCCGCCTTCGCCACCGGTGTTCCTCCTGATATCTGCGCATTTCACCGCTACACCAGGAATTCCAGTCTCCCCTGCAGTACTCTAGTTTGCCCGTATCGACTGCAGGCCCGAGGTTGAGCCTCGGGTTTTCACAGCCGACGCGACAGACCGCCTACGAGCTCTTTACGCCCAATAATTCCGGACAACGCTTGCACCCTACGTATTACCGCGGCTGCTGGCACGTAGTTGGCCGGTGCTTCTTCTGTAGGTACCGTCACTTTCGCTTCGTCCCTACTGAAAGAGGTTTACAACCCGAAGGCCGTCATCCCTCACGCGGCGTCGCTGCGTCAGGCTTTCGCCCATTGCGCAATATTCCCCACTGCTGCCTCCCGTAGGAGTCTGGGCCGTGTCTCAGTCCCAGTGTGGCCGGTCACCCTCTCAGGCCGGCTACCCGTCGTCGCCTTGGTGGGCCATTACCCCACCAACAAGCTGATAGGCCGCGGGCCCATCCTCAGCCGATGAATCTTTCCACCACCAGACCATGCGGTCAGCGGTCACATCCGGTATTAGCACCAATTTCTTGGAGTTATCCCAGAGCTGAGGGCAGGTTGCCCACGTGTTACTCACCCGTTCGCCGCTAGGGCACCACCCCGAAGGATGGGCCTCGCTCGACTTGCATGTGTTAAGCACGCCGCCAGCGTTCGTCCTGAGCCAGGATCAAACTCTCCGTAGATGATTTGATCGCAGCTGAGACCGAGAGTTGGCACTCTCGTTCAATCAACCAAAGGAATCCCAACGACACCCCGAAGGACGCCGAATGGGGGTATTGATATATGGCACTGACTTTCGGCACGCTGTTGAGTTCTCAAGGAGCGGACGCGC
>NZ_JAPVBP010000013.1:0-64745 GCF_026968025.1 Modestobacter sp. VKM Ac-2978 | reverse complement strand
ATCGACGTCACCGACACCGGGCTGGTGCTCCGCGAGACCGCTCCCGGCGTCACCGTCGCCGACGTCGTCGCCGCCACGGGCGCGCCCCTGCAGGTGTCGGACGGCGTCCCCACCATGCGGCTCGCCGCCGGCTGAGGCGCCGGCCGGCTCGTGGCGTTCCGGACCGGGACGGCGGGCTCGATGGCTCCGGCGGACACCAGCACTCGCAGTCCCTGGGCTGTCCGGGTCGGCGCAGCCGAGGGCTTCGCGCGCCACGTCCCGTCAGCTCGTCCCGCCACGTACCTGACCCTGTGGGTCATCGCCGGTCCCGGTGGGCATGGGACCCGTGATCGTGATCGACTTCCGCAGCTCCCACGAGCAGGTGCACCCACCGACCTGCTGAGGGCCGTGCAGCACGCCGAGCAGGGCGGCTTCACCGCCGCCGTGTGCTCCTGCCACCTGAGCCGTGGGACCCCCGCCAGGGCAGGTCCGGCTCCGCCTGGTCCTGGCTGGGTGCGGCGCCGGCCACCACCGGGCTGCCGTCCGGGGCCACCAGCACCGCGGCGCCGGCCGCGGTCATCGCCGCGTCGAGGGCGGGCAGCACCGAGCGGACCGGCAGGTCGGTCCCGGCGTCCCCGACGGCGGCAGCACGCCGGCCAGTCTCGCCTGGCCGGTCAGGCCCGGTGCGCCCAGCTCTTGTCCTGGCCGACCTCCAGGGTCAGGGTGGGCACCTGGGACGACGACGTCCGGAGGTCTGCGTGGCGACGCACAGCGGCAGCAGCAACCGAACCGGCGCGGGTGCACCGGCACCCCGCCCGCCCGAGCAGGTGCGCAACGTGGCGCTGGTCGGCCGCGCTGGCGCGGGCAAGACCACCCTGGCCGAGGCGCTGCTGGCGGCTGCCGGGGCGTTGCCCCGCGCCGGCCGGGTGGAGGAGGGCACCACCTGTCTGGACACCGAGGAGGTGGAGGTCCGGCTCCAGCACTCGGTCTCGCTGGCTGCGGCCACCGTCGAGCACGCCGGCCACCGGGTCACCCTGGTGGACACCCCGGGCGCCCCCGACTTCGTCGGTGAGCTGCGGGCCGCGCTGCGGGCCGCCGACGCCGCGCTGGTCGTCGTCTCCGCCGTGGCCGGGGTGGACGCCGGCACCGTGCAGCTGTGGGACGAGTGCGCCGCCGTCGGGCTGCCGCGGGCGGTCGTGGTCACCCAGGTCGACCGGCCGCGGGCCGACGTCCCGGCGGTCGTGCGCAGCTGCCGGGAGCTGCTCGGCGCCGGGGTGCACCCGTTGCACGTGCTGGGCGACGACGGCGCGCTCACCTCCCTGCTGGAACCACTGCCCGGCGACCCGGAGCGCGACCGGCTGCGCGCCGAGCTGATCGAGGGGGTGATCGCCGAGAGCGAGGACGAGACGCTGATGGACCGCTACCTCGCCGGGGAACCGATCGGGGTCGCCGACCTGGTCGCCGACCTGGAGACGGCGGTCGCCCGCGGCGACTTCCACCCGGTGCTGTGCACCGCGCCGCCCACCGGGCTTGGGGTGGCCGAGCTGCTGGACCTGCTGGTGAGCGCCTTCCCCTCGCCGCTGGAGCGCCCGTGCCCAGCGGTCGCCCGGCCGGACGGTCGACCCGCCGGGCACGTGGGCTGCGACCCGGCCGGGCCGCTCGTGGCCGAGGTGGTGAAGACGACGACCGACCCCTACCTCGGCCGGATCTCGCTCGTGCGGGTCTTCTCCGGCACCCTGCGCCCCGACGTCCCGGTGCACGTGGGCAGCCACGGCTCCGGCTGGGGCGAGCAGCACCCCGACCACGACGCCGACGAGCGGGTCGGCGGCCTCGCCAGCGTGCTGGGCAGCGCGCTACGGCCGGTCGCCGAGTGCCCGGCCGGCGACCTGTGCGCGGTGGCCCGGTTGAGCAGCGCGGAGACCGGGGACACCCTCTCCGACCCGGAGCACCCGCTGGTGGTGCGGCCCTGGCCGCTGCCGGACCCGCAGCTGCCGGTGGCGGTGGAGGCGGCCTCGCGCAGCGACGAGGACCGGCTCGCCGGTGCGCTCACCCGGCTGGCCGCCGAGGACCCGGCGGTGCGGGTGGAGCGGCGGCCGGACACCGGGCAGCTGCTGCTGTGGTGCGTGGGCGACGCGCACGCGGAGGTGCTGCTGGACCGGCTGCGCGGCCGGTACGGGGTCGCCGTGCAGACCCCGCAGGTGCAGGTGCCGATGGTCGAGACGCTCGCCGGTCCGGCCACCGTGACCGGGCGGCACGTCAAGCAGTCCGGCGGGCACGGGCAGTACGCCGTCGTCGTCCTCGAGGGGCGGCCGGGTGCGGCCGGGTCCGGGGTGACCTTCAGCCAGCGGGTGGTCGGCGGGGCGGTGCCCACCCAGTTCCACGCCAGCGTGGAGAAGGGGGTCCGCGCCCAGGCCGCCCGCGGGATCAGCGGGAACCGCCCGCTGGTCGACGTGGAGGTCGTCCTCGTCGACGGCAAGGCGCACTCCGTCGACTCCTCCGACGCCGCGTTCTCCGCCGCCGGCGCGCTGGCCCTGCGGGAGCTCGCCGCCGCGGCCGGCACCCAGGTGCTGGAGCCCTGGTGCGCCGTGGAGGTGACGGTCCCCGCCGAGCACGTCGGCCCGGTCCTCGGCGACCTCGCCGGGCGGCGGGCCCGGGTCACCGGTAGCGTCGCCGAACCCGAACCCGAGCGCGAGGAGACGACGGTGCACGCCGAGGTGCCCGAGCGGGAGCTGATCACCTACCCGCGTGCGCTGCGGTCGGTGTCGCACGGCACCGGCCGGTTCACCCGCCGTCCGCTGGGCCACGAACCGGCCCCGGCCGCCGTCGTCGCCGACCTGCAACCGGCCTGAGCCCGGGCCGGCGGCGCCGGTCGAACGTCGAGGAGAGGACCCACCGTGGCACGACGGGCAGACCAGCAGCAGGCACCCGCGGCGGAGGCGACCGACCGCAGCCGGCCCGCCACGGGCCGGGGTGGGGAGCAGGCGAACGTCACCGACACCTCGGTCCCGCCCGGCCGGCAGTGGGCGGGCCGGATCGGCGGACCGGTCGCCGCGCTGGTCGTCTACTTCCTGCTCCGCCAGGACGACGCCCTGAGCACCGCCGGCCGGACGACGGCGGCGATCGGCGTGCTGCTCGCCGTCTGGTGGATGACCGAGGCGCTCCCGCTGCCGGCGACCGCGCTGGTGCCGATCGTCGCCTTCCCGCTGCTCGGCGTGCTGTCGGTGGAGGAGGCGGCCGCGCCCTACGCGAACCCCAACATCTTCCTGTTCATGGGCGGCTTCATGATCGCCCTGGCCATGCAGAAGTGGGAGCTGCACCGGCGGATCGCCCTGCTCACCGTGCGGGCGGTGGGCACCAAGCCACCCCGGCTGATCGCCGGGTTCATGCTCGCCACCGCCTTCCTGAGCATGTGGGTGAGCAACACCGCGACCACGGTGCTGATGCTGCCCATCGGGCTCAGCGTGCTGATGCTCGTGCTGGACCGGGTGGCCGCCGGCAGCGTCGACGCCGAGGCCGTCCAGGCGGCCACCGACACCGACACCGACGGCGGCGGCGACACCCCCGGCGACGGCGGCCCGGCGGTCACCGAGCTCATCCAGGACTCCGACACCCGGAACTTCGCCGTCGCCCTGATGCTGGGCATCGCCTACGCGGCCAGCATCGGCTCGCTCGCCACGCTGATCGGCACCCCGCCCAACCTCATCCTCGCCGGCTTCGTGGAGCAGAACTACGACATCGAGCTGGGCTTCGGCGAGTGGATGCTGATGGGCCTGCCGCTCGCCGCGGTCTTCCTGGTGCTCGCCTGGCTGGTGCTCACCAAGGTGGCCTTCCGGTCCGGGCTGCGCGACATCCCGGGCGGGAAGCGGGTGATCCAGTCCGAGATCGAGAAGCTCGGCTCGATGTCCCGGGGCGAGTGGACCGTGCTGGTGGTCTTCGTGACGACCGCCCTGCTGTGGGTGTTCCGCCAGCCGCTGACCGGTTGGGGCGCGCTGACCGACGTGCTGCCGTTCGTGGCGAACCTCGACGACGCCACCATCGCCATCGCCGCGGCCGTCGCGCTGTTCCTCATCCCGGTCAAGGCCCGGGAGGGCGTCTCCGCACTGGACTGGCAGCAGGCGCAGAAGCTGCCCTGGGGCGTGCTGCTGCTCTTCGGTGGCGGCCTGAGCCTGGCCGCCGCGGTGCAGGCGAGCGGGCTGGACGAGTACGTGGGCAACCAGGTGGGCGCGGTGGGGACGCTGCCGACCATCCTCCTGGTGGTCGTCACCGCCGGGGTGGTCCTGCTGCTCACCGAGGTCACCAGCAACACGGCGACGGCGGCGGCCTTCCTGCCAGTCCTCGGTGGGGTCGCCCTCGGGCTCGACCTCTTCCCGCTGGTGCTGCTGGTGCCCGCTGCGCTGGCCGCCACCTGCGCGTTCATGCTGCCGGTGGCCACCCCGCCCAACGCGATCGTGTTCGGCTCCGGCTACGTCACCATCGGGCAGATGATCCGCGCGGGCGTCGTCCTGAACGTGATCGGCATCGTGCTGATCACCGCCGCGGTCTACTTCCTCGGCGGGATCGCCCTGGGCATCACCTTCTGAGCTCCCGCCGGACGAGCGGTCGGTGTTTCCCGGCGGGCGGCCGGTGGGCAGGGGGCGCCGGGGCACGTGACCGGCGCGTCGTCCTGCGTCAGCCGAGCCGGGCGGAGAGGGAGATCGTGGAGGACCTGCACCTGGGGTACGCGCTGGTCGGCAGCCTGGCGGTGGCCCTGGCCGCGTTGTCCAGCAAGATGCGCGACCTGCCGTTCAGCGAGCCGTTGCTGGCGCTGCTGCTCGGGGTGGTCGTTGGCCCGCAGGTCCTCGGGCTGGTCGAGCTGAGCGACCCGCTCCGCACGCCCCTGGTGCACGAGATGGCCCGGGTGCTGCTCGCGATCTCGCTGATCGGGGTGGCGCTGCGCTTCCCGGTGCGCCGGCTGCGCCCGGTGGTCACCCCGACGACGGTGCTGGTGACGGTGGGCATGCTCGGGATGGCCGCGCTCTCGGCCGGCCTGGCCTGGCTGGTGCTCGGCATCCCGGTCGCCCTGGCCGCGCTCATCGGCGCCTGCATCACCCCCACCGACCCGGTGCTCGCCTCCAGCGTGGTCACCGGGAAGCCGGCCGAGGAGCACCTCCCGGCCCGCACCCGGCAGCTCCTCTCGGAGGAGTCGGGCGCCAACGACGGCCTGGCCCTGCCGCTGGTCCTGCTCGGGATCGCGCTCGTGCTCGCCGACTCCCTGGGGCACGCCGCCCTCGACGGGCTCTACCAGGTCGTCGTCGGCACCGTGATCGGGATCGTGGTCGGCCTGATCGCCGGCCGCGCCATGAGCTTCGCGATGAGCCGCTCCGACGTCGACGAGGGCCCGTCGCTGGTGTTCACGCTGGTGCTGGCGGTCGCGGTGCTCGGCATCGCCCGGATCGCGAACTCCGACGGCGTCCTGGCCGTCTTCGTCGCCGGGCTGGCCTACAACTTCGCCGTCGCCCAGGACGAGGTCGGCCCGCAGAACACCATCGACGAGGGCGTGAACCGGTACCTGGTGCTCCCGCTGTTCCTGCTGCTCGGCATCCTGCTGCCCTGGTCGGCGTGGGCCGACCTCGGCTGGGCGGCGGTGGTCTTCCCGGTGGCGGTGCTGCTCCTTCGGCGCCTGCCCGTGCTGCTGGCACTGGCCCGCCCGCTGGGGCTGCGACTGCGGGACGCCGTCTTCCTGGGCTGGTTCGGGCCGATCGGGGTGAGCGCGCTGTTCTACCTGACCCTCAGCGAGGAGGACGGCGTGACCGACCCGCGGCTGTGGGCGGCGGGCACGCTGGTGGTCGCGGCCAGCACCGTCGCGCACGGGATCAGCTCCGCGCCCGGCCGCCGGCTGTACCGCCGGGCCGCGGGCAGCTGACCGGCGCTCGCCGTGCGGATGATCACCACTGACGGTAGGCATGCGCCATGACGGTGATCGGCTTCCACAACTCCCACGAGCAGGTGCACCCCACCGACCTGCTCCGCGCGGTGCAGCACGCCGAGCAGGTCGGCTTCACCGCGGCCATGTGCTCCGACCACCTCCAGCCCTGGAACCCGCGGCAGGCCGAGTCGGGTTTCGCCTGGTCCTGGCTGGGTGCGGCGCTGGCCACCACCGGGCTGCCCTTCGGGGCGGTCAACGCCCCCGGCCAGCGGTACCACCCGGTGATCATCGCCCAGGCGATCGCCACCCTCGGCGCGATGTTCCCCGGCCGGTTCTGGGTCGCGCTCGGCTCCGGCGAGGCGATGAACGAGCACGTCACCGGGCACGTCTGGCCGCGCAAGGAGCTGCGCGACGCCCGGCTGCGCGAGTGCGTCGACATCATCCGCGCCCTGCTGGCCGGGGAGGAGGTCAGCCACGACGGGCTGGTCACCGTCGACCGGGCGCGCATCTGGACGCTGCCGGAGCAGCAGCCGGCGCTCATCGCCCCGGCCGTCTCGGCGCGGACGGCCGCCCGGCACGCGGAGTGGGCCGACGGGCTGGTCACCATCAACCAGCCGCACGACGTGCTGCGCGAGGTCATCGCCGCCTACCGGGACGCCGGCGGGCAGGGCACGCTCACCATCCAGGTGCACGTCTCCTACGACCCCGACCCGGAGCGCGCCACCGCGATCGCCCACGACCAGTGGCGCAGCAACGTCTTCCCGCCGCCGCTGTGCTGGGACCTGGACACGACCGAGGCCTTCGACCTGGCCAGTCAGCACGTGCGACCCGAGGACATGGGGAAGAGCGTGCGCATCTCCAGCGACCTCGGCCAGCACGCGGCCTGGCTCGCCGAGTACGTCGACCTCGGGTTCGACCAGGTGTACCTGCACCACGTGGGCAAGGAGCAGCTGCCGTTCCTGGACGCCTTCGGTGAGCACGTGCTGCCTCAGCTCGACGTCACCGCACCGGCCCCCGCGGTGGCGATCGACCCACCCGGCCCACCCCAGCCCCGCCGTCCGGCGCAGGCGCCCGAGCCCGCCGTCCTGGACTGAGGAGGAGACCGGTGCGGATCACCGACACGTCCGACCTGTGGTGGAAGAACGCCGTCGTCTACTGCCTGGACGTCGAGACGTTCATGGACTGGAACGACGACGGGGTGGGCGACCTGGAGGGCCTGGCCCAGCGGCTGGACCACCTGGCCGACCTCGGCGTCACCTGCCTGTGGCTGATGCCCTTCTACCCGACCGCCGGGCGGGACGACGGCTACGACATCACCGACTACTACGGGGTCGACCCGCGGCTGGGCACGCACGGTGACCTGGTGGAGATGATCCGGACGGCGAAGGACCGCGGCATGCGGGTCATCGCCGACCTGGTGGTCAACCACACCTCCGACCAGCACCCGTGGTTCCAGTCGGCCAAGGCCAGCAAGGACTCCCCGTACCGGGACTTCTACGTCTGGCGGGCGGAGGAGCCCCCGGACACGAGCGACCAGGTGGTCTTCCCCGACGCCGAGGGCGGCATCTGGACGCACAGCCCGGAGACGGGGGAGTGGTACCTGCACCGCTTCTACTCCGAGCAGCCCGACCTCGACGTCACCAACCCCCGGGTGCGGGACGAGATCGCCAAGATCATGGGCTTCTGGCTGGAGCTGGGCCTGTCCGGCTTCCGGGTCGACGCCGTCCCGTTCCTGCTGGAGACGGACGGCGTGGACGAGGACGACGCCGCGCACTTCCCCGACCCGCACGAGTACCTGCGCGCGCTGCGGGCCTTCCTGGGCCGCCGCACCGGCTCGGGCGTCCTGCTCGGGGAGGTGAACCTGCCGTTCGAGCAGCAGGCGGAGTTCTTCGGCGGGCAGGACGGCGACGAGCTGACCATGCAGTTCGACTTCAACACGATGCAGCAGATGTACCTGTCGCTGGCCCGCGGGGACGCCGGCCCGCTGGCCGCCTCGCTGGCCGCCCGCCCGGCGATCTCCCCGGACAGCCAGTGGGGCACGTTCGTGCGCAACCACGACGAGCTCACCCTGGACAAGCTCGGCGACGACGAGCGGGCCGAGGTGTTCGCCGCCTTCGGCCCCGACCCCGAGATGCAGGTCTACGACCGGGGCCTGATCCGCCGGCTGCCGCCGATGCTGGCCGGCGACCCGAGGCGGGTGCGGATGGTCTACAGCCTGCTGTTCTCCCTCCCCGGCACCCCGGTCCTCTTCTACGGCGAGGAGATCGGGATGGGGGAGGACCTCTCAGCCGGCAGCCGGCTGTCGGTGCGCACCCCGATGCAGTGGACCGGCGGGGCCAACGGCGGCTTCTCCGAGGCGCCGGCCGACCAGCTGACCCGGCCGGTCGTCGACGGCGGCTTCGCGCCGGAGTTCGTGAACGTCGCCGACCAGCGCCGTGACCCGGACTCGCTGCTGTCGTTCATGAAGCTGCTCATCCGGCGCTACCGCGAGTCGCCGGAACTCGGCTGGGGCGGGTTCCAGCTGCTGGACCAGCCGCACGCCGCCGTCCTGGCGCACCTGTGCACCTGGGACGACGGGGCGCTGGTCGCCGTGCACAACCTCGGCCCGGACCCCCTGACGGTGCCGCTCACGGTGCCCGGCTGCGGAGCCGGTCACCGGCTGGAGGACCTGCTCACCGCGGGCGGCGAGCAGCTCGCGGAGGACGGGTCGGTCGAGCTGGCGCTGGAGGGCTACGGGTACCGCTGGCTGCGGCTCGTCGCCGAGGACAGCCGGCGGTTGCTGTAGCCGACGCTCTGCCGGCGGAGCGGACGCTCCGCCGGGAGAGCTGACGCTGTGGACCTGGGGGACCACGGTGGGTCACTCCCCGCCGGTGTCCCGCGCGTCCCGCGCGCCACACCCGAGCACCTGCGCCGCTTCGTCGCAGGGCCCACCTAGCGTCCGCACCCGAGGTGATCACACAGATGAGCGACGAGCAGGACGTGCTGGCGGCCGGACCGGTCGAGCAGGACGGACGACGGACGGACACCGGGTCGACGGCGGCGGTGGTGCCCGGCCAACGGACGCAGGGCGAACCGGGACCGGCCGTGCCGGAGACCCCGGACGAGGTGCCCCAGGGTGCACCGGTCGAGGCGGCTGCCGCGGCCGAGCCGGACCAGCGGGAGGAACCGGCCACCGAACCACCGGCTCCTCCCCACCCGACCGCTCCGGTCGGCTTCCGGCCTCGGCCGCGGCTGCCCCGGCGCGGCGGACCGATGGTGCGGATGGGCCCCTGGGCGCCGGTGGCCGGCGCGGGGATCGGCCTGCTGCTCGGTCTCATCGTCGTGCTGTTCCTGGCGCCGGCGGTGGACACCTTCGACCAGCGGCTGTCCCTGGTGTTCGTCGTCCTCGGGCTGACGCTGCTGGGCGCCGGCGGCACCCTGCTGGCCGACGAGGTGCGGCTGCTCCGCCGCGGCGCCCAGGCCGCCGAGGTGCGGGCCTCGAACGCCGGGGTGATCGCCGGTCTGCTCAACGGCCTCACCCCGGCCCGGCTGTTGATCACCGCCAGCGCGTTCGTGCTGTTGCTGAGCGCCTACGTCACCAACGGCGGGGTCTGACCCCCGGCCCGGTCAGCGCTGTCCCCGCTGACCGGGCCACACCCGGGCCAGGCCCGCCGCTCCTCCTCGGGCCGGGATCAGCCGGCGAGCAGGGCGTCGAGGCGCTGGTAGCCCTGCCGCACCCCGCTCTCCATGCCGCTGGCCAGGAAGCCGTCCCGGCCCTCGAAGGAGTCGACCAGCGAGGTCGCGGTGAGCCGGGTGCGCCCGCCGGGGAGCTCCTCGAGCACGAGCTTCTCCAGCGCGACGCCGTCCGGGAAGCCCTCGTAGGTGAAGGTCTGCACGATGAGCTCGGGGGAGCGGACCTCGTGGAAGCAGCCGTGGAAGCCGTGCTCCTCGCCGCCGGAGACGTGCACGTAGCGGTAGGAGCCGCCGGTGCGGCAGTCGTAGTGGTCGATCCGCGCCTCGAGGCCGTTCGGGCCCTGCCACTGCACGACCAGGGCCGGGTCGGTGTGCGCGCGGAAGACCTTCTCCCGGGGCGCGTCGAACTCGCGGGTGATCCGGACGAGCGGGACGTCGGGGTCGGCGACGATCTGGGTCTCTCGGGTGCTGGTGCTGGTCATGACGGGCCTTCCTGTCCAGGGGTGGGGGAGACGTCGTCCGGCATGGCAGCCAGGACGTCGTCCAGTCGGCGGTAGCGCTGCTCGGCCTCGCGGCGGTAGCGCTCGATCCACTTCGTCATCAGGTCGAAGACCTGCGCCTCCAGGTGCACCGGGCGGCGCTGGGCCTCCCGGCTGCGGCTGACGAGGCCGGCGTCCTCGAGCACCTTGAGATGCTTGGACACCGCCTGCAGGCTCACGTCGTAGGGGGCGGCGAGTTCGTTGACCGTGGCGTCGCCGAGGGCGAGCCGGGCCACCATGTCGCGCCGGGTGGGGTCGGCCAGGGCCGAGAACACCCGGGACAGGGCATCTGCCGCCACTGCGCCTCCTCTCTTCCTCAACCAATCGGTTGAAGAAGAGAGTGGACCTGTCCGCGGGGTTTGTCAACCGGTCGGTTGATGAAGAGCCGTGAAGTCGAGGACCATCCAGCGCACCCAGCCGGCGGGGGTGGAGCGTTCCCACGTGGCCGTCATCGACGTCCCGTCGGCCGCGGCGCACAGGCGCGCCCGCACGCCGTCGGCGGAGAACACCCAGCGGTGCACCACCCAGCCCCCGCCGGGCATCAGCTCGTAGACGTCGGTGCCGGTGATCTGCGCGGTCGTCGCGCCGTCGTCGTCCAGGACGGCGCCGCTGGTACGCCACCGGCCGAGCAGGGGGGTGAGGGGATCGGTCCAGGCTGCTCCGGGCACGTGCACCTCCGACGACGACGGATGCTGACGTCAGCAGGGACCGGCGCACCCCGGGAGACTCATCGGCTCACGGTCAGTCCTGGTGGTCGCTCCCGGCGGCCAGGCGGAGGGTGTCGACGTCGAGCCGGCCGCTGATCAGGTCGGCGGCGACGTCGTCCACCACCTGACCGGTGGCGAAGGCATGGGCCTTGAGCACGGCCAGCGCGTCGGCGGTCTCCAGGCCCAGGGCGACGTCGACCATCCCGGTCGCCTGCCAGACCCGCGCCCGGCTCAGCGCGTCCGGCCCGTCCCACCAGCCGCGACGGCCCTCCGTGATCGGTGCACCGAGGGCCGCGGCCACCATGGCCCGGGTCAGCGCGATGGTCACGTCGGCGACGTCCTCCCGGTCGGTGGTCGGCAGCGCGGCGAGCTCGCGCACGTAGAGGTCCAGCACCACCAGCGGGCCCAGCGGCGGGAGCAGCGGCACCGACAGGACGGCGCGGAACGGCGTCTCGCCGACCAGCGCGTCGTGCAGGTCGGGCCAGTTGCGGGCGATCTCACCCTCGTCGAAGGCGATGGCGGTGCCGTCGTCATGAGCCCGCAGGCAGGGACCCGCGCCGTGGGTGAACTGCAGCCGCTCGGCCCGGGATGCGGTGGCGTCGCTGGCGCCGATCGGTGTCCGCAGGCCACTCGGGTCGTGGACGCTCAGCCCCGCTCCGTCGATCGGCAGGGCGGCCACGCAGGCCCGGGACAGCCGGACGGCGAGCATCTCCGGGCCGCGCAGCTCCGGCGGTGGCAGTTGCTCGAGTGCGTGGGCGAACTCCTGTGCCGCAGGCCCGGGCCGGGTCATGACGCCTCCTGTCGGTGCCGGCGTCCGTCGTCAGCACCCCGGGTCACCCTGCCCGTGCCAGCGGTTGGGCACCACCCCGGGACGTCAGCCGAACGCGTCGAGCCCGAGGCGGACGGCGAGGGCCACCCCGGCGACGGCGATCAGCCGGCGCAGCAGCGTCTGCGGCACCCGGCGGACCACCCGCGGGCCGAGCCGACCGCCGAGCAGGAAGCCGATCGCCAGGGGGAGGGCGGCCAGCCAGGCGACGTCGGCGAAGAAGGCGTAGCCCACCGCGGCCACCCCGTTGGCCAGCGCCAGGACGACGTTCTTCATTGCGTTGCTGCGCGGCACCCCCTCGCCGGTGACCAGCAGGTACATCGCCAACAGCACGACGCCGGCGGCAGCTCCGAAGTAGCCGGCGTAGACGGAGGCCCCGAAGGTGCCCAGCACCAGGCCCCAGTGGTCGCGGTGCCGTCGCCCGGTCGCCGCCCCCTCGGCGGCCAGCTCCCGGGGCGGGCGCTGGACGAGGATGGCGACCGAGGCCCCGGCGATCAGGAAGGGCACCAGCCGCTCGAAGGCCGTCGCCGGGGTGAGCAGCAGCAGGACCGCACCGGCGACGCCACCGAGCAGCCCGGCGGCCCCCAGTCGCACCAGCCGGTCCCGTTGGCCGGTCAGCTCCGGCCGGGACGCGCTCACCGCGCCGACGCCGCTGAGCACCAGCGCCACGGTGTTGGTCACGTTGGCCGTCACCGGCGACAGGCCCGTGGCCAGCAGCGCGGGGTAGCTGATCAGGGACGCCAGCCCGGCGATGCTGCCGATCAGCCCGGCACCCAGCCCGGCCAGCACCAGGAGCCCGAACTCCAGGACGCTCATCGGCGCAGCAGCACCCAGATCGCGATCAGCCCGAGCACCACGATCGCCGTCCGCAGCAGCGCCGCGGGCAGCCGCCGTCCGAACGTCGACCCGACGTACCCGCCGACCAGTGCGCCGCCGGCCACCAGGGCGGCCGCGCGCCAGTCGATCCGCTCCGTCGCCACGATCACGTAGGCCAGCGCCGCCACCGCGTTGACGGCGAGGGTCAGCACGTTCTTGATGGCGTTGAGCCGCTGCAACGGCTCGCGGAGCAGCAACCCGAAGATGCCGATCTGCAGCACCCCCTGGCTGGCGGCGAAGTAGCCGCCGTAGGTGCCGGTCGCGTAGGCGCCGGCGAACAGCCCGGCCAGCCGGCCGGGGCCGATCCCCTGCTCCTCCTCGACGGTGCCCGCTCGGGCCCGGCGCGCGGCCAGCCGGCGCTGCAGCAGCGGCTGCACGGCGACCAGGACGACGGCCAGCCCCACCAGCGCCGGCACGATGGCCTCGAACGCCGACGCGGGCAGGTGCAGGAGCAGGAAGGCGCCGGTGAGGGCCCCGAGCACCGACGCGGGGAGCAGTTGCAACAGCATCCGGCGCTGACCCTGCAGCTCCCGGCGGTAGCCGATCGCCCCGGTCAGGTTGCCGGGGACCAGGCCGAGGGAGTTGGTGATGGTCGCGGTCACCGGCGGCAGTCCGACGGCCAGCAGCACCGGGAAGGTGACCAAGGTGCCGGAGCCGACGACGGCGTTGATGCCGCCGGCGGCCAGCCCGGCGGCGGCCACCGCGACCATCTCCCACGCCGTCATGCCCGCATCGCCGCGAGGGTGTCACAGCGGCCTCGTGTGAGCCCGCGCACGGACGGTCAGGCGAGGGTGAGCGCTCCGGCGCTGACCGGCGGCGGGGAGCCGGCGACCCGCACCCGGTTCTTGCCCGCCGCCTTGGCGGCGTACATCGCCAGGTCGGCCTGCTGCAGCGTGCTGGTCCAGGAGACGCCGGGCAGCACACACGCGGCGCCCACGCTGGCGCCAACCCGCGCCGTGCCGGCGGCCAGCTGGACCGGCGTGGAGGCCACCTCGACCAGTCGACGGCCCAGCGTCTCGGCGTCCCCGGCGTCGGCGGCGTGCACCAGGACGGCGAACTCGTCGCCGCCCAGCCGGGCACACAGGCCGGGCGCACGGACGACGCCGGCCAACCGGGCGCCCACCGCGCGGAGCAGCTCGTCGCCCGCGGCGTGCCCCAGCCGGTCGTTGACCAGCTTGAAGTCGTCCAGGTCGAGGAACAGCACCCACGGGTCGCCGTCCGTGCCGGAGGTCGCTGCCGCCAGCGCGGCGGAGAAGCTGCTGCGGTTCGCCAGGCCGGTGAGGGCGTCGGTGCGCGCCTGCACCTCCAGCTCGCGGTACGCGCTGGTCGCCCGCACGGCGAGGGCCGTCTGGGCCACCAGCGACTGGACCAGGGCCACGCCCTCGGCGTGCAGCACGCTGCCGCCCAGCAGGAGGTACCTGCCCGACTCGTCCGGCATCGGGACCGCCGCCCAGCTGCGCGCCCCGCCGGCCGACGTCACGAGCTGCTGCGGAGCCGTGATGCGCCGGGGCTCGTGCGCGCCGGCGGCAGCGGCCAGGCCTGCGGCGGCCGGAGCGCGGTCGAGGGTGCCGGGCAGCTGCTGGACCGGGCCGACGGACCGCTGCACGACCAGGTGGGCTCCGTCGTCCTCGACGACGACCACGGACAGCCCGGGGGTGATCCGGCAGATCTCCGCCGCGGCGTCCCAGCCGTGCTGCCTGATCTGCGCGACGTCGGTGACGCCGAGCAGCTGGGTGGTCAACCGCGCGAGCGTGGCGTCCCAGGCCTGCGCGTCCTGGTGCTGCTGCAGCACCGAAACCAGGTGCCGGGAGACCACGGCGAGCAGCGGGGCGATCGGCAGTGCGCCGAGCAGCGGGGCGGCCGGGGCTGCGCCGACGTGGCCGGGGACGGTCTCCCACAGCGCGAGCGCGGCGACCAGGCCGGCGCACTGGGCCGCCGTGTAGGCCCAGGTCTCCCAGGTGCGGCCGTAGACGGCGCGGAACCACAGTGCGGAGAAGGTGACGCCGAGGGCCACGGCAGGCACCGGCGAGGCGAGGGCGAACACGCAGACGGCCACGGCGTCGAGGAGGTCCAGGGCGATGTACCCGCGGCGGGCCGTGTAGCGGTGCAGCCAGGAGGCGAGCAGTGCGGTCACGGAGACCGCGATGGCCGTCAGGCGCCAGGTGTCCGCGCCCGCCGCGGCACCGAACGAGGTGAGCACCAGGGAGACGACGGCGCAGGCCCCGAACAGCCAGCGGGTGCGCTCGACCAGGTCGGCGGGGCGACGGAAGACCGACCGGCGCATCGCCGGCCGCGTCGCCGGGAGTGGGGGCATGTCGGTCCTCGTCCTCGGGCCCGGCTCGGCTCGCCGGTGCGTCCACCGAGGTCTTCGGCGCCTGGGGGCGGGACCTGGATACCCCGATCGGGTCGCCCGCGCCGTCGGTGCGCTGCCCGCCTCGGGGTCGGCGTGGACAGCCCCCGCACGGGTGAGGAGAGTGCCGGTCGTGCCCACAGCCCCGCCCGCGTACTGCTTCGTCACCGTCTGGCGAGTGCCCGGCACGATCGCCGAGGTGCGGGCGGTGCTCAGCGACAGCGCTTCCCTGCCGCGGTGGTGGCCGGCGGTCTACCTCGACGTCGTGCCGGTCGCTGACGGCGGGCCGGACGGGGTCGGGCGCACGGTCGAGGTCTTCACGACCGGATGGCTGCCCTACACGCTGCGCTGGACGCTGCGGATCACCGAGACGATGACCGACACCGGGTTCGCCCTCGCCGCGGTCGGTGACCTGGTGGGCAAGGGCCGCTGGACCTTCGCGCAGGAGGGGCCGGAGGTGGTCATCACCTACGACTGGCAGGTGCGCGCGGCCAAGCCGCTGCTGGCCCGGCTCAGCTGGCTGCTGCGGCCGGCGTTCGCGGCCAACCACCGGTGGGCGATGGCCCGCGGCGAGGAGAGCCTGGCGCTGGAGCTCCGCCGCCGGCGCGACCCGACCGCCGTCGTCCCCCCGCCACCCGGCCCCACGTTCCGCCGTCCGGCCCCGTCCAGAGGCTCGTCCCGAGCTCGCGAGGGATGAGGAGGACGGGGTCCTTCTTCAGTCCTTGCGGCCGGCGTCGAGCAGCCGCATGACCAGCACGCCCTCCTCGTCGGAGGCGTCCAGGTCGATCTCGGCGTCGAAGCCCCAGTCGTGGTCGCCGGCCGGGTCGTCGAGGATCTGCCGCACCTGCCACAGCCGCGGCTCGGACTTGTCCACGATCAGCAGGGCCGGGCCGCGGGCGTCGCCGCCGGTGTTCAGCTCGGCGTGCTCGGCGAAGTAGGCCTGCACGACCTCGCCCCACCGCTCGGCGTCCCAGCCGGCGGCGGAGTCGAGCTCGCCGAGGTCGTACCAGCGCCGCCGGGCGATGAGCTCGACCCGGCGGAACAGCGCGTTGCGGATCATCGCGGTGAAGGCCCGCTCGTTGCCGGTCAGCGGGCGCGGCCGGGCCGGGACGGCGACCGGGGCGTCCAGCGGCTGGTCGGCGCTGGTCAGCTGCTCCCACTCGTCCAGCAGCGAGGAGTCGACCTGGCGCACCAGCTCACCCAGCCACTCGACGAGGTCGGTGACCTCCTCGGTGCGGGCGTCGGCGGGCACCCCGGAGCGCAGCGCCTTGAACGCGTCGGAGAGGTAGCGGAGCACCGCGCCCTCGGAGCGGGTCAGGCCGTAGTGGTTGACCAGCTCCCGGAAGGTCATCGCCTGCTCCCACATGTCCCGGACGACGGACTTGGGGGAGAGCTGCGCGTCGCGCGCCCACGGGTTGCCGGCGGAGTAGATCTCGAAGGCGTGGTCGAGCAGCTCCTTGAGCGGCTGCGGGTAGGTGATCTCCTCCAGCAGCTCCATCCGCTCGTCGTACTCGATGCCCTCGGCCTTCATCTGCGCCACGGCCTCGCCCTTGGCCTTGTTGAGCTGCGCGGAGATGATCTGGCGCGGGTCGTCCAGCGTCGCCTCGATGACCGAGACGACGTCCAGGGCGTAGGTGTCGTTGCCCTCGGCGTCCGGGCCGGGGGTGAGCAGGTCGATCGCGGCGAGCGCGAAGGTCGACAGCGGCTGGTTGAGCTGGAAGTCCGGCGGCAGGTCCAGAGTCAGCCGGTAGCGGCGGCCGTCGGGCTCGGGCACCTCGAGCCGCTCGATCACCCCGGCGGTGACCAGTGACCGGGCGATGCCGATCACCTCGCGGACGTGCCGCAGCTGACGCGAGCGGGGCTCGTGGTTGTCGGTGAGCAGGTGCCGCATCGCCGCCACCGGGTCGCCCGGCCGGGCCAGCACGTTGAGCACCATGCCGGTCGACACCCGGAAGTGGCTGCTCAGCGGCTCGGGGTCGGCGTTGATCAGCCGCTGCTGGGTCGACTCGCTCCACGGCACCATGCCGTCGGGCACCTTGCGGCGCACCAGCTTGCGGCGCTTCTTCGGGTCGTCGGCGACCTTGGCGAACTGCTTGAGGTTCTCCACCTCGTGCTCGGGCGCCTGGACGACGACGGTGCCGGCGGTGTCGTAGCCGGCCCGGCCGGCCCGCCCGGCGATCTGGTGGAACTCCCGGGCGTTGAGCAGCCGGGTGCGGGTGCCGTCGTACTTGCTCAGTGCGGAGAACACCACGGTGCGGATCGGCACGTTGATGCCCACGCCGAGGGTGTCGGTGCCGCAGATGACCTTGAGCAGCCCGGCCTGGGCCAGCTGCTCCACCAGGCGCCGGTACTTGGGCAGCATCCCGGCGTGGTGGACGCCGATGCCGTGCCGCACCAGCCGGGACAGCGTCGTCCCGAAGGCGGAGGAGAACCGGAAGCCGCCGATCAGGTCGGCGATCGCCTGCTTCTCCTCCTTGGTGGAGACGTTCACGCTCATCAGCGCCTGGGCGCGCTCCAGCGCCGAGGCCTGGGTGAAGTGGACGACGTAGACCGGCGCCTGCCGGGTGTCCAGCAGCTCCTGGATCGTCTCGTGCATCGGCGTCGTCGCGTAGTAGTGGTGCAGCGGCACCGGGCGCTCGGCGTGGGCGACCAGCGCGGTGGGCCGACCGGTGCGGCGGCTGAGGTCCTCCCGCAGGGTGGTGACGTCGCCGAGGGTGGCGCTCATCAGCAGGAACTGGGCCTTCGGCAGCTCGATCAGCGGCACCTGCCAGGCCCACCCGCGATCGGGGTCGCCGTAGAAGTGGAACTCGTCCATGACGACCAGGCCGATGTCGGCGTCCGGCCCCTCGCGCAGCGCGATGTTGGCCAGCACCTCGGCGGTGCAGGCGATGATCGGTGCGTCGGCGTTGACGCTCGCGTCGCCGGTGAGCATGCCGACGTTCTCCGCACCGAAGACGCCGCACAGGGCGAAGAACTTCTCGCTGACCAGCGCCTTGATCGGCGCGGTGTAGAAGCTGACCCGGTCGGAGGCCAGCGCGGCGTACTGCGCGCCGGTGGCCACCAGCGACTTGCCCGACCCGGTGGGGGTGGCGAGGACGACGTTGGCGCCGCTGACCAGCTCGATCAGCGCCTCCTCCTGCGCCGGGTACAGCGTCGTGCCGGAGGCCTCGGCCCACTCGGCGAACCGGGCGAAGACCGCGTCCGGGTCGTCGCCGAGGGCGAACAGCTCCGAGAGGTCGCCGGGGTCGGAGATCAGCGCCGGCACGTCCGGCGAGGGCAGGGCGGCGGCGGGGGAGTCGGCCGGGGTCGAGTCGGTGCCGGCAGGAGAGAGCGTCATCGTGCTGTCCAGGGTGCCCGATGCCGGTGACGTTCCTGCGCAGAGCGTGCGTCACGGGCTCGGCGCACGCTCGTGATCACGATCTGGTCACGACAGGTCGGTCGAGTGCGTGAGGTGGACGCAGCTGGGACAGTAGGTGAACGGAAGGTTAACGAGAGGTGGATGAGACATGCGTAAGAACTTGTACCCGGAGTGCCGTTGGGTGCACGTCGTCGACCGCGCGGGCCGCCGTCACCTGGAGATGCGGTGGGAGCTCTCGGGCCGTCCCGTGGCCGCTTTCCCCAGCCCCGCAGCGTCGCTGACCAGTCGGGCCGCCTGACGGTCGCGAGGGTCTGGTTCGCTGGTCCGCCGCAGGGGTAGGCGGGAGCACGTCGCGGCACCGGGCCGGCGTGGAGGACGCGCCGGCTGCGTGAGCAGAGCGCTGGGGTGCCGCCGCCCGGACCCTGCAGGAGGTACCACCGTGTCGTCACCCCGCCCCGAGTCCCAGCCCGAGCAGCAGCAGACCCCGCCCGGCACGCTCGGCCAGATGGACCCCAAGCCCGACCACGGCGAGGCGAGCTACCGCGGCTCCGGGAAGCTGACCGGCAAGCGCGCCGTGATCACCGGCGGTGACAGCGGGATCGGCCGCGCCGTCGCCATCGCCTTCGCCCGTGAGGGCGCCGACGTCCTCATCTCCTACCTCGACGAGCACGAGGACGCGCAGGAGACCGCCAAGTACGTCGAGGAGGCCGGCCGGAAGTGCGTGCTCGTGCCAGGGGACCTCGCCGACCGGGCCCACCAGAAGACGATCATCCCCAAGGCCCTCGAGGAGCTGGGCGGGATCGACGTCCTGGTCAACAACGCGGCCTTCCAGATGAGCCACGAGTCCCTCGACGAGATCACCGACGACGAGTGGGACCACACCGTCGCGCTGAACCTGACCGCGATGTTCACGCTGATCCGCGACGCCGTGCCGCACATGCAGCCGGGCGCCTCGATCATCAACTCCTCGTCGGTGAACTCGGACAACCCGAGCCCCACCCTGGCGCCCTACGCGATGACCAAGGCCGGCATCGCCAACTTCACCGCCAGCATGGCCCAGCTGCTGGGGGAGAAGGGCATCCGCGCCAACAGCGTGGCGCCCGGCCCGGTGTGGACGCCGCTGATCCCCTCGACGATGCCGCCGGAGAAGGTCGCCGCCTTCGGGGGCGACACACCCCTGGGCCGCGCCGGGCAGCCGGCCGAGCTGGCGCCGATCTACGTGCTGCTGGCCAGCGACGAGTCCAGCTACGTCTCCGGGGCCCGGGTCGCCGTCACCGGCGGCCGGCCGATCCTCTGACCCGGTGGTCTTCATCTGGGGCTGGGGTGGCGGCGGGCCACGGCGGCGACGCAGTGGCTGGGGCCGTCCCCATCGCGGCTACGGCCCGGGCTACGGGCGGGGGTACGGCCCGCCGCGGGGGTACGGCGGCTACGGGCCCGGTCGCGGGTACCGGCGCAACGGGTCGTGCCTGCAGAACCTGTTCTTCCTGAACACCGGCTGCTGTCTGGCCCAGGCGCTGGGCTGCGGCATGGACCTGCTGCTGGTGGCCCCGACGACGGTGCGCCGGCTGCGGGCGGAGAGCCCGGGCGGGCAGCTGGCCGATCGGCTCATCGGCGCCGTCCGGCTGTACCAGCGTGAGGTCAGCCCACGGCGTCGTCCGTGCTGCCACTTCACGCCGACCTGCTCGGCGTACGCGATCGAGGCGCTGGAACGGCACGGGGCGTTGCGCGGCAGTTGGCTCACCGCGCGCCGGCTGGTGCGCTGCCGGCCGGGAGGCGCCCGCGGGGAGGACCCGGTGCCCGCCTGAGAGGTCACCGGCTGCCCGGCCGAGTGAGCAGTTCCGGTCGCTGACGCCGGCGTTTCCGCGCGTGTCGGCGACCGGTACTGCTCAGTCGCGGGGGAGTGGGACGGCATCGGCGAGGGCGCGGACGTCGTCCGGTCGCACTCGGCAGCACCCACCCACCAGCCGGGCGCCGGCGGCCAGCCACCCCGACACGTCGCCGACGCCCGGCCGGCCCGTCCACCGGCGGGCGGTGGCGTCCCACGCCTCGCCGCTGTTCGGGTAGGCCACTCCCGGCTTCCCGCTGGCCGCGGCGGCGGCCACCGCGGCAGGCACCCCGGCCGGGTCGGTGCAGTTCACCCCGACGGCGATGACCGCCTTGACGTCCCGGGCCATCGCGCAGACCTCGTCCAGCCGCTCACCCCGCCGGGTGCGCGGCACCCCGTCCGGGCCGGTCGCCGAGGTCAGCGACAGCCAGGCCGGGACACCGAGCTCGTCCAGTTCGGTCAGCAGCGCCTCCACCTCGGCGGCGGCGGGCAGCGTCTCGCAGGCGAGCACGTCCGCCCCGGCCTCGGCGAGCACGGCCAGCCGCGGCCGGTGGAACGCGCGCAGCTCGGCGACGGAGACGTGCTCGACGTAGTCGCCGGTGTACTCCGAGCCGTCGGCCAGGAAGGCGCCGTAGGGCCCGATCGACGCGGCCACCCAGCCGTCCCGGCCCGCTTGGGCCAGGCCGTCGCGGGCCAGTCGAACCGAGCGGGTCATCAGCGCGCGGGCCTGCGAGCCGTCGATGCCCGCGGCGGCGAAGCCGGGGAAGGACGCCTGGTAGCTGGCGGTGGTGGCGACCTGGGCGCCGGCGCGCGCGAAGGCGGCGTGCGCGGCGGTGACGGCCGCCGGGTCGTCGCGGAGCAGGCGGGCCGACCACAGCGACGAGGTGACGTCGTGCCCGCGGGACTCGAGCTCGGTGGAGAGGCCGCCGTCGGCCACGACGGTCCCGGTGCGGAGTGCCTCGGCGAGGGTGCTCATGCCCCTGGACTCCGCGATCCGGGGAGAGCCTGCTCCTCGCCCCGCTGCGCCTGCGCGGTGTGCGCACGCTGGTGCGCCGTCCACGAGGCCAGCAGGCGCATGCCGTCGTGCGAGGCACTGCCCGGCTCGGTGCTGTAGACGAACAGCGTCTGGTCGGGGTCGCCGGGCAGTGCGAGCGCCTCGTAGTGGATGACCACCGAGCCGATCGCCGGATGCCACATCCGCTTGGTGCCGTGGGTGCGCTCGTGCACTCGTCGGTCCTGCCACCAGCCGCGGAACTCCGGGCTCTCGACGGACAGCTCGCCGACGAGGCGTTCGAGCAGCGGGTCGTCGGGGTGGCGGCCGGCGTCCAGGCGCAGGTTGCCGACGGCGTCGGCGGCGACGGCCGTCCAGTCCTCGTAGGTCCGCCGGGCGGCGGGGTCCAGCAGCAGCCACCGGGTGTAGTTGCGGTGCCGGGCCGGGAGTGCGTCCCAGTCGGCGATCAGCGCCCGGGCCAGGGGGTTGGCGGCCAGGACGTCGGTGCGCCGGCCGATGAGGAACGCCGGGTGGTCGACCAGCGAGTCGAGCATCTGGTGCACTGCGGGCCGCACCCGCTGCGCCTGCTGGCGTTCGGGCCGCCCGCGCCCCGGCCGGGCGAGGTCGGCCAGGTGGGCCCGGGCGGCGGGGTCGAGCCGCAGCGCCCGGGCGAGCGCGTCGACGACCGCTGCAGAGGGGCTGGCATGCCGCCCCTGCTCCAGTCGGGTGTAGTAGTCCACGCTGACCCCGGCGAGGTGCGCGACCTCCTCGCGGCGCAGCCCGCGGACCCGCCGGCCGGACGTCAGGGCGCCGTCCAGCCCGACCATGTCGGGCGTCACGTCGGCGCGGCAGCTGCGGAGGAAGTCGCCCAGCTCGGTGCGTCCTGCCATGCCCTCAGTGTGCCGCCCGCGCGGCCGGCCGTGGTCTGCCTGGGTGGGCACACCGTTCCCTGGCAGGCCGTTCCCGGGCAGTGCTGGGCCTGCTCGGCGGCTCCGCTGCGGCGTATCGGCCAGCAGGCTCGTCCTCGTCCCGGAGCGAGCAGCGGTCGTGATCGGGGCGCTGTCGTCCGCAATCGAAGAGGAGATCCCCGTGACCCTGTCCGTCCCCACCCCCGCCACCTGGTTCGTCACCGGCACGTCGCGCGGCCTGGGCCTGGAGCTGGTCCGCCAGCTGTTGCAGCGCGGCGACAACGTGACCGCCACGACCCGGTCGACCGAGCGCCTCACCACGGCCCTGGGCGACGTGGACACCGCGCGGCTGCTCCCCGTCGAGCTCGACCTCACCGACGAGCAGGCGGTCGCCGACGCGGTCCGCCGGACGACCGAGCGCTTCGACGCTCTCGACGTCGTGGTCAACAACGCCGGCTACGGCTTCCTCGCCGCCGTCGAGGAGGTCACCGACGCGGAGGCGCGGGAGATGTTCGACGTGCAGGTCTTCGGCGTGTGGAACGTCCTGCGCGCCGTGCTGCCGCAGTTCCGCGCCCGTGGCCGGGGCCACGTCATCAACGTCTCCTCGATCCTCGGTCTGACGGCCTTCCCGGGATGGGGGCTCTACTGCGCCGGCAAGTACGCGCTGGAGGGACTGACCGAGTCACTCGCCGCCGAGGTGTCCGGCTTCGGCGTCCAGGTGCACCTGGTGGAGCCCGGCTACATGCAGACGGACTTCCTGCGGCCCTCCTCGCTGGGCCTCCCGGCCAGCACGACGAAGGGGTACGACGCGATCCGGGAGATGACCGAGGCGCACCTGGCGATGCCCGGCACCCAGCTGGGCGACCCGGCCAAGGCCGCCCGGGCGGTCATCACCGTCGCCACGTCCGGGGGCGCGCCCCTGCACCAGCTCCTCGGTTCGGACTCCTACGGCCTGGCCCGCGCCCGGGTCGAGGCGCTGGCCGCCGACGTCGAGGCCTCCCGGGAGCTCGCGTACACGACCGACATCACGCCGGTGTGATCAACGCCGGTGGCGCCGGTCGGCTGCCACGAAGGCGACGGCCAGGGCCAGGGGGATGGCGGCGGCCATGCCGGTCATGGTCAGGACGTCGGCGAGGCCGGCCGTCGACCGGGCGGAGGAGGACAGCAGCGCCCAGCCCAGGCCGCACAGCGGCACGGTGACCAGCCCGGTGCCCAGGGCCAGCCGGATGCGGGCCGCGCGCCCGTCGTACCGGGCGAGGAACCCGGCCAGGACGGCCGGCACGGCGACCACCGCGCAGCGCGCGAGCAGGTCACCCGGCCCCTCGTAGCCGGCGAAGGAGGCCAGCGACACGGTGGCGGCCAGCGAGACCACGGCCGCCCCGCCGAGCAGCGCCCACCAGGTCTGGGCGGCGGTGGCCGAGCGCAGGGTCGCCGCCGGGCGGGTCAGCCGGCCGGCGGTCCAGACGCACAGGACCGCACTGAGCAGCAGGAAGGTCACCAGCGACTGCGGGACGTCGGCGACCGCGCCGCCGTCGCGGGTGGGCAGCTGCCACGGCTGGCGACCCAGCAGGGCGAGGACGACGGTCAGCACCGCCCCGACCGCGACCAGACCGGCGGGGTGCAGCGGGCGCGCGGTGGTCTCCGCGGCGACCCGGGCGTCCAGGGCCTCGGCCCGGCGCAGGAGGTCAGCCATCACGGGGTTGTCGGCAGCGACCTCCGCCGGCTGGGGACCGGCCGGTCGCGCGCCGTCCGGTAGCGGGGCGACGGAGTTGCCGGTCACCAGGTGCAGCCGGGGTGAGGCGTCCTGAGTCACTCGCCCAGCGTCACACCCAGTGACGAACCCGGCCAGGTGAACCGCGGGGCTTCAGCCGACCGGGCGACAGCTGGACCGCGTGAGGCTGCGGACGGCCCCCGTGGACGGTGGCCGTTCACCCGACCGGGGCGTGCGGCGTACCGCTCAGTCGCTGCCGGGCACCGCGAAGGCGGACAGCCGGGCTGCGCCGGGGCCGACGGTGGAGAACGGCGTGCTCAGGTCGAGGACGGCCACCCCACCGGCCGGGAACCCGCTCGCGGAGCCGCGCCGGGCCGCGTCGTCCCCCTGCCCGTCGTCGAGGAGTGCCACGAGCACGCTGATCGAGGGGTTGTGGCCGACGACGGCCAGCTGGTCCACCTCGTCGGGGGTCTCCCGCACCACCGCCAGCAGCGCCTCGACGGTGTTGTCGTAGAGCCGCGGGTCCAGGACGGGAGCCACGCCGCCGGCCCGCTCCCAGGTCTGCACGGTCCGGCGGGCGGGGGAGACCAGCGCCCGCGCAGGTGTCATCCCGTTGTCGGCCAGCCAGGCGCCGATCGCGGTGGCCCGGTGGGCGCCGCCGGCGGTCAGCGGGCGGTCGGCGTCGACGGCGGCGGAGCCCGCCTCGGCGTGGCGGACGAGCACGAGGCGGCGGGTCGACACCGCCTGAGTCTGGCACCGGAGCGGGAACTCGGTCGTGACGGCGACCGCCGTCCGGGAGACTGTGCGACGTGCCCGGAGACGATGCGTTCGGCGACCTGCCGGTGAGCGACCGTCTCGTCGTCCCGGCGGGGGCGCTGTCGTGGCGGTTCTCCCGGTCCTCGGGGCCCGGTGGGCAGGGGGTCAACACCGCCGATTCCCGGGTGGAGCTCGCGGTGTCGCCGTTGCAGCTGCCCGGGCTGACCGAGACCCAGCGCCAGCGGCTGGTCGAGCGGCTCGGCGACCGGCTGGTCGACGGCGTGCTCACCATCGCCGCCAGCGAGCACCGCCAGCAGCTGCGCAACCGGGAGGCCGCCCGAGCCCGGCTCGCCGCGCTGCTCCGCGGGGCGATCGCGCCCCCGCCCGCGGCCCGGCGGAAGACCAAGCCGACCCGCGGCTCGAAGGAGCGGCGGATCACGGCGAAGAAGCAGCGCGGGGAGACCAAGCGCCTGCGCGGCCGGTGGGACTGAGCGACCGCGCCTGGGCCGGTGCCCCGCGGTCCGTGCGGGCCGTCGTCCTCGGGTACGTGCTGCTGCTCGCCTTCGGCACGGTCGTGCACGTCGTCCAGCTGGCCGTCGGTGGCCTGGATCCGTACCCCGGGCTACCGGCCTGGCTGCGGCTCTACTTCGTCAGCTTGACCCTGGCCGACCCGCTGGCCGCGGTGCTGCTGTGGCAGCGGCGGCGCAGCGGCGTGGTGCTCGCGGTGGCGGTCTTCGTCACCGATGCCGCGGCCAACGGGTGGGCCAACTACGCCCTGGACCCGACCGGCGGCGTGACCGTGGGCCGGGTCGGGCAGGCGGTGATCGCCGTCCTGGCGGTGGTCCTCCTCGTGCTGGCCCCACGGCTGTGGCGGCATGCGGATCCGGGGTAGGACCAGCACATGCGCATCGACCGGATCGACCACCTGGTGCTGACCGTGGCCGACCTCGACCGGACCCTGGCCTTCTACACGCAGGTGCTCGGCATGACCGCGGAGACCTTCGGGGAGGGGCGGACGGCGCTGCGGTTCGGCCGGCAGAAGATCAACCTGCACGTGCGCGGAGCCGAGTTCGAGCCCCGCGCCGCACACGCCGGCACCGGCACGGCCGACTTCTGCCTGGTCACCGAGGACCCGCTGGACCAGGTGCGGGACGAGCTCGCCGCGCACGGTGTGCCCGTCGAGGTCGGGCCGGTGACCAAGCAGGGGGCGCTGGGTGCGATGCGCAGCGTGTACGTGCGCGACCCGGACGACAACCTGGTGGAGATCTCCCGCTACTGAGCGCCGGACGTCCGGGACGGTGCCCTAGCCGGCGTGGCCGGCCAGCCGGTCCCGCAGCCAGTCCACCTGGTACTCGGGGACGGCGAGCTCGAGGCGGCCCTCGGGGGTCCGGACGGTCAGCACCCGGGACCTCGTTGCCTGCATGCGCCACCACTCACGAGGGCGCGGCCGGCGGGTCTGCGGGTCGACGGCGAGCACCGTGACCGCGTGCCCCGCCCCGTCGCGCCGGAACCTGCGACGCAACACCAGCTCGCCCAGCCGCGGCGTCGCGAGGTAGGTCCGCCAGCTCCGCGTCAGGGAGAGGCCCCAGCCGTCCGGGGAGCGCGCGGACAGCTCCGTGCGGCCTTCGCGCATCCGGCGCCGCAGCCGCTGGTGCCGCAGCCGCCGGCCGAACAGCCCGCCCACCCCGGCACCGATCGCCGGGATCAGCAGGGCCAGGACCTCGCCCCCGTCCTCGAACACCGGATCAGACTGGCACGGATCCCGGACGCAGCGGGTGGAGCTCAGCGCCGTCGGGCCACCCGGGTGCCGACGAGGACGCCCATCAACGTCCAGAAGGAGCCCACGCCGACCCCGGCGAGCACCACCCAGAAGGGCACCCGCATCTCGTCGGTCGCCACCTGCACCAGCCGCTGCTCGGTCTGCTCGTCCACGGCGGACAGCCTGCCCCGGAGCCGGGACGCACACCAGCCTCCCCGGCCCGGAACTCGATGGTGCGGCGGGCCGACGAGGCGTCAGTCCGGTCCCGACCCACCGATCACGTGCTCGACCGGCAGGCCGAAGGACCGCTCGATCCGGCTCGGCAGATCGGCCCGCAGCCAGCGGGAGACCCCCCGGTGCAGGGTCGACACCACGACCTCGTCGGCGGCGAACCGGCGCAGCGCCAGGCGCACGGCCTGCAGCGGATCGGGGTCGCCGACCTCGCCGTCCGCAGGCGCGCCGAGTCCGCGGATCTGGTCCAGCGTGTCGGTCAGGCGCTGGGTGGCCACGGCGCGCGCCGGGTCGGTCGACGTGCCGTTCCCGACGGTCGCCCGCTCCTGGTGGGCGACGGGCGTGGCGGGGACGACGACGTAGAACTCGTGCTGTCGGGCGGCCATCCGCTGCTGGATCGTCTCCAGCAGGCGGGGCCCACCGAGGGTCTGGTTGGCGAGCACCAGGCACCGTCGCATCGTCTCCACCTCCGCCTGTCGATCGTGACCGCGTGGCTCGACGGTAGGGCGTCCATCGGCGCGGAGGCGAGCCGTGCACACAGGACGACGCATCGAGTGACAGCGCAGCGGGCTCCCCGGGCCGCGGAAGCCCGCTGCACTGTCACTCGCCGTGCCGCGCGGGCGCCGGGCGGGCGGGCGGAACGGTGCACCGTCCTGGGCGCTCCGGTGTGAGGCCGACGGAACGCGACCTTGACCTCAGCGCCCCCACCGGGAAACGGCGCCCCCGCACGCTCGCAGATGTGTCCGCCGCCGTCTCGTTGCCCACCCCCGGCGTCGGCACGCGCACCACCGCCACCCACTGCCCGTACTGCTCCCTGCAGTGCGGGGTCACGATGACCGCCGGCGATCGCCCGGCCACCCTGGTGCCGGCCGACTTCCCGACCAACCGCGGCGGGCTCTGCTCCAAGGGCTGGTCGGCCCCCGAGCTGCTCGACCACCCCGAACGGCTCACCCGGCCGCTGGTGCGCGCCGACCCCACCGACCGCACCAGCCCGCTGGTGGAGAGCAGCTGGGAGGTCGCCCTCGACCGGGTGGTCGCGGCTGTCCGGGCCACCCAGCGCGACCACGGCCGCGACGCGGTCGGCTGCTTCGGCGGCGGCGGGCTGACCAACGAGCAGGCCTACCAGTTCGGCAAGTTCGCCCGGGTGGCGCTGCGCACCAGCGCCATCGACTACAACGGCCGGTTCTGCATGTCCTCGGCGGCCGGTGCGGCGATCCGGGCGTTCGGGCTCGATCGCGGCCTGCCCTTCCCGCTGGCCGACATCGCCGAGGCCGACGTCGTCGTGCTGGTAGGCAGCAACCCGGCCGACACGATGCCCCCGGCGATGCAGTACTTCGACGCCGGCCGGGTGCGCGGTGCCGAGCACATCGTCATCGACCCGCGCCGCACCAACACCGCCCGCAACGCCACGCTGCACCTGCAGCCGCTGCCCGCCACCGACCTGGCCCTGGCCAACGGGCTGCTGCACATCGCGCTGGCCGAGGGGCTGGTCGACGAGGCCTACGTCGCTGCCCGCACCACCGGCTTCGACGCCGTCCGGGCCGGGGTCGCCGGGTACTGGCCCGACCGGGTGGAGCGGCTCACCGGGGTGCCGGTGGAGCAGCAGCGCCGCACCGTCTTCGCCCTGGCCCGGGGACGGCGGTCGATCATCCTGACCGCCCGGGGCGCCGAGCAGCACCGCAGCGGCGTCGACACCACCCAGGCGTGGATCAACCTCGCCCTGGCGCTCGGCCTGCCCGGCCGCGAGGGCAGTGGCTGGGGCACCGTCACCGGGCAGGGCAACGGGCAGGGCGGGCGGGAGCACGGGCAGAAGGCCGACCAGCTGCCCGGGTACCGGAAGATCACCGACCCGGCGGCGCGGGCGCACGTGGCCGCGGTCTGGGGCGTCGACCCCGACGACCTGCCCGGCCCCGGCCGCAGCGCCTTCGAGCTGCTCGACTCCCTCGGCACCGAGGACGGGGTCCGCACGCTGCTGGTGATGGCCTCCAACGTCGCCGTCTCCGCCCCGGACGCCCGCCGCGTGATCAGCCGGCTGCGCGACCTGGACTTCCTCGTCGTCAGCGACTTCTTCCTCTCCGAGACCGCCGAGCTCGCCGACGTGGTGCTGCCCAGCGCCATGTGGGCGGAGGAGGAGGGGACGATGACCAACCTGGAGGGCCGGGTGATCCGCCGCCGCCGGGCGATGGACCCACCCGCCGGCGTCCGTGACGACCTCCAGCTGCTCGCCGAGCTCGCCGACCGGCTCGGCGTGCCGGGCTTCAGCGGGGACGCCGAGACCGTCTTCACCGAGCTCGGCCGGGCCAGCGCGGGCGGCGCGGCCGACTACTCGGGCATCACCTACCGGCGGATCGACGACGAGCAGGGCCTGTTCTGGCCCGTCCCGCACCCCGGCCACCCCGGCACGCCGCGGCTGTTCACCGACCGGTTCGCCACCCCCGACGGGCGGGCCCGGTTCTGGCGGGTCGAGCAGGTCGACGCCCACGAGCGCCCGGACGCCGAGTACCCCTACGTCCTCACCACCGGCCGGGTCCTCGCCCAGTACCAGTCCGGCACCCAGACCCGCCGCTCCCGCAGCCTGCAGCTGGTCGCCCCCACCCCGCGGGCGGAGATCCACCCCGACCTGGCGCGCACCCTCGGCATCGCGCAGGACGACGTCGTCGAGCTGTCCACCCGCCGTGGCCGGGCCCGCTTCCACGCGCTGATCACCGACGCGATCCGCCCGGACGTCGTGTTCGCCCCCTTCCACTGGGGCGGCGGCTCCAGCGCCAACGCGCTCACCGACCCGGCGCTGGACCCGACCAGCCGGATGCCGGCCTTCAAGGCCTGCGCGGTCGCCGTCTCCCGGGTCGGCGAACCCGAGGAACGCATCCCGCCACCGGAACCGGCCACCCAGCCGCAACCCGGCCCGCACACCCGACCGACGGCCCACACCCCGCACGCCCCATCCCGGAGGAGGACCACCAGCGTGAAGAGCACCCCGCGCTTCCTGCACGGCGTCTACCCGATCACCGGCGAGGGACTGGGCAAACCCGGCCCGCTGGACCCCGCCCTGCGCTACCAGGTCCCGGAGGGCAAGAGCGCCCAGGCGCTCTACTTCCGCGGCGGCAACTCCACCGACGAGCTCGTCTACGTGCTGCTGGTGCGCGACGGCCAGCCGATGCGCTGGTTCCCGATCGGCGCCAAGGGCGACTGCCACGTGCCGCTGCGGGTGGTCGAGGACCTCGACGGCGGCACCGTGGTCGAGCTGCACGCCGCCGCACCGGTGGGCGTCACCGGCGAGCTGGTGCTCGACCTGGGCCTGGTGGAGGTCTGATGACGGCGGTGCTCGGGGGCCGCCCCGAGGGCATGAGCACGCTGCACTTCGCCATGGACGACGCCGACGGCATCGACTCCCGGCAGCGGCTGGTCGTGGTCGGCAACGGCATGGCCGGGGCGCGGATGGTCGAGGAGGTGCTCGAACGCGGCGGCGGCGACCAGTTCGCGATCACCGTGTTCGGCGAGGAGCCGCACGGCAACTACAACCGGATCATGCTCAGCCACGTCCTGGCCGGGGAGGAGCACGAGGACGACATCGTGCTCAACAGCCACGACTGGTACGCCGACCAGGGCGTGACGCTGCGGGCCGGGGTGCGGGTCGACCGGATCGACACCCACGCCAAGATCGTCTACGCCGACGACGGGACGACGACCGCCTACGACCAGCTGGTGCTGGCCACCGGCAGCCGCTCGTTCATCCCGCCGATGACCGGCCTCTACACCGCCGGCGAGCAGCTGCTCCCCGGCGTCTTCGGGTTCCGCACCATCGACGACACCCGGGCGATGCTGGCGGCCGCCGCCGAACACGAGCGGGCCGTCGTCGTCGGCGGCGGGCTGCTCGGCCTGGAGGCCGCGCGTGCCCTGCAGGGGCACGGGCTGCAGGTCGAGGTGGTGCACGCCGGCACCCACCTGATGAACCAGCAGCTGGACCCCGACGGCGGGGCGATCCTCAAGCACAGCGTCGAGGCCCTCGGCATCGTCGTCCACCTGGCCACCCGCACCACCGAGGCGATCGGTCCGGACCGGGTGCGCGGGGTCGTGCTGGCCGACGGCCGGGCGATCGACGCCGACATGCTCGTCATCGCTGCCGGCATCCGCCCGGTCACCGAGGTGGCGCTGCTCAGCGGCCTGGAGGTGGAACGCGGCATCGTCGTGGACGACCAGCTGCGCACCGACGACCCCGACGTCTACGCCGTCGGCGAGTGCGCCCAGCACCGCGGCGAGCTGTACGGGCTGGTCGCCCCGGTCTGGGAGCAGGCCCGGGTGCTCGCCGACCTGCTCACCGGCACCGACCCGGACGCCGAGTACCACGGCTCCCGGACGGCGACGAAGCTCAAGGTCGCCGGGGTGGACGTCGCCACGATGGGCGTCAACCGGCCCGAGCGGGACACCGACGAGTTCCTGGTGATCTCCGAGCCCCGCCGCGGGGTGCACCTGTCGGTCGTCGTCCGGGACGACAGGCTGATCGGCGCCACGCTGCTCGGCGACACCCGCAAGGTCGCCTTCCTGACCCAGGCCTTCGACCGCGGCACCCCGCTGCCGGCCGAGCGGATCAAGCTGCTCGTCGACCTCTCCGACGGTGCGGCGGAGGTGGGAGTCGCCGACCTGCCCGGCGACTCGCAGGTCTGCAACTGCAACGGCGTGACCAAGCAGGCGCTGGTCGACACCGTGAAGGCGGGGACGACGAGCGTCGGCGGCTGCATGGACGCCACCCGCGCCGGCAAGGGCTGCGGCTCGTGCAAGCTCCTGGTGAAGCAGGTCGTCGAGTGGGCCGCCGACGGCGACGTCACCGAGGACGCCTCGGCGAACTGGTACGTGCCGGGCATCCCGCTGGCCAAGCCCGAGCTGATCGCCGCGATCCGTGACCAGCAGCTGCGCAGCGTCTCCGCCGTCTTCACCGCCCTGGCCCCGGGCGGGGAGGAGGACGCCAAGGCCAAGATGGGGCTCACCTCGCTGCTGCGGCTGGTCTGGGGCGCGGAGTACGAGCAGGAGAACGACGCCAAGTTCATCAACGACCGGGTGCACGGCAACATCCAGCGCGACGGCACGTTCTCGGTCGTCCCGCAGATGAAGGGCGGGGTGACCACCCCGGCCCAGCTCCGGACGATCGCCGACGTGGCAGAGAAGTACGAGGTCCCGATGGTCAAGGTCACCGGCGGCCAGCGGATCGACCTGCTCGGGGTCCGCAAGGAGGACCTGCCCGCCATGTGGGCCGACCTGGGCATGCCCTCGGGCTACGCGTACGGCAAGAGCTTCCGCACCGTGAAGACCTGCGTGGGCACGGACTTCTGCCGGTTCGGCCTCGGCGACTCCACCCAGCTGGGCATCGACCTGGAGACCCGCTTCCAGGGCATCGAGAGCCCCGCCAAGATCAAGATGGCGGTGGTCGGCTGCCCGCGGAACTGCGCCGAGGCCTACGTCAAGGACGTCGGCGTCGTCGCGGTCGGCAACGGCAAGTGGGAGGTCTACGTCGGCGGCGCGGCCGGTGCCACCATCCGCAAGGGCGACCTGCTGGCCACCGTCGACTCCCCGGCGGCGGTGATGGAGCTCAGCGGCCGCTTCATCCAGTACTACCGGGAGAACGCCAACTGGCTGGAGCGAACCTACGACTTCGTGCCCCGGGTCGGGCTGGCCGAGATCAGGGCGGTGCTGCTGGAGGGCAGCGCGGAGGTCCTCGCCGAGCTGGACGCCGGCCTGCAGCGCTCGATCGACGCCTACACCGACCCGTGGGGCCAGGACGGCGGGCAACCGGCCACGCCCGGCCAGTTCCGCACCGCGCTGCCGCTGGTCGACCTGCCGAAGGTGCCGGTCCGATGAGCGTCACCCACTCCGACGCCCCCGAGGCGCCCACCACCGCACCGGCGAAGGCCGGCACGCCGGCCACCGAGGTCGCCGACGGTGCTGCTGCCGGGGGAGCGGGCGTACCGCACGTCGTCGGCCGGGTGGACGACGTGCCGCCAGGGGAGGGCCGGGCGTTCGTGGCCGGGGGCGTGCAGGTCGCCGTCTTCCGGCTGCGCGACGGGTCGCTGCACGCCACCCAGGCGGCCTGCCCGCACTCCGGCGGGCCGCTGGCCGACGGGCAGACCGACGCATCCGTGCTGGTCTGCCCGCTGCACCTGTACGCGTTCCGCTGGACCGACGGCGCCTGCACCGGTGCCGCGCCGCCGGTGCAGCTCTTCCCGGTCGCCGAGCAGGACGGCGCCCTCGTCGTCACCGTCTGATGAAGGGCCCCGCACCACTCGCTCACTCACGGCGGGACCCTGCAGCGGGGCCGTCAGGGGTGCATGCGGGCGCCCTTCATGACCTTGTCGACGGCGTTCTTCGGGCCGTGGACCGCGAGGCCCACCAGGTCCAGGTCGGCGCCGACGACCGCGCGGACCGCGGCCCGGTTCTGCACGTCACCCGGCGTGCTGAAGAGCTCCGCCGTGAAGACGGCGGGGGTCAGCGACCGCTCCAGCGCGCGGGTGCGGGCCGTGCGCAGCAGCTCGGCCGGCCCGGCGAGCACGAGCACCGGCTGGCGCAGCATCGGCAGGTAGCCGGTGTCGTCGGCGTCCTGGTACGGCTCACCCACCAGTTCCGGCCCGGTCGCGGTGATGCCGCTGACCAGGAAGGCGGTGACGTTCAGCGACTGCCACGGGGCGAGGTCCTCGCGCAGCAGGACGGCGATCTTGGTGGCCCAGCGGGGCGCGTCGGGGGTGTCCATGCTGCTCAGCGTCGGGCCCCGCCGTCCGACGGGTCTTGTACGTTCCTGACGTGAGCGAGGTGGTCGCCTGGCGGCCGGACGTGCCCGGGCTGACCGAGGTCTTCCACGCCCACTTCACCCACCACGTCTACCCCTCGCACACCCACGAGGCCTGGACGCTGCTGCTGGTCGACGACGGGGTGGTCCGCTACGACCTGGACCGGCACGCGCACGGCGCCTCCCGGGCCGAGGTCACCCTGCTGCCGCCGGGAGTCCCGCACGACGGCCGGTCGCAGTCACCCGACGGGTTCCGCAAGCGGGTGCTCTACCTGGCCGCCGACACCCTCGGCGCCGACCGGGTCGGCAGCGCCGTCGACCGGCCGGCGTTCGACGACGCCGCGCTGCGCGCCCGGCTCTCCGCGCTGCACGCGGCGGTGCGGCCCGGTGGCGACGCGCTGGAGGCGCAGAGCCGGCTGGCGTTCGTGCTGGAACGGCTCGGTCAGCACCTGGACCGCGCCGTGGCGGCTCCACCCCAGGTGCGGGACGACGCGCTGGCCGACCGGGTGCGGGACCTGCTGGACGCCCGGGTGGCCGAGGGGCTTGCGCTGGAGGAGGCGGCGGCGCTGTTCGGCGTCTCCGCCACGCACGTCGTACGGGCGTTCACCCGGCGGCACGGGCTGCCGCCGCACCGCTACCTGACCGGACGGCGCATCGACCTGGCCCGGCGGCTGCTGCTGGACGGGATGCCGGCCGCCGAGGTGGCCGGCGCGGCCGGGTTCGCCGACCAGTCGCACCTGACCCGGCACTTCCGCCGGATGATCGCGACGACGCCGGTGGCGTACGCGCGGTCCGCGGTGCGCTCCGCCGGCTGACGCGCGGCCCGGGCAGCACCAGCACCCGGATCAGCCCGGGGTCACGGAACCGGGACCGTGGCCGTCGCCTCGAGCGGCCCGCCGCACTCCGCGCTGCCGCCGACCCTGACCCAGTCGAGCTCCAGCTCGGCCCGGCCGAGCGCGGCAACGTCCGCAGCGAGCACGGTGACCGTGACGGACTCCGGCGCGCCCATCAAGGGCACGGACGCCGTGGCACCGGCCAGGTGGACGGTGACCGCGTCCGGTTCCTCGTCGGACGGGGTCATCGGCACCGGGCCGCACGGCGACGGGCACTCGATCCGGACGGCGTCGGCAGCGGGCCAGCCCTCGACCAGCTCGACGACGAGCCCGTTGCTCCAGCCGATCGCCGGGCAGGCCAGTTCCCCGCCCCCGCGCGTCGCGAACAGCAGGACGGCCACCACCCCGAGCACGAAGGCGACGAGGCCCTTCACGGCGCCGGTGCCAGGGCCGGGAGCGCCTCCACCGGCCGCAGCGGCGGCGGACGACGGCGGCGCGCGGCGGTCCCGCGGAACCGGGCCTCCTCGGCCAGCTGGCGGGCGGCGATCACGGAGGCCGGCTCCGGCGTCGCCACCTCAGTTCCCGCCCGACGGGATGGACTCGAGCGACTCCATGCCGACGTGTCCCATCGGCTCGGTGCGGCCCAACGACGTCCCGTCGGGCGCCAGGAACTCCACGGCGGTGAGGTCCTCGAACGGTTGCAGCACCGCGACACCGCCGACCAGCGGCTGCGCGGTGGCGCGGGAACCGGTGCCGTCGACCAGCAACGCGGTGGTGGCCGCCGACGGACCGACGAGAACCAGGCTGTCGACCGGCTCGGCGCCCTCGAGGAACGGCGTGCTGCACTCCACCGCGAACAGCTGCTCGGCCAGCGGTGGCGCAGCCGGGCGGAGATCGGTCCCGCACCAGGTGCTGACGACGGACCCGTCGGGCAGGTCCCGGCCGAGGAGCGCCGTCAGGTACACCGCACCCGAGGGCAGGGTGGCGCCGAGCAGCTGCACCCGCGCCGTCTGCCCGCTCGGGGCGGGGACGTCGCCGGCCCAGACGACGCTGAAGGCGACGTCGTCCGGGGACAGCCCGGTGCTCGTCAGCGCGTCGTCGACGCCTCGGTCGAGGACGGCATCAGCACCGGTCGCTCCCGCCGTTCCGCGCAGCCACTCGATCGGCACCTCCGGCGTCGTCCGGGACCAGTCCGAGCGGTGCGTCGTGGGCATGGCGGTGACCACCTCGGCGCCGTCCCGCACCACCCGGAAGCGCAGTGCCTCGGCATAGGTGCCCGACGCGGGGGGCAGCGCCAGCACCGCCACGCCGTCCGGCGCGTCGACGGGCTCGAACTCGCGGCTGACCGTGCCGTCGGCGGCCACCAGCGGGCGCTCGGACACCTGGATCGCGTCGCCCGGTGCGGCGACGACCACCAGCGCTCCCGTCGAGGCGTCCGAGAGCGCCAGCGACATGGTGGTGTCCACCCCGCCCGACAGGCCGGCAGGCTGGAGCTGGTCCGCGGTGGCGCCGGGCGGGCCGGTGAACCAGGCCGCGGCCAGGCCGGAGCCGACGGGCGGCTCGGGCTGGACCGTGTCCTGCCCGAGCACCAGTGCCCAGCGCCCGCCGGTCACGTCGCCGGCGAAGACCACCTGCCGGCTGTCCAGCGGCGGCTCGGTCGCGGCCGTGGGCCGGTTCGGGTCGTCTGCCTCGGTCCAGCTGAGCCGGCGCGCACCGTCGACGAACGCAGCATCGCCGGCCAGCGAGCCGCGGGCCGGGCCGGCCAGGACGTCGACCGCCGCGGCCGCGGACTCCGGGCCCGCCGCGTCGGCGCTGATCGCGGTGGCCGGCTCGGCCGACGGGCCGTCCAGGACGGTCGAGGTCAGCACGACGAGGCCGGTCACCGCGGCGGCCACCGCCGCCGTCCCGATGTTCTGCCGACGCTGGGTGCGGTGCCGGGCCACGACCACCTGGGCCAGCTGCTCGCGCGGACGGGGCGCGGTGCGCTCGGCCAGCCGGGCCAGTCGTTCCTGGAGCTCGACGTCGTCCATCACGCACCCTCTTCGGCGTGGGTCAGCACGGGGTCGGCCAGCGCCGCGCGCAGCCGCTGCAGGCCGCGCGCCGTCTGGGTGTTCACGGTGCTGGGGGAGCAGCCCATCGCCTCGGCGGCCTGCTGCTCGGAGAGGTCGGCGTAGTAGCGCAGCACGACGGCGGTGCGCATCCGCGGGGGCAGTGACCGCAGCGCGGCGCGGAGCTCCTCGTCGGTGTCCGGGGCGACCGTGGGGTCGGCCCGGTCGGGCAGCGCCTCGACGACCTGCTCGGTGGTCGACAGCCGCCGTCGCCAGCTGGTGTGGGTGGTGACCAGCACCCGCCGCACGTACGCCGTCGGCTCGCCGGAGCGGGTGATCCGGCCCCAGTGCCGGTAGGTCTTCAGCAGGGCTGTCTGCACCAGGTCCTCCGCATGGCCGCGGTCACCGGCGAGCAGCACGGCCAGCCGCAGCAGGCCGGGCTGTTCCCGGGACACGAAGTCCTCGAAGCCCGCGCCGTCCACGCCGTCCGTCCCCTTCCGCCGGTCTCTCACCCCTCTACACGCGGTGAGCGGCACAGCAGACCCACAGCGCCGATCACGAGGTGATCACGATGCGGCGCACGGTTCAGGCGGGCGGCAGCTCGAGGTCGGCGAGCGCGGCGGCGACGTCGTCCTCGCGGACGAAGTCCAGCGCCAGCAGTCGGTGCACCAGCACCCCGCGCCGGGTCAGCCGCAGGTCGGTCGGGCGCAGCCGGGGCCGGACGGCACCGGGGCGGGAGACGACCGGCGCCGGGTCCAACAGCCCGCTGCGCTGCAGGTCCGACACGTCCTCCCGGGCGCCCCAGGCCCGCCAGCCGCGCGGGTCGTCCTCCAGGGCGCCCAGCGGCAGCGGGGCGCGGTCGCGCCGGCCGACGGCGGCCAGGAACACCAGCTGCCGCCAGCTGCACGACTCGGCCAACTGGAGCGCCCGGGCGGCCAGCGCCACGTCGATGTCGGGGGAGACGACGACCTCGGCGACCAGGTAGCCCAGGTGCCGCACACGGCGCTCCTCGGTGGTCTCCCGGGCGGCCTGGACGACGTCCTCGACCAGCCGCTCGGCGGCCGACCGGGCCGCGGTGCTCACGCTGAAGAAGCCGTCGCTGCGCACCGGGCGGCCCTGGTGGGCGCGGGTGACCGACAGCTCGGCGGCGAAGGCGAGGGCGGCGCCGGCCCGCGCGCGTTCCCAGGTCAGCGGCAGCTCGGCGGCCGAGGTCGCGGCGTCGCGGAGGCAGGCGGCCAGCCGCTCGTCCAGCCGCAGCGGGCTGGACCCGGGCTCGAAGAGCAGCCCGGCGACGGCCCGGGTCATCGACCCGGCGACCAGCTCCCCCGTCTCGACCAGGTCCCGGCCGGGCACGCGCTCATCGCCGATGGAGTCCCTCACGCGGTGATCATGGCCCGCCGCGCCCGGTGACGCACCTGGCGCGGGTCCCGTCTCACCACGGCGGGGCAGCGCACGGCCGCCCCGCACCCGTGGCGGGTGCGGGGCGGCCGGGGACGATCGGTCAGACGCCGGCCTGCTGCATCAGGGTGCCGCGGCGCAGGTAGACGAACCAGGTCACCGCGACGCAGGCGATGTAGAAGCCGCAGAACGCGCCGAGGGCGGTCACCACGCTGCCGGTGGCGAGGTAGGACTCCGACACGATCCGCGGGATGAACACCGCCCCCAGCGCACCGACCGCGGAGATGATCCCGACGGCGGCGGCGGTGTCCCGCCGCGCCCGGTAGAGGACCTGCGCGGGGGAGTCCGTGGACCGCGACGCGGCCGCCTCGGCCCGGTAGATGATCGGGATCATCCGGTAGGTCGACCCGTTGGTCATGCCCACGACGGCGAACAGCACCAGGAAGCTGGCCAGGAACCCGCCGAAGCTCCCCGCCCCCAGCGCGGCGATGGCGGCGCCGATCGCCACGGCCTGGCCGATGAACGTCACGATCGTGACCTTCGCACCGCCCACCCGGTCGGCGAGCCACCCGCCGAAGGGCCGGGACAGGGAGCCGACCAGCGGCCCGAGGAAGGCGTAGCGGTAGGTGTCGGCGGCGAACTCGTTGGCCAGCACCAGCGGGAACGCCCCGGAGAAGCCGATGAAGGAGCCGAACGCGCCGATGTAGAGGAAGGACATGATCCAGGTCTGCTTGCGCCGGGCGATCGCCGCCTGGTCGGCGATGTTGGCCTTCGCCCCGGACAGGTTGTGCATCCCGAACCAGGCGCCGGCGATCGCCAGGACGATGAACGGCACCCAGATCAGGGCCACGTTCTGCACGTACCGGGCGTCACCGCCGGCCGTCGTCCCGGTGCTCCCGCCGATCACCGCGATGGTGCCGGCGGTGACGGCCAGCGGGCCGACGAGCTGGATGATCGCCACGCCGATGTTGCCGCCGGCGGCGTTCAGGCCGAGCGCGAAGCCCTTCTCCTTGTCCGGGTAGAAGAAGGAGATGTTCGCCATCGAGGAGGCGAAGTTGCCGCCGCCGAAGCCGCAGGTGACCGCGGTCAGCACCCAGAACCAGTAGGGCTGGCCGGTCGTCGCGGCGACCACGAGCATCGTCACCGGCACCAGCAGCAGCGCCGCGCTGACGACCGTCCAGTTCCGGCCACCGACCAGGGCCGGCATGAAGGTGTAGGGCACCCGCATGATCGCGCCGACCAGGCCGGCGGTGGCCACCAGCCAGAACAGCTGGTCGCTGGTGAAGCCGTAGCCGATCGAGGCCAGGACGGCGGTGGCGACGCTGAACATCTGCCAGACGCTGAACCCGATGTTCTCCGCGAGCACCGACCACACCAGGTTGCGGCGGGCGACCGGCTTGCCCTGCGGTGAGGCCCAGAACGCCGGGTCCTCGGGGGTGTAGTCGTCGATCCACCGGCTGCCCCGGACTGGCGGGGACTGGCCGGCGGGGGGTGCGGCGGTGGGTGCGCCCGGGCGGTGGAGCTGGGTCTCGGTCATGAGGTCATCCCTGGTCAGCGGCCGGTCGGCGGGGCGCCCGCCCGGCTGGGACGGCGCCGGGGACGACGCTAGGAACAGGGCGTTTCCACCCGACCGCAGCGGCGTGACCGGTGCGGTACATGCCCCGCACGGGCAGCCGGACGATGCTGTGAGGCCCGGGAACCCCCCGGTGCGGGGCGGGTGGTCCTACCGTCCAGGGGCATGACGGACCGACTCGTGCTGCCCGTGCTGCTCCGCGGCTGGGACGAGGCACGCGGACGACTGGACCAGCGGCTGGCCGGGCTGGGCGACGCCGAGTACCTCGACGAGCCGGTGGACGGCGCCTGGTCGGTGCGCCGCGGGGACGACGGCAGCTGGACGGCGGACTGGGCCCACCCGGCCCCCGACCCGGCGCCGGTCACCACGATCGCGTGGCGGCTGTGGCACCTGGCCTCGGACTGCTTCGCCGACTACCTCGCCCAGACGCCGTCCGGGCGGCCGTTGGCGGTGACCGGCCGGGAGTGGCACGGCGACGCGGCCTCCGCGCTGCGGGACCTGGACACGGCCGCGACCGCCTTCCGCACGGCGATGACCGGTCTGGGGGAGCAGGGGATGTGGCGGCCCCTCGGACCGGACTGGGGGCCCTACGCCGACTCCAGCTGGGCCGACCTGCTGGTGCACGCCACCGACGAGCTGGCCCACCACGGCGCGGAGATCGCCCTGCTCCGCGACCTCTACCGCTGGCGCTGACGCGGGCCCGGCGGACCGACGACGAGGCGGCCCCTCCGGAGAGAGGCCGCCTCGTCGTCGTGCCCTGCGCGCCGCCGGCGCCGGTCAGGGGTCAGCGGGCGCCGACCGTGGTGGTGTCGGCGGCCACGGCCGTGGTGTCGGCCGTCGTGGTGACGGCCGTGGTGGTGTCGACCGTCGTGGTGTCGGCCGGCACGGCGAGCACCGGGAGGACGGCGGCGTTGCGGGGCGCCGCGGTGCGGGCGTGGGTGGCGTACAGGGTCAGCCCGACGAAGGTCACCCCGCCCACCAGGTTGCCCAGCACGGTCGGGATCTCGTTCCAGATCAGGTAGTCCGAGACGGAGAAGTCGCCGCCCAGCATCAGGCCGGAGGGGAACAGGAACATGTTCACGATCGAGTGCTCGAAGCCCATGTAGAAGAAGACCAGGATCGGCATCCACATGGCCACGACCTTGCCGGTCACCGATGTCGACATCATCGCGGCGACGACCCCGGTGGAGACCATCCAGTTGCACAGCACCGCGCGCAGGAACAGCGTCAGCATCCCGGCGGCGCCGAACTCGGCGTACCCGACCGTCCGGCCCTCGCCGATGGAGCCGATCGCCTGGCCCACCTCGCTCGGCGGCATGGCGAAGCCGTAGGTGAAGATCACCGCCATGATCACGGCGACGGTGATCGCCCCGCCGAAGTTGCCGAGGAAGACCAGCCCCCAGTTCCGCAGCATGCCGCGCACGGTCACGCCCGGCCGCTTGTCGAACAGGGCCAGCGGCACCAGGGTGAAGACCCCGGTCAGCAGGTCGAAGCCGAGCAGGTAGAGCAGGCAGAAGCCGACCGGGAAGAGCAGCGCCCCGACGATGGGCTGACCGGTCTGCACGGTGACGGTGACGGCGAAGGCCGCGGCCAGCGCCAGGATCGCCCCGGCCATGAACGCCCGGATCAACGTGTCGCGGGTGGCCATGAAGACCTTCGCCTCACCCGCGTCGATCATCTTGGTGGTGAAGTCCTTGGGGCTCACGTAGGACATGAGGTGCTCCTCGGCTGTGCGGAAGGGGTGGCCGGGCACGCGGGCGTCGCGGCGGGTGGCGGTGCGGGGACTCCGGTCACCACCGGTAGTCCAGGAACTTCCCGTCGAAGGTGACGACGACCCGGTCGCCGTCCGGGTCGGGCCGGCGGGCGATGTCGACGCGGAAGTTGATCGCGCTCATGATCCCGTCGCCGAACTCCTCGTGGATCAGCTCCTTGAGCGCCGGCCCGTAGACCGACAGCGCCTCGTGGAACCGGTAGACCGTGGGGTCGGTCAGGGTGGCCGGGTCGGCGCCGCGGGAGGGCTGCAGGCGCAGGCTCTCCTCGACGCTCTCGTCCAGCCCCAGCAGGAGGCAGGCGCACCGTGCCTGCTCCGGGGTCATCGGGTGCTGGCCCAGCAGGGCGGCGGTCGTCCAGACGACCGGCGCGCCGATCTCCTCGGCGAGCTGGGCCCAGGTCAGGCCACGCCTGATCCGGGCGGCGACCACCAGGGCGGCGGCGTCGGACTTCGGGAGGACGGGGGTCATCGAGCTCCTCGGGTGCGGTCGGCCGGGTCGTCCGGCCGGGCAACGCGAACGCTAGGGAGGAGCCGTTTCGGGACGGACGCGGCGACGTGACCCGCACGGAACAACGGCCGCACCGGCCCGGCAGCACCGGTGTGAGGGCCAGGACACGCGTTCGACCCCACCGGTCAGCGACGTGCCGGCCCGGCCGGCCGGGCGGTCCAGGAGGTCCAGCCGGCGAGGTGGTTCAGACGGCGGGGTGGTTCAGACGGCGAGGCGGTAGCCGCGCTTGACCACGGTCTGCACCACGGGCGCGCCCAGGGCGGCGCGCAGCCGGGTCACGGCCATCTCCACGGCGTGAGCGTCGCCGCCACCGGAGAGCTCGCCCAGCAGGTCGGCGCGGGAGACGACGACGCCGGGACGCCGGGCCAGGGCGCGCAGCACCGCCATCGGTCCCGGCGCCAGTTCCACGAGCCGGCCGTCCAGGACGACGGCGTGCCCACGGACCTGCAGGCTGTGCGGACCGGAGTGCAGCACCGGGTGCCGGGCCGGCAGCTCGGCGACGACCGAGCGGGCCAGCGCACCGAGCCGGGCCCGCTCGGGCTGGACGGACCGGACGCCGGCGGCCTCGAGCGGAGCAGCGGTGACCGGGCCGACGGCGACCGGGAGCACGGCGTCGGTGAGGGCACTGAGGACGCCGGCGTACACGCCCTCCTCCTCGGCCACCTGCAGCAGGCTGGCGGCGGCCGGTGCGCTGGTGAAGGTGACCGCGTCGACGGCGCGCGCGGCGATCACCGCGACCAGGCGGCGCAGCGGAGCGGTGTCCTCGGGCAGCACCCAGCGGTAGACCGGCACCCTGATCACCTCGGCGCCGGCCCGCACCAGCCCGGCGACGAGCTCGGGCAGTGGGTCGCCGTGCAGCTGGACGGCGATCCGGCGGCCGGGCAGCGGGCCCTCGGCCCCGGACAGCAGGTGCGACAGCACCTCGGCCGAGCTCTCCGACTCCGGTGACCAGGCGTCGACCAGGCCGGCCCCGCGGATCGCGCCGCGGGCCTTCGGTCCACGGGCCAGCACCCGGGCGGTGGCCAGGTGCTCGCGCAGCGGCAGGTCCCAGGCCTCGGCGGCCTCCAGCCAGCCGCGGAAGCCGACCCCGGTGGTGGCCACGACCAGGTCGACCGGTGCGGCCAGCACCTCCCGGGTGGCGGTGACCAGGTCGGCGTCGTCGGACAGCGGCACGATCCGGATCGCCGGGGCGTACAGCACCCGGGCGCCCCGGCGGTCCAGCAGTGCGCCCAGCTCCTCGCTGCGGCGGGCCGCGGTGACCGCGACCGTGTAGCCGGCCAGCGGCAGCAGGTCCGGCACCGAGGGCTCTCCGGCAGGGCTGGCCACGGGGTGGTCGAGCTGGCTGTCGGTCACCCGTCCATGGTGCGTCCTCGGTGTTCCATCCGTGTGACGTGCAGTCCCACACCCCGGACGTCCGGGGCGCGGGAGGCGGCGTCGCCGTCCCCACCTGCACGTCTGCGCCGCGCCCGCTGGAGCGGGCAGGATGGTGACGTGCCCGCCCATCCCACGCCCTCCCCGGTCTCCGCCGTCCCGCGCCGGTTGCGGGTGATCACCGCGCTGATGGCGGCCGGCCTGGTGCTCGTGATGAGCGTGGTCGCCGTCCTGCTGAAGGAGTCGACCACCGGCGTGGTGTCCTTCCGGACCGCCGACCAGGTCGCCATGGTGGGGCTGGGCGTCGCGATGGGGGCCGGGGTGATGCTGCTGGGCCGGTCCCGGGTGGACGCCGACGCCGACGGTGTGCGGATCCGCAACGTCGTCATCAACCACGAGGTGCCCTGGTCGGCGGTGCGCGCCGTCCGCTTCGACCAGCATTCGCCGTGGGCGAGCCTGCTGCTGGGCAACGACGACGAGGTGGCCATCGGAGCCGTCCAGGCAGCCGACGGGGAGCGGGCGCTGATCGCCGTCCGGGGGCTCCGGGCGCTGCTCGCCGACCACCAGGCGCGCAACCCCGCGCCGCAGGAGGATCTGCTGTACCCCCGGGAATGACGGCGGGGGCCCGGGCGCTGTACTGTGGGCGTGCCTCCCCCCGCTACATCGAGGCGCGAGAACCACAGCGGCCGCGGTCTGCAGAGACCGATGCCGCTGACCAAAGAGGAGCCCGCTCCCACCTGGCGCCGCACAGGCGCTCAGGTCCCCGGTTCGCGCAGGTCGGCCCCGGTCGACTCGCGCGGCCGCACGAGCACCCCCGCCCCGGGGTGCCCGCTGCGGCGACCCGGCGAGTGGGCCCCGTGAGCACCAGCTCACGGGGCCCTTCTGCGTCGGAGCCCGGGACGGGTGCGACTCCTCCCCGCAGCAGCAGAGGAGAGGCCATCACCGAGCCCCGCATCAACGACCGTATCCGCGTTCCCGAGGTCCGCCTGGTCGGACCGGAGGGCGAGCAGGTCGGCATCGTGCCGATCGGCGAGGCGCTGCGCCTGGCCCAGGACTCCGAGCTCGACCTGGTCGAGGTCGCGCCCATGGCCCGGCCCCCCGTCGTCAAGCTCATGGACTACGGGAAGTTCAAGTACGAAGCCGCGCAGAAGGCCCGTGAGGCCCGGCGGAACCAGGCGCTCACCGTCATCAAGGAGATGCGGCTGCGCCTCAAGATCGACCCGCACGACTACGAGACCAAGAAGGGCCACGTCGAGCGCTTCCTCAAGGGCGGCGACAAGGTCAAGATCACCGTGATGTTCCGCGGTCGCGAGCAGTCCCGCCCCGAGATGGGCTACAAGCTGCTGCAGCGGCTGGCCGGCGACGTCGCCGACCTCGGGGTGGTGGAGTCCAACCCGAAGCAGGACGGCCGGAACATGGTCATGGTGATCGCGCCGCACCGGAACCAGGCGGCGACCGACGACGCGCGGCGCTCCGCCAAGGCCGAGAAGCAGGCGGCATCCGGCGAGCAGGCCCCCCCGGCCTGAGCCGGGAGAGGGCCCCGCACCACCGAGACGGCCCGCGCCGGGAGCAGCCCCCTGCTCCCGGCGCGGACACACACGCAGACGAGGACGAGGACATGCCGAAGAACAAGACCCACAAGGGCGCGGCCAAGCGCATCCGCGTCACGGGCACCGGGAAGCTGGTGCGTGAGCACACGAACAACCAGCACAAGTTCGAGCACAAGTCCTCGAGCCGGAAGCGCCGGATCAGCGGCATCGAGGTGCTCTCCCCGGCGGACAACAGCCGGATGAAGAAGCTCCTCGGTCTCTGACCGTCCCCTTCCGTAACCAGCAGACAGGAGCTCTCACGTGGCACGCGTGAAGCGGGCGGTCAACGCCCAGAAGAAGCGCCGTACGACCCTCGAGGCAGCCAGCGGTTACCGCGGCCAGCGCTCGCGGCTGTACCGCAAGGCCAAGGAGCAGATCCTCCACTCGGCCACCTACAACTACCGCGACCGCAAGGTCCGCAAGGGTGACTTCCGCAAGCTGTGGATCACCCGGATCAACGCCGCGGCCCGGCAGAACGACATGACCTACAACCGGTTCATGCAGGGCCTCAAGCTGGCCGGCATCGAGCTGGACCGTCGCGTCCTGGCCGAGCTCGCCGTGAACGAGCCCGCCACCTTCGCCACCCTGGTGGAGTCCGCCCGGGCCGCGCTCGCCGCGAACCCCGAGGCGGCCGGCACCCAGGCCCCCACCCAGGCCGCCTGAGCACCCCCGTACCACCTGACGACGCCGTCGCCGGTGGGTCCCCGAGACCCACGGGTGGCGGCGTCGTCGTCTGCGCCCACCCGCCGAGAGGAACCCCCGTGCCCGACATGCTGACCGAGCGCTCGGCGCGGATCGCCACCGCCCGCAAGCTCACCCGGCGCAGCGGCCGGGACGACGCCGGCGCCTTCCTCGCCGAGGGGCGGCAGGCGGTCAGCGAGGCGCTGGCCGAGGCCCAGGACGACCCGGGCGCCGTCCTCGAGCTGTTCGTCACCGAGGCCGCGGCGGCCGCCCACCGGGACCTGCTGGCCGCCGCCCGGGTGCCCGTGCACGTGGCCACCGACCGAGCGGTCGCCTCGCTGTCGGAGACGGTGACGCCGCAAGGGCTGGTCGCCGTCTGCGCGCTGCGCGACGTGCCGGCCGAGACGCTGGTGACCGATCCGCCGCGGCTGGCGGTCGCCCTGGCCGAGCTCGCCGACCCCGGGAACGCCGGCACGGTGCTGCGCACCGCCGACGCCTGCGGCGCCCGCACCGTGGTCTTCGGCGCCGGCTCCGCCGACCCCTACAACGGCAAGGTGGTGCGCAGCAGCGCCGGCAGCCTGTTCCACGTCGACGTCGTGCGCAGTGCACCGCTGGCCGAGCTCGTGCCGCAGGTGCAGGCCGCCGGGACGACCGTGCTGGCCGCCGACGGCGGGGGAGAGGTGGCCCTGGACGCCGCCGGGGACGAGGGGCTGCTCGGCGGGCCGGTGCTGTGGTTGTTCGGCAACGAGGCCCGCGGGCTGGACCCCGCGCTGGCCGCGCTCGCCGACGCGCGGGTGCGCATCCCGATGCGGGGCCGGGCGGAGAGCCTCAACCTGTCGGTGGCCGCCTCGATCTGCCTCTACGCCACGCAGCTCGCCGAGTAGCTCAGAGGCCGGCCGGGTGCTTGGCGGCGTACATCCGGGCGTCGGCCCGGTGCAGCAGCGGGCCGAACTCGGCGCCGTCGTCCGGGTGGACGCTGATCCCGACGCTGGCCTGCACCTGCACGGTCTGGGTGCACAGCACCACCGGTTCGGTCACCGCCGCCACCAGCTGCTCGGCCACCTGGCCGGCCTCGCGCAGCGCCGTCGACGGGTACAGCCCGAGCAGCCCGACGAGGAACTCGTCGCCGCCGAGCCTGGCCAGCAGGTCTCCCCGGCGCAGCCGGCCACGCAGCCGGTCGGCGACCACCTGCAGCAGCTCGTCCCCGGCGGCGTGGCCCAGGGCGTCGTTGACCGCCTTGAATCCGTCGAGGTCGAGGAAGAGCAACGCCACCGCAGAGCCGTCGAGCCGGGCCTGCCACAGCGCGGACTCCATCCGCTCCTCGAAGCGGCGCCGGTTGGGCAGCGCGGTGAGCGGGTCGGTGTAAGCGAGCTCCTCGATCTGGGCGAGGTGCTGGCGGGTGCGGTCGCGCTCACGGAGCAGCTCCCGCTCCGCGGTCACCCGGCCGGTCACGTCGGTCTGCACGCCGATGTACTGGACGACGTCGCCGGCGGCGTCGAGCACCGGGGCCAGGTGGATCTCGTTCCACCACGGCTCCCGGTCCGGCCCGCGGTGGTTGAGCAGCGTGGCCCGGAACTCCGCGCCCTCACGGATGGCCTGGCGCATGCGGTCCACCGTGCCCGGGTCGGTGTCCGAGCCCTGGAGGAAGCGGCAGTTGCGGCCCAGCACCTCCCCGGCCTCCAGGCCGGCGAGCTGCTCGAACGCGGCGTTGACGTACACCAGTGGCTGGTCCGGCGCCGTCATGTCCGCGATCGTCACCCCGCTGGTCGTCGCCGCCAGGGCGCGGTGCAGGAGCACCTCGTCCGGCGTGCGGCCGGCGGCGGCCGCGGCGGCCGGGGCAGCCGTCGGGACGGCGACCTCCGGGACCGTCTCCACCGGGAGCGGCTCGGCGGCGACCCGCGCGACCAGGGAGACCCCGGCGCGTTCGACCGTCCGCCGGTCGTAGGTGAGGGCGTACTCGTAGCGGCGCTGCATGTCCGGGCCGCCGTCGCCGAGGTCCCGGGCCAGCAGCGCGGCGCTGAAGTGCGGGCTCAGCACGACGACGTCCCACTCCCCGCGCACCGGGTCGGCCGGCGCGAGGTGGGCGCCGCGTACCCCGGGCAGCGGCTCGACCGGCAGGTCGGCACCGAGCGCGCACACGAAGCCCGTGCGGGCGACCAGGTCCCGATAACGGAGCCCGGTCGCGGGGGTGAAGTGCCGGGCCTCCTGGAAGGTGGCGGCGACCACGCAGGTCTCACCGAGGCGCATGGCCTGGCGCTCCAGGTGCTTGCTCAGTTCGATGAGCAGCGCCTTCGGTGCGGTGCGCAGCTGCGTCCCCTCCGGCAGGCAGCTGAACGGGGAGGTCTCCGCGTTGCCGGCCGCGCCGCTCGTGCCGGGCAGCTCCAGCCGGCCGACCTCCCGGTCCGGCACCGCGGTGGCGCCCGGCCGGCCGAAGTGCCAGCCCTGCCCGAGGCTGGCGCCCAGCGCGCGCGCCATCGCCAGGTGGGCCTCGTCCTCGATCCCCTCGGCCAGGATGAGCGCCCCGGTGCGCTCGGCGTAGCCGTTGACCGCGTTCATGATCTCGGCGACCGCCGGGCCGGGCCGCTGCTGGACCAGGCGCAGGTCGAGCTTGACCACGTCCGGGCGCAGCAGGGGCATGAACGCCAGGGACATCGACTCCGCCCCCACGTCGTCCAGGGCGATGCCCCAGCCCACCTCACGGACCCGTTCCACGGCGCGCAGCAGGTCCGCCGGGCGGGTGGCCAGCGCCCGCTCGGTGATCTCCACGACGACCCGCAACCCCGCCGGGGCGGTGGTGGCGATGGCCAGCAGCTCCTCCAGCGGCGCGGACTCCAGCACCTGCGGCTCGACGTTGACGAACACCGTCAGCGGCGGGCCGAGCTCCGCGGCGACCGCACCGCGCAGCGCGGCGGACCGGCACAGCGCGTCCAGCTCGGCGAGCCGGCCAGCCGACCGGGCGGCGGCGAAGAGGGCGTCGGGGGTGTGCAGCGGTCCCTGCGGGCCGCGGGCGAGCGCCTCGTAGGCGACGACGCGGCCGGAGTCCAGCTCCACGATCGGCTGGTACAGGCTGTGCACGCTGCCGGAGGCGAGCACCGCGTCGATCGTCGCGACAGGGGCGTGGGTCGAGGTCACGACCGGGGGATCGGCGTCGGCGGGCCCGAACCCACAGGCCCCGGGTCGCAGTACCACCCCTGGGGGTGAGCCCGGGGTCCGTCGTCCGGGGCCGTCGCCGTGGTGGTGGCGCCCGACCCGGGCGCGCCGAGCGGGCGCGTCCGGGCAGAATGGCCTCCCGTGTCTGGCGCCAACGACCCCTATGACCCCAAGCAGGTCGCCGCGCTGTCCGCGGAGGCCCTCGACGCGGCGGTGCAGGCAGCGATCGATGCCTTCTCCGCCGCCGGTGACCTGGAGGCCCTGGCCGCCGTCCGCCCCGCGCACCTGGGCGATCGCGCGCCGGTGCTGCTGGCCCGCCGCGAGCTCGGCGCGCTGCCCCCACACGCCCGCTCGGACGCCGGCAAGCGGGTCAACGCCGCCCGCGTCGCGGTCACCGAGGCCCACGCCGCCCGGCTGGCGGTGCTGGAGGCAGAGCGTGACGAGCGGGTCCTCGCCGAGGAGCGCGTCGACGTCACGCTGCCCTGGGACCGTGCCCTGCCCGGCGCCCGGCACCCGCTCACCACGCTGACCGACCGCATCTCCGACGTCTTCGTCGGGATGGGCTACGAGATCGCCGAGGGCCCGGAGCTCGAGGCCGAGTGGCTGAACTTCGACGCGCTGAACACCGGCCCGGACCACCCGGCGCGGTCGCTGGCCGACACCTTCTTCGTCGCGCCCGAGGACTCCGGGCTGGTGCTGCGCACGCACACCAGCCCGGTGCAGGCGCGCACGATGCTCGAGCGCCGGCCGCCGATCTACGTGGTCGCGCCCGGCCGGGTCTACCGCACCGACGAGCTGGACGCCACGCACACCCCGGTCTTCCACCAGGTCGAGGGCCTCGCCGTCGACCGCGGCCTGACCATGGCCCACCTGCGCGGCACCCTGGACCACCTGGCCCGCCAGCTGTTCGGCGCCGACGCGCTGACCCGGTGGCGGCCGCACTTCTTCCCCTTCACCGAGCCGTCGGCGGAGTTCGACGTCTGGTTCCCCGAGCACCGGGATGGGCCGCGCTGGGTGGAGTGGGGCGGCTGCGGGATGGTCAACCCCCGGGTCCTGGTCGCCTGCGGCATCGACCCCGAGGAGTACACCGGCTTCGCCTTCGGGATGGGCATCGAGCGGGCGCTGCAGTTCCGCTCCGGGGTCGGCGACATGCGCGACATCGTCGAGGGCGACGTCCGCTTCACGAGTGCGTTCGGAGTTGAGCAGTGAAGGTCCCCGTCAGCTGGCTGAGCGAGCACGTCGACATCCCCGCGGGGACGACGGTCGAGGAGCTGGACGAGGCGTTCGTCCGGCTCGGCTTCGAGGTCGAGGAGGTGCTCCGGCCACCGGTCACCACCGGCCCGCTCGTGGTCGGCCGGGTGCTGGAGATCGAGGAGCTCACCGGCTTCAAGAAGCCGATCCGGTACTGCCAGGTCGACGTGGGGGAGGAGGCTCCCCGGGGCATCGTCTGCGGCGCCCGCAACTTCGCCGTCGGCGACCTGGTCGTCGCGGCGCTGCCCGGTGCGGTGCTGCCCGGGGACTTCGCCATCGCCGCCCGGACGACCTACGACCACGTCTCCGACGGGATGATCTGCTCGGTCCGCGAGCTGGGCATCGGGGAGGACCACGCCGGCATCCTGGTGCTCGGGCAGGAGGGCTTCACCCCCGGGACGCCGGCCGCCGGCGTCCTCGGTCTGGACGAGGTCGTCTTCGACCTCGAGGTGACCCCCGACCGCGGCTACGCGATGAGCCTGCGGGGCATCGCCCGAGACCTGGCCGGGGCGCTCGGCGTCGACTGGCGCGACCCGGCCGCGCTCACGCCCCCGGCCTGGTCCGGTGAGCCGGGCTGGGCCGTCGAGGTGGCCGACCCGGGCCGCTGCGACCGCTTCTCCATGGTGGCGATGGAGGGCCTGGACGCGACCGCGCCCAGCCCGTGGGAGCTGCGCCGGCGGCTCGCCCAGTGCGGCATCCGCAGCATCTCCCTCGCCGTCGACGTCACGAACTTCGTGATGCTCGAGCTCGGCCAGCCGATGCACGCCTTCGACCGCGACACCGTCACCGGGCCGATCACGGTCCGCCGGGCGGCCGACGGCGAGCGGCTGACCACGCTGGACGGCGTCGACCGGGCGCTCACCGGCGACGACCTGCTGATCGCCGACGAGTCCGGGCCGATCGGGCTGGCCGGGGTGATGGGCGGCGCCTCGACCGAGATCGGCTCGACCACCACCGCGGTGCTGCTGGAGGCCGCACACTGGGAGCCGGCCGGCATCGGGCGCGGGGTGCGCCGGCACAAGCTGCCCAGCGAGGCGGCCAAGCGCTTCGAGCGGGGCACGGACCCCGACGTCACCGTCGTGGCGCTCGCCCGGGCCGCCGCGCTGCTGGCCCAGTACGGCGGCGCCCACGTCGTCGGTGCACCCGTCGACCTCGACGTGCGCGGCCCGCGCCCGGTGATCGCGCTGGACGCCGGCCGGCCCGGCCGGATCGCCGGCGTGGAGTACCCGCGGTCGCAGGTCGTGGAGGTGCTGCAGGCGATCGGCGCGACGGTCGAGGGGGACGGCCAGCAGCTGCAGGTCACGCCGCCGTCCTGGCGCGGTGACCTCACCGACCCGGCCGACCTGGTCGAGGAGGTCGTCCGCTACCTGGGCTTCGACGAGATCCCCTCCGTGCTGCCGACCGCGCCGCCGGGTCGTGGGCTCACCGAGCGCCAGCGCCGCCGGCGCAGCATCGGCCGCGCCCTCGCCGACGCCGGCTACGTCGAGGCGCCGTCCTACCCGTTCGTGGGGGAGGCGCAGCTGGACGCCCTCGGCCTGCCCGCGGACGACGCCCGGCGGTCGCTGATCACGCTGCGCAACCCGTTGTCGGAGGAGGCCCCGGCGATGCGGACGACGCTGCTGCCCGGGCTGCTGGCCACGCTCGCCCGCAACCTGGCCCGCGGGCAGCGCGACGTCGCCGTGTTCGAGCACGGTGCGGTCTTCCCGGGCGGGCCGCGCACTCAGGCCCCGGTGCCCGGGGTCGACCGGCGCCCCGACGACGACGTGCTGGATGCGCTGCTCGGCGCGGTGCCCGAGCAGCCCTGGCACGTGGGCGTGGTGCTGGCCGGGAACCTCGAACCCCGCGGCTGGTGGGGGCCGGGCCGCCCGGGCACCTGGGCCGACGCCGTGCAGGCGGCGCGCACCGTGGCCGCCGCGGCCGGTGTCGAGCTGACCGTGCGGGCCGGCGAGCTGGCGCCCTGGCACCCGGGCCGCTGCGCGGAGCTGCTCGTCGGCGACCGGGTCGTCGGCCACGCCGGCGAGCTGCACCCGCGGGTCTGCGCGACGCTCGACCTCCCCGCGCGCACCTGCGCCATGGAGCTCGACGTCGACGCCCTGCCCGCCGCGCCGGTGGCGGTCGGGCCGCACGTCTCGACCTTCCCGCCGGTGCTGATCGACCTGGCGCTGGTCGTCGCCGACGCCGTCCCGGCCGCCGACGTCGAGGCGGCACTGCGGGACGGGGCGGGTGAGCTGCTGGAGGTGCTGCGGCTCTTCGACGTCTACACCGGTGCCCCGGTGCCGGCCGGCTCGCGGTCGTTGGCGTACGCGCTGACGCTGCGCGCGCCGGACCGGACGCTGACCGGCGAGGAGGCGAACGCGGCGCGGGACGCCGCGATCGCGCTGGCCGTGGAGCGGACCGGGGCGGTGCTCCGTGCGTGATCTGACGGGCACGGTCGCGCTGGTCACCGGGGCGTCGGCCGGCATCGGCCGGTACCTGGCGCAGGGGCTGGCCGAGCGCGGCGCGACCGTTGCCGGGCTGGCGCGGTCGGCCGACCGGCTGCACGCGGCGATGGCCGAGGTCGCCGACGCCACCGGTGTCCGCACCCTGGCGGTGGCCGCCGACGTCACCGACCCCGGCGCGGTGCAGGCCGCGGTCACCCAGGTGACCGCGGAGCTCGGGCCGGTCACCCTGCTGGTCAACAACGCCGGCCTCATCGACGCCGCCGAGGTGCCGCTGTGGGAGGCCGACCCCGACCAGTGGTGGCAGGTCGTGGAGAGCCAGGTGCGGGGGCCGTTCCTGGTCTCCCGCGCCGTCGTCCCCGGGATGATCGCCGTCGGCGGTGGCCGGGTGATCGGACTGGCCAGCGGTCTGGGCACCCGGGGGAGCGACGTCTACAGCGCCTACTCGGCCGGCAAGACCGCGCAGATGCGGATCACCGAGGCGATCGACCTGGCCGGCGCGGCTCACGGGGTGCGCGCGTTCGACCTGGCGCCGGGCGTGATCGACACCGAGATGACCCGGGCGATGCCGATGCACGCCGGGCGCACCGAGTGGACCCGCCCGGAGGACGTGGTGGCCCTGGCCCTGGCGATCGCCGCCGGTGAGCTGGACCAGTGGTCGGGGCGGTTCTTCCGGGCCGGCGCCGACGACCTCGACGTGCTGCGCGCCACCACCCCCGAGGGCACCGCCCGCCAGTTGCGCCTGCGGCCGTACGGAGCCGACGACCCGGTCGGCTGAGCCACCGCGGTGGCCGAGGCGGTCAGCCGACCGCGGGGCCGAGACGGTCAGCGGTCTGCGGTGGCCGCCGCGGTCAGCAGACCGCGGCGAAGAGCACGGCGGCGCCGGTGACCTCGAGCATCCGGCGGACCAAGGGCGAGGGCCGGCGGAGCTCGGGCAGCTCGCCTGCCCGGCGGGCATGCTCGGTCTCCCGCACCAGCAGCCGCAACGCCCGGCCGTCCAGGAAGGTGGCCGCCGAGAGGTCGACGGCGCCCGCCCCGGGGGTACGCGGCCCGCCGGCGTCCCAGGCCTCGACCACCAGGCTGTCGACCTCCCCGCACAACCGGAGCACGGTCACGCCGTCCTCCTCGACCAGGTCGATCCCGCCGGACGGCTGCTGCTGGACCTCGTGCATGGCGGTGTTCCTCCCCTGCCCGGCGTCGTTCGCCGGGCACGGGGGACTCTGCACCGCCCTGCTGACAGAACGCCCTCAGCAGTCCGAGGACCGGCTGTGCGGCGACCGTCAGGAGGCCGGTTCCTCGACGACCCAGATCGTGTTGCCGTCGGGGTCGCGGACCGCGAACAGCAGCGGCGCGCCGGGCACCTGGGTCGGGGCCGGGTCGAGGTCGACGTCCCCGCGGGCGGCGAGCCGACGGTGCTCGGCGAGCACGTCGGTCGACTCGACCCCGACCGAGCCGCCGCCGGGTGAGCCGCCCATCGGCGGGTTCAGCGCCAGCCGGGCGGAGGAGCCGGGCGGGGCGACCTCCAGCCAGCGGTCCGCGCCGTCCGCACCGAAGCGCTCGTCGCCGCGCACCTCGAAGCCGAGCACCTCGGTGTAGAAGGCCCGGGCGGCGTCCTGGTCGCTGACGGAGAACATGGTGACGGCGAGCTGGGTCAGGGTGGTTGTCTGGTCCTGGGTCTGCGTCATGCCGGTCAGACCGGTGGCGACGGCCCAACTCATCGGTGGACGGCCGCGCACAGCCGGTCAGTCCTCGATGACGTCCCGGCCCTCCGCCCGCAGCAGTGCCAGGTGGTCCAGCATCCCCTGGAGCGCCTCCGGGTCGTGTCCCTGCCAGCTGTCCAGCTCGCTGACGACGCGCAGCGGGTGGCGGGTCCGGTAGGACCGGGTGGGGTTGCCCGGGAACCGCTTGTCGGTCACGTTCGGGTCGTCCTCGAACGGGCCCAGGGGCTCCACGACGTAGATGCGTCCCGGCTCCCCGCCACCGGCGAGTGCAGCCGCCAGCTCCGCGCCCCAGGCGGCGGTGTCCACGAGCGCGGTGAAGTAGACGTGGTTGGACACCCGGCCCTCCTGGAAGTTCGAGCCGTGGCCGGGGACCAGCTCGACACCGGCCACCAGGGCTGTCCTGGTCCCGTGGAAGAAGGGGCCCTGGACGTGCCCGCAGCTGTCGTAGGTCGCGGGGACGGGGAGGCTGCTCTCGTCCATGGCCGGATCTCCTCGGGGTCGTCTCGGTCGGCTGCTGCGCTGCGGTGTCAGCCGGACCAGCCTGTCGCGGACCGGCCGGCCTGCGGGCGGCGTGACCTCCTCGCCACCTGGGACCCCCGCGGGTCCCCGCGCGTCAGAACACGGTGGCCAGCGCCCGTGGCGCGATGTCCACGGTGACCAGCGTGTCGGGCTCGAGCTCCACCAGCTCGCCGTCCAGCTGCAGCGGCATGGGGACCAGGGTGGTGAAGGCGTAGTGGGTCGCGCTCGGCTGCCGGCCGAGCCCCCGGGTCGCGGCGCGCAGCGCGGTGCTGAGGACCCGGAGCTTCCCAGTCCGTCGCTGGGCGATCACCTCGAACCGGCCGTCGTCGGGGCGGGCGCCCTCGCTCAGCGTGGCCACCTTCGCCATCTGGGCGATGTTGGCGAAGAGCAGGCTGTCGATGGTGCGCTCCTCGCCGTCCTCCTGGCGGATCGGGAAGGGCCGGAAGCGGGTGAAGCCGCGGAGCACCGAGAGCGCCTCCCGCCACGAGCCCTTGCCGCCCTTCTCGATGTCGACCGCGATCACGGGGGTGAGCCCGGCCCCGATGTAGGAGTGGGCGTACCGCACCTGGGCGTCGCTGCCGCTGCCGAGCGTGAGCCGCAGCAGGTCGATCCGCCGGACGTCGCCGGCCACGATCGCGTCGGCCAGGTGGTGCTCGCGCGTCGTCCGCCGATGGTCGTTGGCGTTGCCGGCCGCCCGCACCGCGCAGACGGCGTCCGGGTTGCCGGCCTGCATGACGCCGTCGACGACCTCGTTGTAACCGCCGTCCCCGCTGACCGAGACCAGCAGCGGCCGCCCCGTGGCAGCGGCCTCGCGGGCCAGCTCGCGGGCGTGGCCGGCGCGCTGGGTCGGGCAGAGCTCCACGGGGACGGCGGGGAGCCGCTCGGCCAGCTCGGCACGCAGTTCCTCGGCCGACTCCGGTGCCTCGCCGGTGCTGTGCGGGTTGAAGATGACGACGATCCGGTCGAACACGCTCACAGGTGCGGGCCTCCTCGGCGATGGACGGGCTCGGCTGCCCGTTCGCTCCCTGCCCGGGAACGCGGTCCGGCACGCACTGGCCCACCTCAGACTGCACAGTCATGCACGGCCAGGTATGGTCATGCATCGTGAACAGCGAACAGACGTGGACGGTCGGGGTCACCGGCGCCACCGGGTACGCCGGGGGTGAGGTGTGCCGGCTGCTGGCCGGGCACCCGAACCTCCGGCTGACCGGGGTGCATGCCAACTCGAGCGCCGGCCGACGCCTGGGTGAGCTGCAGCCGCACCTGCTGCCCTACGCCGACCTCGAGGTCCAGGGCAGTGACGCGGCCTCGCTGGCCGGCTACGACGTCGTCGTGCTGGCACTCCCGCACGGGGAGTCCGCGGCGATCGCGGCCCAGCTGCCCGCCGACACGTTGGTCATCGACTGCGGCGCCGACCACCGGCTCAACGACCCGGCCGCCTGGGCCCGCTGGTACGGCGGCGAGCACGCCGGCCACTGGCCCTACGGGCTGCCCGAGCTCCCCGGCCAGCGGGAGCAGCTGACCGGTGCCCGGCGGATCGCCGTCCCGGGCTGCTACCCGACCTCGGTCACCCTGGCGATGGCCCCGGCGCTGGCCGCCGGGCTCGTGACGCCGGACGTCGTGGTGGTGGCGGTGAGCGGCACCTCCGGAGCGGGCAAGAGCGCCAAGACCCACCTGCTCGGCAGCGAGGTGATGGGCTCGGCCAGCGCCTACGGCGTGGGCGGGGTCCACCGGCACACCCCGGAGATGGTGCAGAACCTGGCGCAGGCCGCCGGGAAGCCGGTCCGGATCAGCTTCACCCCGACCCTGGTGCCGATGAGCCGGGGCATCCTGGCCACCTGCTCGGCCCCGCTGGCCGACGGCGTGGACGCCGCCCGGGCCCGGGCCGCGTACCAGGAGGCCTACGGCGACGAGCCGTTCGTGCACCTGCTGCCCGAGGGCCAGTGGCCCACCACCGCCGCGGTGCTCGGTGCGAACACCGTGCAGCTGCAGGTGGCGATCGACCCGGACGCCGGCCGGCTGGTCGTGGTGGCCGCCGTCGACAACCTCACCAAGGGCACGGCCGGCGCCGCCCTCCAGTGCGCCAACCTGGCCCTTGGCCTCCCCGAGACCACGGGTCTCCCGACCGTCGGAGTCGCACCGTGAGCGTCACTGCCCCTCAGGGGTTCCGCGCGGCCGGCGTCGCCGCCGGCCTGAAGTCCAGCGGTGCGCCGGACGTCGCACTGGTCGTCAACGACGGGCCGGACGACGCTGCGGCCGCCGTCTTCACCACCAACCGGTTCCCGGCAGCCCCCGTGCTGTGGAGCCGGCAGGCGCTCGTCGACCACCGGCTGCGCGCGGTCGTGCTCAACTCCGGCGGCGCCAACGCCTGCACGGGGCCCGAGGGCTTCGGCGACACCCACACCACCGCCGAGCACGTCGCGGCCGAACTCGGGCTCGGTGCCGTCGACATCGCGGTGGCCTCCACCGGCCTGATCGGCGTGCGGCTGCCGATGGACACGCTCCTCGCCGGGGTCGGCGCCGCGGTCGCGGGGCTGTCCGCCGACGGCGGCCCGGACGCCGCCCGGGCGATCATGACCACCGACTCGGTGCCGAAGACGACGGTGCAGACCGGGGACGGCTGGACCATCGGCGGGATGGCGAAGGGCGCGGGCATGCTGGCCCCCTCGCTGGCCACGATGCTCGTCGTCCTCACCACCGACGCCGTCGTGCCGGCCGAGGTGCTCCAGCCGGCGCTGCGGGCGGCGACCAGCGTCAGCGTCGAGCGGGTGGACTCCGACGGCTGCCTGTCCACCAACGACACGGTGATCGTGCTGGCCAACGGCGCCAGCGGGGTCACGCCCAGCGCGGAGGAGTTCACCGCCGCCCTCACCGCGGCCGCCACCGACCTGGCGATGCAGCTCCTCGCCGACGCCGAGGGCTCGACCAAGGACATCGCGATCACCGTCCGCAACGCGGCCAGCGTTGCCGACGCGGTCACCGCCGGCCGGGCCTGCGCCCGGAACAACCTGCTCAAGACCGCGCTGTTCGGCAACGACCCCAACTGGGGCCGGGTGCTGGCCGCGATCGGCACCACCGACGCGGCGTTCGAGCCCGACCAAGTGGACGTGACCATCAACGGCGTCACGGTCTGCCGCGCCGGCGCGATCGGCGACCCGCGCGAGGGTGTCGACCTGTCCGGCCGGGCCATCACGATCGACGTCGACCTGCGGGCCGGCAGCGAGCAGGCCACGATCTGGACGAACGACCTGTCCCTCGCCTACGTCCACGAGAACTCGGCCTACTCGACATGACCACTGACCCGACCAGCAGCGACAGCCCGGCGCAGGACCCCACCCCGCCCGACGTCGCCCCCGATCTCGCCACCCCGCCGGCCCGGCGTTCGGTGGGCACCCCCCGCGTCATGCGCACGCACGACCCCGAGGGCGACGCGCGCAAGGTCGCCGTCCTCACCGGTGCGCTCCCCTGGCTGCGGGAGTTCCACGGCCGGATCGTGGTGGTGAAGTACGGCGGGCACGCCATGGTCGACGAGCAGTGCCGACGCGCCTTCGCCGAGGACATGGTGTTCCTGCGGACCTGCGGGATCCTGCCGGTCGTCGTGCACGGCGGCGGCCCGCAGATCAACGGCATGCTCAGCCGGCTGGGCATCGAGAGCGAGTTCCGCGGCGGGCTGCGGGTCACCACCGAGGAGACGATCGACGTCGTCCGGATGGTGCTGACCGGTCAGGTGGGCCCCGAGGTGGTCGGCCTGATCAACTCCTACGGCCCGCTGGCCGTGGGGCTGTCCGGTGAGGACGGCGGCCTGTTCACCGCCGAGCGCACGCACGCGATCATCGCCGGCGAGCCGGTGGACGTCGGCCTGGTCGGTGACGTCGTCGCGGTCGACCCCGCCCCGGTCCACGCGCTGCTCGAGGCCGGGCACATCCCGGTCGTCGCCACCGTCGCACCGGACGCGCACGGCCAGGTGCACAACGTCAACGCCGACACCGCCGCCGCGGCGCTCGCGGTCGCCCTGGGCGCGGTGAAGCTGGTCGTGCTCACCGACGTCGAGGGGCTCTACGCCAACTGGCCCGACCGCGACTCGCTGGTCCAGAAGATCGACGCGACCGAGCTGGCCGAGATCCTCCCGACCCTGGACGCCGGGATGATCCCGAAGATGGCCGCCTGCCTGCGGGCGGTCGAGGGCGGCGTCCGCCGGGCCACCGTCATCGACGGGCGCCTCCCGCACGCCCTGCTGCTGGAGACCTTCACCACCGAGGGCACCGGGACGATGGTCGTCCCGGCCGGCACCGACACCACAGCACCGACACCGGAGGGAGTGACCGCACCATGACGCACACCGAGGAGCTGGCCACCCGCTGGTCGGCCGTGATGATGGGCAATTACAAGACCCCGCCGGTGGCGCTGGCCCGCGGCGCGGGTGCCACCGTCTGGGACGTCGACGGCCGGGAGTACACCGACCTGCTCGGCGGGATCGCCACCACGATCCTCGGCCACGCCCACCCGGCGGTCGTGCACGCGATCACCGCCCAGGCGCAGCTGCTCGGACACGTGTCCAACCTGGCCATGCACGAGCCGGGGGTGCTGCTGGCCGAGCGGCTGCTGGAGCTCGCCGGCCGGCCGGGACGGGTCTTCTTCTGCAACTCCGGGGCGGAGGCCAACGAGGCCGCGTTCAAGCTCAGCCGGCTGACCGGGCGGCCCGAGGTGGTCACCGCGATCGGCTCCTTCCACGGCCGCACCATGGGCTCCCTCGCGCTCACCGGGCAGCCGGCCAAGGCCGCCGCCTTCGCCCCGCTGCCCGGCGGCGTGCAGCACGTCCCGTACGGGGACGCCGACGCGCTGTCGGCCACCGTGGGCGAGCAGACCGCGATGGTGCTGCTGGAGCCGATGCTGGGGGAGGGCGGCGTGCTGCCGGCCCCGCCCGGCTACCTCGCCGCGGCCGCGGAGACCGCCCGCGCCGCGGGTGCCCTCTTCGCCGTCGACGAGGTGCAGACCGGCAGCGGGCGCACCGGGCAGTGGTTCGCCCACCAGTCCGACGGCCTGCAGCCCGACGTCGTCACCCTGGCCAAGGCCCTCGGCGGCGGCCTGCCGCTGGGCGCCACCCTGGCCTTCGGCGCAGCCGCGGACCTGATGACCGCGGGTTCGCACGGCTCCACGTTCGGCGGCAACCCGATCGTCGCGGCCGCCGCACTGGCGGTGCTGGACACCATCCGGGACGAGGGGCTGCTGGAGCGCGCCAAGGAGATCGAGCACCGGGTCGCCGCCGGCGTCGACGCGCTGGGCCACGAGGGGATCAGCGGCGTCCGGGGCCGGGGCGCGCTGCTCGGCGTCGTCCTCACCGCGCCGGTCGCCGCCGCGGTCGAGACCCACCTGCGGGCGGCCGGGTTCCTCGTGAACGGGGTGGCCGCCGACGTCGTCCGGCTGGCGCCGCCGCTGGTCGTCACCGACGCCCAGCTCGACGCGTTCGTCGCCGCCCTCCCCGCCGCACTGGACGCCGCCCTGCGGGACGCGGACCAGTGACGGTCCGGCACCTCACCCGGGACGACGACCTCACCACAGCGGAGCAGGCGGAGGTCCTCGCGCTGGCCGCGCAGCTCAAGGCCGGCCGGCACACCGCCGCCGCGCCGACCCCGCTGCGCGCGGACAACGGCACCCAGCGCACCGTCGCGGTGCTGTTCGACAAGCCCTCCACCCGCACCCGGCTCTCCTTCGCCGTCGGCGTCACCGAGCTCGGCGGGCAGCCGCTGGTCATCGACGGCGCGGCCAGCCAGCTCGGCCGCGGGGAGTCGGTGGAGGACACCACCCGGGTGCTCGACCGGCAGGTCGCCGCGATCGTCTGGCGGACCTCGGGCCAGGAGCGGATGGACGCGATGGCATCGGTCAGCCGCGTCCCGGTGGTCAACGCGCTGACCGACACGTTCCACCCGTGCCAGGTGCTCGCCGACCTGCAGACGGTGCTCGAACGGCGCACGCAGCTGGCCGGGCTGACCCTCAGCTACCTGGGCGACGGCGCCAACAACATGGCCCACTCCTACCTGCTGGGCGGCGCCCTGGCCGGCATGCACGTGCGGATCGGCTCGCCGGAGGCCTTCCAGCCCGACCCGGCCGTGCTGACCCGGGCGGGGCAGATCGCGAAGGAGACCGGTGGGTCCGTGCAGTGGACCGCCGACCCGGCCGCCGCCGCCGACGGCGCCGACGTGCTGGCCACGGACGCCTGGGTGTCGATGGGCCAGGAGTCCGAGCACGCCGCCCGGACCGGCCCGTTCGTGCCGTACGCCGTCGACGAGCAGGCGCTGACCCGGGCCGCCGACGACGCCGTCGTCCTGCACTGCCTGCCGGCCTACCGCGGCAAGGAGATCGCCGCCTCGGTCATCGACGGGCCGCAGAGCGCCGTGTGGGACGAGGCGGAGAACCGGCTGCACGCGCAGAAGGCCCTGCTGCTGTGGTTGCTGGAGCGGTCGGGGTGACCACCGCGCTGACCCGCTCCGCCCGGCACGCCCGGATCGCCGAGCTGATCACCGCCGGCCCGGTCACCTCACAGACCCAGCTGGCTCGCCTGCTGGCCGAGTCCGGGGTCGACGTCACCCAGGCGACGCTCTCCCGCGACCTCGAGGAGCTCGGCGCGGTCAAGCTGCGCGGGTCCGACGGGGCGCCGGCCTCCTACGTGCTGCCGCCGGAGAACGCCCCGCTGCGCCCGGCGCAGTCGGCACCGGCCCGGCTGACCCGGCTGCTGGCCGACCTGCTCACCAGCGCCGAGGGCAGCGCGAACCTCGCCGTCGTCCGCACGCCGCCGGGCGCCGCCCAGTTCCTCGCCTCCGGGCTGGACAAGGTGGGGCTGCCCGACGTGCTGGGCACCATCGCCGGGGACGACACTTTGATGGTCGTCTCGCGCGACCCCCATGGGGGCCCCGCGCTCGCCGCCCGGCTGCGCGCGCTCGCCGAGCGCGCCCGGCCGGCGCACGGGGACGACACCGACCTGCAGGCCGACGTGGAAGAGAGCGCAGAGTGACCGAGGGCAACGCCGGCAGCCAGACCCGACTGTGGGGCGGCCGTTTCGGCGGCGGCCCGTCACCGGCGATGGCGGCGCTGTCGAAGTCCACCGACGTCGACTGGCGGCTGGCGCCGTACGACCTGGCCAGCTCACGGGCGCACGCCCGGGTGCTGGAGCGGGCCGGGCTGCTGACCGTCGACGAGCTGGCCAGGATGATCGGCGCGCTCACCGAGCTGTCCGCCGAGGTCGGCGACGGCACGTTCGCCCCGATCGAGGCCGACGAGGACGTGCACGAGGCGCTCGAGCGGGGCCTGCTGGAGAAGCTCGGCCCGCTGGGCGGCAAGCTCCGCGCCGGCCGCAGCCGCAACGACCAGGTCGCCACCGACCTCCGGCTGTACCTGCGGCACAACGTGCGCCGGCTGGTCGGCGAGCTCGCCGCGCTGGAGAAGGCGCTGGTCGGGCTGGCCCTGCGCTACCGCGACGTCGCCGCCCCGGGGATGACCCACCTGCAGCACGCCCAGCCGGTGCTCATCGCCCACCAGCTGCTCGCGCACGCCCACTCGCTGGCCCGCGACGTCGACCGGCTGCTGGACTGGGACCGGCGGGCAGCGGTCAGCCCGCTGGGCTCCGGCGCGCTGGCCGGTTCCTCGCTGGCGCTGGACCCCGACGCCGTCGCCGCGGAGCTCGGCTTCGACCGGGCCGCCGACAACAGCATCGACGCGGTCAGCGACCGCGACTTCGCCGCGGAGTTCTGCTTCGTCGCGGCCCTGCTCGGCGTGCACCTGTCCCGGCTGGGGGAGGAGGTCGTGCTCTGGACGTCGACCGAGTTCGGCTGGGCCCGGCTGGACGACGCCTGGGCGACCGGGTCGTCGATCATGCCGCAGAAGAAGAACCCGGACATCGCCGAGCTGGCCCGGGGCAAGGCCGGCCGGTTCGTCGGCAACCTGACCGGGCTGCTGACCATGCTCAAGGGCCTCCCGCTGGCCTACGACCGTGACCTGCAGGAGGACAAGGAGCCGGTCTTCGACTCCGTCGAGCAGCTGCTCCTGCTGCTGCCCGCGGTCACCGGGATGGTGGCCACCCTGACCCTCCGCCCGGAGGTGATCGAGGCCGCCGCCCCCCAGGGGTTCGCGCTGGCCACCGACGTCGCCGAGTGGCTGGTGTCCAACGGCGTCCCGTTCCGGTCCGCGCACGAGATCAGCGGCTCGATGGTCGCCTTCTGCGAGGAGGCCGGCCTCGAGCTCGACGAGCTGGACGACGACCAGCTCGCCGGCATCGACGAACGGCTCACCCCGGAGGTGCGGTCGGTGCTGACCGTCCCCGGTGCCCTGGCGGCCCGGCAGGCCCGCGGCGGGACGGCGCCGGAGCGGGTCGCCGAACAGCTCCGGTCGCTCTCCGAGCTCGCCCGTGAGCACACCGAGTGGGCGTCGTGGTCACCGGTGGCCGGGGCCCTCTAGCCCGCGTGGTCGCCGACCTCCCGCCGTCCGACCGGCCCGGGCCGGGTCCGCTCCTCACCGAGGAGGACCTGCTCGGGCCGGTCGACGAGGTCGCCCGGTCGCTGCTGGGGTGCTGGGTGGTGACCGATCGGCCCGACGGGCGGGTCGGGCTGCGGCTCACCGAGGTGGAGGCGTACTCCGGGCAGGGGGAGGACCCGGCCTCGCACGCCCACCGGGGCCCGACCCCGCGGGCGGAGATCATGTTCGGCCCGCCCGGCCGGTTGTACGTCTACTTCAGCTACGGGGTGCACTGGTGCGCCAACGTCGTCGTCGGCCCCGCCGGTCGCGGCTCAGCGGTCCTGATGCGCGCCGGTGAGGTGGTGGTGGGGGAGTCGCTGGCCCACTCCCGTAGGCCGGCCGCACGGGTCGCGCGGGACCTGGCCCGCGGCCCGGCCCGGCTCACCCAGGCGCTGGCCATCGGCCCCGACGACCGGGGGACCGACCTGCTCGACCCCGCCTCACCCGTGCGTCTGCACGCCGGGGGAGCGCCCGCCGGTGTCTCGGCCGGCCCGCGGGTCGGGATCAGCGTGGCCGCCGAGCTCCCCTGGCGCTTCTGGGAGACCGAGGCCCCGTCGGTGAGCGTCTTCCGGGCGGGCGGGAAGCCGCGGCGCCGGGCTGCCAGGCAAGATGGGCGACCGTGACCTCAGCACCTTCTGTGATCGACGAGCTGCACCGCCGCGGGCTGATCGCCCAGAGCACCGACGAGGAGGCGCTGCGCGCCCATCTCGCGGAGGGGCCGGTCACGTACTACTGCGGCTTCGACCCCACCGCGGCGAGCCTGCACGTCGGTCACCTGATCCAGTTCATGGTGCTGCGGGCCCTGCAGCGGGCCGGGCACCAGCCGATCGTCCTGGTCGGTGGCGCCACCGGGCTGATCGGTGACCCCCGGCCGTCGTCGGAACGCCAGCTGAACGACCCCACCCAGGTGGCCACCTGGGTGGACGGGATCCGCCGCCGGGTGGCGCCCTTCCTCGACCTGCCGGCAGCCGAACAGGGGCTGCGGGAGCCGATCTACGTCGACAACCTGGAGTGGACGTCGCCGCTGTCGGCGATCGACTTCCTGCGCGACCTCGGCAAGCACTTCCGGGTCAACCGCATGCTGGCCAAGGAGGCCGTCTCGGCTCGGCTGAACTCCGACGCGGGGATCAGCTACACCGAGTTCAGCTACCAGATCCTGCAGGCCAACGACTTCCGTGAGCTGTTCCGGCGGCACGGCTGCACGCTGCAGAGCGGTGGCTCCGACCAGTGGGGGAACATCACCGCCGGCACGGACCTGGTGCGGCGGACCGAGGGGGCGTCGGCGCACGCCCTGGCCACCCCGCTGATCACCACGGCCGACGGGAAGAAGATCGGCAAGACCGAGGGCGCCACCATCTGGCTGGACCCGGAGCACACCAGCCCGTACGCGTTCTTCCAGTACTGGCTCAACATCGACGACGTCGATGCCCGGGCCTGGCTGCCGCTGTTCTCCGAGCGCCCGGCCGAGGAGGTGGCGGCGCTGATCGCGGAGTCCGCGGAGCGTCCGGCGTCCCGGGCACCGCAACGCGCGCTGGCCGAGGAGCTCACCCGGCTCGTGCACGGGCCAGCGGAACTGGCTCAGGCGGAGGCCGCCGGCCGGGCCCTGTTCGGCCGGGCCGAGCTCACCGAGCTGGACCCGCAGACGCTGACCGCAGCCCTGACCGAGGCGGGCGCGGTCGAGATCGAGGACCCTGCGCTGTCGGTCGCTGCCCTGTTCCAGCGGGCGGGGCTGGCGTCGTCCCTGACCGATGCGCGGCGCACGGTCAAGGAGGGCGGCGCCTACGTCAACAACGTCCGGGTCACCGACGCCGACGCCGCACCCGCCCCCGGGGACTGGTTGACCGGGGGGTGGCTGGTGCTGCGGAAGGGCAAGCGGCTGGTGGCCGGCGTGCACTGTCCCGGGGCCGGTCCGGCCACCTGAGCTGGGCGATCGCTGGCCGCACGGGCCGGGCGCCCGTGGCGTGTGAACGCCAGGTGACGGCCATGTCTCGGGCAGGTGGCGCGCGTCACCCGACCCGGGTTTGACACCTCCAGCAGAGCCACGTAACTTTCTCTCTGCGCCGGGAACGACCGCGAGGCCGGGACCGGGCGCCGAGCAGGACAACACAAGCCGGAGACGACGACCTGAGAGGGTCTGGTTCGCCGCGCGTCCGCTCCTTGAGAACTCAACAGCGTGCCGAAAGTCAGTGCCATATATCAATACCCCCATTCGGCGTCCTTC
>NZ_JAPVBP010000012.1:0-124909 GCF_026968025.1 Modestobacter sp. VKM Ac-2978 | reverse complement strand
GTGCTGATCGGCCTGGCCGCGCTCGTGCTCGCCGTGCTGGTGCACCTCGTCGGCCTCCGCAGGCACCCCGCTCCCCCCCCCCCCCCCCCCCCCCCCCCCCCCCGGCCCCCCTCCCACCCTCTTGGAAGGACCCCCCTGTGAGCGAGCAGAGCAGCCGTCGGCCCGGCCCCCGGGCGTGGACGGCGCTGGCCGTCGCGCTCGTCGTGGTGGCCGTCGTCGCCGTCGTGGTGGCGGTGACCGGACAGCAGCAGGCTCCGCAGCCGGCGGCCGCTCCCAGCCAGGGGGAGAGCTCGACAGCCACGGCGACCCCCACCCCGTCGGCGCCCGGTGCTGTGGCTGCACCTGCTGAGTCGGCTGCCCCGGACCCCGGCGAGCAGGTGGCCCAGCCGGTGTCGGTCAGCATCCCGACCATCGAGGTGACCAGCGACCTGCTGCGCCTGGGCCTCAACGACGACGGCACCGTCGAGGTGCCGCCGCTGGGCCCGGACGACCAGGCCGGCTGGTATCAGCGGGGACCGGCTCCCGGCGCCATCGGCCCGGCGGTCCTCCTCGGGCACGTCGACTCGGCCGAGCACGGGCCCGGTGTCTTCTTCGAGCTGGGAGCTCTGCAGCCCGGGGACGAGGTGGAGGTGGCCCGCGCCGACGGCACGGTCGCCGTGTTCGCCGTCGACCGGGTGGAGCGCCACGCCAAGGACGACTTCCCGACCATCGCGGCCTACGGGGACACCCCCGACGCGCAGCTGCGGCTGATCACCTGCGGTGGCGACTTCGACTCCGCGGCCCGCAGCTACGAGGACAACATCATCGCCTTCGCGACCCTGGTCCGCACCGAGCCGGCCTGATCGGTCCCGACACGCCTCCTCCCTAGACTCGAGGGGTGTCGTTGACCTCGGTGGGCAACCCGTCCGGCTCGGTCCAGTCACTGCAGGCGGTGCTGTTCGACATGGACGGCACGCTGGTGGAGACCGAGGAGCTGTGGGGCGAGGCGATGGCCGCCCTCGCCGTCCAGCTGGGCGGCGTCTTCTCAGCCGCGGCCCGGGAGCAGACCGTCGGCACGTCGATGCGGGTGGCCATGGGCGTGCTCTACGCCGACCTGGGCATCGAGCGCAGCGAGGAGCAGCGCCGCGCCGACGCCGGCTGGGTCGAGGAGCAGACCGCCCTGCTGATGACCAGCCGCGGGATGCCGTGGCGGCCCGGCGCCCGGGAACTGCTGGTCGCGGTGCGCGACGCCTGCCTGGCCACCGCCCTGGTGACGACGACGCCGCGCCGGATCGCCGCCCTGGTGATCGACCACATCAGCACGGACCTGGGGCAGTCGCCCTTCGACCTGACCGTCTGCGGGGACGAGGTGCCCGCCCGCAAGCCCGACCCGGCGCCCTACCTGCAGGCGATGCGCGAGCTGGGCGTGGACGCAGCCGGGTCGCTGGTCATCGAGGACTCGCACGTCGGGGTCACCGCGGGGCTGGCCTCCGGCGCAACAGTGCTCGGCGTGCCGTCGATGCAGTCACTGGAACCACTGCCCGGGCTGACCCTGCGGTCGTCGCTCGCCGGGTTGACCGTCCCCGACCTGCGCCGGCTGGTAGCCGAGCGCGGTCACGCGCCCACCCCGGTCTGACCGGTTCGATACAGCGACTGCATCGAGTGCGCACGGGGTGCGGATCGGGTCAGTCGGTGGCGGCCGTCAGCGGCAGGGTGGTGCGCCAGCCCGCGGCGGCCGCGGCGTCGGCCGGGAACGGCGGGGGAGTGCCACCGAACGCCGGGCAGAGCGCCTGGTGGTCGCACCAGCTGCACAGCCGGCTCTTGTTCGCCCGGAAGTCGCCGGTCGCGACCGCACGCTCGATGGCGGCCCAGATCGCCTGCAGGGTGCGCTCGAACCGCAGCAGCTCCGCTTCGTCTGGGGCGTAGGTGAGCGCGTCGCCGTCCTTGAGGTACAGCAGCTTGAGCTGGGCGGCGACCACGCCCCGGGTGCGCCACAGCACCAGCGCGTAGAACTTCATCTGGAACAGCGCCTTGGCCTCGAAGGCCTCCCGCGGCATCCCGCCGGTCTTGTAGTCGACCACCCGCAGCGCACCGGTCGGGGCGACGTCCAGCCGGTCGACGTAGCCGCGCAGCAGCAGCCCGTCGGGCAGCGTGACCTCGACCAGCTCCTCGCGGCCGTGCGGCTGGATGCGGGTCGGGTCCTCGAGCCGGAAGTAGGTCTCCACCAGCGCACCGGCCGACGCGAGCCAGGCCTCCAGGCTCTCCTTCTCCGCCGGCTGCCCCTCCGCTGCGACCTCGAACAGCTCGGCGACGCCCGGCTCTTCGCGTAGCTCGTCCCACGCCGGCGCCACCAGCGTCTGGGCGGCGGCGACGGTGCGCTCGGCGGCGGGCAGGTCGTAGAGCTTCTCCAGCACCGCGTGCACGAGGGTGCCCCGGACCGCGGCCCGGGACTTCTTCTCCGGCAGCCGGTCGATGGTGCGGAAGCGGTAGAGCAGCGGGCAGGACTTGAAGTCCGCGGCCCGCGAGGGCGACAGGGACGGACGCCGGGGAGCGGAGTCCGCGGCCGTCGTCCGTGCTGGGGACTGGTCGGTCTCCTGCGTGCCCGTCTCCGCCGTCAGTGTCATGCGCCCGAGGTTAGGTGTGCCCCCTGACAGTTCCGAGTGTGCGCGCCGGGGAGCGGGCGCTTCGCCGTCCGTACCCTCGTCCCACGTGGACGTACAGCAGCAGCAACCCGCCGACGAGACCCCGACCGCGACCGAGGTGCTCGCCGACGTGCCGCTCGAGCCCGTGGTGGTCGAGGGCGAGCCGGCGCCGACCGACGCCCCCGAGCCGGTCGAAGGGGCCTTCCGGGTCGGTGACCGGGTGCAGCTCACCGACCCCAAGGGCCGGCACCACACCGTCGTCCTGGAGCCGGGTAAGGAGTTCCACACCCACCGCGGCGCGATCAGCCACGACCACCTGATCGGCTCGCCCGAGGGCTCCGTCGTCCACTCGACGGCGAACACCGGCTACCTGGCGCTGCGCCCGCTGCTCGCCGACTTCGTGCTCTCCATGCCGCGCGGGGCGCAGGTCATCTACCCCAAGGACGCCGCCCAGATCGTCGGCTTCGGCGACGTCGGCCCCGGCATGCGGGTGCTGGAGGCGGGCGCCGGCTCGGGTGCGCTGAGCTGCTCGCTGCTGCGCGCGGTGGGCTCGACCGGCAGCCTCACCAGCTACGAGCGGCGCGAGGACTTCGCCGACGTCGCCCGCGGCAACGTCGGGGCCTTCTTCGGCGAGGTCCCGGAGAACTGGTCGCTCCGGCTGGGCGACCTGGCCGACCACCCGGCCGCCGAGGTCGTGGACCGCGTCGTCCTGGACATGCTGGAGCCGTGGGCCGTGCTGCCCACCGTCGCCGCCGCGCTGCGCCCCGGTGGCGTGCTCATCGGCTACGTCGCCACCACCACCCAGCTGTCGACCTACGTGGAGGCGCTGCGGGCCCAGGGCGTGTGGACCGAGCCGTACGCCTGGGAGACCATGCTGCGGCCCTGGCACGCCGAGGGCCTCGCGGTGCGCCCCGAGCACCGGATGGTCGCGCACACCGCCTTCCTGGTCACCGCCCGCCGGCTGGCCGAGGGGGCCGTCGCGCCGATGCGGCAGCGGCGCAAGAAGCTCGCCTGACGCCTGGGCCGACGCGTCCCGCACGTGTCGGGGCGATGACGTCCGGGCCCACCGCGCGCACCCGTTCCGAGCCTGCGGCGCGGTCGCCTCCCGCGTGTATAGATTGGCGTCCTGGCTCCCCCCGATGTGTGTGGAGGTGCGCGATGGGCCCCGGTACTGGCACTGGCCCCGACGAGTTCCGAGCGCGGCGTGAGCGTGACGTCGCCTCCCTGGTCAAGCAGATCTCCTACCTCGAGGAGGAGATCAGCCTCCTCCGACGCAAGGTGACCGACAGCCCGCGCCAGGTGCGTGCGCTCGAGGAACGGCTCGCCGAGGCGGAGGGCCGCGCGGCCTTCCTCTCCGAGCGCAACGACAAGCTGGCCGGCACGCTGCGCGACGCGCGCGAGCAGCTGGTCACGCTCAAGGAGGAGGTCGAGCGGTTGGGGCAGCCCCCGTCCGGCTACGGCGTGTTCCTGGAGCTCTTCGAGGACGGCACCGTCGACGTGTTCACCAGCGGCCGCAAGCTGCGGGTGTCGGTGTCGCCGGCCGTCGAGGTCGCCGAGCTGCAGCACGGCCAGGAGGTCATGCTCAACGAGGCGATGAACGTCGTCGCCGCCCGCGGGTTCGAGCGCGCCGGTGACGTGGTGATGCTCAAGGAGCTGCTGGAGCCCCTGCCGGGCGTCCCGCGCCGCGCCCTGGTCATCGGGCACACCGACGAGGAGCGGGTCGTCTACCTCGCCGACTCCCTGGAGGGGCAGCCGCTGCGCAGCGGCGACTCGCTGCTGCTGGAGTCCCGCTCGGGCTACGTCTACGAGCGGATCCCGAAGAGCGAGGTCGAGGAGCTCATCCTCGAAGAGGTCCCCGACATCGACTACTCCGACATCGGTGGGCTCTCCCGGCAGATCGAGCAGATCCGGGACGCCGTCGAGCTGCCGTTCCTGCACGCCGACCTGTTCCGCGAGTACGAGCTGCGGCCGCCGAAGGGCATCCTGCTCTACGGCCCGCCCGGCTGTGGGAAGACGCTGATCGCCAAGGCGGTGGCCAACTCGCTGGCCAAGAAGGTCGCCGAGCTCAACGGCGACTCCGACCGGAGCCAGGGGAAGTCGTTCTTCCTCAACATCAAGGGCCCCGAGCTGCTGAACAAGTACGTGGGGGAGACCGAGCGGCACATCCGGCTGGTGTTCCAGCGGGCGCGCGAGAAGGCCAGCGAGGGCACGCCGGTCATCGTCTTCTTCGACGAGATGGACTCGATCTTCCGCACCCGCGGGTCCGGTGTCTCCTCCGACGTGGAGAGCACGATCGTGCCCCAGCTCCTCAGTGAGATCGACGGCGTCGAGGGGCTGGAGAACGTCATCGTCATCGGCGCCTCCAACCGCGAGGACATGATCGACCCGGCGATCCTCCGCCCGGGGCGCCTGGACGTGAAGATCAAGATCGAGCGGCCGGACGCCGAGGCTGCGCGGGACATCTTCACCAAGTACCTGACGACGACGCTGCCCATCCACGCCGACGACCTGGCCGAGCACGGCGGCAGCCGCGAGGCGACCATCGCCGGGATGATCCAGAGCACCGTCGAGCGGATGTACACCGAGACCGAGGAGAACCGGTTCCTGGAGGTCACCTACGCCAACGGTGACAAGGAGGTCCTGTACTTCAAGGACTTCAACTCCGGGGCGATGCTGCAGAACATCGTCGACCGGGCGAAGAAGATGGCGATCAAGGACCGCCTGGAGACCGGCGTCGGCGGCCTGCGGGTCGGGCACCTGATGAACGCCTGCGTCGACGAGTTCAAGGAGAACGAGGACCTGCCCAACACGACCAACCCCGACGACTGGGCGCGGATCTCGGGCAAGAAGGGCGAGCGGATCGTCTACATCCGCACGCTCATCAGCGGCAAGGGCGCCGACAGCGGCCGCGCGATCGACACCGCGACCAACACCGGCCAGTACCTCTGACGCTGACGTCGTCCCGACCGGCCCCTGCTGCACAGCGGCAGGGGCCGGTCGGCGTCCGGGCGCTGCCCACCGGCCGTTCCGGACGGCCGCCTAGCCTGACGGCATGAGCGTGCGACGGGTGATGGGCACGGAGCTCGAGTACGGCATCTCGGTGCCGGGGCAGCCAGGGGCGAACCCGACGACGTTGTCGAGCCAGGTGGTGAACGCCTGGGCGGTGGCCGAGGCGCCGACGCCGCGCCGGCCGCGGTGGGACTTCGAGGAGGAGTCGCCGCTGCGCGACGCCCGCGGGTTCGACCTCTCGCCGGCCCAGGCGCTGGACCACAACGACCTGGACGACGACGCGGGGATGGCCAACGTCATCCTCACCAACGGGGCCCGGCTGTACGTCGACCACGCCCACCCGGAGTACTCCACGCCGGAGGTCACCAGCCCGCGGGACATCGTGCTGTGGGACAAGGCGGGGGAGCAGGTGATGGCCGAGGCGGCCCGCCGCGCCGCCCGGGTGCCGGGCACCCAGCCCATCCAGCTCTACAAGAACAACACCGACGGCAAGGGCGCCTCCTACGGGGCGCACGAGAACTACCTGATGAGCCGGTCGACGCCGTTCATCGACATCATCCGCGGGCTCATCCCGTTCTTCGTCACCCGCCAGGTCTTCGCCGGCGCCGGCCGGGTCGGGATCGGCACCGAGGGCCGCACCGAGGGCTTCCAGCTGTCCCAGCGGGCCGACTTCTTCGAGGTCGAGGTGGGCCTGGAGACGACGCTGAAGCGGCCGATCATCAACACCCGGGACGAGCCGCACGCCAACCCCGACGACTACCGCCGGCTGCACGTGATCATCGGCGACGCGAACCTCGCCGAGCTGTCGACCTACCTCAAGGTCGGGACGACGGCGCTCGTGCTGGCCATGATCGAGGCCAAGGCACTGACCCAGGACCTCACCATCGAGGAGCCGGTCGAGTCGCTGCAGGCGATCAGCCACGACCCGTCGCTGACCCACCGGGTGCGACTGCGCGACGGCCGCCGGCTGACCGCGATCGAGGTGCAGCGGGAGTACCTGGCCCAGGCGCAGAAGTTCGTCGCCGACAGCGGGGACGACGACGAGCAGACCGCCGACGTGCTGCTCCGGTGGGCCGAGGTGCTCGACGAGCTGGCTGTGGACCCGATGCGGCTCGCCGACCGGCTGGACTGGCCGGCCAAGCTCCGGCTGCTGGAGGGGTACCGGCAGCGCGACGGGCTCAGCTGGGGCGACGCGCGGCTGAAGCTGGTCGACCTGCAGTACTCCGACGTCCGGCCGGACAAGGGGCTCTACCACCGGCTGGTGGCCCGTGGCTCGATGCAGCGGCTGCTCACCGACGACGAGGTGACCCGGGCGATGACCAGCCCGCCGCCGGACACCCGCGCCTACTTCCGCGGCGAGTGCCTGCGCCGCTACCCGGCCCAGGTCGCCGCGGCGTCGTGGGACTCGGTGGTCTTCGACGTCGGCCGGGAGAACCTGGTGCGCATCCCGACCATGGAGCCACTGCGCGGCACCCGGGAGCACGTCGGCGCGCTGTTCGAGTCGACGTCGACCGCCGCCGAGCTGGTCGACCGGATCACCGCGCGCTGACCTGACGGCGGTGCCCATCTCAGGGGGAGCCCGCGAACGCGGCGGACTGTCACCCGGCGCGGGTAGCTTCTGCCTCAGCACCGACCCAGCAGCGAGCTCCGGAGGGTGAGATGGCCACGAGGGACACCGGCGGGCAGCAGAAGGCCACGCGCACGCGCGAGGAGACCGAGGAGGTCGAGGCGTCGGTCGACGCCGAGGCTGCCGAGCGGCGCCAGGAGATGACCGACGACGTCGACTCCATCCTCGACGAGATCGACGGCGTCCTAGAGGAGAACGCCGAGGAGTTCGTGAAATCCTACGTGCAGAAGGGCGGAGAGTGATCGCCTGATCACTATCTGTAGTTATTGAGATGAAGCGTTGCCCAGACTGCAATGAGGAAAAGCCGCCGACTGAATTCGGTCGGAACAGGTCGCTGCCCGACGGTCTCTCGTTCTACTGCTCGGAGTGCAATCGCCGGCGGAACGGCGCCTGGTATCGACAGTCGCGGGCGGCCATGGGCAAGTCCGTCCGCGACCACTCGTGGGTCCCGGAGGGTTTTCGCTGGTGCCCCGGGTGCCGTCAGGCCGTGCCCCATGAGGACTTCTCGCGGAACGCCAGGCAAGCCTCGGGGTTCGGCAGTCTCTGTCTGCCATGCCACCGCACGTCGAGCAACGACGCCTACTGGAAGCGCCGCTACGGACTGACCCGAAGTGACGTCGCCGCCCTGCGGGCTGCCCAAGGGGATGCGTGTGCCATCTGCGACGCGTCGCAGCCCGAGCATCTCGATCATGACCACGAGACCGGGCGGATCAGGGCGCTGTTGTGCCAGCGGTGCAATCAAGGTCTGGGGCTGCTCCGTGACGACCCGGTCGTTCTGCGGGCAGCGGCGGACTACGTCGAACAACACCGAGACGCACCGGCGGCCCTGGCCGGTCGACTGACGGCCGACGACCTCGCGCGTTCGACCCACCGGGCGCCCGCCGGGTCACCGCGGGCGGGAGTGTGCAGCCACGGGTTCGCCCGGTGGCGTGCCATGCAAGCAACCAGCTGACGATCCTGGCGCTGGCTGTGACCCAGTGCGGCTGGACGCCGATGTCCACGAACGTGCGCGGCGACTGCCCGCCGGTAGGGTCGGTGGGGCGTCGACCCGGCAGCTCCGCGGCCGTCCGGCGCAGGAGACGCAGCAGCACGGACCGCCGTCGCACGACGGCAGGAGAGGCGGATGGGTGACCGAGACGTCAGCTGGTCGGAGCGGGTTCCCGCCCGCGTACCTGGACCGGGTGGGCTCCTCGTTCACCGACTTCTTGGGCACCACTGCCCCCGACCTGCTGCCCGGCCGGCGCACCGTCCCGACGATGTCCGTGGCTGACCTCGCCCCGCACGCCACGACCATCGTGGCCGCCACCTTCGACGGCGGCGTGCTGATGGGCGGCGACCGGCGGGCGACCATGGGCAACCTGATCTCCAGTCGGGACATCGAGAAGGTCTACGCGGCTGACTCCTGGTCGGTCATCGGCATCGCCGGCGCCGCGGGCATCGCGATCGAGATGGTCCGGCTCTACCAGGTCGAGCTCGAGCACTACGAGAAGATCGAGGGGATGACGATGTCCCTCGACGGCAAGGCCAACCGCCTCGCCGCGATGATCCGGGGCAACCTCGGTGCCGCGATGCAGGGCCTCGCCGTCGTCCCGCTGTTCGCCGGTTACGACCTCGACGCAGCCGAGGGCGTCAGCCCGGGCCGGATCTTCAGCTACGACGTCACCGGCGGGAACTACGAGGAGCGCGGCTACTCCTCGGTGGGCTCCGGCTCGCTGTTCGCCCGCAACTCCCTGAAGAAGACCTGGCGCCCCGGCCTGTCCGCCGACGCCGCGACCCGCACCCTCGTCGAGGCGCTCTACGACGCCGCCGACGACGACTCCGCCACCGGCGGCCCCGACACGGTGCGGCGGCTCTACCCGATCGTCTACCGGGTCGACGCCGAGGGCGCCGTCCGGCTCCCGGACGACGAGGTCGCCGCCATCGCCACCACCATCGTCGCCGAGCGCTCGGCCGCAGACGGGCAGGGCTGAGCCATGACCATGCCGTACTACGCCTCGGCCGAGCAGGTCATGCGGGACCGCTCGGAGTACGCCCGCAAGGGCATCTCCCGCGGTCGCAGCGTCGCCGTCCTCACCTACGCCGACGGCGTGCTGTTCATCGCCGAGAACCCCAGTGCCACGCTGCACAAGGTCAGCGAGCTCTACGACCGCATCGGCTTCGCCGCCGTCGGCCGGTACTCCGAGTTCGAGAGCCTGCGGGTCGCCGGCATCCGGCTGGCCGACGTCCGCGGCTACTCCTACAACCGGCGCGACGTCACCGGCCGGGTCATCGCCAACGCCTACGCGCAGACCCTCGGCGCGGTCTTCACCGAGCAGATGAAGCCCTTCGAGGTCGAGCTCTGCGTCGCCGAGGTGGGGGAGGACTCCGCCTCCGACCAGCTCTACCGGCTCACCTTCGACGGGTCGATCGTCGACGAGGCCTCCTTCGTGGTCATGGGCGGGCAGGCCGAGGCCGTCAGCAGCCACCTGCGTGAGCACTTCACCGCCGGCCTCAGCCTGGCGGAGGCCCTGCGGGTGGGTGTCCGGGCGTTGTCCGCGGTCAGCCCGGCCACCGCGGCCAACGGCGGGGCGCACGACCAGCTGCCCGCCGAGCAGCTCGAGGTCGCCGTCCTCGACCGACGGCGTCCGAAGCGGGCGTTCCGCCGGGTCGTGGGCGCCGCGCTGACCAGCCTGCTCTCCGACCAGGAGACGGCTGCAGAGCCCGCCGAGAGCCCCGCCGAGGCGGCCGCCACCCACGCGCCCAGTGCCCCGGCGCCCGGCACCCCGCCGGGCCTCGGCGACCCGGCGGCCGTGGACACCGCCGGCGGCACCGAGCAGGCCTCCGCGCAGCCGAGCACGCAGGACGGCGCCGGCGGCGGCACCGACGGCGAGACTCCGGACAGCGAGCAGTGAGCGGCGCGGCGTACTCGGGACACGAGCCGAGTGCGCCGCGGACGCCTAGGCTCGGCGAGGTGGAACGACGGATCTTCGGCATCGAGACCGAGTACGGCGTCACGTGCACCTTCAAGGGGCAGCGCCGCCTCTCACCCGACGAGGTTGCCCGCTACCTGTTCCGCCGGGTGGTCTCCTGGGGCCGCAGCTCGAACGTGTTCCTGCGCAACGGCTCCCGGCTCTACCTCGACGTCGGCAGCCACCCCGAGTACGCCACCGCCGAGTGCGACGACGTCACCGAGCTCGTCGTCCACGACAAGGCCGGCGAGCGGATCCTCGAGGGGCTGATGGTCGACGCCGAGCAGCGCCTGAACGAAGAGGGCGTCACCGGCGACATCTACCTGTTCAAGAACAACACCGACTCGGCCGGCAACAGCTACGGCTGCCACGAGAACTACCTGGTGGGCCGGCACGGCGAGTTCAGCCGGATGGCCGACGTGCTGATCCCGTTCCTGGTCAGCCGGCAGATGGTGGTCGGCGCGGGCAAGGTGCTGCAGACCCCGCGCGGCGCGGTCTACTGCGTCAGCCAGCGGGCCGAGCACATCTGGGAGGGCGTCTCCAGCGCCACCACCCGGTCCCGGCCGATCATCAACACCCGCGACGAGCCGCACGCGGATGCCGAGAAGTACCGCCGGCTGCACGTCATCGTCGGCGACTCGAACATGAGCGAGACGACGACGCTGCTCAAGGTCACCATCACCGACCTGGTGCTGCGGATGATCGAGCAGGGCGTGGTGCTGCGGGACATGACCCTGGAGAACCCGATCCGGGCGATCCGGGAGATCAGCCACGACCTCACCGGCCGCCGCAAGGTCCGGCTCGCCAACGGCCGGGAGATGTCGGCCCTGGAGATCCAGCAGGAGTACCACGACCGCGCCGCCGAGTTCGTCGACCGCGAGGGCTACGGCCCGGTGCACCGGCAGATGCTGGAGCTGTGGGGGCGCACGCTCAAGGCCGTCGACAGCGGCGACCTCTCGCTGATCGACCGGGAGATCGACTGGGCCATCAAGCACCAGCTGCTGCACCGGTACATGGCCAAGCGCGACCTGTCGCTGTCCAGCCCGCGGGTCGCCCAGATGGACCTCGCGTACCACGACATCCGGCGCAATCGCGGCCTGTACTACCTCCTGGAGAAGGCCGGCCAGGTCGAGCGGGTCACCCACGACCCGGCGATCTTCGAGGCCAAGAACGTCCCGCCGCAGACCACCCGGGCCAAGCTGCGCGGGGAGTTCATCCGCCGCGCCCAGGACAAGCGCCGCGACTTCACCGTCGACTGGGTGCACCTCAAGCTCAACGACCAGGCGCAGCGCACCGTCCTGTGCAAGGACCCGTTCAAGTCCGTCGACGAGCGGGTGGAGAAGCTCATCGCGTCCATGTGACGTCCGGGGACACTGCGGCGGTGAGCCGCCAGGGGCCCACACCGTCGCCGTGACCTTCCAGTCCGGCGCACCGTGCGTGACCCACCTCGGTGTCCCGCCCGGACGCTCAGGACGCGCTCACGGACGGCCCGGTGCCCGGCTCGGGTGTGCCCGGCCAGGCGCGCCCCACGTCGGCTCCCGGTCGGCGCCGAACCGCACGGAGCGCGCCACCGTCTGCCGCCCCCGATCGACGTGTCGTTGTACGACCGTTATCCCCAACTTCCGGCCACGTGTTCCGAGGAGACCAACCGCAGCACCGACGGGGAGGGGGAGGCCGTCCCGCAGGGGCACCCGGCCCGGCAAACTGTTCGCCTTGCACGGAGCTGCGGACCACACTGCCGCGGTGGGCACTGCACTCGTCACCGGCGTCAGCCGCCGCAGCTCCATCGGCTTCGCGGTCGCCCGGCGGTTGCTGGACCGCGGCGACCGGGTGGTGGTCCAGTCCTGGGCGCCGCACGACGCGGAGCAGCCGTGGGGAGGCGACGACCTGGCCGCCGTCCTCGCCGAGCTGGGGGACCCGCCGCACGTCAGCGTCGACCTGGCCGAGCCGGGAGCGCCGGGCGAGCTGGTCGCCGCCGCCCGGGACGCCGTCGGGCCGCTGAGCACCCTGGTCGCCGCGCACGCCCGCAGCGCCGCGGGCCGGCTCGCCGAGGTGACGGCCGCCGAGGTCGACCTCTGCTTCGCGGTCAACGCCCGCGGCAGCCTGCTGCTCACCCAGGCCTTCGCCGCCCAGTACGAGCCGGCCGCCGGCCCGGGCGCCGTCGTCCTGTTCACCTCCGGCCAGCACCGCGGGCCGATGTCCCGGGAACTGCCGTACGCGATCAGCAAGGGGGCGGTCCAGCAGATGACGCTGTCCCTGGCCGACGAGCTCATCGACGCCGACGTCACCGTCAACTGCCTGAACCCCGGCCCAACGGACACCGGCTGGGCCGATCCGGCCGAGCAGGACGGCGTGGCCCGGCTGATGCCCCGGGGGCGCTGGAACCGCGCGGCGGAGGCGGCCGCCGTCGTCGCCTGGCTGACCGGCCCGGACGCCCGCTCGGTCACCGGCCAGACCCTCGACGCCGAGGGCGGCTTCCGCCGCGGGGGCTGAGCCGGTGAGCACCAGCGGTGAGCGGGTGGGTCACTGCCGTCATCGGACCGTTATCCCCAACTCAACGCCGAAGATGCCAGCACACTGCCACTGCCCGCGCCGAGGACGGGGTCTCCCGGCGCGAGCGCGCTCAGGCCAGGGGTGGGCCGAACAGCGTGAGCTGGGCGGCGAACCGCCCTGCCGCGGCCGCGGCCAGGAAGTAGGCCCGGTCCTCGGCCAGGCCGCGGCCCATCGTCGACAGCCGGACCGGTGAGGCGGCCAGCGCGTCCTCCAGCCCGAGCGAGTCCACCCACTCCACCGGGTTGCGCTTCGGCTGCCCGGCCAGGTCCTCCTCGACCTGGGTGCCCAGCTCCGAACCGAGCCCCCGGGGCGCCACCAGGGTGACGCCGCCCATCGCGACCCGGCCGAACGCGGTCAGCGAGTGGTGCGAGACGCCACGGTGCCGGGGGCGCGGGTCGGCGTCGGAGATGCGCAGCGCGCCGACGGCCCGCCCACCCAGCACGTGCACGGCGTTGCAGGCCTCGCCTGCCGCGACCCCGGAGAATCCCCACGGCGTTCCGGTGCCCAGGTTGCCCGGCCCCTGGGTGACGATCGTGACGTCGGCCCGGAGCACGTGCCGGGCGGCCAGCAGCCCGGTGTGCACCGTGACGGCCTCCACGTCGCCACCGAACGCCTGCCCGACGGTGACCACCCCGGCCAGCGAGCCGGCCAGGGTGTCCAGGGTCCGGGAGAAGGCCGCGGGCAGCGCCCCGCCGTCGGTCATCACGTACGCGACGCGCAGCGCCGGGTCGGTGACGTGCACGCCGGCCAGCACTGCGGGCAGGGCCGAGTGCAGGTCGGCCACCACCACCGGCATGCCGTCGAGGTCCTCGGCGCCGGCGATGGTGTCGTGGTGCGGGGTGTCCTGCTCGTCGACGCCCTGCACGGTCACCTGCAGCGGCGTGTACCGCCCCTTCACCAGGTGCCCGGGGCCGGTGGGGTCCGGCGGCAGCCGGTCGGGGACGGCGACGACGAGCGCGTACCCGCCGGTGCCCAGCCGCTGCGCCCAGGCGGTGGTGTTGAGCAGCACCTCGTCGCCCACCTGGGGCAGCCCGACGAGGGAGGGGTGCGCCAGCGCCTTCAGCGTGCCGTCCTCGGGCACCTCGACGGTCAGCTCCTGCGCGTCCCGCCACGACCGGCCGACTTCGGTGACCTGGCCGCGGCGCCAGCGGATCCGGGAGCCGGGAGCGGGAGACGGTGCATCAGTCACCGGGGGAGGCTAACCAGCGAGGGCGCCGGCCGCCGCGCACTAGCCTGTCCCCGTGGCAGCCAAGCGGGCAGAACGACTGGTCAACCTGGTCATCGCCCTGCTCGGGACCCGGCAGTACGTCTCGGCGGCGAAGATCCGCTCGATCGTCCCCGGCTACGAGCCCGACGACGGCACCGACCGCGCCGACGAGGCGTTCAAGCGGATGTTCGAGCGGGACAAGGCCGAGCTGCGGGAGATCGGCGTGCCCCTGGAGACGGGGCGCACCAGCGCCTTCGACACCGAGGACGGCTACCGCATCGCCCGGGCCGACTACGAGCTGCCCGAGATCACCCTGACCGGGGAGGAGGCGGCCGCCGTGGGGCTGGCGCTCCGGCTGTGGCAGTCCGCGCAGCTGGCCGGTGCCGCGCAGAGCGCCCTGGTGAAGCTCCGCGCCGCCGGGGTGGAGGTCGACCAGTCCCGGGGGCTGTCCATCCAGCCACGCCTGGACGCCGGCGAGCCCGCCTTCGAACCCTGCTACGCGGCGGCGCGCGACCGCCGGGCGCTCGCCTTCGACTACCGCCGTCCCGACGAGCAGACCGCCAGCCGCCGCCGGGTGCAGCCGTGGGGCCTGGTGGCCTGGCACGGCCGCTGGTACCTGGTCGGTCACGACCTCGACCGGCAGGCAGCCCGGGTCTTCCGGCTCTCCCGGGTCACTGGCACCCCGCGGGCCAGCGGCCCGGCCGACGCCTTCGAGCCGCCGGCCGACCTCGACCTCGCCTCGGTGGTGGCCGGCTCGGAGCGGCGGGAAGAGCAGATCGTCGTCGTCCGGGCCCGGCCGGGGACCGCGATCGGCCTGCGCCGGCACGCCACGCCGCTGGGTGCCGCGGACGACGGCGACGACCGGCTGGAGTTGCGCACCACCACGCCCTGGGCGCTGGCCGACCAGCTGGCCGCCTACGGCCCGGACGTGCTGGTCGAGGCGCCGCAGCGGATGCGCGAGGCGGTCGTGGAACGGCTCAGCCGGCTGGCCGCCGTGGGGGAGCGGGCATGACGGCGCCCAGCACAGCCGAGCGGATGACCCGGCTGCTGGCTCTGGTGCCCTACCTGACCGCCCGGCCCGACGGCGTCCGGCTGGCCGACGCGGCCGCCGACTTCGGGGTCACCGAGGTCCAGCTCCGCCGCGACCTGGACCTGCTCTGGGTCTGCGGCCTGCCCGGGCACGGCCCGGGCGACCTCATCGACCTGGCCTTCGAGGGCGACCGGGTGCGGATCACCTTCACCGCCGGGATGGTCCGCCCGCTGCGGTTGTCCACCGACGAGGCGGTCGCGCTGATCGTCGCCCTGCGCACGCTGCTGGAGCTGCCCGGGCTGGCCGAGGGCGAGGCGGTGAGCCGGGCGCTGGCCAAGGTCTCGGCCGCGGCCGGGCACCCGGCGGAGGTGCGGGCGCCGGTGGCGGTCAGCGTCGACACCCGGGCGCAGTCCCTCGCCGTCGTCCGTGACGGGGTGGAGCGGCGCCGCGCCCTGCACCTGCACTACTACGTGCCCAGCCGGGACGAGCGCACCGAGCGCACCGTCGACCCGATGCGGTTGCTGCTGGTCGACGGCCACTGGTACCTGGAGGCGTGGTGCCGGAACGCCGAGGGCGTACGGCTGTTCCGGCTGGACCGGATCGACGACGTCGCGGTGCTCGAGGAGCCGGCCGCCCCACCACCCCAGGCGCACGAGCGCGACCTGGACGACGGGCTCTACCAGCCCGGCGCGGAGGAGCCGCTGGTCCGGCTGCGGCTGGCCCGCACCGCCCGCTGGGTCGCCGACTACTACCCGGTGGAGGAGCAGACCGAGGTCACCGACCCACCGGGTGGGCTGGCGGTCACGGTCCGGACGTCGGACCTGTCCTGGGCCCGCCGCCTGGTCGCCTCGCTGGGCGGGGCGGCCACCGTGGACGAGCCGGTCGAGCTCGCCACCCGGGTCGCCGAGGAGGCCCGCGCTGCACTGGCCCGGTACGCGGACTGACCGGCAGCTCGGCGGAGCCCCGGCCGGGCAGCGCCGGTTAGGCTCGGCCCCGTGCTGCTGATCGTGTGGATCGTCGTCCCCGTGCTCGCCCTGCTGGTGCTCGGCGTCGTCGGGTACGGGGTGTTCGGTGCCGCCGGGCGGCTCGACCGCGAACTGCGGGCGCTGGAGCGGGACGTCCGCCCCGTGCTCACCGAGGTCCAGGCCTCGGCGGAGCGGGCCGCCGCCCTGCGCGCCGACCGCGCAGAGGCCGACGACTGAACCCGAGGTGGACGGCGTGCGTACAGCCGTCCGCAGCCCTGGACCCACGGCGTTCCCGGCGTAGAGTCGGCCCGGCACGTCCGCCACGACTAGGAGGAGTCCGATGAACCTCGGCCCCATGGAGATCGGCCTCATCATCCTGGCCGTCCTGCTGCTCTTCGGTTACAAGAAGCTGCCCGACGCCTCCCGCTCGATGGGGCGCTCGATGCGCATCTTCAAGTCCGAGATGAAGGGCATGAAGGACGACGACGTGCGCGCCAAGGACGAGGCCCGCACGTCCCCGGTCACCGGTGAGATCATCGCCCCCGCGGTGACCCCGGGTGCCGTCGACTACGAGGCCGAGGCGGCCGCCGCCGAGGCCCGCGCCGCCGAGGCCCGGGCGCGTGCGGAGCAGGTGCGTTCGTCGGCAGCCGCCGACGGCACGCGCTGACCCCCAGCACCGACCGCTGCCGCCCGTGACCCTGGCAGGGCGAGTGCGTGACCGTCGACCGCGGCGTCCCGAACGGGACGCCGCGGCGACGATGAGCCTCATCGGCCACCTGCGCGAACTGCGCAACCGCATCGGCATCGCGCTGTTCTTCGTGCTGATCGGCACCGCGGTGGCGTTCTGGTGGTACGAGCAGGGCCTGGGTGAGTTCATCCGGGCGCCGTACTGCGGGTTGGCCGCGGGCGACCGTGGACTGCCCAACCAGCCCGACGGCGACTGCGACCTGCTGGTCATCGACGTCCTCGGTGGTGCGCTGATCCGGTTGAAGATCAGCTTCATCGTCGGTGTGGTGCTGGCCGCGCCGTTCTGGCTGTACCAGGTCTGGGCCTTCCTCACCCCGGGGTTGAAGAAGAGCGAGAAGCGCTACGGCGTCGCGTTCGTGGCGGCGTCCAGCAGCCTGTTCGCCCTGGGTGCCGCGCTGGCCTACATCGCGCTGTCCAAGGGCCTGGAGCTGCTGATCGGCCTGGCCGGCGACGGCGTCACCGTCGCGCTGACCGCGCAGGAGTACGTCGGCTTCGTCATCTCGTTGCTGGTCGCCTTCGGGGTGAGCTTCGAGCTGCCGCTCATCGCGGTGGTGCTGAACCTGATCGGTGTCCTCTCCTACGAGGCACTGTCCAAGAGCCGGCGGTGGATCTACTTCCTCACCATCGTGTTCGCCGCGTTCATCACCCCCACGCAGGACCCGTTCACCATGCTGCTGATGGCCGCGCCGATGTGCGTGCTGTTCGAGATCGCGATCCAGATCGCCCGGTTCGTGGACAAGCGGCGGGCGAAGCGCGAGGCCGCGGCGGGCCTGGCCGGGCTGGACGACGACGAGGCCTCCCCGAGCATCGACGTGGCCAGCCCGCTGGACACCACCCCGAGCCCGCTCGACGAGCCGGAACACCTCCGACGCTGAGTCGATCCACACGGGCATGACGCGGCCCGAGGTGGCCGTCCTGGTCAACGCCGCCGCCGGGCGGGGCCGCGCAGCCCGGGCCGTTCCCGCCGTCGTGGCAGCGCTGACCGCCGGTGGGGTGCGAGCCCGGGTGCTGGCCGCCAGCACCCGGGCGGAGGCGGAACGGCTGGCCACGGCCGCGGTGGGCGACGGGGTCGGGGCGGTGGCCGCGCTCGGTGGCGACGGCACCGCCCACGCCGCGCTCCAGGCCGTGGCCGGCACCGGCACCCCGCTGGCGCTGCTGCCGGCCGGCAGCGGCAACGACCTGGCCACCGCCCTCGGGGTGCCGGCCGACCCGGTGCGGGCCGCCGCCGCGCTCACCGCGGACCTGCACGCCGGCCGCACCCGGCAGCTCGACGCCGCGCGCACCGGCGAGCGGTGGTGGGCCACCGTGCTGTGCTGCGGCTTCGACTCGGCGGTCACCGAGCGAGCCGACCGGCTGCGCTGGCCACGCGGCCCCCGCCGCTACGACATCGCGATCCTGCTCGAGCTGGCCCAGCTGCGTCCCCGCGCGGTCACGCTCACCGTCGACGGCGCCGTCCGCCACCACGAGGTGACCCTGATCGCGGTCGGCAACACCCCCTGGTACGGCGGCGGGCTGCGGATCGCCCCCGGCGCCGACCCGGCCGACGGGCTGCTGGAGGTCGTCGTCATCGGGCCGGTCAGCCGTCGCGAGCTGGTGCGCACCCGCCCCCGGCTGGCCGCCGGCAGCCACGTCGACCACCCCGCCGTCACCGTGCTGCGCGGCCGGGAGGTCGGCCTCACCGGCGCCGGCCTGACCACCTGGGCCGACGGTGAGCCGATCTGCGCGCTCCCGGCCACGACCGTCTGCGTACCCGGCGCCCTCACCGTCCTCGGCTGACCCGCCGTACCACCAAAATGGCCATTTCGGTGCTCGCGAGGGACGACCGGTGGCGCGGGGGGAGAGCGCCTAACGTGGGGGCATGTCCAGCCCGGCTGAGCGTTATGCGGCTGCCCGCCGGCGGAACGCACACCCCACCCTCTCGGACTTCACCGCCGAACTCGGCTTCTCCCTGGACCCGTTCCAGGTCGAGGCCTGCGAGGCGCTGGAACAGGGCTCCGGTGTGCTGGTCTGTGCCCCGACCGGTGCCGGCAAGACCGTGGTGGGGGAGTTCGCCGTCCACAAGGCGCTGCAGGAGGGCCGTAAGGCCTTCTACACCACCCCCATCAAGGCGCTGAGCAACCAGAAGTACCGCGACCTCTGCGACCGGTACGGGTCAGCGAAGGTCGGGCTGCTCACCGGGGACAACGCCATCAACGGCGACGCACCGGTGGTCGTGATGACCACCGAGGTGCTGCGCAACATGCTCTACGTCGACTCCCCGGCGCTCACCGACCTCGGCTACGTGGTGATGGACGAGGTGCACTACCTCGCCGACCGGTTCCGCGGCGCGGTGTGGGAAGAGGTGATCATCCACCTCCCCGAGCACGTCCGGCTGGTCTCGCTGTCGGCCACGGTGAGCAACGCCGAGGAGTTCGCCGACTGGCTGGTCACCGTCCGCGGGGACACGGCCGTCGTGGTCAGCGAGGTGCGGCCGATCCCGCTGTGGCAGCACATGCTGGTGGGCGGCCGGGTGTTCGACCTGTTCGCGCTGCGGCCGGCGGCGCACGCGGGGGAGTGGGAGCAGACCCCGCGCGGGCTGTCCACCCGCGAGCGCGGCCGCGCGGTGGTCGACCCCGAACTCGTCCGGTACGTGCACGAGCAGGAACGCCGGCACGACAGCTGGCACGGCGGTGGCGGATCCCGCGGCGGGTTCAGCCACAAGCCCCGCTACCGGCCGCCGTCCCGGCCGGAGGTCATCGAGCGGCTGGACCGGGCCGGGCTGCTGCCGGCGATCACCTTCGTGTTCAGCCGCAACGGCTGCGACGCCGCCGTCCACCAGTGCCTGGCCTCGGGGATGCGGCTGACCGACGAGACCGAGCGCCGGGCGATCGCCGAGATCATCGACCGGCGGACCGGGTCGCTGCCCGAGGAGGACCTGCACGTCCTCGGCTTCTGGGAGTGGCGGGAGGGGCTGCTGGCCGGCTTCGCCGCCCACCACGCCGGGCTGGTGCCGGCGTTCAAGGAGACCGTCGAGGAGTGCTTCGTCCGCGGCCTGGCCAAGGCGGTCTTCGCCACCGAGACCCTCGCCCTGGGCATCAACATGCCCGCGCGCACCGTCGTCCTGGAGCGGCTGGTCAAGTGGAACGGCGAGGCCCACGCCGACGTGACGCCGGGGGAGTACACCCAGCTCACCGGCCGGGCCGGCCGGCGCGGCATCGACATCGAGGGGCACGCGGTCGTCGTCTGGGCGCCGGGGGTCGACCCGGCGGCCGTCGCCGGGCTGGCCAGCACCCGCACCTACCCGCTGCGCTCCTCCTTCCGGCCCAGCTACAACATGGCCGTCAACCTGGTCGGCGCCTTCGGCCGGGCGCACGCCCGTGAGCTGCTCGCCGCCTCCTTCGCCCAGTTCCAGGCCGACCGGTCCGTGGTCGGCCTGGCCCGTTCGGCCGCCCGGCACGAGGAGGACGCCGCCCGGCTGCTCAAGGAGATGAACGCCGGGCTCAGCACCGCGGTGCTGGACGTCGCCGGGTACGCCCGGCTGCGGATGGAGATCTCCGAGCGGGAGAAGGCGCTGTCCCGGGACTCGCAGGCCAAGCGCCGGCTGGAGGCCGCCGAGTCCCTCGCTGCGCTGCGCGCCGGCGACGTCATCCGGGTGCCGAGCGGACGGCGCCAGGGCCTCGCCGTGGTGCTCGACCCCGGGGTCACCGAGCTCACCGACCCCCGGCCGCTGGTGCTCACCGAGGACAAGTGGGCCGGCCGGCTCGGCTCGGTCGACTTCCCGTCGCCGGTGAGCGCGCTGGCCCGGGTCAAGGTGCCGAAGAACTTCAACCACCGCAGCCCGCACGCCCGCCGCGACCTCGCCTCCACGCTGCGCAACGCCCGCGCCGAGAACGGCCTGGGTGCCCGGCGCACCAAGGGGCGGTCCGCGGCCGACGACGACCCGGTGCTCGCCGACCTGCGGCACGCGCTGCGCGCCCACCCGGTGCACGGGCTGCCCGACCGGGAGGAGCGGGTGCGTGCCGCCGACCGCTGGCTGCGCGAGGTGCGGGACGGCGAGCGGCTGCGCCGGCAGATCGCCGACCGCACCAGCTCGCTGACCCAGCAGTTCGACCGCACCTGCAACGTCCTCACCGAGCTGGGCTACCTGCAGCACGACCCCGCGCAGGACGACGCCCCGCCCGCAGCGGTGGTCACCGAGGCCGGCCGCCGGCTCGGCCGGATCTGGTCGGAGACCGACCTGCTGACCGCCGAGTGCCTGCGGGCCGGGGTGTTCCGCGGGCTCACCCCCGCCGAGCTGGCCGGTTGCGTCTCCGCCCTGGTGTTCGAGGCGCGTCGGGAGAGCGCCGCCCAGCCCTCCGTGCCGGCCGGCAAGGTCGCCGGTGCGCTCGCCGAGATGCGCAGGGTGCACACCGCGCTCACCGACCTCGAGCGCGAGCACGCCGTGCCGGTCACCCGCGACCCGGACCTGGGCTTCGTCTGGGCCGCCTACCGGTGGGCCGACGGCCAGAGCCTGGACCGGGTGCTGGCCGGGGCGCAGCAGGCCGGCACCGAGCTCTCCGGCGGGGACTTCGTCCGCTGGGCGCGGCAGCTGGTCGACCTGCTCGACCAGCTCGCCAAGGTCGCCGACGACCCGCTGGCCGGGATCGCGCGGGCCGCAGTGGGCCGGGTGCGCCGCGGCGTGGTCGCGGTCGCCGTCACCGACTGATCCGCGGCCGGTGGGCCACAATCGGCCGTCCCCGGTGCACCGCACCGGGGAGCCGATCGAGGAGCGACGATGAGCCAGCCGCCGCAGGGCGAGGACCCGCAGTCCCCCCGGGCCCGCCCGGACCGGGAGCACGGTCCCCGACCGGCGGCGCCGGGATGGGGCGGCCCGCAGGTCGGCTGGGGTCCGCCGTCGGGCGGACCGGGGCAGCCACCGCGGTACCAGGGCTGGGGGGAGGCCCCCGGGTACGGCCAGCCGGGCCAGTACGGCCAGCCGGGCCAGTACGGGCAGCCCGGTGCCTGGGGGCCGCCGTCCGCGCAGTTCGGGTCCCCCGGGGGCTGGGGTCCGCCGGCGCAACCGGCCAGGAGACGGTCCCGGTCGCCGAAGCTGGTCCTGGTCACGCTGGCGGTCCTGATCGTGGTCGCGGCGCTGACCCTGCCGTCCCCGCTGGGCGCCACCCGGCTCGACCCCGCGGCGGTGGAGCGCGCCGTGGCCGGCCAGTTCGAGGACCGGGAGGGCGTCGCCCTGGACCTCGACTGCGAGGACGAGCTCCCGGTCCGCGCCGGCGCTGCCTACTCCTGCGCCGGCCGGACCGTCGACGGCGAACCGGTCGGCATCACGATCACGCTGACCGGCGGGGACGGCGACTACACCTGGGCGGTGAGCTGACCGGGCCGTTCAGTCCTGCGGCCACCCCAGCGCCGACCCCAGCCGGCGCACCGAGGACTCCAGCCCGTGCGCCTCGGCCAGCGCCGCAAGGGCGTCGGGGTCGGCCGGGCGGCGGGGCAGCTCGCCGTCCACCGGTGGCAGGTCGATGGTGGTGACGACGGCGACCACCTCGGGTGCGGCATCGAGGTAGTCGGCGGCCGCGTGCAGCTTCTTCAGCACCGCCGCGGTGAGCGGGGCCCTGGGGACGGCGGTGCGGGCAGCCGCCTCCCGGATGCCGGCCAGTGACCCGAACTCGTTGATCAGCGCCGCCGCCGTCTTCGCCCCGACGCCGGACACCCCGGGCAGCCCGTCGCTGGGGTCGCCGCGGAGCACCGCGAAGTCGGCGTACGAGCGGCCGGGGATGCCGTACTTCGCCGCGACGGCCGCCTCGTCGACGAACTCCAGGTCGTTGATGCCGCGGTTGGTGTAGAGCACCCGCACGGCGCGGGCGTCGTCGACCAGCTGGAACAGGTCCCGGTCGCCGGTGACCACGTCGACCGGCCCACGGGCCCGGGTGGCCAGCGTGCCGATGACGTCGTCGGCCTCGTAGCCGGGGGCGCCGACCCGGGTCAGCCCGGCGGCGGCGAGCACCTCGACCAGCACCGGCACCTGCGGCCCGAGCTCGTCGGGCACCTCCTCACCGCCCTCCTGCGCGACCCGGTGCGCCTTGTAGCTGGGCAGCGCGGCGACCCGGAACGCCGGACGCCAGTCGTCGTCCCAGCAGGCGACCAGCCGGGTGGGGGAGTGGGCGACGACCAGCCGGGCGGTCATGTCCAGGAAGCCACGGACGGCGTTGACCGGCCGGCCGTGCGGTCCGGTCACGCTGGTCGGCACCCCGTAGAAGGCACGGAAGTAGAGGCTCGCGGCGTCCAGGAGCATCGTCGTCACGCCGGGCACGGTAACGGTGCGATGACGACGGCCGGGGCTGTCGCTCCCGCTGGTTAGTCTGCGGACGTGGTCGCCGTCTCTCCCTCTCCCTCCTCCCCGCTGGTGTCCATCGACCGGGTGCACGCCGCCCGCGCTCTCGCCGACGAGCTCGACATCGACGTCGTCGTCGTCACGCCCGGCTCCGACCTGCGCTACCTGTGCGGCTACGACGCGCACGCCATGGAGCGGCTGACCGCGCTGGCCGTGCCCCGCCGGGGCGAGCCACTGCTGGTGGTGCCGCGGCTGGAGGCGCCGATGATCGAGGCCTCCCCGGCCGGGTCGCTGGGCCTGGAGGTGCTGCCCTGGGACGAGACCGACGACTCCTTCGCCCGGCTGGCCGAGGCGGTCACCGCCCGGCTGGGCAGCGCGCCGGTCCGGGTGGCAGTCGGGTCCCGCACCTGGGCCGAGCACGCGCTCGGCATCCAGCGGGCGCTGCCGGGTTCGGCGCTGGAGCTGGCCAGCCCGGTCATCGACCGGCTGCGGATGGTCAAGACGCCGGCCGAGGTCGAGGAGCTGGCGATCGCCGGTGCGGCGATCGACCGGGTGCACGCCCGGATGGGGGAGTGGCTGCGGGTCGGCCGCACCGAGGCCGAGGTCGGCGCGGACGTCGCCGCGGCGATCCTCGCCGAGGGCCACGTCGGCGTCGACTTCACGATCATCGGCTCGGGCCCCAACGGCGCCAGCCCGCACCACGAGGTCTCCGACCGGGTGGTGGAGGCCGGGGACATGGTCGTCGTGGACATCGGCGGGGAGGCGGCGACCGGCTACCGGTCCGACTGCACCCGCACCTACCTGGTCGGCGGGCACGCCGCCCGCGGTCTGGTCGACTGGTTCGCCGTCCTCCAGCGGGCCCAGGCGGCGGCCGTCGCCGCGGTGCGCCCCGGGGTCACCTGCGCGCAGATCGACGCCGTCGCCCGCGACGTCATCACCAAGGCCGGCTTCGGTGAGCACTTCATCCACCGCACCGGGCACGGCATCGGGCTGGACACCCACGAGGCGCCCTACGTCGTCGCCGGCAACGACCTGCCGCTGGAGCCGGGGATGGCCTTCTCGGTCGAGCCCGGCATCTACCTGCCCGGGCGCTACGGCGCCCGGATCGAGGACATCGTCGTCTGCACCGACGACGGCGTCCGCAACCTCAACAACGGTCCCCGTGAGCTCGTCGAACTCCCCGGCTGAGCCGGGCGGGCCGCCGGCGGCCCAGGACGTCGACCGCGAGCTGCTGAGCGCCCTGGCCCGCGACGGCCGGGCCAGCTTCACCGACCTGGCCGACCGGGTCGGGCTGTCGGTGTCCGCGGTGCACCAGCGGGTCCGCCGGCTGGAACAGCGCGGGCTGATCACTGGCTACGCGGCGCAGCTGGACGCCAAGGGGCTCGGGCTGCCGCTGACCGCCTTCGTCTCCATCACCCCGATCGAGGCCGCGCAGCCCGACGACGCACCGGCCCGGCTGGCGCACCTGTCGGCCATCGAGGCCTGCCACTCGGTGGCCGGGGTGGAGAGCTACATCCTCAAGGTGCGGGTGGCCTCGCCCGACGCGCTGGAGGCGTTGCTGCACGAGATCCGGTCGGCGGCCAACGTCACCACCCGGACCACCGTCGTCCTCTCCACCTTCTACGAGGACCGCCCACCGGTCTGAGGAAGGACCCCCTCGCCCCCCTCCGCTCGCAGGCTCGCGGCGGGCCCCTGCGAGGGGGCCGGTGGACGGTCCGTCGAACGTGTGTTCGAATGACCGGTATGCGGTGGGATGCCCAGCGGCTGGACTTCGACGAACCGAGCACCCTGCCCGGGCTGCCCGACGTGCGTGGCCTGCTGCGCAGCGTGCAGGCGCCCGAGTTCCCTGGCCTGACCTTCCACGAGGTGCGGGCCAAGAGCGCGCTGAACGCGGTGCCCAAGGGCTCGGCGATGCCGTTCGGCCACACGATCAACCCCTACCGGGGCTGCTCCCATGCGTGCGTGTACTGCCTGTCGGGAGACACGCAGGTGCTCATGGCGGACGGCTCTCAGCGCGCGATCGCGGAACTGCAGGTGGGGGACCGGATCATCGGGACGGAGAAAGGCGACCGCTACCGCCGGTACGTCGAGACCGAGGTGCTGGCGCACTGGTCGACGGTCAAACCAGCTCATCGGGTGACACTTGCCGACGGCACTGCTCTCGTCGCCAGCGGTGACCATAGGTTCCTCACCGGGCGTGGCTGGAAGCACGTCACCGGTGCGAGCTGCGGAACGGGTCAACGCCCGCATCTGACGACGAACGACGAACTGCTCGGCTTCGGCCGTTCGGCTCCGGTGGTCCTTCCCTGCGAGGACTACCGGCGCGGCTACCTGACCGGCATGGTCCGCGGCGACGCCCACCTCAAGGTGTACCGCTACGAGCGAGCCGGGCGGGTCCATGGGAACGTGCACCGTTTCCGGCTGGCGTTGGCGGACCAGGAGGGTCTTCAGCGCTCTCAGGCCTACTTGGCGCAGGCGGGGGTGTCGACCGATTGGTTCGACTTCTCCGCTGTCACCCCCGAGCGCCGGGCGATGAGCGCCATCAGGACGTCGTCAGCCGCCTCCGTGGCTCGGATCTCCGAGCTCATCGCCTGGCCGGAACAGCCATCGGGTGCCTGGCAGCGGGGTTTCCTGGCCGGCGTCTTCGACGCCGAGGGCAGCCGGAGCCAACACGTCCTGCGGATCACCAACGCCGATGACGAGATGCTCGAGCGGACGAGTGCCGCCTTCACCGCGTTGGGCTTCGACAGCGTTCTGGAGGACAGGCGCCTGGCGAACCGGGTACGGACCGTCCGCCTGCGCGGCGGGCTGAAAGAGCACCTGCGGTTCATCCACCTGGTCGACCCGGCGATCCGCCGCAAGTGCCGGGTACAGGGCACAGCCATCAAGAGCACGGCTGATCTACGAGTGACCGAGGTCCAGGACCTCGGTCTCGAGATGCCGATGTACGACATCACCACTGGGACAGGCGACTTCATCGCGAACGGCGTCGTGAGCCACAACTGCTTCGCGCGGGGCACGCACGAATGGCTGGAGCTGGACAGCGGGGCCGACTTCGACCAGCAGATCGTGGTCAAGACCAACCTCGTCGACGTGCTGCGGCGCGAGCTGGCCCGCCCGTCCTGGCAGCGGGAGCACGTGGCGCTGGGCACCAACACCGACCCGTACCAGCGGGCCGAGGGCCGCTACCGGCTGATGCCCGGGATCATCGACGCCCTGGCCCGGTCCGGCACCCCGTTCTCGGTGCTGACCAAGGGCACGCTGGCCCGCCGCGACGTCCCCCGGCTGGCCGCCGCGTCCCGCGACGTCCCGGTCGGGATGGGGGTGTCCATGGCCATCTGGGACGACGACCTGCACGCCGCCCTGGAGCCCGGCGTCCCCACGCCCCGTGCGCGGCTGGACCTGGTGCGGGCGATCACCGACGCCGGGCTGCCCTGCGGGGTCTTCCTGGCCCCGGTGCTGCCCGGCCTCACCGACCGGATACAGCACCTGGAGGCGGCGATCGGCGCCATCGCCGCGGCCGGGGCCACCGGGGTCACCGTGCTGCCGCTGCACCTGCGCCCGGGCGCCCGGGAGTGGTTCACCGCCTGGCTGTCCCGGGAGCACCCCGGCCTGGTCGGCCGGTACCGCCAGCTCTACGGCCGAGGCGCCTACGTGCCGGCCGAGTACCGCAGCTGGCTCGCCGGCCGGGTGGCCCCGGTGCTCGCCCGGTACGGCCTGGACCGGCAGAGCGGGGGAGTGGCGCGCGGCGTCGACGCCGGCAGCAGCCTCGGCCTCCCCGGCGACGAGTCGGTGGGCTTCCCCGCCGGCAGCCTGCCCACCCGGCGGCCGGAGGCCGCGCCCATCGACGAGGCGCCCGAGCAGTTGTCGCTGTGCTGAACCCGGCGTCGGGCTGACACGGGGGACGGAGCCAGGGTCAGCCGGCCAGCCGGGCACGACGGCCCACGGTGCGCAACGCCCGCACGGCGCCGCGGGGCCCCACCGGCGGCGCACCACCGGCCAGCGCCAGCCGGCGGTAGGAGTCGTAGGAGAGCGTGAGGTAGTCCGCTGCCAGCTCCTCGACCTCCGCACGGCGGCTCGGCGGAGCCGTGGCGCGCATGGCCGTCGCGGTGCGCACGGCGTGCTTGGCGAACGTCACCTGCAGCGCCTGCGTGGACAGCTGCCCACCGACGTGCGAGTTCGGCCCCGGGCCCCGCCGCAGCGCCGGCAGGACCCATGGGCTCGCCGCCAGGCCGGGGAACCGGCTGCGGACCTCCTCCCAGGCGTGCCAGGCGGTCAGCGCACCGGGCACCGACCACCCGCCGTCCTCGGTGGAGACGACGAGACGGCGTCCGGTCGCCTGCACCTGGTCCCGGCGCAACCCCTGGAACTGCCCCACCGTGGCCGGCCAGCCCAGCGCGAGCGCGCACCACGCGACCGAGCGCAGGTGCTCCGGCGCCTCGCTGCGCACCCGGGTCAGCTCCCGCAGGTCGAGGGTGACCGGGTCGGGCTCGGGGGTGGTCGCCCTCGGCACTCCGACTCCGCCGTAGCGAGCGACCTTGCTGTAGAGGGCGACGGTGGCCGGCTTCCAGTCGCGGGCCGCGGCCAGCGGCTCCAGGCCGGTCTCGGCGAGCGCGTCCGGCCCCAGCCCCTGCTCGAGGGCCGCCTCGACCAGTCGCCGCCACTGCGGCTCGTACCCCGGCGGCACGGGCAGCCGGGCCCAGGCGCGGGCCGGTGGAGGAGCAGGCATGTCGGGCAGCGGCGGCTGCCATGCACCTGGCATGACGACACACTACCGTTATCCCCAACAATGTCGCGACAGATCGTTGTGGTCACCTGCCGATGACAAACGTCGCGCCCTCCGGGCGCACCGCAGCAACGACCAGGCCCCGGAGCCGGGCTCAGCGAGCACGACGACCGGGATGCCCGTGACCATGGGGCGGTGCGCACCGTCGGAGTCGAGGAAGAACTGTTGGTCGTCGATCCGGCGGGGGTGCCGGTGCCGCTGGCCCCGGAGGCCCTGGAGGTGGCCGCCCGCCGTGGCGAGGGGGAGACGGTCGGAGAGCACGACCGGGCCCAGCAGTCCGATGCGGCGCCTGACACCGACGCCGCCGGGGCCCCGGCCGGCCCTCGCCTGGTGCCCGAGCTGAAGGAGCAGCAGATCGAGCTGGGCACCCGGGTCTGCCGGGAGCTCGACGAGGTGGCCGCGGAGCTGCGGCACTGGCGTTCCCGGGCCGATGCGGCCGCCGCGACCGTGGGCGCCCGGGTGGCGGCCCTGGCCAGCTCGCCGGTGGCCGTGGAACCGGAGACGACGCCGGGGGAGCGGTACGCGCAGATGGTCGAGGTCTTCGGCCTCACCGCCGTCGAGGTGCTCACCTGCGGCTGCCACGTGCACGTCTCCGTCGACGGCGACGAGGAGGGAGTGGCCGTCCTCGACCGCATCCGGGTGTGGCTGCCGGTGCTGACCGCGCTGACCACCAACTCGCCGTTCTGGTCCGGGCGGGACACCGGCTACGCCAGCTTCCGCTCCCAGGTCTGGAACCGGTGGCCCTCCGCCGGCCCGAACGCCGTGTTCGGCACCCCGGCCCACTACCACCAGCTGATCGCCGAGCTGGTCGCGACCGAGACGGTGCTCGACGAGGGGATGGTCTACTTCGACGCCCGCCTCTCGGCCACCTGGCCGACGGTGGAGGTGCGGGTGTCCGACGTCGCGTTGCGGGTGGAGGACGCCGTCCTGCTGGCCGGGCTGGTGCGCGGCCTGGTCGAGACCGCGGCCCGGGAGTGGCGGGCCGGCGTCCCGGCGCCGGAGGTGCGGACCGAGGTGCTCCGCGTCGCCGGCTGGCGGGCCGGCCGCTCCGGTCTGACCCGGGACCTCGTCGACCCGCGGACCGGCCGGCCGGCCCCTGCCGCCGAGGTGGTCACCGCCCTGGTCGAGCACGTGCGCGCTGCCCTGCGCGACAGCGGGGACGCCGAACGCGTCGAGGCGGGCGTCGCCGACGTCCTGCGCCGCGGCACCGGGGCGACCCTGCAGCGCGCGGTCTTCGACGAGACCAGCGACCCGGCCGCCGTCGTCCGGGCCGCGGTCGCCGCCACCCACGGCGGCTGAGGCCGGAACGCCGCGCGCGACCGGGTTGGTTAGGGTCCGCCCATGCACACGGCCAGCTGGGGCGACGTCGTCCGCCGAGACCTGTTCGGGCCGAAGCCGGACCCGAGGGACCGCCCCTACCGGTCGGTGATCCGGGTGGTCCTGGTCGTCTTCCGGCTGTTCCGCTTCCGGTTCGACATCCGCGGGGCCGAGCACGTCCCGGCCACGGGTGGCGCGGTCATCTGCAGCAACCACGTCTCCTACTTCGACTTCACCTACCTCGGGCTCGCCGCGCTGCCGCAGCACCGGCTGGTGCGGTTCATGGCGAAGGCCGCGATCTTCGGGCACTGGTTCGCCGGGCCCTTCATGCGCGCCATGCAGCACATCCCGGTCGACCGCAAGGCCGGTGCCTCGGCGTTCGACGCCGCCGTCCGGGCGCTGAAGGACGGCCACCTCGTCGGGATCTTCCCCGAGGCGACGATCAGCACCTCGTTCACCGTCAAGGACGTCAAGGCCGGCGCAGCCCGGATGGCGGTCGAGGCCGGGGTGCCGATCGTCCCCGCCGCCGTCTGGGGTGGGCAGCGCATCGCGACCAAGGCACACAAGGTGGTGCTGCGCCGGGACGTCCCGGTGACGGTGATCATCGGCGAGCCGATCGTCCCCGAGCCGGGGGAGAAGCCGCAGGCCCTGCTCCGCCGCACCAAGGCGGCGATGGTGGAGCTGCTGGACGAGGCGCAGCGCACCTACCCGGACCAGCCGGCCGGGGACGGCGACCGCTGGTGGCAGCCGGCCCACCTGGGCGGCAGCGCGCCGACCCCGGAGGTGGCCGCGATCAACGACGCCGACTACGCCGCCGGCAACCGGACGCGGGTCAAGGCCCCGCACCCGCTGGCCCGGGCCAAGGCGCTGCTGGGTCGCGTCCGCCGCTGAGCCTCAGCGCACCCGTGCGCCGACGTCGTCGGCGGTGAGCGGGGCGACCATCTCCCGTTCGTGGCTGCGGTGCCACCACGCACCGGTCTCCCGCCGTTCCTGGCGGGTGGTGAACCGGTAGCGGTAGACGAGCACCCGCACCGCGGCGGGGCGGTCGGTGCCGAAGGGCGCCGACCGCAGCAGCCGCAGGGTGGCCGGGTCGGCGTCCAGCAGCTTGCCGAGGAAGGGCAGCAGCCAGGCCCGGCCGTAGGCGGGGGAGAGGGCCACGAACCACATCAGCCAGTCCAGCCGCAGGTGGTAGGGCGCCCACTGCGGCGGACGGCGGTGGACGTCGCCGGGCTTGCCGCGGAACTCGTACTCCCGCCACACGGCGTCAGGCCCGGTGCCGTCGGTGGCCTCGACCACCAGCTCCCGGCGCACCTTGGTCACCGAGCCGAAGGCGCCATAGCTGTTCACCAGCCGCAGCGGGTCGAAGCTGGTGTTCATCCGCTGCCCCGGTGACAGCATGTTCCGCACCGGCGCCACGCTGAGCACGGCGACCAGCACCGCCAGCCCGATCCCCACGCCGACGAACCAGGTGGGGGAGGAGAGCTCGTCGGGGCGGTCGACGGGCAGGACGGCGGCCAGCCAGCGCCCGTCGACCACCGACAGGGCCAGCACCAGGGTCAGCGCGTTCAGCCAGGCGAAGTTGCCGCTGATCAGCAGGTACCCCTGGGTGACCACGATGACCAGCGCCGCCACCCCGGCGATCGGCTGCGGCGCCAGCAGCCCGAACACGACGACCAGCTGGGTGACGTGGTTGGCCAACGTCTCCACCCGGTGCAGCCGGGGGCTGAGCCGGTGGAACCACCAGCTCAGCGGGTTGGGCATCGGCTGGGTCTCGTGGTGCCAGTTCAGGCAGGTCAGCTCCCGCCAGCAACGGTCACCGCGCATCTTGATCAACCCGGCGCCGAGCTCCAGCCGGAAGAGCAGCCAGCGCAGCAGCCACATGCCCAGCACGGGTGGTGCGACGTGCGCCGGGCCGAGGAAGACGGCGAGGAACCCGGCTTCCAGCAGCAGCGACTCCCAGCCGAAGCCGTACCAGATCTGCCCGACGTTCACGATCGACAGGTAGAGCGCCCAGAGGACCGCCCACAGCGCCATCCAGCCGGCCAGCGGCAGCCGGTCGGCCAGCCCACCGAGGGCGGCGGCGGAGAGCGCGATGCCGGCCCAGCAGCAGCCGGCGAAGAACCGGTCGGACCAGTGCAGGTGGAACAGGCTCGGGCTGCGCTTCCACGAGGCCCGCTCCAGGTACCGGGGCACCGGCGTGAGGCCGTGGGTGCCGAACAGCGCCCGCCCCTGGCGCAGCGCGGCGACGAACGCGATCAGGTAGACCAGCGCGAGGCCCCGGGTGAAGAGCCAACGACCCCACCAGGCGCCCGGGTCGGCGAACCACTCCACGGCGCCCTCCGCTCAGTCCGGTGGTGCCTCGAGCCGGAAGGCCTCCAGCTCGGTGCCGTACCAGCGGGTGGTGCGGCCCAGCGGCTGCATGCCCAGTTTCCGGCAGACCCGCAGCGAGGCCTCGTTGCCCGGCCGGACGACGGCGTAGACCTCCAGCAGCCCATCGTCGAACGCCCGGTCGACGACCGCCCGGGCCGCCTCGGTGGCGTAGCCGAGCCGCCAGCTGTCCGGGTGCAGGTGCCAGCCGACCTCGACCTCACCGACGCCCTGGGGGAGGGGCTTGAGCAGCACCGTGCCGGCCGGCGGGCCCCCGCTGCGCGGCTCGATCGCCCAGCACCCGTGCGCCGGGTCCAGCTGGTGCACCAGCCGCCAGCGCTCGACCAGCTCAGCGGGCGACACCGTGGGTGCCCCGCCCAGCCAGCGGGTCACCTCGTCCCGGCTGTACAGGTCGGCGAGGCGGGCGAGGTCGGCGTCGTCCGTCGTCCAGGCCCGCAGCCGCAGCCGGTCGGTGCACAGCAGTTCCACCCGGAGGTGCCTACCGCCGTCCGCCCGGTCGAAAACCCCAGCTCCGGTCCCGCTGCAGAGGCCCGCCACGAGCCTGCGAGTGGTGGGGGCAGCGGGGTCCGTCAGCAGCCGGTGGGGGTGAGCTGACGGTCGCGCTGGGCGGCCCACCAGGCGCGGCCCTCGGCGGGCAGGCCGGCGATCGGGTCGTAGTAGGCGTAGCGGCGGTCGAGGGCGTCGGCGTCGGTGCGCTCGATGCCGGTGCGGTAGTTCTTCGTCCAGTAGGAGATGCCGCGCTCGCGGTCGTACTCGGCGACCTGGTGCACCCAGCGCTTGCCGACGTAGGGCACGTCGCACACGATCCGCGGCGTCGCGAACCCCGGCAGGTACCCCATGACGTCGTGCTGCAGGGTCTGCGCGGTGCCCAGCGAGACCCGCCAGTGCTCGGCGCTGGGGATCATGTCGCACATGTAGAAGTAGTAGGGCGTGATCGAGGCGCCGTCGAGCAGCGCGAAGCACAGGTCCAGCAGCTGCCCGGCGGTGGCGTTCACCCCGGCCAGCAGCACGCCCTGGTTGCGCACGTCGCGCACGCCGGCCGCCAGCAGCGCCCGGGTGGCCTCGGCGACCAGCGGGGTCACCGACTGCGCGGCGTTGACGTGGGTGTGCACCGCCAGCGAGACGCCCCGTTCCCGCGCGATGGTCGCCAGCCGGCCCATCCCGTCGACGACCTCGGGCTGCAGCCAGTGCTGGGGGAGGCCCATCAGCGCCTTGGAGGCGAGCCGGACGTCGCGGATCGAGTCGATCTCCAGCAGCCCCTCGACGAACGCGGCGAGGTTCTTGAACGGCAGGTTGGCCACGTCGCCACCGGAGACGACGACGTCCCGGACGCCGGGGGTGCGGCGCAGGTAGGCGAGCATCTCGGCCTGCCGGTCGACCGGCTTCAGGTCGAACCGCAGCTTGTCCACCGCCGGGGTGGAGTTGCCGACCAGGTCCATCCGGGTGCAGTGCCCGCAGTACTGCGGGCAGGTGGACAGCAGCTCGGCCAGCACCTTCGTCGGGTAGCGGTGGGTGAGGCCCTCGACGGCCCACATCTCGTGCTCGTGCAGCGAGTCGCGGGCCGCGTGCGGGTGGCTCGCCTCGTCGCCGGGCAGCCGGTCGGAGGCGACCGGGAGCATGTAGCGACGCACCGGGTCGGCCAGCATCTCGGCGGTCGAGGGCGGCGCCGCGGGCACCATCGTGTTGAGCATCTGCGGCGGCAGCAGCAGCGACATCGTCGCCCGCCCGGCCTGGTCGGCCTCGACGTCGGCGTAGAACGACTCGTCCAGCAGGTCGCCGTACACGCCGCGCAGCTGGCGCACGTTCTTCACGCAGTGCGCGCGCTGCCACTGGGCGCTGCGCCAGTCCTCGTCGGTGACCTCGGCGAAGCCGGGCAACCGCCGCCAGTCGGGCTCGATGAGCTCACGGGCGGTGTACTCGTAGGGCTGCTCCAGCACCGGAACTCCTGTCCGCGCGACGTCTTCCACTCCGACACCGCGACCCTACGGGAGGAAGTACGGCATCAGGGGCAGATGACGATAGGTTCTCCGGTGTCGAGCCGGAGACGACGAAGGGATGACGGTGGCGATGAACGCACTGCACCGCAGCCTCGGCGTGCACCGGGTGCTCGAACCGGTCGGCGTGCTGCCCCAGGCGGCCGCCCGGCTGGACGCCGACCCACGGATCGGCCCCGACGAGGTCCGCATCGCCGTGCACCGGCTCAACCTCGACGCCGCCTCCTACCGGCAGCTGGCCGAGGAGCACGGCGGGGACGGTGACCGGGTGCGCGCCGCCGTCCTCGGGATCGTCGGGAGCCGGGGCAAGATGCACAACCCGGTCACCGGCTCGGGCGGGATGCTCATCGGCGTCGTCGACGAGGTGGGCGACGACTCCCCGCTCGGCCTGGAGCCCGGCCAGCGGGTGGCCACCCTGGTCTCCCTCACGCTCACCCCGCTGCGGATCACCGACGGGCTGGCGCAGTGGGACGGGCGCAGCGAACAGGTGCCGGCCGCCGGGACGGCTGTCCTCTTCGCCCGCTCGATCGCCGCCGTCCTCCCCGACGACCTGCCCCAGGAGGTGGCGCTGGCGGTGCTCGACGTCTGTGGCGCCCCGGCGGCCACCGAGCGGGTCGTGCACCGCTCGGGTCACCGGCCCTCGGTCGCCGTCCTGGGTGCCGCCGGCAAGTCCGGTTGTCTGAGCCTGGCCGCCGCCCGGGACGCCCGCGCGGGCCGGCTGGTCGGCGTGGTCCGCGACGAGCGGGAGGCCACGGCGCTGCGGGCGGCGCGGCTGGCCGACGAGGTGGTCGTGGCCGACGCCACCGATCCGTTCGCCGTCGCCGCAGCGGTCGGCCAGCCGGTCGACGTCACCGTCGTGTGCGTCGACACCCCCGGCGCCGAGCACGGAGCGGTCCTCGCGACGGCCGACGGCGGCACCGTGGTCTTCTTCTCCATGGCCACCTCCTTCTCGGCGGCGGCCCTGGGAGCTGAGGGGATGGCGGCGGACGTGACGATGCTCGTGGGCAACGGCTACACGCCGGGGCACGCAGCCCTGGCGATGGACCTCTACCGGCACTCGCCGGGTGTGCGGTCGCTGATCGAGCCGCGGGTCCGCGCCTCGTGAGCGGGCTGCTCATCCGGGACGTGACGGTCGGCGACCGGCCCGGCCGTGCCGTGCACGTCGTCGACGGGCGGATCGCCTGGCTGGGCGCCGCGGCCGACGCACCCACGGCTGCCCGGGTGCTGGACGGCGGGGGAGCGCTGCTGACCCCCGCGTTCGTCGACGCCCACGTGCACGCCACCGCCACCGGCCTGGCGCTGACCGGGCTGGACCTGCACGGCGCCGACAGCCTGCGGTCCGCGCTGACCGGCGTCACCGCCCAGACCACCGCCGCCCCCACCGGCACGGTGCTCGGCACCGGCTGGGACGAGACGGCCTGGCCCGAGGGCCGCGGGCTCACCCGGCACGACCTGGACGCGGTGGTGGGGGAGCGACCGGCCTACCTGGCCCGGGTCGACGTGCACTCGGCCACCGTCTCCACCGCCCTGCTGGACCGGGTGCCCGGCATCACCGAGCTGCCCGGGTACAGCCCCGACGGCCGGCTCCGGCTCGACGCCCACCACGCCGCCCGGCAGGCCGCCTACGGGTCGGTTCCGGCGGACCAGCGCCGCAGCGCCCAGCGGGCCACCCTGGACGCCGCGGCCGCACTGGGCATCGGCAGCGTGCACGAGATGGCCGGCCCGGAGGTGTCCAGCGCCGAGGACCTCGCCGGGCTGCTCGCACTGGCCGCCGAGGCGCCCGGGCCGCGGGTGGTCGGCTACTGGGGCGAGCTGTCCGAGCGCGGCGGGCTGGACGTCGTCCGGGAGCTCCGGCTGGCCGGCGCCGGCGGTGACCTGTTCTGCGACGGCGCGTTCGGCTCGCACACCGCGGCGCTGAGCAGCCCCTACGCCGACCGGCCGGAGACCACCGGCGCGCTGCGCTTCGACACCGCGGCGCTCGTCGAGCACGTCCGCGCCTGCACCGTCGCCGGGCTGCAGGCCGGGTTCCACTGCATCGGGGACGCCGCGGTCGACCAGGTGCTGGCCGCGGTCGGCGCGGTCGTCGACGAGCTGGGCCGGGACGCCGTCCGGGCCTGCCGGCACCGCCTGGAGCACGTGGAGATGGTCGGCGACGCCGCGATCGACCAACTGCGCCGGTGGGGGATGGTCGCCAGCGTCCAGCCCGCCTTCGACGCCGCGTGGGGCGGACCGGCCGGCATGTACGCCGAGCGGCTGGGGGTCGAGCGGGCCGCCGGCTGCAACCCGCTGGCCGACCTCGTCGACGCCGGGGTGGCCGTGGCCATCGGCAGCGACGCCCCGGTCACCCCGCTGGACCCGTGGGGCGGGGTGCACGCGGCGGTCGACCACACCACCCCCGGCTCGGGCATGCGCCCGTTCGACGCCTTCGACGCGGCGACCCACGGCGGCTGGGTCGCCACCCGCGCAGAGCACCCGGAGGGGCCACTGGCGGTCGGTGCGCCGGCGGACCTGGCGCTGTGGGCGACCGAGCTGACGCTCTCCGCCGTCCTCGCCGCCCGCGCCCGCCCCACCTGCCGCCAGCTGATCGTCGCCGGGGAGCCGTGTTGACCGCCCGGGCCACACCGCAGCCGGGCCGGAGCCGCGTCGTCGTCCCCGGCAGGAGGCCTCCGGCCCCTGCACCGAAGCCGACCCGACACAGGGGAGTGCGATGAGCCGACTGCAACTGGACCAGGCGCTGGTGGCGCGGGCGCGGGAGCTCGCCGCCCGGGCGGCGGCGCCGGTGGTGGACCTGGCCGCGACCTACACGACCGTCTCGGTGGAACGGGCCACGCTGCGGCTGGCCGGGTTGACCGGCACCGACCCGGTGGACGGCGACGGCGAGGTGCCGTGGGTGAACCGCGTGGTGGACGCGGTCCGCGACCAGGTCGGTCTGGAGCACGGCGTCGCTCTGCCGGTCTGGCACGCGCTGGGCTCCGGCGGCACGCTGCAGGACCTCGCCGAGCAGGTCGGCGCCGGCACCGCCCGGTTCACCGTGCCCGAGGGGGCCGCCGCCGACCGGGCCCGGGAGGCCGCCCGCGCCGCCGTCGGTGCCGGGATCGCCCGGATCGACGCCAACCGGTCCCGCCGCGAGGAGCTCGTCCAGCTGCACGGCGACCCGCCGCGCCGTCCCTGGATCTACCTGATCGTGGCCACCGGCGACATCCACGAGGACATCCCGCAGGCCCAGGCCGCCGCCCGCGCCGGGGCCGACGTCATCGCCGTCATCCGCTCCACCGGGCAGTCGCTGCTGGACTACGTGCCCGAGGGCGCCACCCGCACCGGCTACGCCGGCACGTACGCCACCCAGGAGAACTTCCGGCTGATGCGGGCCGCACTGGACGACGTCAGCGCCGAACTGGGCCGCTACGTCCGGCTGACCAACTACGCGTCCGGGCTGTGCATGCCGGAGATCGCCGTCCTGGCCGGGCTGGAGCGGCTGGACATGATGCTCAACGACGCGATGTACGGGATCCTCTTCCGCGACATCAACCCGCACCGGACCTTCGTCGACCAGCGGTTCAGCCGGATGGTGCACGCCCGCGCCGGGATCATCATCAACACCGGCGAGGACAACTACCTCACCACCGCCGACGCCGTCGACGAGGCGCACACCGTCACCGTCAGCCAGCTGCTGAACGAGCGGCTGGCGCACGAGGCCGGGCTCGAGGACTGGCAGCTCGGCCTCGGGCACGCCTTCGAGATCGACCCGGCGGTCCCGGAGTCCTTCCGGCTGGAGCTGGCGCACGCACTGCTGGCCCGCGGGCTGTTCCCGGACGCGCCGCTGAAGTGGATGCCGCCGACCAAGCACATGACCGGCGACGTCTTCCGCGGCTACCTGCTGGACGGGTTCTTCAACCTGGCCGGGGCGCTCACCGGCCAGGGCATCCTGCTGGTCGGGATGATGACCGAGGCCGTGGTCACCCCCTGGTTGAGCGACCGCGACCTGGCCCTGCGCAACGTCCGCTACGTGCTCGAGGCCGCGGGGAACCTGCACGAGGACTTCGCCCCTCAGCCCGGCGGGTTCATCGACCGCCGGGCGCACACCGTGCTGGCCGAGGCGGTCGAGCTGCTGGAGCGGATCGCCGCACACCCGCAGGGCCTGATCCAGGCGATCGCCGACGGCACCTTCGGGATCACCAAGCGGTCCCCGGACGGCGGCAAGGGCCTGGACGGCGTCGTCCGCAAGGCGGCCGACCACTTCGACCCGGCCACCGAACTGCTGGAGCGCGTCCATGCCTGACAAGGGCCAAGATCGCGACTTTGGCACCCGGGAGGGCGGGAGCGTCGTCCGGCCGTACGGGGACACCACCGGCGACGGGATGCTGCAGACGTCGTTCACCCTCCCCATCCCGCCCGGGCCCAAGGCCGACGGCGCCGCGCTGCAGCTGGCGCAGAAGATGGGCATCGAGCCCGCGATGGTGGTGCACTCGCACGGCATCGGGGAGGGGTTCACCTTCTTCGTCGTCTACGGCAGCGTGCGGCACCTGGTCGACCTCGACGCCGTCCAGGTCGAGGAGCGCCCCTACCCGCTGCTCTCCCCGGGCGAGGTCAACGCCGCGGTGAAGACCCGGCTCCGGCGCAGCCTCGTCGTCCTGGGCGCGTGCATCGGCACCGACGCGCACACCGTGGGCATCGACGCGATCCTCAACCTCAAGGGCTTCGCGGGGGAGAAGGGCCTGGAGTACTACCGGGAGCTGCAAGTGGCCAACCTCGGTGCTCAGGTCAGCGTGCCGGAGCTGGTGCACGCCGCCCGGGCCCGGAAGGCCGACGCCGTCCTGGTGTCCCAGGTGGTCACCCAGCGGGACGCGCACCTGCGCAACACCCGCGAGCTGGCCGGGGCGTTCCGCGAGGCGATGGGGGAGTCCCGGCCGCTGCTGGTCGTCGGCGGTCCCCGCTTCGACCCGGCGATGGCCGCCGACCTGGGGGTCGACAAGGTCTTCGGCCGGGGGACGACGCCCGGCGAGGTCGCCAGCTACCTGGTGCACGCGCTCGTCCCCGAGGAGACCGCATGACCGACCCGCGCCCGGCCACCCCCCGCCTGGGGCTGGTCGTCACCCACCGCCGCTACGTGCCGTACGCGCACGCCCACTACGGCGGCTCGCTCGTCGACGGGGCCTACACGCTCGGCCTGTTCGGCGACGTCGCGACCGAGGTGGCGATCCGCACCGACGGCGACGAGGGGCTGCTCGCCGGCTACTCGGAGGTCTCCTTCCTCGCCGCGGTGCAGGCCGGCGACGTCCTGGAGGCGTCCTGCGAGGTGGTCCGGGTCGGCCGCCGCAGCCGGGAGCTGCGCTGCTGGGCCGACGTGGTCGCCCGCGCCGACCCCTCCCGCGGCGCCTCGGCCGCCCAGGTGCTCGACCCGCCGCTGCGGGTGGTGGAGGCGGTGGCGACGCTCGTCGTCCCCGGTAGCTCCGCCTGACCCCGCCGGGACATCGGCACGCCACCCGGTGTCCCACGGCGGTGACGCTCCGAACCAGTGGTCCGGAGGGGTTCCCCGACGTCGGGTCGGTGCCTAGGGTCGGGGTCGCCCCATCCCGGGAGACCGGGGTGTGCTTCCCCCTCGGCACAGTCGCGCGCTCGTCCCTCGGTGACGCAGTGCGGTGACGCACCTCGCGTCGCCGGCTGCGTGTCCCCGCCAGGCCGAGGGGGAGCCGCGGACCCGAGGGTGCACGTCCCACTCCCGACGTCCGCTCCGGCGGGGCCCCGCGTCACCAGACAACGGAGCAGCGGCCGCAGCCAGCGGCCGGTGTCCCGGCCCGAAGGCGCGGGGTGCCCCGGGGACGGACGCCGGGCGGGGAGAGCTGCGGCGGTCGCACCGCCAGGAGTGGGATGCTGGACGTGGTCGCGGCGTCCGTGCCACGACCGGGTCCGCGCAGCACGCCGGGTCCGAGGCGTCCCGGGTCCGACCCGGGCCAGCGCGAAGGCGGCGGTGCCGGCAGTGGTGGCGACCGGCACGGTGGAGTCAGCCACCTCGAGCACCCCGGTGGAGCCCCCGGCCCCCCGTCGCCGGTGGCCCTGGCGCACCGGCGTGGCCGCAGCCGGTGGCCTGGCGCTGTACCTCGCCTTCCCCGGACACGACCTGTCCGGGCTGGCCGTGCTCGGGCCGGCCGCCCTCGCCCTCGCCGTCCGCGGCGAACGGGCGCGCAGCGGGGCGTGGCTGGGGCTGGTGCTCGGCCTGGTCTTCCTGGTGCCCCTGCTGTCCTGGACCGGCATCTACGTCGGCGCCTTCCCCTGGCTGGCGCTGGCGGTGTTCGAGGCGCTGTACTTCGCCCTCCTCGGCGGCGCCCTGGCCGCCACCTCCCGGTTGCCGGCCTGGCCGTTGTGGGCGGCTGCGCTGTGGGTGGGCGCCGAGGCGCTGCGCGGCCGCCAGCCGCTGGGCGGGTTCCCGTGGGGGCGGCTCGGGTTCAGCCAGGCCGACGGGCCGTTCACGGCGCTGGCGGCCTACGGCGGCGTCCCGCTGGTGGGCTTCGCGGTCGCGCTGACCGGCACGCTGCTGGCCGCCGGCCTGGTCGGTCTGCACCGGGCCACCCGCCGGCCCGGCACCGCGCGGCGAGCCGGACGGCGGGTGGCTGCCCTGGCGCTCGTCGGTGCGCTCGCCGTCCCCCTGGTCGGGGTGCTGGCGGAGCTGCCGCTGGCGGGGTCGTCGCTGACCGCGGGCGGGCCCGACCGGACGGTGGCGGTCATCCAGGGCAACGTGCCGCGGGCCGGGCTGGACTTCAACGCCCAGCGGCGGGCGGTGCTGGACAACCACGCGAACCAGACGCTCGAGCTGGCCGCAGCCGTCGAGCGCGGTGAGGCCGCGCAGCCCGACCTGGTCATCTGGCCGGAGAACAGCTCCGACATCGACCCGTACAGCAACGCCGACGCCGCCCGGGTCATCACCCGCGCGGCGGTCGCCATCGACGCGCCGATCCTGGTGGGCGCGGTGGTGCAGCTGCCGGGGGAGTACGTGGCGAACACGGCCATCGTCTGGGACCCGGTGACCGGCCCGGGGGACACCTACGTCAAGCGGCACCCCGTGCCGCTGGCGGAGTACGTGCCGGCCCGGCCGTTCTTCCGGTTCTTCAGCCCGCTCGTCGACCGGGTCACCGACTTCGTGCACGGCACCGAGGTCGGCATCCTGGACGTCGGCGGGGCGCGGGTCGGCGACGTCATCTGCTTCGAGGTCGCCTACGACGGGCTGGTCTCCGACGTGGTCGATGCCGGCGCCGGGATGCTGGTCGTGCAGACCAACAACGCGACCTTCGGCTACACCGACGAGAGCGCGCAGCAGCTGGCGATGAGCCGGCTGCGGGCCGTCGAGTACGGCCGCACGGTCGTGGTCGCGGCGACCAGCGGGATCAGTGCCGTCGTCGCCCCGGACGGGTCCCTCGTGCAGCGCTCGGAGCTGTTCACCGCCGAGACCTTCGTCGAGGAGATCGCCCAGCGGGACTCCTCGACCGTCGCCGAACGGCTGGGCGCTGTCCCGGAGTGGGTGCTGACGGCGCTGGGCGTGGGCGCCGTCCTGGCGGTGGCGTTCCCGGCCCTGGCCCGGCGCCGGGCCGAGCGCGGCCGGTGACCGGCCCGGCGGCCCCCGGGCCGGTGCTCGTGGTGGTCCCGACCTACGAGGAGGTCGGGAACCTGGCGGCGGTCCTGGACCGGCTGCACGCGGCGGTGCCGACCGCGCACGCTCTCGTCGTCGACGACGCCTCGCCCGACGGCACCGGCGAGCTGGCCGACGCCCGGGCCGCGGCCGACGAGCGGGTGCACGTGCTGCACCGCACCGCCAAGGCGGGACTGGGCCCGGCCTACGTCGCCGGCTTCCGCTGGGCCGAGGAGCACGGCTACGGGGTGGTGGTCGAGATGGACGCCGACGGCTCCCACCCGCCCGAGCGGCTCCCGGCGCTGCTGGCCGCCCTCGCCGACGCCGACCTGGTGCTGGGCTCCCGGTACGTGCCCGGGGGAGAGGTGCTCGACTGGCCGCCGCACCGGCTGGTGCTGTCCCGGCTGGGCAACCTCTACACCCGGTGGGCGCTGCGGCTGCCGCTGGCCGACGCCACCGGCGGGTTCCGGGCCGCCCGGATGGAGCTCGTCCGCCGGCTGCCCTTCGACACGGTCGCCAGTCAGGGCTACTGCTTCCAGGTCGACTGGGCCTGGCGGGCGGTCCGGGCCGGTGCCCGGGTGGTCGAGGTGCCGATCGCCTTCAGCGAACGCACAGCCGGGCGGAGCAAGATGAGCGGTTCGATCGTTGGAGAAGCACTGGTACGGGTGACCTGGTGGGGCATCCTGGACCGGCTGGCCGATCGGCTGCCGGGCCGGGTGACCCGTCCCGTGCCAGCACGAGCCCGGGACGGGCGGCGGTCCAGGGTCCTCCGCTAGGGAGGACCCACCGCCCCGCGGGCGGAGGGAGAACGCATGGCCACCAGCCACACCGCCCCACGACGCAGGTCGTCGGGGCTGCGGATGGCGATCGGGTTGGGGGCCCTGGCCGAGGTCGTCGTCTACGTCCTGGTCGCCTCCTGGATCGGGCTGGGCTGGACGATCCTCGCCACCCTGGCCACCAGCGCGCTGGGCTGGGCGCTGCTGGCCCGGCAGGGCACCAAGGCGCTGGGGGAGCTGCGGCTGCGCGCCGAGGAGCACCGGGCGCCCGGTCGCGCCCTCGGCGACGCCGGCCTGGTCGCCCTGGGCGGGCTGCTGATGGTGCTGCCCGGCTTCCTGGGTGACCTGCTGGGCCTGCTGTGCCTGCTGCCGGCCACCCGCGCCCTGCCCCGCGCGCTCATCACCCGCGGCCTGCTGCGGCGACTGCCGGATCGGCTGCGCGGCCCGGTGTACGTGCGCTCGACCCGCACCGAGCCGGTCGCCGGCCCCGACCAGCCGTTCCGGGCCGGGCCGGCCAGCCGCGTGATCGAGGGCGAGGTCGCCCCGGAGCGCACGGACCCCTGACGGCCCACCCCCGGACACAGCACGGCCCCGGTGGGGACTCCCACCGGGGCCGTGCCGAGCTCAGCTCAGTGCGAGCTGGAGTCGAAGACGCTCAGGACGCCCGGGTCCGGCGACCACGGAGCACCTCGAGCCGCTCGGCGAGGACCTCCTCCAGGTCGTCGACCGAACGACGCTCCAGGAGCATGTCCCAGTGCGTACGCGGCGGCTTGACCTTCTTGGGGGCCGGCTCCGCGCCGCCGACCAGCTTGGCGGCCGAACCGTCGTACTTGCACTCCCAGGTGTCGGGGAGCTCGGCGTCATCGGCGAAGGGCACCGTGACGAGGTGCCCCTGGGCACACCGGTACTCGGCGTACTGCCGCTCGATGGGCGCGGTGTTGCGCTCGGTCTCATAGCTCACGCTGCCCAGTCGGCTCCCGCGAAGCGAACGCTCGCCCATGGCACACCGTCCTCTCGTGCTGATGTCGGTCAGATCTGGACTGCCCGGGCAGCCGCATGCTCACGCATCCGGTGCGGGGTGTCGCAGGGGTCAACGACAGATGAAGGAAAGAGATTCCGTGTCGTCAGTCGTACATCATCGCACGGGGTGATGTCTCAGCGTTCAACCACCCTGACGGGTGAGCTCAGCGCAGCGCCAGCTGCCCCGGTCCGGTGGGCGTCGGCCCCAGCTGACCGCGGGAGTAGTGCCGCCGGCACAGCACCTGGTAGCGGACGGCGGAGTCCCCACCGGACGCGACCTCGGGGACGGCCGCCGGCGGCTGCGGCGCCGGCGCGGTGTCAGCGACCACCACCGTGGCCCCCTCGCGCACCACGGCGCCACCGACCACCCGGGCGTTGAGCAGGCCGGGCAGGCCGCACCAGCAGAGCACCTCGACCTGCACCCGCTGGACGTCGTCGGCCAGCTCGAACAGCCGCTGGGTGCCGGGGAACAGCCGGGTGCGGAAGTCGGTGGTCAGCCCGAACGCGTAGACGTCGACGTGCGACTCGTCGACCAGCTCGGCCAGCTGCTCGGCCTGGGCGCCGGTGAGGAACTGCGCCTCGTCGACGATCAGGTAGTCGACCCGCTGCCCGGCGGCCCAGCGGTCGCGCACCAGCAGCCGGACGTCGGTGTCGGCGTCCAGCTCGATCGCCGCCCGCTGCAGCCCGACCCGGGAGCTGATCAGCGGGGTGCCGGAGCGGTCGCCCTGGGTCAGCAGCAGCCCGTGCCGGCCCTGCCGGCTCTGGTTGTGGTCGACCTGGAGGGCGAGGGTGGACTTCCCGCAGTCCATCGGTCCGTGGAAGAAGACCAGATGGGCGGGAGCCGGGTGCCGACGTCGGTCACCGGCGGCCGGGACGACGTCCAGCGAGGCGTCGAGGGCGGCGAGCTGACCGGCGGGGGGAGTGGGGGTCACAGACGCTCCGGAGGGGTGTTGCCGGCTTCGACGATCGCGCGGCGCATGTCCAGCCGGGCCAGCAGCCAGCCGCCGGCGACGAAGAAGAAGACGAGGCTGAAGATCGCGTACCGGTAGGACTCGGTGAGCTGGTACGTCAGGGCGAACAGGAACGGGCCGAGCCAGCTGGTCCCACGGTCGCTGATCTCGTAGAAGCCGAAGTACTCGGCCTCCTTGCCCGGCGGGATCAGCTGGCTGAACAGCGAGCGGGACAGCGCCTGGGTGCCACCGAGCACGAAGCCGATGCAGACGGCGAGCAGGTAGAACTGGACGACGGCGCCCGACTGCACGAAGTACGCCGCCACCAGGACGCCGACCCACAGCACCAGGCTGCCCAGCACCGTGCGCTTGGCACCGATCACCATGGCGATCCGGCCCATCCCGATCGCGCCGAAGAAGGCGACCACCTGCACCAGCAGGATCGCCGAGATCAGCGTCGACTGGTCGAGGTCGAGCTCCTCGGCGCCGTACTGCGCCGACACCCCGATGATCGTCTGCACACCGTCGTTGAACAGCAGGTAGGCGCCGAGGAACCACAGGGTGAGCCGGTACCGCCGCAGGTCGCGCAGCGTCGCGGCGAGCTGCCGGAAGCCACCGGAGAGCGCCCCCTGCCCGGGTGGCACCGCCACGGCGGACTCGCGCGGCTGCCGGTTGCGCAGCAGCGAGACGCTGACCAGGGTGAACCCGGCCCACCAGATGCCGGCCGAGGCCAGGCAGATCCGCACCGCCTCGCCCTCGGTCAGGCCCAACGCCTCGTACTGGGAGAACAGCGCCAGGTTGCCGGCCAGCAGCAGCGCCCCGCCCAGGTAGCCGCAGGCCCAGCCGCGACTGGAGACCGCGTCCCGCTCGTCGGGCCCGGCCAGGTCCGGCAGCCAGGAGTAGTAGACGACGGTCGCCGCGCCGAAGGAGAGGTTGGCCGCGATGAACAGCGCAGCGCCCAGGAGGTAGCGCTCACCGGCGACGAAGAACAGCGACATGGTGCAGAGCGAGCCGACGGCGGCGAAGGCGGCCAGCAGCTGGCGCTTGGCGCCGCTGCGGTCGGCGATGGCCCCGGTGATCGGCAGCACGAGCACCTGCAGCACGACCGACAGCGACAGCACGTACCCGAACCAGCTGCCCGGCGGGACGCTGATGCCCAGCGGGTGGATCCGGCCGTCGGCGTCGGCGGCCGCCTCGGCGATCGAGGTGAGGTAGGGCGCGAGGAAGACGGTCGTCACCGAGGTGTTGAAGACCGACATCGCCCAGTCGTAGGAGTACCAGCCGGCGCGCTCGCGGCGCAGCGCCCGGTCGGGCGGCGGCGGTGCTGGGTGGACCTGCGGGGCGGCGCTCACCGGCGCAGGGTGCCAGGCGCGGGGACGGCGGTCCAGCACCGGCCCGGCTGCCCGTGCGCGCCGTGCACGGCAGGTCGGTGCGCGGCCGCCTGGTGGACGACGCTCACGCGCCGGTCCACTGCCCCCGGGACACCAGCAGGTCGCGGAGCATGGCCGGCCGGTCGGTCATCACGCCGTCGACGCCCAGGTCGAGCATCTCGGTGGCATCCGCCTCGCTGTCGACGGTCCAGACGTGGACCTGCAGGCTCCGGGCGTGTGCCGCGGCGATGAACCGCTCGTCGACCAGCGGGCGGCCGCCCAGGGCCAGCGGCACCTGCGCGCACCCCGCCTGGATCCGGACCAGCCCCGCGGCGCGCGGGGAGTAGGAGGACAACCGGAGCGCGGCGACGCCCTTGGGCCCCAGCGAGGTGCAGACGTCCGGGCCGAAGAGCCGTCGCGCCGCGGCGATGCGGGCGTCGGAGAAGGAACCGAGGCAGATCCGGTCCTCGACGTTCAGCCGCCGGATGCTGTGCACCAGCGGCGCCAGCACGCCGGCGGCCTTGATGTCGAGGTTGAACCGGACGTCCGGCCAGGCGCCCAGCAGGTCCTCCAGCCGCATGATCGGCTCGCGGCCGCCGATCAGCGCCGTGCTCACCTCCCGCCAGGGCAGGGTGTCGACCCGGCCGGTGCGGTCGGTGACCCGGTCCAGCGTGGGGTCGTGGAAGACCACGAGCTCGCCGTCGTAGGTGACCCGGACGTCGGTCTCGATGTACCGGTAGCCCAGCTTCACACACGCTTCGAAGGCCGGTTGGGTGTTCTCCAGGTGCTCGATGGCCCCACCGCGGTGGGCCATCGCCACCGGGGTCGGCCCGTCGAGGAAGGCGTAACGCGAGCCCGGCACGCCCCCACGCTAGTGCGGTGGTCCGTGGCGTCTCGGAGGTGGTCCAGGTCGCGGTGCGCCCGCCCGCCGGGACGGGCCTCGGGCGTGTCCACGGCGGACGGGCGGGCGGTGCGTCTACCGTCCCTGCCGTGGCAGTAGAGCAGGGCGTCGAGGCCCGTCTGGTCCCTCGGACGCGGCGTCCCGAGGGCGAAGAGCGACGTTGCGGCTGGTGCCGCAACGTCCTGCCGGCGCAGGAGTCGGTGGGCCGGCCCCGGCTCTACTGCGGCCAGGCGTGCCGGCAGCGGGCGTACGAGCAGCGGTCGGCGACGGCCAAGGCGGGACTGTCCGCGGACGTCGTCCTGGTGACCCGGGCGGAGCTGGACGGCCTCCAGGACCGGCTGTACCAACTGCGCTGCGCCATCGAGGACGTCCAGACGCTCCTCACTGAGAAGCCCACCAAGGCCGAACTCGAGCGGTCCCTGGCCGAGCTGGTGCGGTCGACCGGTCGGCTGGACCGGCTCTGGCTGAACGGCAAGGCCGCCGGCTGAGCCACCCGGCGGCCGGCCGAGGAGTGGGCCGTCAATGCGTCACAGTGACGTTTATCACGTGAGCACACTCGGTCCCGGGGGAGCGGTCCCCAGGTTCTCGAGCGGGCGTCGCTCACCTCGGGCCACCGACACCTCGCTCAGCGAGCCGTCGCCCGGCCGGGCGACGAGGACGACCGAGAGCTCAGGTGTCACTGCCGGCAGTGCGATCACGCGGACTGGCGATCATGGCCGACCGAGACCCTGGCAGCAGCGTCATTCCGTCAGCGTGACGTATTCACATCTGGCCAGCGGGACCAGGGGAGTTGGGTCTGGAGTGGTCGCGGCCGCCGATGACGGTGATCAACGTCCGCCATGTCCATGTTGAGAGCCCATCAAGATCGTCCGATCCGTCGGCAGCCTCGAGATGATCAACACGGCATTCCGACCATCGGCGCCGGACTCGTGCAGCACGCCTCAGGATGCCGACCAGGTCGCGCAGAGACCGGACGTGCACCCATGAGGCTCGGCGCCGGTCACGTGGTCGGCGCCGTGGTGACGACGTGCCGTCGCATGCTGCGTCTCCGGACCAGTCAGCTGGCTCAGCGTCGCCCTCCAACCAGCCTCTTCCTGTGCGCCGATAATCGACATTATGTCAAGTAGTGGAGATGAGAGGCCCCGACCGGATCCATGGCGCCGGGTCTCGCCCCGTGAAGGCGACCAAGCGCTCCACCGGTGACGCGTCCGGTCCGGAGATCACCTGGGCGGCGAACGACGTCCCACGGGCCGAGTCGTCGAGCAGTCCACTGACCAGGGTCAGCACGTCCTCAGCGAGGTCCGCCGGCAACTGCTGCGCCCGGCCCCGTGCGGCGGCGACGTCCCAGCCGTGGGCGGTGAACTCGATGGCGGCACCATGGGCGGCCTCGGTCGCCCATGGCGCCGGGCGGCCGTGGCTCCCCTGCTCACCGGCTGCATGCAACTGGTCGAGCAGCTGCTGGACCCGCCGCTGGGCGCCGACCATCGGGCCATCGACGGGCCGCGCCGGCGACTGAGGCATGGTCAGCCGACCGGTGGCGAGCAGGCCGGCGAGGGCACCGGCAACGTCCGCCAGGTGCGCCACCACGGACCGGACGTCCCAGTCGGCACAGGGCGTCGGCCGGTCCAGGTCAGCGATGGCCAGCGCCCCGATCTCATCCAGGGCGTAGCGACCGGCTCGGGCCGCCAGCGCCACGTCCACTCCGAGTGGACTCCGGCTCAGCTCGGTCATGACGTCGCTCAGGCGTCCGCGTGTGCACGAGCGCCACGCACCGGCGTCATCTGCCACGGCTCGGCCGGCAGCACCTCGCCCGTCTCCAGGAGCGACTTGAGGTTGGCCAGCACGGCGGGCCACCCGTGCGAGACACCGTCGTGGCTGGCCTGGTCCGCGAGACGCTCGTGGGTGACGGTGAGCCGGACGATGCCCTCGTGCGGCTCGACCGAGAAGGTCACGACCGACGGCTCCCCCACCGGGTCCTCGTCGCCGTCCGCCGCCGACTCCTGGAACGTGATCACCAGCCGGGTCGAGGGCACCGACTCGAGTACCCGCCCGGCGACGTCCACCTTCTCCGACCCGTCGGTGCGCCGGTGCTCCCAGGTCGACCCGGTCTGCCAGTCGGACACGTTGGCGTGCCCCCAGTACCGGGCGGTCAGGTCCGCGTCGGTCAACGCGTGCCACACCTGCTCGGCGCTCGCGCGGATGTAGGTGACGTAGACGTAGTCGGGAACTCTGGGTGTGCTCGTGCTGGTGGCCATGGCCTGCTCCTCTGCCTGCTGCGTGATCGCGCTGATGACGGAGAGCCGGGGCCGGTCGAAGGCCGAGATCCAACGCTCCTGGACCTGGTGGATCGGCACCGGGTTGAGGTGGTGCAGCCGTTCCCGACCCCGCCGGACGACGGTGACGAGGTTGGCGCGGTGCAGGACGTCGAGGTGCTGGGTCGCCGACTGCCGGGCCATGCCCAGGTGCGTACAGAGCTCACCGAGGGTCTGGCCGTTCCGCTCCCGCAGCCGGTCGAGCAGCAGCCGTCGGGTCGGGTCGGCAAGCGCCTTGAAGACGGCGTCCATCCCGCTCGACTCGGCGTCCATGCCCAGGATCATGCAGGTATTTGCCTGCACGTGTCAACGGCTCGTAGCAGCGGTCGAACGCGACCCCGTCAGCCGGAGAAGGTCACGTCCTGCGTGTCCACCACCCCGGCCGTGCGACCGGGCGCTGCCTGGAACTGCCAGTAGAGGTTCGTGTGCGCGATGACCTGCTCCGCGGGCGGCGCACCCCAGGCGCTCTTGTCGCCGGCGGTGTGGGCATCGCCGACGAGCGTGACGTCGTAGCCCCGGGTGAAGGCCCCGTGGATCGTCGACCGGATGCAGGCATCGGACTCTGCACCCGCCACGACCAGGCGGCCCACGTGGAGGTCGGCCAGCACGTCCTCGAGGTCGGTGCCCTCGAACGAGTCGCCGTAGGACTTGTGCACCAACGGCTCGGACTGCGCCCGCACCAGCTCGGGGACGTACTGCCACTCGTCACTCCCCCGCACCAGTTCCTCGTCGGAGTGCTGCACCCAGACGACCGGCACCCCGTCGCCGCGCGCCTTCTCGACCAGGGCGTCGATGTTGCCGACGACCTCGTCCCGGCGGGGCGCCTCCCCCACCACGCCCTGCTGGACGTCGATGACGATGAGTGCGGTGTGCGGGCGGTCGGGCAGCGTGCTCATGGCGGTCTCCCCTGCTGGTCAGCGGCTCGTGCGACAGCGGGAAGGCTAGACCGGACCACCGACAGGAAGGCCCCGTTCGACGCCGGGTGGAAACGCACACGTCCAGCCCGATGGTCGACCCGGTCCCTGCCCGCCCGGCCAGGGACCGGGTCGACCCCCTCCCCTGTTGGAGCTGGTCCTTCCTTGTTCTAAAAAACCTGTTCGTTGGGGATAACGGTCGAACGAGTGAGTGAGGGGTTTGCGCCGAGAGGCTGGTCGGTAGGGGGCGCAGGGCGCCTTTCACGTGCCACCCGCGGCTGGCCCGCGGTCGACCCACTCGAGAGGAACCACCCGTGCCGAGCAGGATCGAGGACTACGGACTGATCGGGGACCTGCAGACCGCTGCGCTGGTCGGCAAGGACGGCTCGATCGACTGGCTGTGCCTGCCGTCCTTCGACTCCGCTGCCTGCTTCGCCGCGCTGCTGGGCGACGAGCGCAACGGCCGGTGGCAGCTCGCGCCGGCCGGAGCCGGCACCTGCACCAGCCGGCAGTACCGGGGTGACTCCCTGGTGCTGGAGACCGAGTGGGAGACCCCGACCGGGACGGTCCGGGTCATCGACTTCATGCCGCCACGGGGCGAGAGCCCCGATGTCGTCCGCATCGTCGAGGGCGTGTCCGGCCAGGTGCCGATGCGGCTGGACCTGGTGCTCCGGTTCGACTACGGCCACCTGGTGCCCTGGGTGCGTTCGGTGGACGGCGACCTGGTCGCCGTCGCCGGCCCGGACGCCGTCTCGCTCACCACGCCGGTCCACCTGCACGGACAGGACCACACCACCGCGGCCGAGTTCGAGGTCGCCGCTGGTGAGCGGGTCCCGTTCGTGCTCACCCACCACGCCTCGCACCTGCCTCAGCCGAAGCCGGTCGATGCCGAGGAGGCGCTGACGAGCACCGAGGAGTTTTGGGCCGAGTGGATCGGTCACTGCAGCTACGACGGGGAGTGGGGGCCGGCGGTCCGCCGCTCGCTGATCACCCTCAAGGCGCTGACGTATCGGCCCACCGGGGGGATCGTCGCCGCCGCGACCACCTCCCTGCCCGAGGAGCTCGGCGGCAGCCGCAACTGGGACTACCGGTACTGCTGGCTGCGCGACGCGACGTTCACCCTGCAGGCCCTGCTCGGCACGGGGTACCTCGAGGAGGCACGGGCCTGGCGGGACTGGCTGCTCCGCGCCGTCGCCGGTGACCCCGCCGACCTGCGGATCATGTACGCGCTGGACGGCTCCCGCCGGATCCCGGAGTACGAGCTGCCGTGGCTCCCGGGCTATGAGGGCTCGGCCCCGGTGCGGGTGGGCAACGCCGCAGCCGGGCAGTTCCAGCTCGACGTCTGGGGCGAGACGCTCGACGGGCTGCACCTGGCCCGCGAGTCAGGCCTCTCCCCCACCGCGGACGCCTGGGCGGTGCAGAAGGAGCTGCTGGCGTTCCTGGCGGGCGTCTGGGACACCCCGGACAACAGCCTCTGGGAGGTCCGCGGCGAGCCGCGCCACTTCGTGCACTCCAAGGTGCTGGCCTGGGCCGGCGTCAACGGCGCGATCGAGGCGGTGGAGCGGCACGGGCTGGACGGGCCGGTCGAGCGCTGGCGGGACCTGCGTCAGCGGATCCACGACGACGTCTGCGCCCGGGGCTACGACGCCGAGCGCCGGACGTTCACCCAGTTCTACGGCTCCGAGGGGCTGGACGCGGCGCTGCTGCTCATCCCCCAGGTGGGCTTCCTGCCCTGGGACGACGAGCGGGTCGTGGGCACCGTGGAGGCGGTGCAGCGCGAGCTCACCTCCGACGGCTTCCTGCTCCGCTACCACACCCACGCCGACGGCCGGGTCGACGGACTGCCGGGTGAGGAGGCGCCGTTCCTGCTGTGCAGCTTCTGGCTCGCCGACGCGCTCAACGGCATCGGCCGCACCACCGAGGCCCGGGAGCTGTTCGAGCGGCTCCTGGGCCTGGGCAACGACCTCGGGCTGATGAGCGAGGAGTACGACCCGCGGACCGGCCGGCACCTGGGCAACACCCCGCAGGCGTTCAGCCACGTCGGCCTGGTCAACACCGCGCGACACCTCAGCGGGCAGGTGCGGATGCCCGGCGAGCACGCCTGAGCGGACCGGGCCCGCGGCTCGGCTCGGTCACCCGTCGTCCTGGACCAGGCAGAACGGGTGCCCGGCCGGGTCGAGCAACACCCGGACGTGCGGCTGCGGCTGGTCCTGGGCGAGCGTGGCGCCCAGGGCCACCGCCTCGGCCACCGCGTCGTCGAGGTCCCCGACCTGGACGTCGAGGTGCATCATCGGCCGCTGCTCCCCCACGGCCGGCGGCCACACCGGCGGCCGGTAGTCGTCGGCCTGCTGGAAGACCACGAAGACCGCGCCGCCAGGGGCGGCCAGCACCGTCGTCCCGGGTTCCTCGTGCCCGATCGGCCACTCCAGCAGCTCGGCGTAGAACCGGGCGAGCGCCGCCGGGTCGGGCGCCTCGATCGCCGCTCCCCACCACATGCCGGCCTGTCGGGATCGCATCCGCCCAGCCTGGCCTGCGCCGACGGCGCGCGTCCAGGACCCGGACGGGGCTGACCCGCCGCCCGCGAGCACGGGCGGCGGGTCGGACCGGTGGGGATCAGGCGACCTCGGTCCGCAGGATGCGCAGCCAGCCGAGCAGCATCGGCAACGCCACCCACAGCGCCGCCGAGGTGCCGAACTGCAGCCAGCCCTGCGCGTCCAGCCCGTCCTCGAACAACGGCATCGAGGTCGTCGACAGGTCCAGCCAGTCCCGCACCCAGTCCAGCGCGGCGATCAGGTTGACCAGGATGTTGAACACCGTCGGCAGCACGAAGTACAGGACGATCGCCAGGGGCGAGCTGAGCAGCAGCATGCCGAACGCGACACCGGCCAGCACCGTCACCACCTGGACGACGAGCACCTGACCGACCAGCGCGGCGGTGATGTCCCAGTCCCGCTCCGCGTCGGAGAAGACCGGGGTCAGCACCGTCGCGAGCACGGAGGCCAGGGCCGCGACGACCACCCCGAGCACCGCCAGCACGGTGGCCGCGAGCACCTTGGCGACGAGCACCCGGGACCGTCGGGGCACGAGGGTGAACGTCGTCATCGCGGTGCGCTGCGACCACTCACTGGTGACCAGGAGGATGCCCAGGACCGGCAGCAGGATGCTGATCGGCAGCTGGGTGAGGCCGAAGTGGTCGGTGAACGTCTTGGGCACGTCCTCGACGAACAGGGACAGCGCGACGACGCCGAGCACAGCCACGCCGATGACGATCAGCAGCCACCGGCCGGCGCGGGTGTCGTAGGACTTGCGCAGCTCCACCCGCACCAGCTGGAGCAGGGACGGCGCCGGGTGGTCCGCCAGCGTCCGCGGCTGGTCGGGCGTGAGGGTCGCGGTGCTCATGCCTGCACCTCCTGGACCTCGTGGTCGGAACCGGTGAGGGAACGGAAGAGGTCCTCCAGCCCCGCTCCCCCGGCGGCCCGCAGTTCGGTGAGCACGACGCCCGCCGCGGCCACCGCCTGCCCGACGGCGAGGGCCTCGGCGTCGGCCACCAGGGCGTCGTCCGGTCCGGCTGAGACGCCGATGCCGGCCGCCTCCAGCGCCTTGGCCAGCAGGGCCCGGTCCGGACCGCGCACCAGGGTGCCGCCGGTGCCGGCCAGCAGCTCGGACTTGCTGCCCTGCGCGACGATCCGCCCGCCGGAGATGACCACCAGCTGGTCGGCGACCGCCTCCACCTCGTGCAGCAGGTGGGAGGAGAGGAGCACGGTGCCGCCGCGGTCGGCGAAGTCGCGCAGCAGCCCGCGCATCCAGAAGATGCCCTCCGGGTCCAGCCCGTTCGCCGGCTCGTCGAGCACCAGCACCTGCGGGTCGCCGAGCAGCGCGGTCGCCAGGCCCAGCCGCTGCCGCATCCCGAGTGAGTACTGGCCGACGCGCTTGCGGGCCGGCCGCCCGGCCAGGCCGACCCGCTCCAGCGCCTCGTCCACCCGGCGCCGGTCGACGCCGAGGACCCGGGAGGCCAGGGTGAGCACCTCCCGCCCGGTGCGCCCACCGTGCTGGGCGCCGGCGTCGAGCAGCACGCCCACCGAACGGCCGGCGTTGGGCAGGTCGCGGTACCGGCGCCCGCCGACGGTCGCGGTGCCGCTGGTCGGCTCGGCCAACCCGACCAGTGCGCGCATTGTGGTCGACTTGCCGGCACCGTTGGGGCCGAGGAAGCCGGTGACGGTGCCCGGCGGACAGGAGAAGGAGACGTCGGCGACGGCGAGCTGCCCGCCGTACGCCTTCGTCAGGTGTTCGATCGTGATCATGGTGCAGACCCTGCTCCGTCCGACCGGCTCCGCGCATCGGCCAGAAGTAGGTGATCACCCGCGCTCCCCGGCTCCCGGCGCCGCAGACGTAGACCTTGGTCTGTTCCAGGGACCGACGGTCGTCCGTAGCCTCCTCCTGTGAGCGTGGCGACGGGACCGGGGTCCGCCCCCGGCGTGGAACACCCCTCGCTGGTGCCGGCCCAGCTGCTGGGCGACCCGGGTGCTGCGCCCGAGCGGAGCCCGGACACCACGTCCGGCACGGGCGGGCGCCGCCGGGTCCGCCGCTCGGTCCGTGACTGGGCGGTCGACGTCGCGGCGTTCCTCTTCTCCATCGCCTTCGGCATGGTCGTCGTGGGCATCACCCTGAGCGAACCCGGCCCGCACCCCGATGCGCTGATCGCTGCCGACGTCCTGGCCGGGTCCATCGGTTGCCTGCTGTTGTGGTGGCGGCGCCGGTGGCCGGTCGGCGTCGCCGTGGCGCTGGCGGTGATCGGCAGCTTCTCCGACATGAGCGGCGCGGCGGTGCTGATCGCGCTCTTCACGGTCGCCGTGCACCGCCGGCTCCCGGCGGTCTTGGTCCTGGCCGGGTTGAACGTCGTGTCCTTCGTCGCCTACTGCCTGCTGCGGCCGACCGAGGGCATGCCGTTGCCGCTGTTCCTCGGGTTCGGCGTCGTGTTGCTCGCCGCCGTGGTGGCCTCTGGTCTGTTCGTGCGTGCCCGCCGCCAGCTGGTGATGCAGCTGCGTGAGCGCGCGGTGCGCGCGGAGGACGAGCAGCAGCTGCGGGTGGAACAGGCCCGGCACCTGGAGCGCACCCGGATCGCCCGTGAGATGCACGACGTGCTGGCCCACCGGCTGTCCCTGCTGAGCATGCACGCCGGGGCGCTGGAGTTCCGCCCCGATGCCCCCGCGGCCGAGGTCGCCCAGGCCGCCGGCGTGGTCCGGGCCAGTGCCCGGCAGGCGCTGGAGGACCTCCGGGAGGTCATCGGGGTGCTCCGCGACGGCGGGGACGGCGACCCGAGCACCCGCCCGCAGCCGAGGCTGGCCGACCTGCCCGCGCTGATCGAGGAGTGCCGGCGGGCCGGGGTCCGGGTGCGGGCCGAGTACCGGGTGCCCGAGCTCGGCTCGGCCCCGGCGGCCACCGGGCGCAACGCCTACCGCGTCGTCCAGGAGGGCCTGACCAACGTGCGCAAGCACGCGCCGGGCACGGTGGCCGCCGTCGTCGTCTCCGGGGGCCCGGGCACGGGCCTCACCGTGGAGGTGCGCAACCCGCCGCCGGCCGGCGGGGAGCACTCCGCGCCGCTGCCCAGCGCCGGCACCGGGCTGGTGGGCCTGCTGGAGCGGGTCAGCCTGGGCGGTGGGCACCTGGAGCACGGCTGGACACCCGACGGGGAGTTCCGGCTGCGCGCCGAGCTGCCCTGGCCGGAGCCGGCGTGAGGGAACCGGTCCGGGTCCTCGTCGTGGACGACGACCCGCTGGTGCGCGCGGCGCTGGCCATGGTGCTCGGCGGGGCAGTGGACCTGGAGCTCGTCGGCGAGGCCACCGACGGCGACGAGGTGCCGGCCGCCGTGGCGGCCAGCACCCCGGACGTCGTCCTGATGGACATCCGGATGCCGCGCACCGACGGGCTGACGGCCACCGAGCTGCTGCAGGCTCGGCCGGATGCCCCCGAGGTCATCGTGCTGACCACCTTCGACGCCGACGACCAGGTGCTCCGGGCGCTGCGCGCGGGGGCCAGCGGGTTCCTGCTCAAGGACACCCCACCGGTCGCGATCCTGGAGGCCGTGCGCCGGGTGGCGGCCGGCGAGCCGATGCTCTCCCCCACCGTGACCCGTCAGCTCATCGCGCACGTCTCGGCGGTCCAGCCGGCCGGCCCGGTCGCGGACCGGCAGACCCGTGCCCGGACACGGCTCGCCCTGCTCAGCGACCGGGAGCAGGAGGTGGCGCTCGCCGTCGGGCGCGGGCTGTCCAACGCCCAGATCGGCGCGGAGCTGTACCTCAGCGTGGCCACGGTGAAGGCGCACGTCTCCCGGTTGCTGGTCAAGCTGGACGTCGCCAACCGGGTCCAGATCGCCCTGCTCACCCACGACGCCGACCTCGTCTGACGCCGGTCAGCGGTCGCGCCAGTTCGGCCCCGTCCGGAGGCTCGCCCCGAGCTTGCGAGGGGTGAGGGGGACGGGGTCCTTCCGGAGCCACCACCCCAGCCGCCGGGTCATCCAGGGCAGCAGCAGGTAGGTCATCACCGGGGTGAGGGTCAGCGTCATCACCGCCACCCGGAGGACGACGTGGACCTCGGTGAGCAGCGCACCCAGGGTGACCGTGGCCAGCAGGTTGAGCGGGAAGAAGACCAGCCAGATGGTGACCGCCTGCTTCCACCGCGGTGGCGCGAGGGACGCGGGCACCTCCGTCGCCGCGTCGGCCGGCGCGTCGAACCAGCCCTCGATGCCGGTGCGCCGCTCGGTGCGGGTGACCTCGGCCAGCCCCTGGGCCGACCCCAGCCACCAGCGTCGCTCCGGGCTGGCCTCCCAGGCCGCCATCGTCGCCGGTGAGTCGAAGCGGCACAGCATGTGCCACTCGTCGGCGTCGTGGCGTGGGCGGACCCAGCCACCGCCGAGGAACCCGGGCAAGTTCTCGGCCATCGTCAGTCCCGCCCGGATCCAGGCGGTCATCTCCACCGTGTGGGCCGGGTCGGCCCGCCGGGTGAAGGAGACGGTCACCGGCAGCTGCGGGGTCTCCGCGAGCGCCGGCACCGGGACAGTGCTCTCCATGACCACAGCATCCCTGCCGCGGATGTCGTGCAGATGTCGGGTCGGTCACCGGGCGTCCAGCGGCGTGGCGCTGACCCCACGCACAGGTCCACTGGCGACGATGCCCGGGTGGACCTCGTCAGCTCGCTCTGGGAGCAGGTCTCCGCGACCTCTCCCCCGCTGCCGCTCTGGCTGCTCGTCCTGACCGCGGCGCTCGCCGCTGCCCTGGTCCTCTCCCCCACCCTGTGGCAGCGGGCCCGGCACTCGGTGACGATCGCGCACGAGGGGGCGCACGGCCTGGCCGCCCTGGTCACCGGCCGGCGGCTGGCCGGCATCCGCCTGCACTCCGACACCTCCGGGGTCACCGTGTCGGCCGGCCGGCCCCGCGGCCCCGGCATGGTGCTGACCGCAGCCGCGGGCTACACCGGGCCCGGACTGTTCGGGCTGGGTGCGGCGGCGCTGCTGGCTGCCGGGTTCGCGATCGGCCTGCTGTGGGCGCTGTTGCTGCTGCTGGCCCTGCTGCTGGTGCAAATCCGCAACTGGTACGGCCTGTGGTCGGTGCTCGTCACCGGCACCCTGGTCTTCGCCGCCACCTGGTGGCTGCCCGCGGCGGGGCAGTCGGCGTTCGCCGCCGGCGTCACCTGGTTCCTGCTGCTGGCGGCGCCGAAGACCGTCCTGGAACTCCAGGCCAAGCGCCGCTCGGGTGCGGCCCGGGACTCCGACGCCGACCAGCTGGCCCGGCTCACCGGGCTGCCGGGGATCGTGTGGGTCGCCGTCTTCCTGCTGGTCGACGGTGGCGCCCTGCTGCTCGGCGGCTGGTGGCTCCTCCGCGACACCGCCCTCCTCTGACCCCAGTCACCACCGAAATGGCCATTCTGGTGGTGACTGGGGTCCTCCGTCAGTCGCTGGTGGGGCGGTTGCGGCGGCGGGGGGCGGCGTGCGGCGGCTGGCGCACCGGGTCGACGACGGGCGGCGGCGGGATCTCCCGCTCCACGGTCTCGGCGGTGACCACGATCGGCTCCCCGTGGTGCGCGGTCTCCAGCGGTCCCTCGCCGTAGACCAGCCGGTAGGTCGCCTTCTCCGGGGTCACCGTGACCGACAGGCAGTTCCCCTGGAACACCACCCGGAAGCGCAGCCGGCGGATCCGGCTGGGCAACCGCGGCGCGAAGGTCAGGCGGCCGCCGTGGTCGCGCATCCCGCCGAACCCGGCGACCGCGACCATCCAGCCCCCGGCCAGCGAGGCGATGTGCAGCCCGTGCCCGCTGTTGCCGTGCAGGTTCTGCAGGTCGGTCAGGGCCGCCTCGCCCCAGTAGTCGTGCGCGAGCTCCAGGTGTCCGGTCTCGGCGGCGATCACCGCCTGCACCGACGCCGACAGGGAGGAGTCCCGCACCGTCCGCGCCTCGTAGTAGGCGAAGTCGGCGATCTTCTCCTCGAGCGTGAAGGCGTCCCCCCGCAGGTGCAGGGCCATCACCAGGTCGGCCTGCTTCACGACCTGCTTGCGGTAGATGTCGAAGTAGGGGAAGTGCAGCAGCAGCGGGTACTGGTCGGGCCGGGTGCCCTCGTAGTCCCACTCCTCGTGGTGGGTGAACCCCTCGGACTGCTCGTGCACCCCGAGGTCGGCGTTGAACGGCACCCGCATGCCGTCCGCGGCACGGGCCCACAGCTCCAGCTCGTCCTCGCCCACCTGCAGCCGCGCCGCGGTCTGGGGCTGACGGTGGGCGGCCGCGACCGCCTCCCGCAGGTTCCGCTGCGCCATCAGGTTCGTGTAGACGTTGTTGTCCACGACGGCGGTGTACTCGTCGGGCCCGGTGACGCCGTCGATCCGGAAGCCGCGGCCGTCGTCGAAGTGCCCGAGCGAGGCCCACAGCCGGGCCGTCTCGACCAGCAGCTCGGTGCCGTAGTCGCGGTCGAACTCGTCGTCCAGGGTGGCCGCGGTGTAGCGGGCGACGGCGTCGGCGATGTCGGCGTTGATGTGGAAGGCCGCCGTCCCGGCCGGCCAGTAGCCCGACGTCTCCTCCCCGCGGATGGTCCGCCACGGGAACGCGGCACCGGTGTGGCCGAGCACGCGGGCCCGTTCGCGGGCCAGGTCCAGGGTGGAGTGCCGCCACAGCAGCGCATCGCGCACGGCTCCGGGCGCGGTGTAGGTGAGCACGGGCAGCACGTAGGTCTCGGTGTCCCAGAACGTGTGCCCGTCGTAGCCGTCACCGGTCAGCCCCTTGGCCGGGATCGGCTGCCGCTCGGCGCGCAGGCCCGCCTGCAGGACGTGGAACATGCCGACCCGCACCGCCTGCTGGAGCTCGTCGTCGCCCTCCACCTCGACGTCGGCCTCGTCCCAGTGCCGGTCCAGCAGCTCCCGCTGTTCCCGCACCAGCCGGTTCCAGCCGGCCAGCTTCGCCGTGGCCAGCGCCCCCTCCACCTGGTCCCGGACGGCGGCCGACGAGCGGCGGCTGGACCAGCCGTAGGCGAGGTACTTCACCAGCCGCAGCTTCGAGCCGGCCGGCAGCCGGGCGGCCAGGGTGTAGCGGGCGAGGTCCGGGGAGACCTCCAGGTCCTCGGTCGCCGAGTCGGGGACGTCGACCTCGTGGTCCATCCCGGCGGCCATCCGCAGCCGGCTGCGGGTGGTCTGGTGCACCAGGACGGCGTGCCGACCGCGACCCACGTGCAGCTCCGACTGCAGCGGCCGGGTCATCGCCGAGGCGGCGCGGGGGTCGCCGGACTGGGACGTCGTCACGAACTCGTTGGCCAGCAGGTCCGACTGCAGCGCGATGTAGAGGTCGCCCTGGTCGTCGGTGCACTCGACGGTGTACTCGACGGCGGCGATCGACCGCCGGGTCAGCGAGACCAGCCGGGTGCTGGTGACCCGAACCTGACGCCCGCTGGGACCCCGCCACTCGGTGGTGCGGCGCAGCAGCCCGTTGCGCAGGTCCAGCGTCCGGCGGTGGTCGATGACGTCGCCGTACTGCAGGTCCAGCGGGGTGTCCCCGACCAGCAGCCGGATCAGCTTGCCGTCGGTCACGTTGACCACGGTCTGGCCCTGCTCCGGGAAGCCGTAGCCGGCCTCGGCGTAGGGCATCGGCCGTTCCTCGAAGAAGCCGTTGAGGTAGGTGCCGGGGACGATGACCGGTTCCCCCTCGTCGAGCGTGCCGCGCATCCCGATGTGCCCGTTGGCCAGGGCGAACACCGACTCGTTGACCCCCAGGGAGGCCAGGTCGACGCCGACCTCGGTCAGTGACCAGGGCTCGATCAGGAAGTGCGCGCGCCCCTCCGTCACGGGGTCTCCCCCAGGAGCTGGTCCAGGTCGGTGACGACGACGTCGGCGCCCTGCTCGCGCAGCCCGTCGGCCTGGCCCACCCGGTCGACCCCGACGACGTAGCCGAAGTCACCGGCCCGCCCGGCGGCGACCCCGGACAGGGCGTCCTCGAAGACCGCGGCCTGCGCCGGCTCGACGCCGAGGGCCCGCGCACCGGCCAGGAAGGTGTCCGGGGCCGGCTTGCCGCGCAGCCCCTCGGTGGCGGCGACCACGCCGTCGACCCGGACGTCGATGAGGTCGGCGAACCCGGCGACCGCGACCACGTGCTCCCCGTTGGCCGACGCCGTGACGACGGCGGTGGCCAGGCCGGCGTCCCGCGCCGCCCGCAGGTACCGCATCGAGCCCTCGTAGACCTGCACGCCGTGCTCGTCCAGCTCGGCCATGATCAGCTGGTTCTTCCGCGTCGCGACGCCGGCCACGGTGGACGCGTCGGCGAGGTCGTCGTCGCTGCCCTCGGGCAGGGTGATCCCCCGGCTGGTCAGGAAGTCACGGACGCCGTCCTTGCGCGGCTTGCCGTCGACGTACCGGTTGTAGTCGTCAGGGCTGAACTCCGCCGCCCCCGGGTCGCGGCTGAGCAGGAACTCGTCGAAGGTCCGCTTCCAGGCAGCCTGGTGGACCTTGGCCGTCTGCGTCAGGACCCCGTCGAGGTCGAACAGGCAGGCACGGATGTCGTCAGGGAGTCCCAGCACGCCCGACACGCTACGGCGAGATGATCCACCCGACCTCTCGGGAGCCCCACCCTCGTTGCTGAGCCGTGCCCGGAGGGTGCGGTGGCCGGGGACGCGACCGGCTCGTGCCGCGTCGTTGTTGGGGATAACGGTCCATCGTCCGACCGAGGCGCTCGCTGGGCGTCGGCGGGCGCGGCTGCCTAGGGTCGGCGGCGGGCACCACGCCCCCGCTCGCCGGCGGGACTGCCGGGGAGCCCGACGACCCGAGGAGGACCCGGCATGGCCGGTCGACCGACCCCACCCGACCCCTACGAGTTCCTGCCCCCCGTGCCTGCCTTCCAGGTGACCAGCGCCGACCTCACCGACGGCGAGCCGATGCCGCAGCCGCACGTCAGCGGGAAGATGGGCGTGCCCGGAGGTGAGGACCGGTCACCGCAGCTGAGCTGGTCCGGCTTCCCGGACGGGACCCGCGGCTTCGCGGTCACCGTGTACGACCCCGACGCCCCTACCGCCAGCGGCTTCTGGCACTGGGCGGTCGCCGGCCTCCCGGCCTCGGTGACCGAGCTCCCGAGCGGTGCCGCGGACGGCGGGCTGCCGGACGGCGCGGTGCAGCTGCGCAACGACGCCGGGTTCGCCGGCTACGTCGGGGCAGCCCCGCCGGCCGGGCACGGCCGGCACCGGTACTTCGTCGTCGTCCACGCACTGGACACCGACGACCTGGGCGTACCGGCCGAGGCGAGCCCGGCCTACCTGGGGTTCAACCTGTTCAGCCACACCCTCGCCCGGGCCACCCTGGTCGCGACGTACGAGGTGCAGTGACCCGTCGTCCGGCTGGGGCGGCGGGTGTCCGACCGCCCCAGCCGGACGGCCGCTCCGCGGCTCAGCCGGACGGACGCTCTGCCACGCAGCTGGTGGCCACCCGGGCGAAGCCCGCCCGCTCGTAGACCCGGGCCACGTCGTCGTCGCCGGCGGAGAGGAAGACCAGGTCGGCCGTCTGCCGGGCGTGCTCGACCAGGGCCGAGGTGAGCCCGGCCCCCAGCCCGCGGCCACGGAACCGGGGCAGGGTGGCCACGCCGACGACCTCGCTGATCTCGGTGCCGTCGACCAGCACCGGCTGGTGCGAGCCGATGGCGACCGGCTCGCCGTCCTCGACGGCCACCATCATCACCGTCGAGCCCGACGCGACCCGGTCGCGCAGCACCTCGGTCGGCGGCACGGCGGCCGGGCCGGGGTCGTCCCGGGCCACCTCCGGGGTCTCCCGGGGTGCGTCCGCCGCCGGTGCGCCGGCGGGCGTGGCGAACGCCAGCGCGGCCAGCCGCTGGTACAGGCCCAACTGCGGGTCGTCGGCGCCCACCAGGTAGAGCCGCACCTCGCTGGGCAGCAGGACCTCGACCGGGTCGTCGGCCACCAGCAGCGGCAGCTCGTCGACCACCAGCCCCGCTGCCCGCGCCACCGTGGCCAGGCCGCGGCAGCGGTCGCCGAGCCACTCCAGCGACGCCGGCAGGCCGGCCCGCTCCTGCAGGGCTATCGCGGCCCGGACGTCGTCCACCGCGACCTCGCCCTCGAAGCCGGGCCGCGGCCGGGCCGGGTGCGGCCACTCCGGCGGACCGATCGGCACCTGGAGTGCACCCACGGAGTGCACCCGGGCGTCGGGCAGCGGAGCGAGGGCGAAGTAGCGCTCGATCCGGTCGAGCAGCCCGGGCGACGACACGCCCCGGACCCTAGCCGCCCGGCGGTGCAGGTCGGGTCGGCAGCCGTCCCCGACCCACCCGGTCGGGGGGCGCCCGGCAGGCAGACGGCACCATGGGCGCCGTGACGGCCGGAACGCGTGCGCAGGTCTCGCCCTTCACCGCGTTCGACCGACAGTCGTGGCGGGCGCTGGCCGCCGGCGGTGAGCTGCCCCTGGACGACGCCGACGTCCGGCAGCTGGCCACCCTGGGCGACCGGATCGACCTGGACGAGGTCTCCACGGTCTACCTGCCCCTGGCCCGGCTGATGCACCTGCACGTCACCGCCAGCCGGCGGTTGTGGGCCGCCCAGACCCAGTTCCTCGGTGCGCGCACCGCGAAGGTCCCGTTCGTCATCGCCGTGGCCGGCAGCGTCGCCGTCGGCAAGAGCACCACCGCGCGGCTGCTGCAGGCGCTGCTGGCCGCCGCCCCGGACACCCCGCGGGTCGACCTGGTCACCACCGACGGCTTCCTGCTGCCCAACGCCGTCCTGGAGTCCCGCGGCCTGCTCGGCCGCAAGGGGTTCCCGGAGAGCTACGACCGGCGGGCGCTGCTGCGCTTCCTGGCCGACGTGAAGTCCGGCAAGCCGGAGGTCAGCGCCCCGCTGTACTCCCACCAGTCCTACGACGTGCTCCCCGACCAGCGGCAGGTCGTGGACTCCCCCGACGTGCTGGTGCTGGAGGGGCTCAACGTGCTGCAGGCCGGCGCCCGCAACGACGGCCGGGTGCCCGAGGTCTTCCTCTCGGACTTCTTCGACTTCTCCGTCTACGTCGACGCCACCGAGCACGACATCTCCCAGTGGTACGTGGAGCGTTTCCTCGCGCTGCGCCGCACGGCCTTCCAGGACTCCGACGCGTACTTCCACCGCTTCGCCGACCTCACCGACGAGCAGGCCACGACGACGGCTCGAGGGATCTGGGAGGCGGTCAACGAGCCGAACCTGCGGCTCAACATCGCCCCCACCCGGTCCCGCGCGCGCCTGGTGCTGCAGAAGGCCGCCGACCACTCGGTGCGACGGGTGCTGCTGCGCAAGCTCTGACCGTCCGCTGTCAGGAAGTGCCGAGCACGCCCGCCGACGTCGTGAGGTCGCGTCCCCGCCGGTCGGGAGTGACGCGGCGCACACTCGGCTGACCGCAGCGCCGCGGCCGCACCCTGCCTCGCTTCCCCTGGAGTGGACCCCGATGTGCTCGCACCCCTCGACCTGTCCCCCACCCGCCGCGGACGGCCGCGTGCTGGCCGCGCCGCTGAGCCGCCGTCCCGAACAGGGGTGGACGCTGTTGTGCAATGGCGTGATCGTGTTCGACGACGACGGCGAACTGCTCCCGGACGGTCAGGTCGTGCTGACCCGCCCCTGGGCTCTGGCCGGCGCCTCCGCAGCCTGATCGGGTCGGCTCAGTCCAGGCCGGCGGCGTCGGCGGCCTGGGTGAGCAGCGTGGTGAACGCGGCCTGGTCCAGGGCAGCGTCCGCGGTACCGGTCTGGCTCAGCATGACCGCGCGCGGGCCGTCGGTGACCACGCCGACCAGCATCGAGACCGTGCCGACCGAGTGGGTCATCGTGACCGCCAGCCCGGCGGCGGAGTCCCCACGCTCCGGTACGTCGAGGGCCGACAGGCCGATCTCGACCTGCATCCCCCAGGGCGCGTCGACGGTCGCGTCCGCGCAGGCCTGGACGAGCTCGTCGACCGGCAGCTCCAGCCCCTCGACGGCCGGCCCCTCGGCGACCACCTGGAAGGTGCGCTGCTGATCGGTGGCGGCCACCTGGGCCGCGACCGCCGGCATCTCCTCGTCCTCGAGGGTCGGCAGGGCGGCCAGCGCATCGGCGCAGGCGGCCGGCTCGACCGACGCCTCCACGGCCGTGCCGTCCTCGTCGGTGCCGTCCTCGTCGGTGCCGTCCGCGTCGCCCCACCAGTGGTGGCCGCCCCAGCCGTTGCCGGCCCAGCCGTGGTGGCCGCCCCAGCCGCGGTGGTCGCCCCACGACCCGTCACCCGACCACGGCCCGGCCCACGACCCCGACCAGGGGCCGACCCACTCCGACGGGAGCTGGAGCACCGTGGCGTCCGGGCCGAACGCGGACTCCGGCAGCAGTGCGCCGGCCAGCTCCTCCGCGGCGGCCGGCGCGACGCTGTCGGTCGCGGCCGCCTCGCTGACCGCGGTGGGACCGGCGGCGCCCAGCTGGCTTGCACAGGAGGTCAGCACCGCCGTCCCGGCGAGCATTACCACACCGACCGACGACCGACGCACCAGGGTCCCCATGCACGGGGATGGTGCACCTTCCGGGCCGCGCCGTCGACCCCTTCCCGGCGTGTCAGGACCGGGCGCCCACCACGTCCTGCACCGTCCCCAGGTCATCGGGGGCCCCGTCGGCGCGGTCAGGCTCGGTCGCCACCGGCGGGTGCGGCACCGCGGGCTCCTCGAACGCCTCCGGCGCCGGGCAGGAGCAGACCAGGTTGCGGTCGCCGTAGGCCCCGTCGATGCGCCGCACCGGCGCCAGGTAGCCGCGCCCGACCAGCCCCCGGACCGGGTACACGGCCGCCTCGCGCGAGTACGGGCGGTCCCACTCCCCCGCCAGCATCTTCAGCGTGTGCGGGGCGTTGCGCAGCGGGTTGTCCTCCCGGTCGTACTCGCCGGTGGCGACCTGCTCGATCTCCCCGCGGATGTGCACCATCGCCTCGACGAACCGGTCCAGCTCGGCCTTGTCCTCGCTCTCGGTCGGCTCGACCATCAGCGTGCCGGCCACCGGGAAGCTCATCGTCGGCGCGTGGAAGCCCAGGTCGATCAGCCGCTTGGCGATGTCGTCGTTGGTCACACCGGTGGCCTTGGTGAGCGGCCGGATGTCCAGGATGCACTCGTGCGCCACCAGGCCGGTGGCACCGGTGTAGAGCACCGGGTAGTGCGGCCGCAGCCGCTCGGCGACGTAGTTGGCCGCCAGGATCGCCTGCTCGGTGGCCTGGAGGAGCCCGTCGGGGCCCATCAGCCGCAGGTAGGCCCAGGAGATCGGCAGGATCCCCGCCGAGCCCCACGGGGCACCGGAGATCGCCGGGCCGCTGCCCCCGGTCTCCACCAGCGGGTGGCCGGGCAGGAAGGGCACCAGGTGCTCCCGGACGCCGATCGGCCCCACGCCCGGGCCACCGCCGCCGTGCGGGATGCAGAAGGTCTTGTGCAGGTTGAGGTGGCTGACGTCGGAGCCGAACCGGCCCGGCTTGGCCAGCCCGACCAGGGCGTTGAGGTTCGCGCCGTCGACGTAGACCTGACCGCCGGCGTCGTGCACCGCCGCGCAGATCTCCTGCACCTCGACCTCGAACACCCCGTGGGTGGACGGGTAGGTGATCATGATCGCGGCGAGCCGCTCGGCGTGGGTGTCCACCTTGGCCCGCAGGTCGGCGAGGTCGACGTTGCCGGCCTCGTCACAGGCCACCACGACCACCCGCATGCCGGCCATGACGGCGCTGGCCGCGTTGGTGCCGTGCGCGGAGGACGGGATGAGGCACACGTCGCGCTCGGCGTCACCGCGGCTGTGGTGGTACGCGCGGATGGCCATCAGGCCGGCGAACTCCCCCTGCGACCCGGCGTTGGGCTGCACGCTGACCGCGGCGTACCCGGTGACCTCGGCGAGCCCGTCGCACAGCTCCTGGATCAGCTGGGCGTACCCGCGGGCCTGCTCGACCGGTGCGAAGGGGTGCAGGCCGGCGAACTCCGGCCAGGTGATCGCAGCCATCTCGGTGGCGGCGTTGAGCTTCATGGTGCACGAGCCCAGCGGGATCATCGTGCGGTCCAGCGCCAGGTCCTTGTCCGACAGCCGGCGCAGGTAGCGCAGCATCGCCGTCTCCGAACGGTGCTCGGCGAAGACCGGGTGGGTGAGGAACGGGCTGCGCCGGCGCAGCTCGGCCGGGAGCGCGTCGGCCCCGGCGTCGTCCAGGCCCGCGTCGTCCGTGCCCACCCCGAACGCCTCGGCGACCAGCCGCAGGACGGCGGGCGTCGTCGTCTCGTCGCAGGCGATCGCCACGGCGTCGTCGTCGACCAGGCGCAGGTTCACCCGGCGGGCGGCCGCGGCCGCCACCACCTCGGCGGCCCGGCCGGGCACCGCGACGACGACGGTGTCGAAGAAGTGTTCGTGCACCACGGTGAGGCCGCCGGCGCGCAGCCAGCCGGCCAGCACCTGGGCGGTGCGGTGCACCCGGGCGGCGATCGCGGTGAGCCCCTCGGCCCCGTGGTAGACGGCGTAGGCGCCGGCCATGACGGCGAGCAGCACCTGGGCGGTGCAGATGTTGCTGGTGGCCTTCTCCCGGCGGATGTGCTGCTCCCGGGTCTGCAGCGCCAGCCGGTAGGCCACGTCGCCGTCGGCGTCGACCGAGACCCCCACCAGCCGGCCGGGGAGCTGACGGGCCAGGCCCTCGCGCACCGACAGGTACCCGGCGTGCGGGCCCCCGTAGCCCATCGGGACGCCGAAGCGCTGGGTGGTGCCGCAGGCGACGTCGGCGCCCCACTCCCCCGGCGCCTCCAGCAGCGTGAGGGCGAGCAGGTCGGCGGCGACCACGACGGCGGCACCGGCCGCGTGCGCGGCCGCGGCCAGCTCGCGGTGGTCCCGGACCGCGCCGCTGGCGCCCGGGTAGGCCAGCAGCACCCCGAAGGCCCCCGCCTCCGGGAGGTCGGTGGGCCAGCCGGCGGAGAGGTCGGCCACGTGCAGCCCGATGCCCAGCGGCTCCGCGCGGGTGCGCAGCACGGCCAGGGTCTGCGGCAGCGTGTCGGCGTCGACGACGAAGACGGAGTCGGCCTTCGCCCGCCCGGCCCGGCGCACCAGCGTCATCGCCTCCGCCGCGGCGGTGGCCTCGTCCAGCATCGAGGCGCCGGCGACCGGCAGCCCGGTGAGGTCGGCGACCATCGTCTGGAAGTTGATCAGCGCCTCGAGGCGGCCCTGGCTGATCTCCGGCTGGTAGGGCGTGTAGGCGGTGTACCAGGCGGGGTTCTCCAGGATGTTCCGCTGGATGACCGCCGGGGTGATCGTGTCGCTGTAGCCGAGCCCGATCATCGAGGTGAACACCTCGTTGGCCGCCGCCCGCTCCCGCAGCTGCGCCAGCACCGTCGCCTCGTCGGCGGCCGCCGGGAGGTCCAGCGGGGTGCGGTCGCGCACGCCCTCCGGCACACAGGCATCGGCCAGTGAGGCGAGCGAGGCGTGGCCGAGCACCTCGAGCATCGCGGCGGTGTCCGCCGGGCGGGGGCCGATGTGTCGGGCCGCGAACGACCCGCTCGTCGACAGCGCGGAGAGCGCGGGGAGCGACCCGGTCAGGGGTGCGGGATCAGAACCAGGAGTCCGGTCGGCCACTGCTGGGACGGTACCAGCGCGCGATCAGCGGCTGGGGGCCGTCCAGGCCAGAGCGGCTCGACCGCGTCCGCCCCGGGCCGAGCCGGGGCCAGCGGAGTGTGGCCTAGGCCGAGGCGGCGCGCCGGCGGCGGCGGGCGGACAGCTCGTCGTCGGCGACGGAGCCGCCTCCGTCCAGCCGCTCGGCCGGCAGTTCGGCGAGCTCCCCGGAGAGCTCCCGGAGGGCGCCGGAGACCGCGATGCCGAAGACGCCCTGCCCGCCGGCGAGGAGGTCGACGACCTCCTCGGCCGAGGTGCACTCGTAGACGGTGGCGCCGTCGGAGAGCAGCGTGATGTTGGCGAGGTCCTTGACCCCGCGGGTGCGCAGGTGGTCGACGGCCTTGCGGATGTTCTGCAGCGAGACGCCGGTGTCCAGCAGCCGCTTCACGACCTTGAGCACCAGGATGTCGCGGAACGAGTAGAGCCGCTGCGTGCCCGACCCGGTGGCGGTCCGCACGGACGGCGCGACCAGCCCGGTGCGCGCCCAGTAGTCCAGCTGCCGGTAGGTGATGCCGGCGGCGGCGCACGCCGTCGGGCCGCGGTAGCCGACGACGTCGGTGTCGATCTCGTCGTAGGAGGGGACGCCCACCGCTGCGTCGCTGAACAGCTGACCCTGTGAACCGTTGTCCTGGTCGCTCACGGGCACTCCTCGCTGGCGTTCATCTGCCGCGGTCGCGGCGCTGCTGGGTTCGTGCCGTCGATCGCGGGCCCGCTCACTCCAGCGCCTCCTCGACTCCGGCACCCAGCACCTGGGCCGTCCCCGTGCTGTGGCTGGGAACGGTCACGGGCGCGACTCAGGGACTTCCACGCACGTGATTCGCTGACCGTAGGCCGGGGCCGGGACAGGGTCAACCGAGGGACGCGGCGTGTCGCTGGACTCACCCGTGCGGGTGGCCCCGGGGAGCCGGCGGCTCAGCTGCCGCCGGAGCCCGACCCGGCGCCGAAGTCCTCGGGACTGATGTTGTCCAGGAACTCGCGGAACTTCTCCACCTCGTCCTCCTGCTCGTCGGGGATCTCGATCCCGACCTCGTCGAGCAGGGCCTCGGCGCCGTAGATGGGCGCACCGGTGCGGACGGCGAGGGCGACGGCGTCGGACGGGCGGGCACTCACCGTGCGCTCGTCGCCGAACTGCAGCTCGGCGAGGTAGATGCCGTCACGCATCTCGGTGATGTGGACCGCCTCCAGGGTGGCGCCGAGGGCCGTGACCACCTCACGCAGCAGGTCGTGGGTCATCGGCCGGGCCGGCCGGACGCCCTGCTGTTCGAAGGCGATCGCCGCGGCCTCGGTCGCGCCGATCCAGATCGGCAGGTACCGCTCCCCCTGGGTCTCCTTGAGCAGCAGGATGGGCTGGTTGCCGGGCAGCTCCACCCGGACGCCGACGACTCTGAGCTCCTGCACGTCTGGCTCCCCTCCGCTGACTTCCCCGTGGTCACCCACCGCTCCCGGACCGTCCACCGCAGGGCGGCCGACCGGAGCACCGGGGTGCCCGCACCCCCGCAACGGTACGCCAGGGGTCAGCCGCCGAGGACCTCGCGCAGGCGCGACTCCAGCAGCCCGCCGTGCAGTTGTGCCGACAGCGCGGCCAGCTCCTGGAGCTGCTCACCGGCCCGGGCGCGCGCCTCCTCGGAGCGCGCCAGCAGCACCGGGGCCACCAGCTGCTCGAGCAGGGCGGCCTCCCGCTCCGCCGCCGTCCGGTACACCCGCAGGTGCCGCGGTTCGATGCCGTGCCGGGCCAGGCCGGCGACGGCCCGGCCCACGGGCAGGTCGGTGACGCGGTGCCGGCCCTGGGAGTCGGCGTTGAGCAGTCCGAACTGGACGCAGTCGGCCAGCTGGGCCTCCGTCAGGCCGGCGGCCGCCGCGAACTCCGGGCCCGGCAGGGGGGCGGTCCCGACCGGCTGGCCGGCCACGCCGCCGGCGGTCCCGCTGCCGGGCACCGGCTCGCCCCGGTCCAGGGCGTCCAGGTGCTCCTTGATGACCCGCAACGGCAGGTACTGGTCCCGCTGGGCGGCCAGCACGTACCGCAGTCGGGCGACGTCGGCGACGGAGAACTTCCGGTAGCCCGACGGCGTCCGCTGCGGGTGGACCAGCTCCTCGGACTCGAGGTAGCGGATCTTGCTGATCGTCACGTCCGGGAAGTCGCCGCGCAGGGCGGACAGCACCTCGCCGATGGTGAACCGGGGCCTGGTGTCGGCAGTGTCCCTGGCGTCCGCGGCGTCTCTGCTGTCAGCGGCGTCCCGGGCGTCGGCGGTGTCCCGGTCAGCGCTGGGGCTGGGCTGGGGCACCGCAGTCATGACCGGCGTCCGCTCTCGGCCCGCTCCGTGCACGACGTGGCGGTCATGCGCCGGCCGGCTCGCCCGTCCGCGGCCCGGTCAGGTAGACCAGGCGGAACTTGCCGATCTGGACCTCGTCGCCGCCGGCGAGGGAGGCCACGTCGACCGGCTCGCGGTTGACGTAGGTGCCGTTGAGGCTGCCCACGTCGTGGACGGTGAACCCGCCACCCTCGCGGTGGAACTCCACGTGCCGGCGGCTGACCGTCACGTCGTCGAGGAAGATGTCGCTGTCCGGGTGCCGACCGGCGGTGGTGACCTCCTGGTCGAGCAGGAAGCGGCTGCCCGCGTTGGGGCCCCGCTTCACCACCAGCAGCGCGGACCCGGCCGGCAGCGACTCGACGGCGCCGGCGTGCGCGTCCGCGGTCGACTCGGACACCTCGGCCTGCTCGCCGGAATCCTCACCGCCGACCTTGGGGATGATGCTGGTCGACTCGCCGACCCGCTCGGGGCTCAGCGCCGCCCCGCACTGCGCGCAGAAGCGGCTGCCCTCTGGGTTCTGGTGGCCACATCGAGTGCAGAGCACGTCTGTCTCCTCCGGTGCAGGCGGCACCGCCGCGGGCCTGGTGGTACGGGCCGCGGTCGGCCGGCGGACGACGGCCCGGTCGGCCCGTCGTAGGTCGGCCGACCGCAGGATCACGGTCGGGCCGGGGGTCATGGAACCAGCGGCCGACCCGAGGGTCAACCGCACGTACAGGGTGAGGGTCGGACGCCGTGGAGCACACGGCCGACCGTCGCAGTGATGATAGTGATCGCCGACCACCCCGACCGGACGGCGGGGGGCCAGCGGAGTGACGGGCCGATCCATCCGGCCCGGTCAGGGCGGGCTCAGGAGCCCTGGACGACCGCCTGGTACGCCGCTGCGTCCAGCAGCGACGCGGTCGGGTCGCCGTCCTGCCCGGTCACCTGGACCTCGACCAGCCAGCCGGCACCGTAGGGATCGCTGTTGACCGTCTCCGGCGCGTCGGTCAGGGCCTCGTTCACCGCCGAGACGACGCCGGCCACCGGCGAGTAGACGTCGGAGACGGACTTGGTGGACTCGACCTCACCGATCGGGTTGCCGGGGGCCACCTCCGCACCCACCTCGGGCAGCTGGACGAACACGATGTCCCCCAGCGCGTCCTGGGCGTGGTCGGTGATCCCGACCCGGACCACCGTCGCGGCACCCTCGGTGCCCTGGACCAGCGCCCACTCGTGCTGGTCGGTGTAACGGCGGTCATCGGGTGTGGTCATGCGGCATCTCCAGAGATCGGGGTCGGTTCGGTGGCTGCAGTGGTGGCCGCGGCCTCGGTGCAGGGGCCCGGACCGAGCGCCAGCGAGGTCTGGGGGGCACCGAGGTCCTTCCTCAGTCCCCCTCGGCCGGCTCAGCGTATTGAGGCGTGTCCAGTGGCCGCAACGCGTCCACCACGACGTCCTGGGAGGGGGTGATGGCCACGTCGCCCCGGCGCTGGTTGACCATCGCGGAGACCCCGCCCGGGATGCTGAGGGCGGTGGCCATGTCCTCGGGCGAGCCGATGACCCGGATCGTGTAGGGCGCCTCCACCGGCTCTCCGTCGATCTCCAGGGCACCGGGCTCGCCGGTGATGGCGCTGCTCACGCCGATCCGGACGCCGTCGATCTGCATCGTCTCCGCACCGGCGCCGCGCAGCTCCTGGACGGCGTTGAGCACGACGCCGGCGGTGACGCGGTCGGCGGGGTCGCGGATGACCACCTCGAGCCCGGGACCGCGGGCGGCGACGGTGCCGTTGAGGATGCCGAGCGCCTCGGCCCGCTCCTCGGCCTCCGCCAGCGCGGCGGCCGCGGCGCTGTCGGAGCTGCCCAGCTGGGCCAGCGCCGTCCGCTGGTCGTTGATCTCCTGGCGGAGCCGGTCCTCCCGGGAGGAGAGGTCGTCGAGGATGCGGACGAGGTCCTCCTCGCGCAGGCCGGCCAGCTGCGCGTCGGTGTCGGTGCTGCGCACCTGCACCGCGAAGGCGAAGCCCAGCAGCAGGGTGAGCACGCCGATGAGGACGGCCGCCAGCGGATCGCGACGCCGTCGTCCGGCCACCGGCGTGGCCCCGGCGCCGTCCGCCCCGTCCGACGGGCCGGCCGCCTCCTGCTCCCCCACGCCGTCGGCACCGGGGGTGCCCGCCTGGGGGGTGCCCGCCGCGGAGGAGCCCGTCCCGGGGTCGTCGGCCCCGGGAGGCCCGGCATCGGACCGGCGCTCGGCGGTCGGCTCCTCGCTCATGCGCGGAACAGGTGCCGACGGATGGCCGCGGCGTTGCCGAAGATGCGGATGCCGAGCACCACCACCACGGCGGTGGACAGTTGCGCGCCCACCCCGAGCTGGTCACCGAGGAAGACGATCAGCGCTGCGACGACGACGTTGGAGACGAAGGAGACGACGAAGACCTTGGCGTCGAAGATCCGGTCGAAGCGCGCCCGCACCCCGCCGAACACCGCGTCCAGCGCTGCGACCACCGCGATCGGCAGGTAGGGCTGCAGCCAGAGCGGGACGCTGGGGTCGAGCAACAGCCCCAGCACCACGCCGACTGCGAGTCCGAGGATCGGGATCACGCGTCAGCCTCCGTCGGTGGGCGGGTCGGGGGTGGCGGGCGCCGCTGCCTCACCCTGTTCCTCGGGTGCGGTGAGCGGCTCGGCGAACAGCAGCTCCGCGCTGCTGCCGGCCGGCAGCTCGAGGTCGTCGGCCCGGGCGAAGTCGAAGACCACACCGAAGTCCTTCGTCAGCGTGGCCAGGTCGTTGGCCTCGGGGGTGGCCAGGAAGGCGCGGGCCAGGTCGTCAGGGTCGCCGACCGCGGAGATCTCGTAGGGGTTCATCACCGGTCGGAAGTCGACCAGGATGGCGTCGCCGGCCTGACGGATGGCGGTGGTCGGGCCGACCCGCTGACCGTTGATGCTGATCGCCTCGGCACCGGAGGCCCACAGCGCGTTCACCGCCAGCTGGAGGTCGCCGTCCTGGACCCGGCCGGCCAGGGCGATCTGGTCGGACCCGCCGACCGGGTCGCTGTCCGCCGCCGGCGGGGCGTTGCCGACCGTCACGAGCAGCCCGGGCCCGGCGACCGCCACCGCGGCGGCCCCCTGTTGGGCCACCGCGAGCTGGCTCAGCGCGCGCTGCCCGACCACGCTGGTGTCCAGCGCCTGCTGCCGGGTCCGGGCGACCTCGGCGGTGAGCTCCTGCAGCTGGGCGGCCAGTTCGTCGCCGACCGCGGACTCCTGGACGATGTCGTCGCGCAACGCCTGCCGGGCCGCCTCACGCCCCTGCGCGCCGGCCGCCGCCTCCTGGTAGGTCACCGCGGCCAGCAGCCCTGCCAGCAGCAGCGCGGCGGCGACGAGCAGCTGCCCCCGGTTCCGCTGCAGCCACGACGGGCGGGAGGCCGGGCCGGGCTGCGCCGTCGATCCGGCCGCCTCCTCCGCGGCCCGGGCCGCCCGGGCCGCAGCGACCTGGGCGTAGGCCGGGTCCAGGGTGTCGGCCAGCACCTGGTCCAGCAGGGAGGCACCCAGCGAACGTGGCCGCCCGGGTGCGGGCGCGTTCACGCCTCCACTCCGGCCGGGTGGCGCCCGGACAGCAGCTGGACGGCCTGGACCACGTAGAAGACCCCCGCGAGCAGGTAGAGCGCCGCCCCCCACACGGTGAGCGCGTAGGCGACCGGCTGGACCACCGCGGCCACCGACCCCTCGCCGTCGGCCAGCAGCAGGAGGGGGAAGGCGTAGAGCAGCAGGAAGGTCGCGGCCTTGCCGAGGTAGTGCACCTGCAGCGGCGGCCAGCCCGCGTGCCGGAGCACCAGCAGGGTCGTGGCGAGCACGACCTCGCGCACCAGCAGCACGACGACCACCCACAGGGGCACGACGTCCCGGATGACGAAGGCGATCAGCGTCGCGACGATGTAGAGGCGGTCGGCGGCCGGGTCCAGGAGCGCGCCGAGCCGGCTGGCCTGTCCCAGCGCGCGGGCCAGCTTCCCGTCGAGCCAGTCGGTGGCGCCGGAGACCACGAGCACGACGATGGCCCAGCCGTCGGCGTGCGGGCCCAGCAGCAGCCACAGGAACAGGGGCACGCCCAGCAGCCGGACGACCGACAGCAGGTTGGGCAGCGTCCACACCCGGTCGCCCAGCTCGTCCCGGTTCCGCGGCACGACGCGCCGACGGTTGGCCGGACCGTCCGGAGGGACGTCGGCCGCCCGGTCGCCCGCCGTCGTCATCGCAGTTCCACCTCGCCGTCCACCGCGGGTCAGGCTAGTGCCCGACGTCCATGGTGCCCCCGCCGACCGGCCGGTCGCCCGGGGCACCCTCGGCACCCGGCCGGTCGGCACCCGCCCCTTGACGACCGGCGTCCCGGTGCCGTCAGGTTCTCCGATGACCACCGGACCCCTCGCCGGGCTGCACGTCGTCGAGCTCACCGGTCTCGGCCCCGCCCCGTTCGCGGCGATGCTCCTCGCCGACCTCGGCGCCGACGTGCTGCGGATCGACCGTCCCGGCGCCAGGCCGCCCACGCCGTCCGCCGAGCACGACCTGCTGGCCCGCGGGCGGCGGTCGGTGGCCGTCGACCTCAAGGACCCCGACGGCGCGGAGCTGGTCCGGCGCCTCGCCGAGCGCGCGGACGTGCTGCTCGAGGGCTTCCGGCCCGGGGTCACCGAACGGCTGGGCATCGGGCCGCAGGAGTGCTTGGCCCGCAACCCCCGCCTGGTGTACGGCCGGATGACCGGCTGGGGTCAGGACGGCCCACTGGCGGCGACGGCCGGGCACGACCTCGGCTACATCGCGGTCACCGGCGTCCTGCACGCCATCGGGCGGGCGGGCGGGCCGCCGCAGGTCCCGCTGAACCTGGTCGGCGACTTCGGCGGCGGGGCGATGTACCTGGTGGTGGGGGTGCTCGCCGCGCTGCTGGAGGCCCGCGGCAGTGGCCGGGGCCAGGTGGTGGACGCCGCCATCGTCGACGGCAGCGCGCACCTGGCGACCATGATCGCCGGCATGCTGGCCGGTGGGGTCTGGCAGGACACCCGCGGCGTCAACCTGCTGGACTCCGGCATCCCCTGGTACGACGTCTACGAGACCGCCGACGGCCGGCACCTCGCGGTCGGCGCCCTGGAGCCGCAGTTCTACGCCGAGCTCGTCGACCGGCTCGGCCTGGCCGGCCGCGTGCCGGAGCGGGCCGGGGCGGACCCGGAGGAGCTGCGCGGCCTGTTCGCCGACGCGATCGGCCGGCGGACCCGCGACGAATGGGCCGAGGTGTTCGCCGGCAGTGACGCGTGCGTGGCCCCGGTGCTCTCCTTCGCCGAGGCCCGCGACCACCCCCAGCTGGCGGCGCGGCAGACCTACGTCGAGCGGGACGGCGTCGTCCAGCCGGCGCCCGCGCCGCGGTTCTCCCGCACCCCGGCCACCCTCGACCGGCCGCCGTCCCGCGCCGGGGAGCACACCCGGGCGGCGCTGTCGGACTGGGGCATCACCGACGTCGACGCACTGCTGGCCGCCGGCACGGTGGTCCAGGCCCCGACGCCCCTCGACTGACCGTCCGTGGCCGGTCAGTCGTTGTGCAGCAGGTCACACATGACCTAGCGTTCCCTCTTAACGGACATGTCGTTCGCTTTCCGAATGGAACGAGGCAGCCTGTGGTCACGACGCCCCGCAGCCCCGCGGCCGAGCCGCTGGACGCCGAGGCAGCCCTCGGCACCTTCGAGGCGGCGGTGTCGTCCGCCTGCGCACCGGTGCGCGTCCGGCCGGTCGAGGGCGTCGCCTTCCACGGCCGGCTGCGCAGCGCCACTGCCGACGGGCTGCTCGTCACCGCGCTGCGCACCAGCCCCAACACGGTCTCCCGGACCGGGCGCCTGCTCAGCTCCACCGACCCGGAGTTCCTCAAGCTCATCTGGCAGCGCTCCGGCGTCAGCCGGCTGAGCCAGGACGGGCGTCGGGGGGAGGCCCGGCCCGGGGACCTGGTGGCCTACGAGACGACCCGGCCGTACCACCTGGACAGCGCGGGTACGAACTGGGAGGCGGTCGTCGTCGCGGTGCCGCGGGACCGGCTGCACCCGCACCTCCGACCGTTCAGCGAGCGGACCGCGGTCCCCGTCCCGGCGACGAGCAGCCCCGCTCGCGCGCTCTCCTCGATGCTGGAGGAACTGTCGAGGTGCGAGGACGCCGGTTCGGGCGACTCCCCCGCGGCCTGCCACCTCGGTGATGCCCTCGTGTCGATGGTGCTCGCCGTCTACGCCGGACTCCCCCAGGTGCCCGGGGGCGGCGGGCCGACCCTGGCCGACCGGGTGCGCACGTACGCGCTGGCCCACCTCGGGGACCCCGACCTCGGCGTCGAGTCGATCGCGGTGGCCCTCGGCGTCTCGGTGCGCCAGGTGCACAAAATGTGCGCCCAGGAGGGGTTCACCACCGCCGCGTGGATCCGGCGCCGCCGACTGGAGCGCATCCGGCGTGACCTGCTCGACCCGAGGCTCGCCGGCCGGAGCACGCCGTCGATCGCCGCCCGCTGGGGGATCCTCGACGTCACCCATCTCGCGCGACAGTTCCGCACGGCCTTCGGCGAGTCCCCGGCACAGCTCCGTCGGCAGAGCACCGCCGCCTGACCGGGTGCCGACCAGTCCCGTGCACGAGATGGCGACAGGCCGTGCACGGGATGGCTCAGCCCCTCCCCCGCGCTGCCGTGGACTCACCGGCGTCGGCGCAGCCCGTCGCCGGCCGGCCGGGCCCCGCTCGGCCGGCCGACCGCCCCGCCGGTGGCCCCGGGCACCGCGCGTCCCCCGCCCGCCCACGTCCACCCGGAGGCCCGATGTCCCCCACCCCGCTCGCCGCTGACCTCGTCGTGACCGGAGGACGCGTCTGGACGTCGGACCCGGCGCGCCCGTGGGCCGAGGCGCTGGCGGTCCGGGACGGGCTGCTGCTGGACGTCGGGACGGTCGACGAGGTCGCCCGGCACCGCGGCCCGGACACGGAGGTGCACGACCTGGCCGGCGCGCTGGTGCTCCCGGGGCTGGTCGACGGGCACGTGCACCTGAACCTGGCCGGCGCCCAGGCGGCGTTCGAGCTGCCCCTGCTGCCGAGCGACTCGCTGGACGACGTGCTGGCGAAGGTGCGGGCGTGGGCCGGCCGGCTGGAGCCGGACGCCTGGGTCGTCGGCGGCATCCTCGGCAGCACCCTCCTCGGTCAGCTGGCCGAGGAGCGCCACCGGTTGGCCCTCGACGAGGCCAGCGGCGGGCGGCCGGTGCTGCTGCGCGACGACACCATGCACAACCGCTGGGTCAGCTCGCGGGCGTTGGAGCTCATGGACGTGGGCCCGGACAGCCCGGACGTGGAGGGCGGCCGCTACGTCCGGGACGACGCCGGCCGGCTCACCGGCGTGCTGCACGAGCTGGCCTCCGCCCGGGCCGAGTCGGCCTTCGCGGCGTCGGTCGCCGATCCGCAGGCGCGCATGCGGGAAGCGGTGGCCACCGCGATCCGGGTGCTGAACTCCTACGGCATCACCAGCGTGCAGGAGGCCGCGACGATGGGCGGACCCCTGGCCGCGCTGCGCGAGCTCGAGGCGGAGGGTGAGCTGACGCTGCGGGTGGTCGCCTCCCTCCCGGTGCGCCCGTTCCTCGAGGACGGCGCGGTCGGCGGGGAGCTCATCGCCGAGGCCCGGGCCCAGCGCAGCGAGCTGGTGCGCCCGGACTTCGTGAAGGTCGTGCTGGACGGCGTCCCGATGACCCGCACGACGGCGCTGCTGGAGCCCTACCTGTGCCGGCACGGCGAGCCCGCCACGACCGGTGACCTGTACTACGACCTGCCCGACCTGGTCGCCGAGGTGGAGCGGTGCCACGACCTGGGCTTGGGCGCGAAGTTCCACGCGACCGGGGACGCCTCGGTGCGGCTCGTGCTCGATGCCGTGGAGCAGGTGCGCGCCCGCCGCGGGCCCGGGCCGCGCTTCCAGATCGCCCACGCCGAGTACGTGCACCCCGACGACCTGCCCCGGTTCGCCGCGCTCGACGTGGTCGCCGACGCCTCCCCCTACATCTGGTTCCCCGGCGTGATCCAGGACAGCATCGCCGCCCACGTGCCCACGGAGGTGGTCGCGGCGTCCTGGCCGTTCCGCGACTTCCTCGACTCGGGTGCGGTGGTCGCCGCCGGGTCGGACTGGCCGTGCGCCGCACCCACCCCCGACCCGTGGACCGGGCTGGAGGCCATGGTCACCCGCCGCAACCCCGACCCCGCGGTGCCCGGGACGCTCAACCCCGGGCAGGCGCTGACCGTGCAGGAGGCGGTCACCGCCTTCACCACGCACCCGGCCGAGGCGATGGGACTCGGCGACGTGACCGGACGGCTCACCCCCGGCCGGTCCGCGGACTTCATCGTCCTGGACCGTGACGTCTTCGCGGTGGACCCGACGCAGGTGCACGCCACCCAGGTGCTGCGCACCTGGTTCGCCGGCCGACTGGTGCACACCGCCGACGAGCCGACCACCCGCCCGTGACCCACTCGGCCGTGCCGAGACCGACCCGACCAGCACGACGACGAGGAGAACCGTGAGCGGCAGAGGCGAGTTCGCCTGGGACGCGCAGTCCTGGACCCCACTGAGTGAGATGGCCGAGGGCTTCGACGAGTTCCGCCCGCCGGTGTCCGGCGCCCTGGTCGGCCGGACCATCACGCTGACCGGCGCCCTGGCCGACGGCGGCGAGGCCTTCTCCCTCGAGCAGCGGTTCACCGAGGACCGCCGGCTCGACTGGGTGCTGCGCGTCGGCGACCGCCCGGAGCGCAGCGGCACCGCCACCTACCAGGCCTTCGAGCTCGCCGACGAGCTCTTCTACGTGCACCAGCTGTGGCAGGGCCTCCCCCGACCCGAGGCGGCGTCCTTCGCCCTGGACCTGGCCAACGGCACAGCGACCGGGGCCCTGGCCCAGCTCGGCCTGGAGCCGGACCCGCACCGCGCCCGGCAGCAGTGGTTCCAGGCGACGATCGACGGACGGCCGGCGGACCCGCACCCCCACCAGCCGACCACGGAGCTGGTCGGCCAGCGGATCCGTTACCGCTACAGCAGCGACGACGTCTACGACCACGTCTACCTCACCGACCGCCTCTTCACCTGGGTCTGCATGGGCGGTGCCGAGCAGGGCGAGGCGGACACCGAGCGGTGCGTGCACTGGAAGATCCGCGAGGGGGTGTACCTCTTCTCCTGGCTGGAGAAGCTGCTGGGCGTCGAGGGCATGGTGCTGGTCGACCTGACCCAGCTGCGCTCGGTGGGCATCCAGTTCGCGCTCGACCAGTTCAGCGGTGAGCTGGTCGACCTCACGATGGGCGCCTACGCACAGCCCCTGTCCGAGGCACCGCCGGTCAGCACGCCATGACCCCTCCCCGGGTCGCGTTGGTCACCGGCGGCGGCGCCGGCATCGGTGCGGCGACCGCCCGCACGCTGGCGCGCACCGGGACCCGGGTCGTCGTCTGCGGTCGCCGGCCGGAACCGCTGGAGCGGACGGCGCAGGAGACCGGCGGGCTCGCCGTGACCGGCGACGTGGCCGACCCGGCGGACGCCGCCCGGGTCGTGCAGCGCACCGTCGACCACTTCGGTCGCCTCGACGGCCTGGTGCTCAATGCCGGGGTGATGTACCCCGGCGCGCTGCTGGACGTCTCCCCCGAGGCGTTCGAGGCGACGCTGCGGGTCAACGTCGGCGGCCTATACCACGTGCTCCGGGCCGCGTTGCCGCACCTGCTGGCCTCCCGCGGCGCCGTGGTCACCGTCGCCTCGGTGGCCGGCCTGCGGGCCAGCGCGGAGATGTCGGTCTACGCCGCCTCGAAGGCGGCCGCCACCGCGCTCACCCAGTCCCTCGCCGTCGACTACGGCCCCCAGGGACTGCGGGCCAACGTGGTGTGCCCCGGGTGGACGGCGACCGAGATGGCCGACGCGGAGATGGCGGAGTTCGGCGGTCCGCGCGGCCTCTCCCCCAGCGCCGCCTACGGGCTGGTGACCTCGCTGGTCCCGGCGCGCCGGCCGGCCGGCGCCGACGAGGTCGCCGCGTGCATCGCCTGGCTGCTGTCGGACCAGGCCCGCTACGTCAACGCGGCGGTGATCCCGGTCGACGGCGGGCAGGTGGCCGTGGACGTGGGCACGGTGCCCTTCGACCCCCGGGTGTCGGTCGACGACCGCCCGGTCGACGACCGCTGAGGACAGGAGGACCGGACCATGGACCTGCAGCTGCGCGACCGGGTCGCGCTGATCACCGGTGGTGCTTCCGGCATCGGGCGGGCGTGTGCCGACGCGCTGGCCGAGGAGGGCGCGCAGATCGCCCTCCTCGACCGTGACCCGGCCGGCGAGGAGGTCGCCGCTCTGCTGCGCGACCGGGGCCACGACGCCCTGTTCGTCCGGGCCGACGTGACGGTCGAGGCCGACGTGCGCACGGCCGTCGCCGCCGTCCTCGACCGGTTCGGCCGGCTGGACACCGTCCTCGGGTGTGCGGGCATCTCCGGCCCGGCCGGGACACCGGCTGCGGAGGTGAGCGTCGCCGACTGGGACCAGGTCATGGCGGTGAACGTCCGCGGCAACTTCCTGCTGGCCAAGCACACCGTCCCCGCGCTGCGCTCCAGCCCGGTCGCCACCATCGTGCTGATCGCCTCGGACGCGGCACTCGTGGCGTTCGAGGGGATGAGCGCCTACAACACCTCCAAGGGCGCGGTGCTGATGCTCACCCGCTCGCTGTCGGTCGACCACCCCGAGGTGCGCGTCAACTGCCTGTGCCCGGGGGTCGTCGACACCCCGATGTCGCGGGCCGACCTGGGCCGCCCCGACGGGTTCGCCGGCAGCGACCTGCCGGTCATGCAGCCGGCGGACCTGGCCCGGCACGCCGCGTTCCTCGCCTCACCGGTGAGCTCCCCGATCAACGGCACCTCGGTCGTCTCCGACTTCGGCTACCTGGCCCGGCCCGCCGTCCCGCCGTACGAGTTCGCCGTCGACCCCACCCCGTAGCCCGGGCCCGGCCGAGGGCAGTCGCCCCCGGCCGGGTGCGCTTCAGCCGGTGGGAGCCGCGTCGTGGAGCCGGTGGGCCTCCTTGGCCCGCATCTTCTCGCGGACGACGTGGGTGGCTGCGGCGATGGCGATCGCCGCCACCAGCGCCAGGCCGCTGGCGACGTTCTGCCAGAAGGTGGTGACGCCCAGCAGGGTGAGGCCGTTGCGGAGCAGCCCCATGAACAGCACCCCGACCAGGACGTCGACCATGCTGCCCTCGCCGCCGGTGAGCGCGACGCCGCCGAGCAGCACCGCGGTGATCACCGCCAACTCGAAGCCGCCGCCGAGCTGGCCGGCCGGGGCGCTGTTGAGCCGGGCGACGGTGATCGCGCCGGCCAGCCCGGCCGCGGCGCCGCTGGTGACGAACAGCAGGAACGGGATCCGCCGAGTGTCCACCCCGGACAGGTAGGCGGCCTCCCGGTTCACCCCGATCGCGTAGACGTGCCGCCCGGCCGGCGTGCGGGTGAGGAACACCCCGGCGGTCAGGAGCACGGCGACGGCCAGCAGCGCCGGCAGCGGGATCCCGGCGATGTTGCCGATGCCCAGGAAGCCGAAGGCCTCGCCGAAGTTGCTCAGCGGCAGCGGGCTGACCAGCTGGGCGACGCCCCGGACGGCGGTGAGCATGCCCAGGGTCACGATGAAGGAGGACAGCCCGAACACCGTCGCCAGCACCGCGTTGACCACGCCGACTGCGGCGCCGGCGAGCAGCGCCGCCCCGACGGCGACCAGCGGGGACCCACCGGACTGCGCCACCTTGCCGGCCACCACCCCGCCCAGGGCCAGGGTCGACCCGACCGAGAGGTCGATGTAGCCGGCGATCACCAGCATCGCGACCGGGGCGGCGACGATCGCGATGACCGCCGCGTCCAGGAAGACGCCCCGCAGGTTGCCCCAGCCCAGTTGCGCCCCGGTGGCCAGCTGCACACCGGCCACCATCACCACGAGCAGCACCAGCAGCGGGTTCTGGACCAGCCAGCCCGCGGCGGCGGCCACCGGGGACGGTGCCGCGGCGGCGTGACCGGTGGACGGCGGGCGACGGTCGGCGCCGTCGACGGTGGGGGGTGGGGCGGTCGTCATCAGGAGGGCTCCAGCTCGCTGTGGATGAGGTCGAGCAGCTGCTCTTCGTCGGTGTCGCGCATGTCGAGGTCGTCGACCACCCGGCCCTGGCGCATCACCAGGCAGCGGTGTGCCAGCGCGACGACCTCGTCGGGGTCGTTGCTGGCGAACAGCACCGCCAGTCCCCGCTCGGCGGCGACCTGCCGCAGGACGTCGTAGATCTCGGCCCGGGCGCCGACGTCGACGCCCTGGGTCGGGTCGTCCAGCAGGAGGACCCGGGTACCGGCCCGGTCGTTGACCCAGCGGGCGATGAGCACCTTCTGCTGGTTGCCGCCGGACAGCCGGGAGACCGGCACCGCCGGGTCGGCCGGGCGCAGGCCGAACGCGGCGGCGGTGCTCCGGAAGACCTCCTGCTCCGCCCGGGGCCGACGCCACCCCGCACGTGCGGTGAGCGACATGACCCGCAGCACGGTGTTCTCCCCCGACGACAGGGAGCCGAAGAGCCCCTGCCGGAGCCGGTCACCGGGGACGAGTGCGAGGCCGGCGCGGAGGGCGTCGTCGGGACGGCGGACGCGCACCGGGCGCCCGTCCACGGCGACCGTCCCGGAGGCGGCCGGCCGGCGACCGAAGAGGGTCTCCAGCAGCCGCGAGCGGCCGGACCCCACCAACCCGTAGAGGCCGACGATCTCCCCGGGCTGCACCGCCAGGGAGATGTCGTGCAGGCCCGGTGCCCGCAGCCGGTCGACGGCCAGTGCCGGGGTCGCGTCGCCGTCCACCGGCCGGGGCGCCACCGCCGCGCCGTGCGCGCGGCCGCTCACCGCGGCCACCAGGTCGGCCTTGCCGACGCCGGTCATCGGCGCGGACCAGACGACCCGCCCGTCCCGCATCACCGTCGTGCGGTCGGCCAGCTCGACGACCTCGTTGAGCAGGTGCGTCACGTAGAGGACGGCGATCCCCTCGGCCTTGAGCAGTCGCACGAGCTCGGCCAGCCGTCGCGACTCCACCGGGGACAGCGCGGCGCTCGGCTCGTCCAGGACCAGCAGCCGCGCGTCCCGGCTCAGCGCCTTCGCGATCTCGACCAGCTGACGCTGGCCGATGGTGAGTTCCCGGACCGGGGTGTCCGGCGAGACGTCGAGCCCCACCCGCTCGAGCAGTCGCACCGCGCGTGACCGCTGGTCGGCGCGGCGCAGGAAGACCCCGGCCGCCGTCGTCTCCTGACCGAGGAAGAGGTTCTCGGTGACGTCGAGCCGGTCGATGAGGCTCAGGTGCTGGTAGATGACCGCGATCCCCGCGGCGATGGAGGACCTGGGGTCCAGGGCGTCGTACGTCGTCCCACCGATGGTGATCGACCCGGCGCTGGGTGCGGTGCCCCCGCCCAGGCACTTGATCACCGTGGACTTGCCGGCGCCGTTGTGCCCGAGCAGGGCGTGCACCTCGCCGGCGGCGATGTCCAGGTCGACGTCGTCGAGCGCCAGGGTCGGGCCGTACCTCTTGGTGAGGCCACGGACGGAGACGGTCATGTCAGCCGCCGAAGGCGGTGACGTACTCCTGCAGGTCGGGGCTGTCCGGGGTGACCAGGTACACCGGGACGTCGGTCTCCGGCTCCTCCCCGCGGCCCAGGGCGAGCGGGATGTCGATGGTCGCCTTCACGATGTCCTCGGACTTGACGGTCACCACGCCGCGCACGAAGTCGCCTTCCTGCATCGCCTGGAACAGGGAGAGGTTGCCGTCGAGCCCGCCGACGTAGGTCTCCGGGTCGTCCGCGGCCCGGCCGGAGGACAGCAGCGCCTGGTAGGCGCCCTGGGCGGCGTCACCGACGGCCGCCAGCACCATGTCGACGTCGGGGTTCGCGGCCAGCACCGAGTTGGTGACCGTCAGCGCCTCCTGCGGGGTCACCGCCTGCTGCTGGGCGACGATCTCGGCATCGGGAGCGGCGTTGCGCAGTCCCTCGAGGATCCCGTTGGTCCGCTCCTGCCCGATCTGGGTCAGCTGGTCCTCCAGCACCAGCACCGTGGGGGGCTCGCCGAGGTTCTCCTGCGCCCACCGGCCGGCGTCCTCCCCGAGCATCCGCCCGGACTCGGTGAAGCTGAACTGCAGCGTGCTGCTCTGGTTCTCCAGGTCGCCGCCGTAGGTGACCCAGTACTTGCCGGCGTCCAGGTACTGCTGGGCGATCGAGTCGATGCTGGCCGGGTCCATCGGGAAGGACACCACCGCGTCCACGTCGCTGTTGAGGTAGGTGGTCAAGTTCGACACCTGGGTCGACAGGTCGCTGTTGTCGTTGGTGAACTCGACGGTGACGCCCTGCTCCTCGGCGTAGTCCTGCATCTGCTGGCTGAGCACCGAGTAGATGGGCAGCGAGGTGAAGGGGAAGTCGAAGAGGATCTTGTCGACCTCGGTGTCGCCGCCCGCAGGGGTGGCCGCGGCGGTGCCGCTCTCACTCGTGGTGCTGCAACCGGTCAGCGCCAGGGTCACCGCGAGCGGCGCGACGACGGCGGCGGTGGCTCGATGACGGCGTGCGGACATGAGGGCCTCGTTCTCTGCAGAGGGGACGGCGTCAGGACCGGACGGAGCCCGGCCACCCCGGGACTGGTCCCGCGGGGGTGGTGACCGGAGCGAGCTCCGCTGACGGCATCACCCGGCGGCGGTGAGCTGTTCGGTAGACCCTCGGTCCGATCCGCGGTGGCCGACGACCACCGCGTGCACCCGATCTCGCCGTTTCGCGCACCCGCCCGGGCAGCCCGGCCTGGACCCCTCGGTCAGCAGGCCGATCTCAGTCGGAGCTGGTCGCGCGGCGCCGCACCCGCCGGTCGAACCGGTCGCGGCTGCTGCCCAGCGGCTGGCCGAGGTACCTGCCCAGCACGATGCCGGCGGCGAGGGCCAGGCCGATGGCCGCGGCCCCCACTAGCTCGTCCACCCCGCCCGGCACGTCCGCCTCCACGACGATCGCGAAGAGGCCGCGGTAGATCGTGAGCCCGGGCAGCAGCGGCACGATGCCGCAGACCGCGACGAGCAGGGGCGGGAACCGGAGCCGATCGGTCAGCGCCGCACCGCAGAAGCCGACGACCACAGCCGCCGTCCCGCTCGCCACCGCGGGGCCGGCCCCGAACGCCGCGGTCGCCGACGACGTCGTCCAGGCCAGCGCGCCGGCCACCGTGGCGACCCCGACGGCGTGCGGGCGGGCATGGGACGCGAGGGCCCAGGACCCCGCCATCCCGGCGGCTGCGGCCAGCGCCACGGCGAACGGCACGGTGTACATCGACGGGTCGGTCACGCGCAGCGGGACACCCGCCCGCTGCGCCAGGTCCAGCACGGCGGCGATGCCGACGACGATGCCGGTCGTCAAGGTGAGCACCTCGAAGGCGCGCGCCGCGGCGGTGACCGGGAAGCCGTTGATCGCGTCCTCGGCCGCACCCACGAAGGAGAGGCCGGCCAGGAGCACCACGATCCCTGCGGCGACCACCAGCGAGGTGCGGACCTCGACCTCGGAGACGATGAGGAGGACGGCCGCTCCGGTGGCCACCGCGGCGCCGAGTGCCTGCTGGAAGAACATCGGCAGCCCACGCCGGTCGAGGGCTCGCATCGTCTGCTCGATGGCGGCCGTGGTGAGCGCCGCGACCAGCGCCACCAGCCAGTCCCCGCCGAGCAGGAAGGCGACGCAACCGGCCACACCCGACCAGCCGAGCGCGTGGATCGAGCGGCGGTAGGGGTGCGGCGCCGACAGCACGTCGTCCAGCTGACGGTGCGCCTCCTCCAGGCCCAGGCCGGCTGTCTTGATCTCCGCCGCCAGGTCGGTGATGCCCTGGAGCCGGGTGTAGTCCAGCCCCCGCGGGCGCACGATCCGCATCAGCATGAGCGGTGGGACGTCGTCCGGGTCGTAGCTGATCGTCAGCGAGGTGAACGTGATGTCGACCTGGCAGTCGGTCAGCCCGTAGCCCGCGGCCACGCGCAGCACGGTGGCGGTCACGTCGGCCGCCGAGGCCCCGACCGCCAGCATCGACTCCCCGATGCGCAAGGCGAGGCCGAGCGCCGAGCGCGCGGTGTCCGCGTCGACCCGGCTGGGCTGGGCGCGCAGCGCCAGCGGTGCCGTCGGCGGCCCGGACCCGGAGATCGCCTTGCGCGCCCGGTCCGGCAGGCGGGGGAACCGCCGGCTGCGGTTCCGGGTCGTGGGGTTCATCCCCTGCAGGCTACGGAGCGTCGACGTGAAGTCACGGCTGCCGACCACGAGCGGGTCGTGGCCTTCCCCACTCTCGCGCGGACGGCGCCCCGGGCCCGCTGTCCGGCACTACGGCGGCGAGTCGGCCGGCGCGTCCCGCCACCGGACGGCGTGCCGCCGACGGCACGCCGATGGCGTGACGACCGTCACGAAGACAGCCCCATTGCGGGTACATAACGTTCCGGTCACGCCGACTTCGTGGGCGTGGCGCCGGTCCGCCCAACCCTGCCTGCCGGCCGCCATCCAGGACCTTCAGGGCAGGGGTGGGGAACCCACCGCACACGGCGCGCCGATCCATCGGATGGCGCGCCTCGGGGTGAAGCCGGCATCGCCGGCCGGGCACCGATCGCCCGAACCCGACAGCTAACCCCTCAGGCGGTGATCGGAGATCACCATGCCCAAGAACAGCTCGTCTCGCTTCGTCCGCACGCGGGACGTCCTCGTCGGCCTCCCCGTCGTGGCCGGCGTCTCCGTCGTCACGCTGGGCGTCCTCAGCTCCCCGGCGCAGGCCCACACCACCAGCCCGGCGCCCTCGGTCACCGCGACCCAGGAAGACCGGCACACCGCCGAGCAGGGCGACCCGTTCGCCGCGCTCGCGGGGGCCCACGGGCAGTCCTGGCGGGACCTCTACCAGCGCAACATCGGCGCCTTCGGCGAGGACCGCGCGGCGCTCACCCCGGGGCAGGTGCGGTTCCTCCTCGGCGCCGAGGACGCAGCACCGGCACCTGCTGCTGCTCCGGCGCCGGTCCCGGCGCCCGCCCCGGCACCCGCACCCGCCCCGGCACCGGCTCCCGCCCCGGCACCCGCACCCGCCCCGGCACCTGCCCCCGCACCGGCTCCCGCCCCGGCTCCCGCCCCGGCACCGGCTCCCGCACCGGCTCCCGCCCCGGCACCCGCCCCGGCACCGACTCCCGCCCCGACACCGGCTCCGGCTCCGGTGGTGGCCGTCGCCTCGCAGTCCACGGCGGCCGCCCACATCACCAACACCGCCGGGCCCGTGCAGCCGCGGGCCGCGGCCGCCGCGGACGCCGTCGTGCGCGACGTCCCCGGCGCCGCCGGCATCACCATCGGTGGGACGCGCGGCAGCGCGACCGACCCGAACGGCCACCCCTCCGGGCTGGCCCTGGACTACATGGTCATGTCCGACACCGCGCTCGGGAACGCGATCGTCGAGTACCACATCGCCAACTGGGACGCCCTCGGCGTGGACTACATCATCTGGCAGCAGCGCATCCTCATGTCGCCGACCGGCTCGTGGAGCCCCATGGCCGATCGCGGCAGCGCCACGGCCAACCACATGGACCACCCGCACGTGAACTACCAGGCGGGCTGACCCGCCCGGCCTCGCTCCACCAGGGCGGACACCGTGCCCCCCTGCCCGTACCGCGGGCAGGGGGGCACGGTGCGTCTCCGCCGCCGAGGGCCGCCGACGGTGTCCGACCGTCCGCGTGGGATGGTCGGGGCAGAGCCCACCGCCACGGATGGCCCGCCACGGTGCGGGCACAGTCGACGGCGACCGCGCGAGGCCCGTGATCCGATCCAGGTCCCACGACGTCGTCGCACGGCGGACGTCGCACGATCAGCACCCGGCGCCGGTCGGGTGTCGCTCCCCCGGTGGGCTCGGCGTGGCTCGACGTCGCGCCGGTGCCCGGATGACGACGAGGGATCATGTCCACGACCGACTTCTCAACACCACCCGGGTCCAGGCGTCGCCGCGTGCGGCGGACCGCCGCCCTGGCCGCCCGACCGGTGACGCGGAGGTCGGGCGGGTGGCCGCGGCGCCAGCGCAGCGCGCGGGCCGTGGCCCAGGCGTGGCTCGGCCGCATCGTGGAGCGACGGATCCGCAAGAAGGGCATCGACCTCACCGAGCTGACCTTCTTCCCGGAGAGCGCTCGACTGCCCCTGCTGCGGCGCGGGGTGGACCCGGTGCCGGAGCTCGCCGAGCTGCGCGCCCGCTGTCCGGTGGAGCGGCTCGACCTGCCCATGGGTCTCGCGGCGCACCTGGTCACCGGTTACGAGCAGGCCCGCGCCGTCCTCGCCGACCGCGACTCCTACAGCAACGACATCCGGCACCTGTTCGGCGACGCCGGACCGGGGTCGACAGCAGACGTCGGCGGCCTCGGTTTCACCGACCCGCCGCTGCACACCCGGCTGCGCAAGCTCGTGGCCCCGGAGTTCACCCGGCGCCGGCTGGACCGGCTGGAGCCCACGGTCGAGGCGATCGTCACCCGCCGGCTGGACGAGCTCGCCGCCGCCGGATCGCCGGCAGACCTGGCCGAGCACGTCTCCTGGCGGGTCCCGATGGACGTGATCTGCGGGCTGCTGGGGCTGGACGACGCCGACCACGAGGCCTTCGTCCGGCTGGGCACCCAGCGCTTCGACGCCACGGGGGGTGTGGCCGCGGCGCTCGGTGCGGTGTCGGAGCAGAAGCGGATCCTCCTCGACGTGGTGGCGCGGCAGCGGACGGCGCCCGGGGACGGCTTGATCGGGCGGATCCTCCTGGCCGAGGGCGACGGCATCTCCGACGACGACCTCGCGGGCCTCGTCGACGGGATCGTCACCGGCGGGTACGAGACCACCGCCAGCTCCATCTCCCTGGGCACCATGGTGCTGCTGCGCGACCCCGCCCATGCCGCCATCGTCCGAGGGGGCTCACCGGCCGAGATCGACGGCCTGGTGGAGGAGCTGCTGCGCTACCTGTCGGTGGTCCAGGTGGCCTTCCCGCGGTTCGCCAAGCAGGACCTGGAGCTGGCCGGCTGCCCGATCCAGCAGGGCGACCTCGTCGCCGTCTCCCTCAGCGGGGCCGACCGCGACCCGGCCTGGGCCGGCCCGCAGCCCGACCAGTTCCAGCCGACCCGGTCCCCCGCCGGCGGTCACCTGGCGTTCGGCCACGGGGTGCACCGCTGCGTCGGCGCTGAACTCGCGCGCCTGGAACTCCGCATCGCGCTCCCGGCGCTGTTCCGCCGCTTCCCGGACCTCGCGCTCGCCGTTCCCGAGGAGCAGCTCCCCTGGCGCGGGCTGTCCTTCGTCCACGGCGTCGAGGAGCTCCCGGTCTCCTTCTGACCGCAGCCGCCCGGCCGGGCACGTCGTCCCGGCCCGGCGGTCGGGTCAGCGCTGCTGCCGTCGCGCGACGAAGACCAGACCGGCCAGCACCACCGCGATGGGCGCCCAGGCCGGCAGCCCGAACGGACCCAGCAGCAGCGCCGCCACGAACAACAGCAGCTGGAAGGCCACGAAGAAGCCCGCCAGCATGACGACCCAGAAGACCACGGGCCGCTCGATCTGCAATCGGCGCAGGTGCTCCATGTCCACATCCCCTCATCGGTGTACGTCCCGCAGGGGACACCAGCCACATCGGCACGCGAGGCAGCAACTCCAGTCGACCACACCCAGCCCCCAGCCCGACGGCCCGGGAAGCACAAGAGCACGGGCAGTGGCGCGGGCTCAGGCCGGCTCGACGACGACCTTGCCCTCGATGGGCCGGCGGCGGCTTCGGCGTGCAGCGCGGGCAGTTCGGTCAGCGGGATGCGGCGGGTGACCTCGACCTGCAGGTCTCCGGTGGTGCTGACGACCTTGCCACCGTCGCGGACCAGGCTCACGAGCGTTGAGACGTCACCCGACGTCGCTGGTCCCGGCGCGATCAGCCCGGGCCGGACTGGCCCACCTTGATGACCGCCTGCCCATCGGCGGCACTGAGCACCTCCGCCAGTCGGGCCTCGTCACGCGAACCCGGCGCCGCGGTCAGCAGGACGGCCGACAGGTCGTCACCGGGGATGGCGATCAGGTTCCCGACGAGCGAGACGGAGTCCCCGTCGGACTGGGTGAACGTCGCGCTGCTCTCGTAGGCCTCCACCGGTCGCGGTGCCCGCCACAGCGTGTCGAACCGCCGGCTCCGGGTCCGCATCTCGTCGACCAGGTCCGCGAGCGACGCATCGCCGGGGTACCGCAACAGCGCGGCTCTCAGCTGGGCCGCCTGGATCCTCTCGTGACTGGTCGCGTCGGCGTCGGACTGCTGGAAGGCAGCGAACGGGTGGCAGAAGATGCGCCAGGCCACGTTCCACTCCCAGCGGTCCCCGGTGAGGTCCCAGTGCTCCAGGGCCAGGAACCCGCTGTTGACCGCGACGACGTTCATCGCTGCATCGGTGACGATCATCGGGGTGTCGGCGAACCGCTCCAGCAGTCGCGTCGCGCCCGGGCCGAGGTCGGTCGGCACCTGCCCGTCCGCGGCGGCGTACCCGGCCAGCGCCGAGAGCCGCTCGTAGTCCGCCCGTCCGGCGTGCAGGGCCCGGGCGATGGCCCGCACCACACCGGCCGAGGGATGACTCCGCCCCTGCTCCAGTCGGCGGACGTAGTCCGCGGACATGCCGGCGAGCTCACCGAGCTCCTCCCGCCGCAACCCGGGGACCCGCCGCCCGCCCACCGGCAGCCCGACAGCCACAGGGTCCGTGCTCTCCCGCAGGTGGCGCACTGCTGCACCGAACTCATGACGGTCCACAGCCGGAGTGTGCCCTCAAGACCTGAACCGATGGTGTCCGTCGGCTGCCGCCCCCGCAGGTCATCGGCGTTCGTACCGATGACCACGTCGGCGATCCCCAGCTCCGTGGCCGGCGACCGCGCAGCAGCAGCGGGTGCCAGGAGTTGCCTCCGTGCCACCCCGTCCCGGACCCGGCCTGGGCTGGACGGCGGATCGCCGTCCAGCCCGTCGTCCTCAGCGCGCCCCGGCGCCCTCGAGCCGGTCGGCATCGGTGCGGTCGGTCCCGTCCCGGTCGGTGTCCTCGTCCGCCGCCCCGGGAGGCGAGGGGCGGCCGTCCGGCCCGGGGACGCCGGTCCCGTCCTCCCGGCGCCGCAGCCACCGGTCCACGACCAGGTTGAGCAGCAGGCCGATGACGCCCCAGACGGCGATGACCAGGAGGTCCCGGCCGACCCCGGCACCGTCGAAGTAGACCAGCGACCTCGCCGCGTCCACCGCCGCGGGCAGCGGCAGCACCTCCGACAGGCCGCGGAAGACCTCGGGGACCATGTACAGCGACAGTCCGCCCCCCGAGGCCGGGACGCCGGCCAGCATCAGCACGACCATCACCGGCACGATCGCGGCCAGCCCCAGCGTCCGGGTGAAGACGCCGGTCACCACCGCCATGGCGAAGATGGTCGCCGCCCCGAAGCCGATCATCTGCCAGGCGTTCCCGTTGACCGCACCGATGACCACGTCGAAGAGCAGCCACAGCCAGAGGGCCATGCCGATCGACCAACCGGCGAGGTGCGGCACGAACTGGCGGAAGCGCTTCAGCTCGGGAGCACCACCGCGGAAGACGGCCATGATCAGGAAGCCGGCCATGATCCAGGCCATGCCGACGTACATGCTGTTGCTGCCCATGGTGTCGGAGTCGCGCAGCGGCGTCAGGTCGGTCTCGGTGAGCGGCACCTGCTGCCCGGCAGCGACCTGACCGAACACCGCGCGCACCACGCTCTGCTGGCTGACGCCGGCGCCCGCGGAGGTGTAGAGGGTGGCGTCCTCACCCGGGCCGGCGGGGAGCACGTAGGCGGCGACGACCTCCCCGTCGACGACGGCGTCGGCCGCGGCGTCCACCGACCTGGCCACCTGGACGTCGACCATCGACCCCAGGCTCGACTCGAGGCCGTCGGCCACCTGCGACGCCTGCTGCTCCGTCGACCCGACCACGGCCACCGGGAGCTCACGCACCGTCGGCTCGTGCATCGCGAAGCTCATCAGGCCGACCACCATGACCAGGATGGACAGCGGGAACGCCGCTGCGGTCACGTAGCGGAACCGCAGGGACCGCAGCGGGCCGCCGGCCAACGCCGGGAGCGGCGCGTCCGGGTCGGTGACCGGCGGGGCGCCGGGGACCGCCAGGCCGCTCGCGCGCTCCTTGAGCAGCGACAGCCCCAGCGCGACCACGACCCAGACGGTGAGCGTGAGCAGGTGCCTGCCGAGCCCGTCACCGTCGAAGTAGACGAGCGAGCGCAGCGCCTCCCCCGCGGCCGGGAGCGGCAGCACGCCGTGCAGGAAGGAGAAGAAGCCCGGCATGACGTCGACCGACAGCGCCAGGCCCGAGGCCGGCATGCCCAGCACGACGTAGAGCAGCATGCCGATCAGGACGGCGAGGGGGCCCATCAGCTTGGTGAACAGCAGCTGGGCCGCCCCGACCGCGCCGACGGCCAGCATGCCGACGCCGAAGAAGCCGAGGAAGTGCCCGTCCACGGCACCCACGATCGGCCCGAGGATGAGCCAGATGAGCGCGCTCGTCCCGGCCGCCCAGCCCAGGAGCACCGGCACGAACCGCCGGACCGCCAGCAGGTGCGGCAGGCCCAGCAGGACCACGCTGAGCGGGACGTACCCGGCCAGCATCATCCCCATGGCGGCGAAGAGCACCGCCGTGCCGGAGGAGTCTCCCGGGTTCAGCGGGGCGACGTCCTCGGACTCGATGGTCCAGCCCTGCTGGACGGCGACCGGCGCGAGCAGCTGCTGGACGGTCGCGGCCTGTGAGGGCCCGGCCGCGTTCGCGGTGTAGAGGGTCGCCGCGTCGGTGCCCGGCTGCGGCACCTCCAGCGCGCCGACGACCTCACGGCTCTCCAGCAGCTCGACGGCCTCCTCCGCCGAGCGGACCAGACGCGGGGCCACGGCGTCGTCCGGGACGGCGGCGAACGAGTCGACGACCGCTTCCGCCTGCGCGCCGACGCCCACCACCGCAACGGGCATGTCCCGCGGGTGCGGCGCGTGCATGGTCCCGACGTACGTCGCATACATCATCGTGACCATCAGGAAGGGGATGAGGAACAGGAAGACGTAGCGCGCGATGCGGGTCCGGCGGTCCTCGATCGGCGGGCCGACCACGGGAGGACCGGCAACGGACGATGCGGCAGTGAGGGGCTCCATGCGACTGCTCCTGACGAGGGCGGGCGAGCATCGGTGAGGTGACCGGCTCCGGCTGCGGCGGCGGAGCCGGGACGCGTGCGCCCGGGCTGAGACGATCTGAATGTAAGTCATGTGACTTACAAAGTCAGCAACCGGCTAGCTTGACGCGGGTCACAACAGAGGAAGTCAGCCGAGGAGGCACCCAGGTGGCACGGTCCGACGCTGCCCGCGCGGCTCTGCTGGACGCGGCCGAGCGCCTGTTCGCCGAGTCCGGCATCGCCCAGGTCTCCGACCGGAAGGTCGCCGAGAGCGCGGGCAACACCAACCACTCCGCCGTGCGGTACTACTTCGGCGGCCGCGAAGGGCTGCTCCAGGCGCTGATCACCCGCCACCTCGTCGCGCTGGAGCCCCCCCGGCGGGCGATGTTCGCCGGCTCCGACTCGGTCCTGGGGGACGTCCGCAGCCTGGTGGTCCCGTTCACCGACGCGTTGGGCGCGTTGCCGCAGCCCAGCAGCCGGGCCCGCTTCCTCGCCCAGGCGCTGCACGACCCGATGGCCGCGGGCCTGCTGGGCGATTCGACGGACCTGGCACCATCCGCCTCCGCGATCACCCGTTCCGTGGTGGCTCGTCTCGACCACCTGGACCAGGACGTCGTCGTGGGGCGAGCGAGGCTGATGACCCGGATCGTCTCGACGACGTGCGCGGACGTCGAGCGGCTGTCCGACCACGACGGGGCGGCCCCCTCCTGGCAGGCGGTGGGCGACTTCCTCGCCGACGCGATCGCCGGGATGCTGTCGGCTCCTGTCACCCACCGGCCCGGCGTCCCGCTGGACGTGACCGACCACCCGGCCGCCCTGGTGCTGTGACGCACCGGGGCCGCGCCGGGCCGGCGGCAGGCATGGCCGCCCATGGGCGTGCGAGCGGCCGCTGTCACCGCCGACGAGCTCGACGCGGCGAGCAGCGTCCGAGTCGACCTGACTACTCCCCCGCCGTCTGTGTGGCCCGCACGTGTGCACGCTGGCCCTGGCGGCCGATCAGGCTCAGGAACTCGACCGGGCCAGCACTGGTGGCCCCGAACCAATGGGGCGTGGTGGTGTCGAACTCCGCGGCCTCCCCGGGGTTCAGGCGGAAGTCGTGCTCGCCCAGCACCAGGCGCAGGGTGCCGTTGAGGACGTAGGCCCAGTCGTGACCCTCGTGCGTACGGAGTTCGGGCGCGGCGTCATCACGTCCGGTCGGGAGGACGAACTTGTAGGCCTGGATGCCGCCGGGCCGGCGCGTGAGCGGCAGCACCACCGCCCCGTCCCCGCACGGGATGGGCCGCAGGTTGATCCGCGGGTCACCGGTGGGCGGGGCGTCGACGAGCTCGTCGAGCGTGACCCCGTTGGCCCGGGCGAGCGGCAGCAGCTGCTCCAGGGTGGGGCGCCGCAGCCCGGCCTCGAGCCGGGAGAGGGTGCTGATCGAGATGCCGGTCTCCCCCGCGAGGTCGGTGAGCGTGACGTCCCGACGCTGGCGGAGTTGTCTGAGCCTCGGGCCCACGGCGTCGAGCGTGCTGCCCCACATGTCGTCCATGCCGCTCATTTTCCATTCGGCAAGAACCTTTGCGCAACCGCGAACTCGTGGTCCATCGTCAGGCCGTACACGGACGAGGGAGACCAGGACATGAGCGGACAGGCAACGAGACAGCGGGACGTCGTCGTCATCGGGGGCGGTGCCGCGGGCCTGAGCGCGGCGTTGACGTTGGCGCGCGCTCGCCGCCGGGTGACCGTGATCGACGGTGGCGCACCCCGGAACGCCCCCGCGGAGGGGGTGCACGGTCTGCTGGCGCTCGACGGCGTGCGCCCGGCGGACCTGGTCGCGCGAGGCCGCGCGGAGGTCGTCCGCTACGGCGGGGAGCTGCTCGACGGCGAGGTGAGCGAGGTGTCCGCCGTCCCCGACGGGTTCGTGGTGACCACACGGGACGGCGGGGTGCTGGAGTCCCGCCGGTTGTTGATCGCCACCGGCCTGGTCGATGAGCTGCCCGACGTCCCGGGGGTGCAGGAGCGGTGGGGGCGCGACGTCGTGCACTGCCCGTACTGCCACGGCTGGGAGGTGCGGGATCGCGCCATCGGCGTCCTGGCCTCCGGGCCCATGTCGGTGCACCAGGCACTGATGTTCCGGCAGCTGAGCGAGGGCGTGCGCTTCTTCTCCCGGGACCAGGAGCCCACCGCGGACGAGCGGGCCAGGTTCGACGCCCTCGGCATCACCGTGACAGCGGGCGCCGTCGCCCGGCTGGCGGTCAGCGGGGACCAGCTGACCGGCGTCCAGATGGCCGACGGCCGGCTGGTGCCCGTCGACGTCGTGGTGGTGGCGACACGGATGGTGGCCCGCGCCGAGGTGTTCGCCGACATCGGCATCACACCGACCCTGCATCCCGCGGGCTCGTTCATCCCCGCCGATGCCACCGGCCGCACTGCGGTGCCCGGTGTGTGGGCGGCCGGCAACGTCTCCAACCTGTCCGCGCAGGTGTCCGCCGCCGCGGCCGACGGCGCGCGCGCCGCTCAGCACATCAACGCCGACCTGGTCATGTCCGACGCCGACCGGGCCGTCGCCGGCCTCACCGTCGCCGGGAGCGACCGATGAGGCACGGGGGCGACCACGCGTTCGACAAGGCCTATTGGGAGCAGCACTGGCAGGGACGCACCGGCGCTCCCGGCGCCGTGGACAGCAACCCGCCCCACCCGTACCTGGCCGCCGAGCTCGGCGGCCTGCGGCCGGGCACGGCTCTGGACGCCGGGTGCGGCACGGGTGCCGAGGCACTGTGGCTGGCCGAGCACGGCTGGGAAGTCACCGCCGCCGACATCTCGGCCGAGGCGCTGGCCCAGGCCGCCGCCCGCGCCGCCTCGAGCGGGAGCGCCGACCACGTCCAGTGGGTCGAGGCCGACCTCAGCAGCTGGGACCCCGGGGTCCGCTTCGACCTCGTCACCACCTCCTACGCCCACCCGGCCATGCCGCAGCTGACGTTCTACGACCGCCTCGCCACCTGGGTCGCACCCGGCGGGACCCTGCTCGTCATCGGACACCTGCACACCGGCGAGCACGGCCACGACCACAGCCACGGCGACCAGCCCCCCGCCGAGGCGACCACCACTGCCCGAGCCGTCACCGCGCGGCTGGCCGAACCCGAGTGGGACGTCCAGACCGCCGACGAGGTGCACCGCACGGTGCTCGCACCGCACGGCGGGACCGTCGCACTGCAGGACTTCGTCGTACGCGCCACCCGGCGCAGCTGACCTCCGCCCCGCCACAGCACGACCACCAGCGCTCGGGCAACAGCCCCAGCGCCGCTGGCTGCTGCCCTCCCCCCCCCTGCTCGACCTCACCTGCCGAGAGGCGCCATGACCACCGAAGCGTCCGCATCCGAGCCGACCCTCGCCCCGACCATCTCCGATCCACGCCAGCGCCGCGCCGTCCTGATCGCGGTCTGCATCGCACTGATGGCCGTCATCGCGTCGGTGTCCGGGCTGAACGTCGCCCAGCCCGAGCTCGCGGTGGAGTTCGGCGCCTCACAGAGCGCCGTGCTGTGGATGATCAACAGCTACACGATCGTCCTGGCCGCACTGCTCCTCCCCCTGGGCGCACTGGCCGACCGGTGGGGCCGAAAGCCGATGCTGCTCGCCGGCCTGACCCTGTTCGCCGCCGCCAACGTGGCAGCCGGCCTGGCTCCCTCGACCGAGGTCATGGTCGCCGCCCGCGCCCTCAGCGGCGTCGGCGCGGCGATGATCATGCCGGTCACCCTCGCCGTCATCACCTCGACCTTCCCGGACGAGGAACGCGCCACGGGCATCGGCGTGTGGACCGCCGTCGCCGGCGGAGGCGGCATCCTGGGCATGTACCTGTCCGCCCTGCTGGTGGACGTGGCGAACTGGCGGTGGCTGTTCGTCCTACCCGTCGCGCTCGTCGCCGCCGCCGTCGTCCTGACGCTGAGGTCGGTGCCGAACTCACGCGAGAGCGCCACCCACCGCTTCGACCTCGTCGGCTCGCTGACCTCGGTGCTCGCCATCCTCGCGCTGATCCTCGTCCTCCACGAAGGTCCCGAGCAGGGGTGGACGGCACCGGCGACGCTGCTGAGCCTGCTCGGCGGCGCCGTGGCCGCCGCCGCGTTCATCGCATGGGAGCTGCGCCAGCCGGCCCCGCTCCTGGAGATCCGGCTCTTCCGCGAGCGCGGCCTGGCCAGTGGCTCCCTTGCACTGCTGGTCGTCTTCGGCGTGCAGGCCGGGATCTTCGTCGTCCTCTTCCCCTACCTGCAGGCGGTGCTGGGCTGGTCGGCGCTGCGCTCGACGCTGGCACTGATGCCGATGGCGCTGCTGATGATGGCCTCCTCCGGGCTGGCACCGAAGGTGGCCGCACGCATCGGTGCACGACTGACCATGGCCACCGGGATCCTGCTGGGCACCGTGGGCCTGGTGCTGATGGCCAGCTTCGTCTCCGTCGAGGGCGGTTACCGCTCGGTGCTGGCCGGGCTGCTGGCCATCGGGCTGGGCATGGGCCTGGCCATGACGCCCTCCACCGAGGCCATCACCCGCGCACTGCCTCGCGAACGGCAGGGTGTGGCCTCCGCCCTCAACGACGTCACCCGCGAGCTCGGCACCGCACTCGGCGTGGCACTGCTCGGTGCCGTCCTGGCCACCGGCTACCGCAGCGCCCTCGACCAGCAGCTCCCCGCCGGGGCTCCTGCAGACGCTGTCGCGGCAGCCCGCGAAGGCCTGGCCAACGGCCTCGCGGCCGCCGACGTGGCCGGCCCCCAGGCCAGCGCACTCGTCCGGGCGGCACAAGAGGCCTTCGTCGACGGCTGGCAGCAGGCCATGTGGGCCGGCACCGCCGTCATGGCCGTCCTGTTCGTCATCGTCCTCGCCCGTGGCCCCCGCGGGAGCGCCCCTGGCCCCGTCGTCGGGGAGACCGAAACCGAACACACCATCACCCGGTGACCCTGAACGGGCGGTTGACGCAGCCGACTGCGTCGACCGCCCGCTGGTGCACCGCGCGCGAGGCGCGGCCCTGGGTCGTCGGGCGGGAGAGGTGGAGCGCGGTGCCCGGACGGCACCGCGCCCCACCCGGTACAGATCAGCCACCCAGCTCGGTGAGCAGCTGCCGCATCTCCTCGATCTCCTGCGCCTGGACCTCGCTGATCGAGCGAGCCAGGTCGACGGCCTCGGCGTTGCGGCCGTCCTCGACCTCGGTCCGCGCCATCGCGACTGCGCCCTCGTGGTGCTCGATCATGGCGTCGAGCCACATGCGGTCGAAGTCCCGGCCGGCCGCAGGCATCTCCTCCATGCCCATGCCGCCGTCCATGCCCATGCCGCCCATGTCCCCGGACCCGTGGTCCATGCCGCCCATCGGACCGGACTCCTCGAGCGGCTGGCCCCACTCCTCCAGCCAGGCCGTCATGAGGTCGATCTCCGGGTCCTGACCTGCTTGGATCCGCTCGGCCAGGTCCACGACCCGGGGATCGGAGGCGCGGTCGATGGCGACCGCGGACATCATGAGCGCGCCCTCGTGGTGCGGGATCATCCCCTGCGCGAACGCGACGTCCGTGTCGTTGAACTCCGCGCCCTGCTCGGCGGAGCTGTCGTCGGCCGCGTTGCCACCGGTGGCGGAGGTCTGCTCGGTGTCCGAGCAGCCGGCGAGGACGACGACGGCGGCCATCAGCCCACCGGTGAGGCGGACGAGTCGGATGCTGGTGCGGGTCATGCTGGGTCTCCTGTCTGAGGGATGTGGGCATGCGTGCAGGACCCCGGGACAGCGGGAGCTGTCGGGGTGCAGCTGCTCGGCCTAGATCCGCAGGAGACAGAGAGCGGAGAGGGTGGGTGGTCGAGGCTGCCTCGACCACCCGGTGGGCCAGCGGGAAGGTGTGGGCGAGCCGCGGACGGGCGGGATCGCCACGCCTCGGCGGAGCACTACGGCCCTGAGAACCATCAGCCCCGCGAGCAGGACGGCGAGGCACACCGCCAGGACGTGGGCGTCGTGCCACGGGGCCGGCAGGCCGCTGGACCCGGTGGCACCGTCGGCGTCTGCCTCTGGTGTGGCGGCACCGTGCCCGTGGTCGGGCATCGCACCTGCGACGGGGCCCAGATGGACGGACGCTGCCGGTACACCAACCGCGGCAGCCGCACCGACCGATGTGGACCCGTGCCGCTGGGCCGAGCCCGCGGCCACGCACTGCACCCCGTGCATGGCGAAGACGGCGGCCAACAGCAACAGCGCCGCCCAGAGCCGTGCCACCGGGACCACCTCCCCACACGACGGTACGACGGCCTGGCTGGCGCGCCCGAGAGGGCTGTCGGCCCCTTGGTCGGAACGCTGGCCCCGATGCCGGTCCGCCCCCTGCTCGGTCGCATCTCGCGCCAGGGTTCCCGCGCGGGTCATCCCCCGAAGCCGACCCCGACGGACCCCAGGGGAAGTGACACCCGGGCGCTCCCCCACGCTGATCATGACCGCACCACGGCGCGAAGTGCCCCCTGCAGCGACTGCTCGGCGGCGCTGACCGCCCAGCGGGGTCACCGAACGAGGTTCGAGGCCTGTCGAGGTCAGCCGCAGCTTCCGCCCAACGGCAGGCCGCGGGCGGCCAGCCACGGAACCGGGTTGCTGCGGTTCTGGTAGAGCCCACCCAGATGCACTTCGAAGTGCAGGTGCGGGCCGGTGGACTGACCCGTGTTGCCCACCAGCGCGATCTGCTGCCCAGCGGACACCTGCTGTCCCGCGTCGACCGAGTAGCTGTCGATGTGCCCGTAGAGGGTGATCGAGCCGTCCTCATGCTCCAGGTAGACGGCCAGCCCGAAGCCGGATGCGGGGCCGGCCTGGAGCACCACGCCGGCTTCGGGCGCATAGATCGGTGTGCCGATCGGGGCGGCGATGTCCACGCCGTGGTGCATGGTCCCCCAGCGGGCGCCATAGCAGGAGGTCACCCGCCCCGACGTCGGGATCCCGGCGCCGGAAGTCGACCGCTCACCTCCCCGGGAAGCCGCACCGTCCAGCCGTTCCGCCAGTAGTGCATCGACATCGCCACTGCTCGGTTGCTCCGTCGGTACCGCAGTGACATCGCTGCCGGCCGGCTGTTCCATCGACCCCGCAGCAGCATCGCCGCCGAGCGTGACCACCCGCTCCCGCGCCTCCTGCAACTGCTGCTCCAACGCGGCCCTGTCCCCCACGGCGGCGTCGTAGGTCTGCTGCGCCGCGGCGAGCTCGTCGTTGGCGACCCGTTCAGCCTCCGCGGCGGATGCGGCGGCCGCATCGCGGGCAACCACGGCGGCCTTCGCCGCCTCGGTGGCCGCCTGCTGCTGGCGCTGGACGACCTCGAGCTCGTCCAGTCGCTCGCCCCGGTCATCACCCAGCAGCTCCAGCGTGGCGGCTCGTTGGAGGACTTCCTCGGGGCTGCCTGCGGCGAAGAAGGCCGAGGCACTGCCGTAGGCGTCAGCGCCCATGTAGCTCTGCCGGGCCAGTGCGACGACGTCGGCTCGGGCCTGCCCGACTGCTGCCTGCGCAGCCGTCAGCTCGGCCTCCCGGGCATCGGCCTCCTGCCGGGCTGTGAGCAGCGCAGCCTGGGCGACCAGGCTCCGATCGGCGACCGCCTCAGCCTCCACCGTCAGCCGCCGCAGGGTCTCCTCTGCCGCCACCACCGACGCCTCGACGCTGGCCAGCGCGGCCTCGGCCCCGGCGAGTCCGGGTTGGCCTGCCGGGGCCGGCGGGGGCTCAGGTGCGGCGTGGGCTGCCGGACCGGTGAGCACCAGCAGCAGGGCAGCACCGGCGGCCAGCGTCGGCGCAGTGACCGCGGCGCGCCATCGGGCGCGGCGGCGTGGGTGGACAGGGTGCTGCAAGACGGTGTCGTGCGACGTCGCCAACGCGGCGAGCTCCGTTCTCCCTCACCGTCTACCGAGTTAGCTGACGGGTTCGGGCCGGAGACAGCCCTACTCGCTGCGGCGCACTGGCCACGTGAGATTCACCCCAGGGAACGATGGGTCCCCGGTCTGCCACCGCGCGAGCGGTGGCAGTTCGACGGGGTCTGCGCGAGGACCTCTGGGCGAGATCGGGGCTCGGGCGGACCGGCCGAGACGCTACAACGAACCCCGATGAACGTCACAATCCAGTAACAGCAGCCAACCATCGCGGCCGGCCGCACCATCCGGGGCCAGTACATGTGCAGGCGCCACAGGCGGCCGATCACGCGGACGCCGCAACCACGGCATGCAGGTCTTCATGGAGAACGAGGGCGAACTGGCGCTGCGCCTGCTCACCACCCGCGCCGCCGACTTCCAGGCGCGGCTGCTGGGCCGGGTCCGTGCGCTCCTCGCCGAGGCCCTCGACGCCGGCAAGATGTGCAGCGACATCCCGCTCGACGACCTCGGCTACGTCGTCGTCCGCATCATGGAGTCCTACGTCTACCTGACCCTCATCACCGGCGAACAGCCCGATCCCGACCGCGCCGGCCGCGTCCTGCACGCACTCCTGCCGCTGCCTGACTGATCCGGTGGTCGAGCGTTGCACCTGCCGGGGTGGACCTGGACCCCGGCCGACCGGACGGACCCATGGCCTCGGCCATGCGCGCAGTCCAGATCACCGAATCGGTGGCCCGAGCTCCTGAACGTCGTCGGCCATCGTCTTCGATGCCGTCCTCGCCTGGAACCGCATGTGAGAGACATGCCCTAGCTGTCACCGACGTCCTGGCTGGGTACAGCTAGAACGGCGGTGGCGTGGCACTCAACATGCGTCACCGAGATCGCCGGCGACGACCCCGGTGCGTCGGTGCCGGTCGCGGAAGCGCCCGGGGGCTTCGTCGTGGGCACGGCTGAAGGCCCGGCTGAACGCGTGCACGGAGGCATAACCCACGGCTCGTGCGATGGACTGCTGCGGTTCGTCGGTATCGCGCAGGCGAGCGGCCGCCAGGTCCATCCGCCAGCGCAGCAGGTAGGCGGTGGGGCTCATGTCCAGGGCGGCGGTGAACCGCCGCGCCAGGGTCGCTCGGGACACTGCGATGCCGGTTGCCAGGTTCTCCGCCGTCCAGGCCCGCTCCGGTGCCTGGTGGATCAACGTCAGGGCGGCGCTCACGACCGGGTCACCCAGCCCAGCCAGCCAGGACCCCGGCTGGGTCGCCGTCTGCGCTGCTGCCCAGGCCCGCAGCGACTGCACGAGCAGCACGTCGATCATCCTGTCCAGCAGGACCGAGGAGGCCATCCCGGGCTCGGTGAGCTCACGGCCCAGGATGCGCACGGTGTCCTGAAGGTGGCCGGCCCCCGCACCCGCTCCCACGTGGACGACGTCGGGTAGCGCGGTGAGCACGCGAGTTCGTGCCCCGGGGTCCTGGAGGTAGTGGACCGTGACGATGCGGGTGTCCACCGGCCCGATCCCCAGCCGGACCACGTCCCCGACCTCGCGGGCTCGAGCAGCGGCGGCACGGTCGCACGATGCCGCGGAGGCCCACGGTCGGCTGGTCAGCTCGTGCACGGTCCCCGGAGGCAGCAGGACGACGTCCCCGGACTCCAGCCGCCGTGGCGGGCGCGAGGAGGTGGTCAGCCACGCGGATCCCTCGGTGACCGCGTGCACCGCCGCTCCGGGGTACCGGTCCAGGCGCACTCCCCAGCTGCCGGCGGCGCCGCTGGCCTCGATGCGGGTGCCGATCGAGCCGGTCACGCCGGCGACCCGCAACAGGTCGGCGAGCAGGTCCACGCAGCAACTGTACGTGCGCCGCGGCGGACGACCGGTGCTGTTCCGGGCCGGGTGAGTCAGACGGGCACGCTGTTGAGCTCGTGGGACAACGACGGCTGCCCTGCCCGTGCCTAGCGTCGACGGTGGTCGCGGAACACCCCGACTGATCGCCGACCATCGGAGCCACACGTGCAGCAGTTGGGGTCTGCGGGACCGACGAACAGGGTTCCGCTGTCCGTCCTGGACTTCGGGCAGCTGTCCGCCGGACAGACCAGCGCCGAGGCCCTGGCTGACACCACGCGGCTCGCCGAGCGCGCCGACGAGCTGGGGTACAAGCGGTTCTGGGTCTCCGAGCACCACGCCACCCCGTGGCTGGCCTCCACCTCCCCCTCGGTGCTCCTCGCCCACCTCGCCGCCCGGACAGCGCGGATCCGGGTCGGCTCCGGCGGTGTCATGCTGTCCAACCACCCACCGCTGGTGGTGGCTGAGCAGTTCGCGCTGTTGGAGGCGCTGCACCCCGGACGCGTGGACCTGGGCCTCGGACGGGCGCCCGGCGCGGACCCGGTGACCGCGGCAGCGCTCCGGCGTTCACCCGCAGGGCTCGGCGGCGAGGACTTCGCCCACCAGGTGGACGAGGTCCAGGCGATGCTCGGGGTGAGGGCACCCGCGCAGGCCGCCCCGTCGCGGGCGCACCACCCGATCAGTCCGACGCCACGCGCCGTCGGCGCACCCGTCATGTGGTTGTTGGGCTCCTCCGTGTACAGCGCCCAGTTGGCCGCTTCGCTGGGCCTGCCGTTCTGTTTCGCCGGACACAACGGCGTACCTGCCGCAGCGGTGGCCGGCGTCCTGGACCTGTACCGGAGCTCGTTCCGCGACGACGTGGACACCGGCGCCCACCCGCATGCCATGGTCAGCGTCAGCGTGCTGGCCGCGCGCACCCAGCACGAGGTCGTGCGACTCGCCCGGCCGGGCCGCCTGCAGCGCTTCGCCGAGCGGACCGGGCGCGCGGTGACACCGTTCCTCAGCCCCCATGACGCCGCCCGGGTCCGGCTGGACCCTGCTGAGGAGCAGGCCATGTTGGCGATGCCCGAAGGCGGTGTCGCCGGAACCCCTGACCGGGTGGTCGGCGTGCTCGAGGACCTCACAGCCGCGACCGGCGCCGACGAGCTCCTCCTCTGCTCCTTCGCGCACGGCGCGGCGACCCGGGTGCAGACCCTGGAGCTCCTCGCCGACGCCTGGGGACTGACGTCGGCACCCCTGCCGCAGGCCATCGCCGGCTGAGCCGGTCGTCACCACCACACGCACTCACCACGTCGACCGCCGGGCGATCCCGCCGCACCTCCCCGTCTCAGGGCGTCGCGGCTCGATCAGCCGTGCAGCGAAACCACCAGAACAGGAGCGCCACAGTGAGAGCAGTTCGGTTCCACGAGTTCGGCGGCCCCGAGGTACTGCGCCTCGAGGAGGTGGCCGAACCCCACGCCGGCCCGGGTCAGGTGCGCGTGCGCGTGCACGCCTGCGGCGTCAACCCCGCCGACTGGAAGATCCGCCAGGGCGATCTGGGCGGCGAGCTACCGCAAGGCGTCGGCCTGGAGGTGTCCGGGGTCATCGACGAACTCGGCGCCGGGGTGAGCGACGTGGGCCTGGGCGACCGGGTGTTCGGATCGACGTCCGGCGGCGCCGCCGACAACGCCCTGCTGTCCGACTACGCCCGGGTCCCCGACGGACTGGACCTCGTCCAGGCCGCGGCCCTGCCGGTCGCGGTCGAGACCGCAACCCGCGGCCTGGACCTGCTCGGTGTACGGGCCGGTCACACCCTCGTGATCAACGGTGCGGGTGGCGCCGTGGGCACGGTGGCGACCCAGCTGGCCATCGCCGGCGGAGCGACGGTGATCGCGACGACGAGCGAGGCGAACGCCGCGAGGCTGCGGGGATACGGCGCCGTGACCACGTCCTACGGGAACGGCCTCGTCGAACGCGTCGCCGAGCTCGCCCCCGGGGGTGTGGACCTCGGGTTCGACATGGGGCCGGCGGGGGCGCTGCCCGGGCTGGTGCAGCTGACCGGTGATCCCGGACGCGTGCTGACCATCTCCGACTTCGCGAACGCCGCCGCCAGCGGAGTGCGGACGACCGGGCCCGCCGGGACGACCTTCCGCTGGGACGTCCTGCCGCACGCAGCCAGCCTCGCGGCCCAGGGGGAGCTGGCACTGCCGGTGCAGCAGGTGCTGCCGCTGGAGCAGGTCGCCGAGGCCCAGCGCCTGAGCCAGACCGGCCACCGCAGCGGCAAGCTCGTCCTCCTCGTGGACTGAACCCGCGGCCGGCGACCCGGACGCGGAATTCGCGAAGACCCTCGTCGCCGGCGCTCCACCACCTCCCCTCGCTGTACGCCACCCGTCTCCGACCACGAAGGACCGAACATGACGAACGACTCCCTGACGCACGACTCCCTGACGACGACCTTCCCAGCCATCGACCTCACCGGGGTCAGGTTCCTGGTCACCGGTGGCACCAAGGGGATCGGGGCTGCCATCGCGCTGCACGCCGCGGAGGCCGGTGCGGACGTCGTGGCCGCCGCCCGGTCCGCGGCACCGGGCCTGCTCGGCGTCCGCTTCGTCCAGGCCGACGTCTCCACGCCTGCCGGTGTGGCGGGCCTGATGGCGGAGTCGGCGCAACTCCTGGGCGGCATCGACGTGCTCGTCAACAACGTGGGCAACCCCACGCACACCCCAGCTGCTGCCTGGGAGATGGCGGACGAGGACTGGCTCGGCGATCTGAACATGAACCTGATGACGGCGGTCCGGCTGGACCGCGCCGTCATCCCCTCGATGATCGACCGGGGCAGCGGCGTGATCATCCACATGAGTTCGGTGGTGTCCCGCTTCCCCCCGGCGGGCCTGCTGCCCTACGCCACCGCGAAGGCAGCGCTGAACAACTACAGCAAGGGCTTGTCCAACGAGGTCGCCCGACACGGGATCCGGGTCAACTCCGTGCTGCCCGGCCTGATCGAGACGGACACGATGACCGACCACCTCGCCTTCCTCGCCGAGGCAGACGGCACGGACATCGACACCGCCCGCCAGGCGTTCACGGACGGCTTCTCGGTCCCGATGGGACGGATGGGCCACGCTGACGACGTCGCACGACTCGTGATCTTCCTGACCTCCGCGCATGCCCGGTACCTCACGGGCGGCCGTTACGCCGTCGATGGCGGGATGAACCCGGCAAGCTGACCCAGGGCCGTCACCGACGACCCGACCGAGGGCCGCGGGATCGGCGGCATGCCGATCCTGCTGTAGCGGTTGGCGTGGCCGTACGTGGCCGGGTCGGTGCACACCCCCACGGCGCTCACGCCGTTCCAACTGTTGCCGAGGTAGACCGCCGACTCCTCGCACGCCACGTGGCTCCCGGCGGTCAGGTCCGCACCGTCGTGGGCCAGCTGGCTGATGCGGGAGAGCTGCCCGCCGTCTGCGGCGTCCAGCACCCGCCGCCCGGCCTCGGTCAGCTGCGCGAGCAGCGCGGCGGCCCGCTCGGCTTCCTCGCGGGCGCGCTTGGCGCGGGTGAGGGCGTGAGCGGACTGCCCCGGCCCCGGGGTGGCCGCTTCCATCAGGGCGGCGGTCGTGTCGGGGTCCTCGGCGTAGACGGCGACGACCTGGTCGAGCGTGAGGTTGGCGGCCGTGACGGCGGCGGCGGTGGCCTCGTCCAGCCGGGCGACCCCGGCGGCCTTGGCGACCCGCTTGCGGCCCAGCCCGGTGGACGTGGCCACTCGGGCGATGGACTCGCCCAGGGCATGTCTCTCACGTTCTGGTCAGGAGAGGACGGCGGCCAGGACGGCGGCTCCGCGGTAGATGAGTGCGTGCTCGTCGTATCGGGTGGCCAGTCCGCACCACTGCTCGAGCAGGGCGAATGAGCCTTCCACGACGTTGCGCTTCTTGTGGAACCCGCGGTCGTAGCTGATCGGGCGTCCGCCCTCATCGCCGCGGCGTGGGCGGTGAGCTTGTTGGTCGCGGGGTTCGGGGATGACCGCCGCGATCCCGCGGGATCGGAGATAGGCGCGGATGGCCTTGGAGCAGTAGGCCCGATCGCCCAGTACCGCCGTCGGGCGGATGCGGGGCCGACCCGGTCCAAGCCGGACCACTCGGATGCCCACACCGTCTGTCACGGCCCCAACCGCTCAGGCAGAAGCAACCGCATCGTCGGCTACGCGATCGACGAGCGGATGACCGCCCAGCTGGCCGTCACCGCGCTACGTACGGCGGTTGCACGGCGCCAGCCGCGGGGCCTGGTGGTGGTGCACAGCGACCGCGGATCCCAGTTCCGAGCAAGATCCTTCCGCGCCGTTTTGACTGTCGCCGGCCTGCAGGGATCGATGCGACGCGTCGCCTCCGCGGGTGACAACGCCGCGATGGAGTCCTGGCATGCGCTGCTGCAGAAGAACGTTCTGGACCGCCGGCGCTGGCGCACGCGCGACGAGCTCCACGCCGCGATCGTGTTCTGGATCGAGCACACCTACAACCGCCGCCGGCGCCAGCGTGCCCTCGGCAAGCCGACCCCAGTCGAGTTCGAACTCGCCTTCACCACTCAGGCCGCTATCGCGGCATGATCAGTCCCAACCACCGTCAACCGAAGCTGCAGCAGTCCCTGCTTTGGTGAGAAGACAGCTAATCCTGGCCTCAGGCTCATCGGGGACGGTGAGCGGCACGAGCATCGACTGGAAGGGGGCGGGCCGGCGTGCGGATCATGATCGCGGATGATGACGCGGCGATCCGTGAGTCGCTGGAGCGGGTGCTCCAGGTCGAGGGTTACGACATCAGCACCGTGCCCAACGGTCTCGCGGTGCTCGACGGGGTCGGTGGGGCCGGCGGTGACACGCTGGATCTGCTGATCCTCGACGTGATGATGCCCCGCCTCGGCGGGTTGGAGACCTGCCGGCGGTTGCGGGCCGCGGGTCGGGAGCTGCCGGTGCTGATGCTGACCGCTCGTGACCAGGTCTCCGACCGGGTCGCGGGGCTGGACGCGGGCGCCGACGACTACCTGCCCAAGCCGTTCGCCACCGAGGAGTTGCTGGCCCGGGTGCGGGCCCTGCTGCGCCGGCGCACGCCGACCGACGAGGAGTCGCAGATCCTGTCGTTCGCCGACGTCCGGCTCGATCCCGACAGGTTCGAGGCGTGGAGGGGCGGGCGGCCGCTGCACCTGACCCGGACCGAGTTCTCCCTCCTGCAGGTCCTCATGGGCAACGCGACCCGGGTCCTGACCCGCGACATGCTGTTCGAGGCGATCTGGGGCTTCGACATGAGCGCCACCGCCAACAACCTCCAGGTGTACGTGAGCTACCTGCGCCGCAAGATGGAGGCCGAGGGTGAGCCGCGATTGATCTACACGCTGCGCGGCATGGGGTACACGTTGCGGAAGACTCCTCCGTGAGCGGGCCCGCCGGCCGGGAACCGCGACGGCTGACCCGATGGTGGCGCAGGTGGTCCCTGCGGACCAGGCTGACGGTGATCGCGGCGGCGGCCATCGCGGTCAGCGTGTTCGTGGCGTTCCTGGGGGGCGTCGGGCTGCTGTACTGGGAGCTGCAGGACACCGCCGAGAATGAGCTACGCGCCGAGTCCCGCGTGCTGGCGACGAATGCGGAGCGCGCCGGTCTGGCGCAGGTCGAGCTACCGCCGTACGCCGGATCCGGTCGGCTGGTGCGGGTCATCCTGCCCGACGGCTCCACCCGGACGCCGGCCGGCCAACCCGCGCTGCCCCCGGTCAGCGAGCACGCCGGGCGCGTGGCGCGTGGCGCATCGGACGACCTGATGGAGGACAACGACGGCGGCGACGACGACTACTTCACCTACACGGTGCGGGCGGGCGACGGCGCGGTCCAGGTGGCCCGCGTCGCCGACGAGAGCCCGCTCACCCGGTTCGGGTTGGCCATGCTGCTGACCGGGCTGCTCTGCGTGGTCGGGGGGGCCCTTGTCGGGCGGACCGTGGCGCGGATCGGGCTGGCGCCGATCGACCGGCTGGCCGCCGCCGCGGTGCGTGTCGCGCACACCCGCGATCTCGACGCCGACATCCCGGATGAGGGCGGAGGGGAGATCCGGCGGCTGATCCAGTCGATCAACGACATGCTCGCCGCGCTCCGGGACTCCCGGCAGGCCCAGCGGCTGCTCGCCGAGGACGCCGCCCACGAGCTCAAGACCCCGCTCACCAGCGTGCGCCTCAACGTCGAGCTGCTGATCCGGCTCGATCGGCGCGGCACCCTGGACAGCGCACTGCCTGCGCAGGGCCGGACCCGCCTGCTCAACGATCTCGGCGCCCAGGTGGCCGAGTTGAGCACCCTTGCCGCCGAGCTGACCGACCTCGCGCGCGGTGACGTCAGCGACGAGAGCGCCGAGCTGCTCGACCTCGCCGACGTGGTGGCGGCCGCCGCGACCCGGGGGCGTTCCCGCAAGCCCGACATCGAGGTCGCGCTCGACGTGACCTCCGTGTGGGTGAGCGGGCGTCCCGCTGCGCTCCAGCGGGCGGTGCTCAACCTCATCGACAACGCCGGCACGTGGTCCCCCGCGGACCAACCGGTCCAGGTCCGGCTCCGTGCCGAGGGCACGTCGGCGGTGCTCGAGGTCGACGACGCCGGGCCGGGCATCGACGCCGCCGACGTACCGCGGGTGTTCGACCGGTTCTACCGTGCCGACAGCGCCCGGGCGTTGCCGGGATCCGGACTGGGGCTGTCGATCGTGCAGCGGGTCGTCGATGCCCACGGCGGCCGGGCCACCGTCGCCCGCTCCGCACGCGGTGGCGCGCTGCTTCGGGTCGACCTTCCGGCCGCGGCCCCGCCCGCTCCGATCGCGCGGCTCACCGCCGGGGAGGACACCGCGGTGCGCTGACCCGCCCCGGCGGCGCGGCGCAGGACGAGCGACGGCGGCCCTCGAGCATGGCCCGCGCGGCTCACCGTCGGGGCAGGACACAGTGCGCCGACCCCAGCCGCCTCGAGCGGGCAGCTCGTCGGCGATGAACCGGTAGCCGAACTCCGGGTCGTCGTGGTGGATGTCGATCGCGGCGTTGATCAGATGCGCGTCGTCCCAGTCCTGGTCGGTGACCGGCCGCAACCCAGGCGTAGTACGCCTGCTTGGAGAACCCGAGCACCCGGCAGGTCACCGCGACGGGGATACCGTCCGCGGCCAGGTCAGCGACCAGCGGGTACATCATCTCGGGAGGACGTCCCGGGCGAAGTAGGCCGTCGCCGGCGCAGGATCTCGTTCTCCTGCTCGACCTGCTTGAGCCGTCGACGCAGCTCACGGATCTCATCATCACCGCCGGGCGCCGGGCGCCGGATCAGGCTCACGGCGGCTCGAGGCGCGCGCGTCCCCCCGGTCCGCGATCGCCAACCACCTGCCCAGGCAGGACTCGGAGATCCCGAAGCTGCGGGCGACCTGCGCCCGGGACTGCTGGCCACGACGGGCGACAGCGATCACGTCACGCCGGAACCCCGGCGGGTATGCACCAGGCACGATCCTGATCCTTCCAGCGAGGACCACGTCCTCACAGGCCAGGAGTCAACCGAACCCGGAGCAGTCCCGAGCGTCGCTCTAATGGGTGTCTAAGTTTCGCTCGGTAGGAAGCAGGCCTCAGGTAAGCGGTGCAATCCGCATTAGGAGGCTAGTAATGGCAGTCAACGCAGCGCCGTCCGGTTCAAGGTGGAAGGTCGGGGCGCCCATCATGGCGCTGGCGACGGTGTTCGCTGTCGCCGCCTGCAGTTCGGGTGCGGACAATCCTGCGGCGCCCGCCGCGGCCGACTCGCACAGCGCGCACGGGGACGGGTCGTCGGCTCCACCGCAGCCGCTGCGCGCCGGCGAACGGTTCGTCGAGCTGGAGATGGCCGAGGCCTACACGCCCGCGCCGCCGGAGGGCGCCGTGGACGAGTACCGGTGCCAGGTGCTCGATCCGGGCCTGACCGAGGAGGCGTTCCTGACCGGGACCCAGGTCATTCCGGAGAACGTCGACATCGCGCACCACGGCATCGTGTACGCGGTGCCGGCGGGCGACGCTGCCGCGGTGCGCGAGCACGACGCGAAGACTCCCGGCCTCGGCTGGCAGTGCTTCGGCGGGACCGGCGTGGAGGGCGCCGACGTGGAGGACGACGAGGAGAGCCCCGACCCGGGCGCGGCGTGGGTGGACACCTGGGCGCCGGGCGCCACGGAGACGCTGCTCGACCAGGACGCCGGCTTCAAGCTGGAGCCGGGCAGCCTGATCGTCTTCCAGATGCACTACAACCTGCTCGCGACCGACGGCGAGCCGGCCGGGTCGGACCGCTCGGCGGTGCGGCTGCGGCTGACGGACGGCACGCCGCAGACCCGGGAGCTCGAGACGTGGTCGCTCGACGCGCCGATCGACCTGCCCTGTGCCGCCGACGAGTCGGGTCCGCTCTGTGACCGGGCGGCCTCGATCGCGGACGTGACCGAGCGTTTCGGGCCGGAGGTCGGCGAATTCGCGGACGAGCAGGTGGAGGAGTGCAACGAGAGCGGCGTGCCGGAGCCCGGTGACACCCAGACCTGTGACCACGAGGTGGAGGAGCCGGTGACGGTGTTCGCCGGTTTCGGTCACATGCACATGCACGGGCGGTCCATGAAGGTCGAACTCAACCCGGGCACGCCGGAGGCCAAGGTCCTGCTGGACGTGCCGCAGTTCGACTTCGACAACCAGCGGATGCTGAAGCTGCCGGAGCCGGTGGAGGTCGATCCGGGGGACACGCTGCGGGTGACGTGTACGCACGACGCGGGGTTGCGCAAGCAGGTGCCGCAGCTGAGCACGTTGCCGCCGCGCTACGTCGTGTGGGGCGACGGCACCGCCGACGAGATGTGCATTGGGATCATGACGGTCTCCCCCCGCGAGTCCTGACGCCGCGTCGGACGTGTGTGGGCTCACTGAGGTCAACAAGCCGAAGATCAGCTCTGAGCTCACACACGTCCGCACCGAACTCCACGATCTCGCGTCGTGGCAAACAGGCCGAAGTTGCGGTGGACTTCCGCGACCTCCGCCTCGTGACAACTGGTGACCGCTCGTCCCGACTCGCGCACGGAGGTGCAGATGTCCTCGCTGCTGGATGCCCCGAACACACTGGACCCGAACAACCACAAGCACGCATCGAACTGCGTCGGCTGTCTCGATCGCCGGCAGATGCTGAAGCGGGCCGGACTGGTCACCGCCGGCGTTGCCGCAGCCGGCGTGCTCGCCGCGTGCGGTAGTGGTGGTGGTTCGACGAACGACGACACCCCGAGCGAGAACACCGGCGGCGGGTCCGGAGCGCTCGCCAAGGTCTCTGACGTCCCCGAGGGCGGCGCGCTCTCCGTCAAGGACGCCGACGGGAAGGAGCTCCTCCTGACGCAGGCGTCCGCAGGGACGATCGTCGCGCTCTCGGCGATCTGCACGCACCAGGGCTGCACGGTCAAGGGTGACGGCGGCGAGCTCGTCTGCCCGTGCCACGGCTCGGTGTTCGACCTGTCCGGCGCGAACGTCTCGGGCCCTGCTCCGAAACCGCTGTCCGAGGTGGACGTGCACGTCGTCAATGGTGAAGTCCTCGCAGGGAAGACCTGAACCAGTGGAGCTACATCGCGGGCGGCAGGCGACGTCCGACGTGCTGCGCGCCCTCTTGTGCGCGTGCCTCATGCTGTCCGCCGTCGTCCACCTCGACCTGTGGGCGACCGGCATGAGGTCGGTCGACATCGTCGGTCCGGCGTTCCTGCTCAACGGTATCGGCGGGATCGTGCTCGGCGTGCTCGTGCTGGTGTGGCGGCACTGGCTGCCGCTGCTCGGGGCGATCGGGTTCGGCGTCGCGACGCTGGGTGCGTTCATCCTCGCGACGACGCCCAGCGGGTTCTTCGAGGTCCACTCGCGGTGGTCGGGCATCCCGGAGTGGCTGGCGGCGATCTCGGAGATCGGGGTGATCGCACTCGGCATCGTCACGATCGTCGTCGAACGGCGCCCGGCGAGGGCCTAGAAGTCAGTCGTCGCCGAGCAGCCGGCGCTCGTTCGCCGCGGCCACCTGCGCCGGCGTCCAGTCCTCGGTGCCGACGGCCTGCGACCGACCGACAAGCCAGGCCCGTGTGGGCGCATGCGGACTTCATCGCGCCTGCTAGGGGCAGACTCACCTCGCTGGACTCTGAGGCACAGCCCCCGTTCTCCCGCCGAGTCATCGACGTAGCCGGCCGAGTCTTCATCGCTGCGGGCGAGACTGACCGGAACAACCTGTTAACGGACTGACCACTACCCGGCCTTCACAGGCCGCGGTCGGGAAGAGCGACAGCGGAAAACGGTCGTGTCGCTCTGCGTGACCAGAAAGGGGTTCCGCAATTGCGGCCCACAACCACCCTTTAACGGACGGCCCGATACCCAACCTTTCCCGGACTTCGCTGAGCCAGTTCCCGGACATGCTCAAGACGGGCGCCCGCCTTGCCATGTGAACGTCACTGGTCCTCTGCGACCAACCGGCCAGCGAACCACACGGCCATGTGCAGCTACCGGGACCAGACAGGCCGCCCTTCCTCCTAGCCCCCACCGTTGCTGCAAGTCGCCCGTGTATCGCCGTGAGCAGACGCAGGTGATGTTCCAGGAGCGATGGTCGGTGACCATCTGCTCGGGCAGCTGCCGAACCTGACTGTGTCACCCAAAGAACATCACCGTCGTCCGTGGCAAGCAACACCTCGTGCGCGCCGGGGTCGGGACTGCCCCCGCTCCCGTTGACTCGGTTCGGTAGGGGCGATCAGGCCGCGTGAGCGGCCTGGGTCAGTGTCTCGAACTCGATGGGTGTAAGTCGTCCGAGGCGGCGTTGCCGGCGGCGTCGGTGATAGGTCTTCTCGATCCAGGTGATGATCGCCAGCCGCAGGTCCTCGCGGGTGGTCCAGCGCTGGCGGTCCAGGACGTTGCGCTGGAGCAGGGCGAAGAAGGACTCCATTGCGGCGTTGTCTCCGCAGGCGCCGACCCTGCCCATCGAGCCGGTCAGGTTGTTGTTCTTCAGCGCGGTGACGAAGGCGGTGGAGCGGAACTGGCTGCCTCGGTCTGAGTGCACGATCGTGCCGGCTGGCCCGCGCAGGGCGATGGCGTTGCGCAGTGCGGTGACCGCCAGGGCGGCGGTCACCGGGCGTCCATGGAGTAGCCGACGATCCGGCCGGAGTGCAGGTCCTTGATCGCGCAGAGGTAGAGCTTGCCCTCGGCGGTGGGGTGCTCGGTGATGTCGGTCAGCCAGAACGTGTTCGGCCTCGCGGCGGTGAACTGGCGGTGGACCAGGTCGTCGTGCACCGGTGGGCCGCCTTGCGGTTTAGTCCGCGCTTCTTGGCGAACACCGGCCAGATGCGCTGTTGGGAGCACAGCCGGGCGACCCGGTTCTCACCCGCTGCCAGGCCGCGTTCGTCCAGCTGGTCGGCGATGAACCGGTAGCCAAAGGCCGGGTCGTCATAGTGGATGTCGACCGCGGCGTTGATCGGGTGCGCGTCGTCCCAATCCCGCTGACTGACCGGGTTGGCGCACCGCTTGTAGAAGACCTGCTTGGAGAAGCCCAGCACCCGGCAGGTCACCGCGACGGGGATCTTGTCGGCGGCGAGTTCACGGACCAGCGGGTAGATCATTTTGGGAGGACGTCGCGGGCGAAGTAGGCCGTCGCCCGGCGCAGGATCTCGTTCTCCTGCTCGAGCAGCTTGTTGCGCCGGCGCAGCTCCCGCAGCTCCGTGGAGTCGTCCTTCGACCCGCCACCACGGTCACCCGAGGCCGACGCTGCGAGGCCGTCCTCGCGGTCGGCGATCTTCAGCCAGCGCTGCAGGCAGGTCTCGGAGATCCCGAAGTCTTTGGCCACCTGGGCGACCGACGCCTCGCTCTCGCGGGCCACCGCGATCACGTCACGACGGAACTCCGCCGGATACGGCTTGGGCACGATGCTGATCCTTCCAGCGAGGCCGCAGCCTCACAGCCAAGGAGTCAACCGAACCGGGGGCAGTCCCCGACCGACCGGCTAGACCCGGATGCAGTCTCGACCAAGTTCTGCCGCCCGGCTGGGCCGCCTTGCCCGCCTGTCTGAGTGACCAGTTGTGCAGCCTGGTGGGTTGAAGCTCGCCTCCTGCCGTGGTCGCTCCAACGCACCGCCCGCTCAACTAGTCACCGGGCGCCCTACTCGACGCGACCATGCTCATGTACCCCAGCGGCAGGTGCGGCTGATCGGTGCGCCGAAACAGGGTCGGCATGCTTCAGCATCGCGCAGCAGCTGGTGGGCCAATGCTGGACTCAAGATCGGGGAGCGCTAGAACGGCGGACTCATCGTCCTGGCGCGACTGTTCAGCCTGCCGCTGAGAGGACGTGCACGTGACCGTGGTCCGCGGCGACGTTGTCCAGCAGATGCGAGTTCCTGGCTGGTGATGACCCCGTGGCTGCTGTTCTGCGCGTAGCTGCTTCTGGCCGGGACCCGAGACGCACCAGCAGTTCCTCGGCCACCGCAGACTTTGGCTGGCCACCAGCTTCCCTCACCGACGCTGATGCGGGCAGCACAACGAGCCAGCTCCTGTTCTGGCGACCGCAGACAACGGGCCAGCGACCGGTCAACGCCGCCAGGCCCCACTAGCCGCAGCCCGGACTGCATACTCCTCGAAGGAGCGGGGCGACCGACCGAGCACTGCGCTGACGTCCTCGGTTGTTTGAGCGATGACCCCGCGGGCCATCATCACGAACATCTCTGAGACGTGGTGTGCCACTTCTAGAGGCAGTCCCCCTTGAGTCAGGGCGTCGGTGTACTCCTGCGGAGAGATTTGTCGGTAGGTCATCGGTAGCCCCGATGCCACTGATACGACCTCGACGGCTTCAGCGAACGTCAACGCCCGCGGCCCGGTGAGTTCGTAGATGCGCCCGTCATGCCGCCCGGGTTCCATCAGCACGGCGGTCGCCACGTCGGCGACGTCTTCTAGGTCGATGAACGGCTCTGGTACTGAACCGGCTGGCAGCGCCAGCTCCCCTTGCACTAGGGGTGCGTGCCAGAGTTCCTCGTCGAAGTTCTGGTTGAAGTTCGCCGCACGTAGGACGGTCCATTCGAGGTTCGATGCCCGCACGGCGTCTTCGGCCGAGAGCATGTCCCTCCCGAAAGCGGTGTCGCCCCAGACGTCGGCGCCGTGCCCGGACTGCAATACCAAGCGCTGCACGCCTGTCGCGATGGCTCGGGCAACCAACTGGTGCACTGGGCCGGGCACAGCTGGAGGCACGACGTAGACCGCGTCGGCACCGCGTAGCGCGGCATCCCAACCGCCCGGGTTGGACCAGTCGAAGGGGGTGGGGCTGGTCCGCGAGGCGGCGCGAACGGTCAGTCCCCGCATCCGCAACCGCGGAGTGATACGTCTGCCGGCCTTGCCTGTCGCGCCCAGGACCAAAACGGTGGTATCGCTCATGCTTCTAGTCAACAACCAGGCGCCGGATACGGCCAGGAGTCCGAATACGGCTTGGAGTAAGGCTGCGTTGCTGGCTGGGCAAGCTAGCGCCTCCGGGTGCTGGCCCTCGGCAGTTCGGTGCCTGCGGCGGATCGCTCCCCGCGAGGGGCGCCCAGGCTGATTCGCTGCCCGGGGGTTAGCTTTGGTCGCTTCGAGTTCGGCTCGAAGAGCCCAACCTTCACAATGACCTTCGGGCCGCCGTCATCTGGGCGGACGACGTCCATCATCTTGCCTCTGTTATAGCGAAACACATCGCCAGTGCGCTTGCCGCCGGAGTTCGGCAGCTCAGCAGTCTGTCGGTAGTGGAACTCGAGGGCGGCGATCTCGTCAGCGCTGAGGATCTCGCCCGGATGGACGACGACAGCATCAGTTTCGACATTTTGTTCATCGGGGACCGCGTCTGCCGCAGGTCCTCGGTCCCAGACAGGTACTGCGAGTTGCATGGCAAGCTTCATCTCAAGCTCGGCGCGAGCATGGGCGTCTCGCCAGCGCTTCGTCTCACCTGGCAGACGGAACGGGCCTCACCCTGAGACACGGAGGTTTGGTTGGTCCGCTCACGAGACCTCCTACGAGCTGCCGTTGAGCATCGAGTATGCCGCTGCGACACCAGTGAGCACTGCTGCTGCCAGTTGCAGCCACAGGACGACGCCACAGTGACCCGGTCTTCATGAGGCGCCACCCGCGACGCTGAAGAGCTCACCGGCATGGGATGACGCGCACTACCTGTCCAACCACCAGATCGCCGAACGGCTGTTCGTCAGCCCCCTGACGGTCCGCGCACACACACCGAGCGATGACGAAACAAGGAGCGCGACCGGACCCGCCTCGTCGTCTTCATCTGGTCATGACGGCTGGACGAAGCTCGCTTCCCCGCCCGGTGGCTATTGCGACTGAGCAGCAACTGATCGGGCCGGGCCGAGTGCACCGCCGCGGAGATGCAGTCAGCAAGATCTCGGGTCACAGGCGCGGTTCAGCGCGCCGACGAGTAGGACGCCAGACCGTCCGCCATCTTCTGCATCACCGCGCGCATGATGCGACGCATCAGCCACCGGGTGCCCCAGCGAGCGGTGTAGCTGCCTGACCACCGGATGACCGTTCCCCCGGAGGACGTCTCGTCCAGTTCGATCACCGCGGCGTAGTCGGAGATGAAGGCATTGCGCGCTCCCTCGTAGGCGAAACGCCGGGGAGGGTCGAGAGCGGTGATGCGCTCGATGGTGACGACCTTGCCGGTGCGGAAGGCTCGGGTGGCGCCGACGCCGTCCCGGCCATCGGGTGCCAGCCCCTCGGACTCGTCGAGGACCAGCTCATCGACGGTCGACCATGCGGGCCAGCTGGCCGAGGCGAGCAACAGCGACCACAACTCAGGGCGCGGGGCCGACGACACTGCTCGTGCGGCATAGGCAAGCATCACGATGCTCCTTACAGGGGCATAGGCGACTACGAGAAGGCTCATCAGTCACGGACCTGACCCTGACCCCCATCTCGCCAGGATCCTATGTTGAGAGGTATCGAGCTCGGATGGACTTCGGCTCCTCGCAGGAGGTGATGACGCCTGAAGGCGGCGCACGCGAGGCCTCTTGCAGGCCGGTCAACAGGTGACCGGCCCACGACCTTCGACCGGGATCCACGGCCCGGATCGACGAGCATCTGACGTGGACCCGCCGCCGATCTCGTCACTTCGGTTTGCTGCGCACCCCCCAGAACGTGGCTCGGCGCTTGGTCGGCGAATCTCCACCTGGCCTGCACGTGTATGGGTCGACGGGCGCTGCGATCAGCAGCTGGGGGCCGCAGACTCACCCGACTGAACGGCGACCTCCTGCGCGTCTCGCGCCAGGCGGGCCATCACACTCCGCAACACGTCGGCCTCTTCCGCTGTGAGGTTGGCCAGGAGCTCCGACTCGGCGTCCTGGACCTGCTCACGCGCTCGTTGCAACGCCCGGAAACCATTCGCCGTGATGGTCACCTGACGGGCTCGTCGGTCCAGCGGATCGGGCCGGCGGACCACCATGCCGGCCTTCTCGAGGTCGTCGACCAGGTACGTCATGACGGTCTTGTCGATGCCGAGACGCCGCGCCAGCGCCAGCTGTGACCGAGGCGGACCATCAGCCACCGCGCAGAGGAGGTGGTAGCCGCGCGGCCCGGCGGGCAACTGCTCGACGGCGGCCATGGCGAGCCGACGGTAGCTGCGGGACACGACACCGATCGCCCAGCCCAGGTCACGATCCAGCGCATCGACGTCACTCGACTCGACGTTTGACGACGGCTGCCCGATGTCCATGCGGCGAGATTACTCCTGCACACCAATGATCTGCGTCACGATTGCTTGCCACTAGGGATCGTCTACGGTGCAGACTATCTGCATGGATGAGGAAGACGAGTGTCTTGAGCCCGGCCCCGGCACGTCCGCTGGTCGGGTGGTGGGTGTCGAGGAGCACGCCTGGACTCCCGAGTTGCGCGATGCCCTCCTCCGGTTCGGCGGCGACGACACCGTCAACCTGATGAGCAGCCGGGGAGACATCAACCGGGCTCTGCTCGACGTCGGCGAGGAGCGGTTGGCCCGCATGGACGCCGCGGGTGTGGCGATGGAGGTCCTGTCCGTCACGACCCCTGGGACGCAGCCCCTGCCCGCCGTCGAGGCGGCACCCTTGGCCCGGGAGGCGAACGACTTCCTCGCCGACGCGGTGCGCCGGCACCCCGACCGATTCGCCGCCTTCGCCACCTTGCCCACCCCCGACGCGACCGCGGCCGCCGACGAGCTGCGTCGGGCCGTCACCGAACTCGGCCATGTAAGCGCGATGCTCTTCCCCCGGACCGGCGACGTCTTCCTCGACGACGACCGGTTCCGGCCGATCTTCGAGGCGGCAGCGGAACTGCGCGTGCCGCTCTACATCCACCCAGCGTTGCCGCCCCGCCAGTTGCGCACCATCGCCTACGGCGGCTTCGACCAATGGACGTCCATGATCCTGGGCACCGGCGGCTGGGGCTGGCACGCCGAAGCCGGGCTGGCCACCCTGCGCCTGATCCTGTCCGGCACGTTCGACCGGCACCCGGACCTGCAGGTCGTCCTCGGCCACTGGGGCGAGATGCTCGTCCCCTTCGCTGACCGCGCCGACCTCCTCAGCGGTGCCGCGCGGCACTTGGAACGGCGGGTCCTGGACTACATCACCGGCAACGTGCACGTCACCGCCGGCGGCGTCTTCAGCCACCGAATGCTCCGACAGGCAGTCGACGTGCTCGGCGCTGACCGGGTGATGTTCGGCCAGGACGACCCCTACGGCCGCACCACCGGCACGGCAGGCGAGGACTCCCGCGGCCGCTTCAGCGGCAGCAACGGAGCTCGGATCTTCGTCCAGACCGCGCCGCTGAGCCCCGAGGACCGCACCAAGCTCGCGCACGCCAACGCCGAGCGGCTGTTCCGGCTGCCGACCGCCTGAACCTTCCCCGACCACCCCTCACACCGTCCCCCAGCCCCTGGAGAGAAGGAAGCTGTCATGACCAGCACCAACCGCGACGCCCTCGACGGCGGCGTTCCCGTCGTCTCGGTGAAGCCCGTCGCGCTGCCCGCCCCCGGTCGCGGTGCAGACCTGGAGGTGCGGATCTCCGCACCCGTCACCGGCAGCGACCTGCCGGTGGTCCTCTTCTCCCACGGGTTCGGTTCGTCCTTGGACGGCTACGGCCCGCTGACCGACTACTGGGCCGCCCACGGCTTCGTCGTCGTCCAGGCCACCTACCTGGACTCCCGGCGCATCGGCGTCCCCGCGGACGACCCGCGCGCCGCTGAGCTCTGGCGCCACCGCATCCAGGACGCCAAGCGCATCCTCGACCACCTCCCGACGCTCGAGGCCGCCGTCCCCGGCCTGCCCGGGCGGATGGACTCGACCCGCATCGCAGCCGCCGGCCACTCCTTCGGCGGCCAGACCACCGCCGCACTCCTCGGGTTGCGCGTCCTGGCCCCAGCCGGCGACGGCGAGGACATGTCCGACGCCCGGGTCTCGGCCGGCATCCTGCTCGGCACCGCCGGGGTCGGGGGCGAGCACCTCAAGCCGGGCATCATCGACACGCTGCCCTGGCTGAACGTCACCTTCGAGCACATGACCGCGCCAGCACTCGTCGTCGCCGGCGACCGCGACCAGTCGTTCCTCACCGTCCGGGGCCCCGACTGGTCAGCAGACCCCTACACCCTCAGCCCCGGCCCCAAGGCCCTGCTCACCCTCACCGACGCGGAGCACTCCCTCGGGGGTATCCCCGGCTACGACGCGAAGGAGACCACCGACGAGCACCCGGCGCGGGTCGCACTGCTCCAGCGCATCACCCTCGCCTACCTCCGCGACACCCTCGGCGTAGACACCACGCAGTGGCCAACGGCCATCGCCTCCCTCTCCGGCGAAGGCGCGGCGCTCGCCAGGATCCAGCAGAAGTAGCCCCGACTGAGTCACGGCCTGTGCCCGTTGATCTGACGACGGGCACAGGCCCTGGTGCAGGCGGCTGAGGGTCACGGTGTGCAGGGCACGGTTGAGTTGGCGGTCCCCGGAGCGGTTGAGCCGGTAGCGGACGGTCTTGCCCGAGGACGCCGGGATGGGGGCGGTGCCGGCGAGCATGGCGAACGCCGCGTCGTTGCGGCAGCGGCCGGGGTGGGACCAGGCTGTGAGCACGGTGGCGGCCACGATCGGTCCAACTCCGGTCAACTCGAGCAGGTCTGACCGCCAGGAGCGGACGATGGTGCGGATGGCCTTCTCGTGGCCGAGTGCCTCGGCCTCGAGGAAGCGGATGCGGTCGGCCAGGTCGTGGAGCACGGTCAGCGCGGTGATCACCTCGATGTCGTCGGTGCTGGCGCCGGGGCGCAGTCTGGCGGCGGTGGTGATCATCGCGCGGGTGTTCTGGCCGCGGAAGCGGGCGCGCACCTGCTCAGGGGCGGTGATGACCATCGCCAGCAGTTGCCGCTGGCTGGTGCTGGTGGCCTCCACGGCGGCGCGGCGGGCGGTCAGGCGCATCTGCAGTGCCGCGCGCTCGGCGCCGGTCTTGGGTTGGGCCAGCCGGGTCCGGGCCAGCGCGTCGCGGGCGGCGCGCTCGGCGTCGATCGGATCGGACTTGGCCCCGGCCCGCCGTGCCGGTCGCTTGGGCCGGTCCAGCTCGACCACCATCTCGCTACCGGCGGCCAGATGGCGGGCCAGGCCGGCGCCGTAGCCACCGGCGCCTGCCATCGCCCAGGCCCGAAGCCCGGAGTGCTGCTCGGCCAGGGCGACCAACTCCGCATAGCCGTCCGGGTCGGCGGTGACCGTCGCCCTGGCCAGCACGCCACCGGTGCGGGCGTCGAGGACTGCGGCGGTGTGGGTCTGGCTGTGGGTGTCGACGCCGATGACGACCTCGACCAGCTCTGCCAGCATGGACATGCGTTCTCTCCTCACCAGATGGGACGCAGCAGGTCCCGGTCCGGTGCGGAGATGGCAGGACTGTGATGAGACACGTCAGCAGCCACTGGCGGTCAAGCTCCTGATCAGGCCAACGTCTCCGGCCGGGCCGGGCCGGTGCCGGCAGCAGCAGACGGACAAGTCGGGCGAAAGGCACGAAGCCAATCAGACGAAGGGTCACACCCGCTGCTGCCAGCCGTCAGCCCATCACCGATGGACCGACCCGGCCAGCCTCACAGTCAGCCGAAGCGCCTGGCGTCGACGACCGGAGCCGAGCCGAATTCGCGCTTGTAGTCCCGACTGAACTGCGACGGGCTGACATACCCGACCGCGGCTGATATTCGCACCAGGTTGTCTGACCTCGCGACTATGAGCCGTCGCGCTTCGTGTAACCGCAGCATCTTGTGATAACGACCGGGGGACGTTCCGGTCACGGACTTGAAGCCGCGGTGGAACGACGTGACGCTCATTGCGGCTCGACTGGCCAGTTCATCGATTCTGATGGGTTCTTCCAGGTGATCACGCATCCACTCGGTGACCTGGCCGATCCGGGCGAGTAAGGAATCGGCTTGGATGAGCTGGGTCAAGCTGGCTCCTCCCGGGCTTGACAACACCCGGTAGAGAATCTCTCTCTTGACCGCGTCCGCCAGCACGCGCGCATCGGTCGGAACGTCCATCAGCTGCAGCAGCCTCAGCGCTGGCTCGAGCACCGCGGCAGGCAGGGGCCCGACGGTCAGGGCTTCCGCGTCATCACGTGAGCCGGATGGCATCTCCGCGGCGAGGGCGGCGAGCACCTGTCGATCCAGAGCGATCTCCATGGACAGGTACGGCTCGTCCTCGGATGCCCTCGTCACCTGCACCAGGGCGGGCAGGTCCAAACCCATCAGAACGAGCTCACCACCACCGTAGGTGATCTCCCGGTCACCGAGCATCAATCGCTTGGCTCCCTGCACGACGAGGTACAGCGTCGGCTGGAAGAGCACACGAGCCGGGACGCTGGGCGTGCGGACCGCGTGAAGAGTCACCCCGGGGATTGCGGCCCTGCCCTCCGGATCATCGGCCGCCGCTGCGATGCGTCGGCGCATCTCTGCATACAGCCCTGCCATCCCTCTCCCGCTCTCTTCTCCCACCTCAGTCGAGCACACCTCGACTGGCGACTCCTCCCGGGATCGCCCGGAGGAGGCGCCGTGACAGGGACCATGCAGGCCTTGCACCTGCGAAGCCACTACTTCATGAACGTGTCGAACCACTCGAGGACACGTTCTGGGTGCCGCTGGAACCACTTGTACCCGTCCCACCGCCGGGGGGTGTCCTCGATCCAGAACATGTCCTTCTCCGTCGCCCCCAGGGCGGCGTAGGCGTCTTCCAGATCGGCGGGACGAGTGATCGTGTCGCCATGAACCCCGTAGGTCAACGTCGGCATGGTGACCGACGGCGCCCACCTGCTCACGGTTCCACCGACCAGCCGCTCGCCGGTGATCAGGTGGAACCGCCGATCGACCTCGTCTGCGTGCTCGCCGAGACCGGAGGCGTCCAGCACTGTCTCCAGGAAGGCGAGCGGCGACAGCAGGAGCGGGGCCACGAGACACTTCACGTCCCTGAAGGCGTGCGGGTCTTCGTCGATGGCCCGGAACGTCGCATTGGCGCCCATGCACCGGGCGAGGATGCCGAGCGTCATACCTGCCAGGTCCGGGCGCATACGGATGTAGTTCAACGTACCGATGACGTCACGCGCTTCGAATCGGTTGTTCGATGCGAGGTTCCCGTTCGCCGCACTGGTGAGGCCGTGATTGCGGAAGTCAAAGGTGAGCACGTTGTAGCCGGCGTCGTGCAGGATCTTGTAGTCCTGGATGAAGTCCACCTCAGTGTCGTTGCCGGGTCCGAAGGCCGACTTCCACGGCTCAATGTGCGCCGGAAATCCATAACGGTTCATACCGAAGGCGTGCAGGGAGACGATCAACTTCGTTGATCCCTCACACGGGATGAACCAGGCTTCCAGCGGAGTCCCGTCAGAAGACGGGTAGGAGATGTCCTGATAGGCGATCCCTGCATCCGCCGGGTTCCGTAGCACCGGAGACCGCGAGGAGTGTGCGAGACCAGTCACGAAAGGGTCGAGGACGGTTGCGAGGTCCTGAACGTCAACAACGGTCTGATCGGTCACGATTGAACTTCCTCATCATTCGTTCGACAGAGCGATCATTGGATCGAGACGAACGTATGCGGGAAGGACAGCTGAGTGGATACCACTCAGAGCCATGTACTTGCCAGATCCTGCCAGACGTCGGGGACGACCACCGGCTCTCCTCCGGAGACATCCGCCTGACGAGGCAGGCATCCGGTGATGCATCACCGTCAGCGTGCCGCCAATCCAACGAGCTCTCCTCGAGCAAGGCTGGCTCCGTCTCTGTCGATGGTGGCTGACTGGGCGGCGGCACCGGTTCACCAGGTGACGACGCCGTGCCGGTGAGGTGCTGCGCCGGGCGGCTGCCCATCTGTCCCAGGCGAACCTGCCGGGACATGACCTACCGGCTCGTTCGTGAGCTCCCCGTCGACGGGGTCCTCGTGACGGTGACGTGCCGGGTTCCCAAGCTCGCTCGCCAGCCCTGCTAGCGATGGCTGCCGCACGGGTCACCGCCCGGGACCGCGTGCCTACCTACCGGGCCGACGCGCTGTTCGACGCCCACCGGGACGAGCCGGAGTTCGGCTACCGACTGCTCACCACAGAGGCCGCCGCGAACGGGCAGCCGGTGACCGCTCGGGCGGCCTGGCGATCTGTGCGGCAAACCGGTGGTGGAGCGCTTTCGCCAAGCCCCGACGAGGCAAGGGCGGCCGGCCGGACCGCCGGTGCACGACAACCGGGTCAACCAGGTGCTCACCGCCGAGGCGTCCAACGCCTTGTAGTTGACCGACATCACCGAACACCGCACCGCCGAGGGCAAGCTCTACCTGTGCGCGATCACGACGCGCATTCCAACCGAATCGCCGGCTACTCCATCGACAAGTGCCGCAGGCGGAAGTCCGTTCACGCCCTGAATCAGCATCAGCTCACCGGCTCGATGGGCCGAGTCGGCGCGGCCGGCGACGACGCTGCCATGGAGTCGTTCTTCGCCCTGCTGCAGAAGAGCGTGCTCGACCGCCGACAGTCGCGGACCCGACAAGCGCTGGGGATCGCGATCGCCAGCTGGATCGAACGGGCCCATCACCGGCGGCGCGGTCAAGACGCCTCGGTCGACTCACGCCCATCCAGTACGGACGCTCGTGCCCATACTGCCCGCTTGACTCCGCGAAGCAGTCCCGACGTTGAGTTCTTGCCTACTGCGATCACCGTAGATGAAGCCTGCGTCTGCACGACGACGGGACCCCTGCCTGGAGGGAACGCTCCCTGTGACATCCACGAGAACTGGGAGCACCGACATGGCAGGTCTGCTTGATCGTCTTGGGCGTTTCGCCTTCCGCCGGCGGTGGTCGGTCGCTGTGGTCTGGCT